>DDUM01000077.1:45029-163780 GCA_002344795.1 Flammeovirgaceae bacterium UBA2338 | reverse complement strand
ACTAACTCTATGAGGCTTTTTTTTGTAAAAGCTTCAGTGTTGAGAGATGCCTTTTTTGTTAGGGATGATAGGAAAGGGATTAACCTACTGAAACTTCAAAGAAAGCATTACTTTTAAAGTGCACTTCGGCAAGCTGAAGTAAATCTTGAATGGTAACGCTATCAATCTGATTAATCAAATTCTGATAGTACGTGCCGGGGAGTTGGTAGAGCTCAATATTTTTTATTTTTTCCAATATTGAAAAGGGACTGGCTATTTGACCTTGAAGGCTTCCAATAAAATGTCGTTTGGCGAGTTCTAATTCATTGCCATCAATAGACCTACAAAGCAGGTCAACCTCACTCATAATCTCATGTATGGCAATCTCTCTATTTTCTTTGTTGACATCTGTGCCAATAAGTAACATACTGTCATTTTTTAGGGAGTTAATGGAAGATGAAATTCCATATGTTAATCCTTTCTCCTCTCTTAAGTTTTTCATCAATCTGGATCCGAAGTAACCACCCAGGTAATAATTAAGAAGTAAGAGGCCTCCATAATCAGGATGATCTCTTTGAAGAGTTCGTTTTCCAAGTCGGATAGAGGATTGAACGCTTCCTGACTTCTCAATGTAATTAGGTTCTTTTGGCTTTTCAATTGAAGAGAAATCAGACGGAGATGGAGTATTGGTGCTCATTGAACCCAGTGTGTGCTTCAATGTATTAAAGTCATTGGGCTTTATTTTCCCAAGAATAAAAACGTGAGAAGGCTTTATTCTTTCGTTAAAAAAAGAAACCAGGTCACTTGATTTTATTTTGTTTACATCTTCTTCACTGGGGGATTGCCCATATGGATGAAGTGGTCCAAATATTTTTTTGCGTATTAATTTAGATGCCAGGTAGCTTGTTTTTTCATTTTTTACTCTGAGCCCCTGAATAAAATGATCTTTAAGAAGGGCCAGCTCAGCATCATCAAAAGATGGTAGAGTGATTAGTTCAAGAAAAATCGGATAGAGTTTAGAGATATGTTTTGAAAGAGCATACAGTGCAACTGTTGCAAAATCAAAATTACAGGACAACTCAATATGAGCACCATACCTGTCGAACAACTCAGCAATTTGCTTTGCAGACATTGATTTGGTGCCTTTGTCAAGCATCTGAACCGTAAAGTGTGAAACCTCAGGCTTTGGATCAAACCATTTACCAGCATTGAAAACTACTTCAATTTTAACGAGTTCCTGCTCAATGGTATTCAAATGGATTATAGGTATACCATTTGATAACTGAGTTTTATCAACGTGAGGCAGTTGAAAAGAGGTGGATTTTATAAAAGGAGGCGGCTGTGTTCTGTCCAGCATTACAATTGGTCAGTCACAGATTCTTCTCTTATCGCTTTACTATCAAAATACATCATGATGGTGAAACGAAGTGTTTCAGCTAAAGCGTTTTCGTTCTTGTTTGTAGGTACGAGATAAGCTATGTCTATTGCGAATTTTTGAATTTTAGCACCAACTCCCGCAGTTAAATACTTGCGATTTCCCTTGTCTTTTGCTTCAAGAAAATAGCCCAAACGTCCTGCGAAAGTTTCATTGTACCAGTATTCTATACCTGAGGAAACTGAAAATTCTCGTATCTCTTCACTAAATCCTCCGGGGGCATCTGTGAAGGAACCGAAAATTCCACTTAACAGGGCCTTATCCTGGCTGTCTGCTGTTGGGCTTGGCACAAGTAATTTATTGACATCTAATGCAAAAGTTAAACTATTAAATGCATCCAATTCCGTTTTGTAGGAACCTCCCAATCTTAAATTGGTGGGGATAAAGTCTTTATTGTTTGCATCGGAATAAGAAATTTTTGCACCGATGTTAGTAATGGATGCTCCAAGTGAAAGCGCTGAGTTTCTTGAAACTAAAGGTTTTGTATAAAACACACCTACATCTACAGCCACGGAATTACCAGGCCTTGCGTCAACACCTCCAGAGGAAAATGCTCCGGTAAGATTAGAATGGATATATCTTAAAGCTCCTCCAATACTCAATTGCTCAGTAAGCAGTCTTGAATAGGTAACGTCAAAGGCAAACTCTCTTGGATTAAACCGCCCCAGAATATTCCCTGGGCCAGGCCCGTTATTAAAAGTAATTTCTCCCAGATCAAAATACTTCATTGAGGCAGCAACAGTTTGCTCTCTCGTAATCTTATAAAATCCTGTTAAGTAGAAGATAGACATGTCGTTGATGATCTTGCCCAACCACGGGGTGTAGGAACCAGAGACTCCATAGCTCTTATCTATGAATGCCAGTTTGGCTGAGTTCCAATAGGCTGAGTTTGCATCCGGAGAGGTGGCTACCCCTGCATCACCCATTCCAGCAGCCCTGGAATCAGGAGTTATTGTGAGAAAAGGGACAGCGGTAGTTATTACCTTTCGGGTACTATCCTGACCAATTAGGTTCTGAGAAAAGCCGAAAAAGGTAACACTAAACGATAAAAAGAGGATAATTATAATCCTTAACTTATTCATAGTCAAGATCTAAGCTTTAAAGATAATCAATTCAAAATAATTAGTTTGGAAAACTGCTCATTTTTCGAGCCGTCCAATAGGGAACGTACAACTAACCTTAACAGGTATAATCCATTGCCTAATTTTGTTCCTGAAGTATTAGTACCATCCCACTCGGGTAAAGTAACCAAATATTGACTAGATGGTACCTCATAATTTATAATGTGTATTGTTTGTCCTGAGGTGTCTACAATGGTGGCAAAAACCTCCAGATCATCACCTGCTCTGTTATGTTCAAACTGAATGGTGGTATTGTTGGAGAATGGATTGGGGTAGTTGTAAAGCTTTTGAATTGCAATTTGAGTTCCATCTGTCACCACAAAATCGACTCTTCCAGAGGAAGGATTGTTGTACACATCCCAGGCTTTTAATTCAATAGTATGTCTGCCAGGTTCAAGATTTTCGATAGGAAAAATTATTGTTCCTTTTGTGAAATCATCCTGATCCGCCAGATAATATTCTCCGACTTCAAATACCTGATCGTCATCGAGAATGGCAATTAGGTTATTTCCAATTCCGTAATTAGCAATATTAATTCCGCTGGTATCAGAAAGACGGGCAACCAATTGAGTAGAGGATGATGTAATGCCTCCATTGATGAAGGTGGTGTCCCCCATGTAAAGTTTTATTTCAGGAGAAGTAGTGTCACTGCCGTCATCTATTTCACTTTCTCCTATTTTGAAATTGATGGCTCCTCCAATAGCATCACTATTGTTAGTGTTATTTTTTGCATACATGCTTAGTTTTCCATAGCCTACCTGATATGCTATATTTTTCGGCAAGATGAATTCCAATTGAAAGGCTCCGTTGGATACCGTTGCTTCACCGCGAAATAAAGTATTGCTTCTTTCCTGGTAAGTGAAAACAGGGTTTTCATCACCCAATGTATTGAAATCAAATTCTTTGTCTTTTAGAGTTACTGTTACTACTCCGTTAAAGCCCACATTTTTGATTCCCTGAGTTTGAATTTCGCCTTCAATGATGATCCTGGATAAAGCCTTAAGGGTGTCGGATCCTGTGGCGGTTGATATGCGCGTAGCAACAATTTCATCATTCGGCATGGCCAGCAACATTGACGGGTCGCCTAATAAAGAAAAATTTCTATTTGAAACACCGTTCATGCTTTTGTTTTTCGTTTCGCGAAAGACAGCGCCAAGGTCTCTGTGTTTCCCGTCAACTTTTGTAAAAAGTGCCTCGTAAAAAGCTTTGTTGAGAAAGGCATTTGTAGATGCATTAACCGGTCTTGCGGCAGTTACTAAGCCGATAGCACCACCATCTTTTTTTGTTAACGCCAATTCGCTACTTGAAATTTGTGTTGGGTCATCATGCCTTCCAAACTCGCATGTTGCAGTGACCAAAAGCGGAAAAACCTTTTTATTGCTCCACTCTTCAATGAGCTCTTCGTCCAATATCTGTTCTTGCAGCCAAACACGCTCTGAACCGTGTCCTGTAAAATTAACAATAAGGACTCCTTTTTTTAAAGATTTCAATAATGCACTACGGGCATCGGGTGAAACCTGACCGCTTGGTTTTGAAATTTGTTTAAAGGCATCCAGATAAATTTTTTTAGTATCAAACTGGAAGTGATTTGCTTCGATATCTTTAGCCAGCTTGTCGGTATCGCTTTGATGCAGATTGAAATCTCCATCGTCAGCAACAAAAAGAATATCTTTTCTCCAGCCCCCAAAAGACTTTGGATTAGTGTCGTAGGCAATGAGTTTGTCTACTACAATTGCGGCCTCCTCAGCTGTTTTAACGGGCAGCCTACCCACTCCAATATCTAATGTGTGGGCCTCAACCGGGCTTTCCTGCCAGTTGCCCTCATTTATTTCCATAAAGGCGAAGTAGTCATCTGAAGAATAGGTTTCCAGAGGTGAAAGGGAATTTCTCGACTCGTAGGTAGGAACAAAATTTGTGTTTTTACTTATTCTGTCTTTGTAGTCGAATGAGGATCTTCCAAAAAGTAAAATATTTTTCAGGCCAGTGCCATAAAGCTTTCGTGTAAAATCCCTGATGGCAGTCGGGTCTTGCTTCCCTCCTGAATAATCATTGTATATTTCTTCAATGGTAACTACCAATGATGTGATACCATTTACATTTTGCCTGTGGTTGGCTAAGCGTTCCGCCTCACTTTTAAAATCAGGGTGTGTGACGATGAGTAATTGAATGCCAGATTTATTGACGAGGTCTTGATTTGTAACTTGTTTCTCGTAAGTGGGAGTGAGGAAATTATTTCCCATGAAAGCAATGAATGTTTTGAGTTCGTTGGTTTCAGTGCTAAAGGTCGCCTTATTATCGTTAAGTTGGAATTGCTGATTGCTACATCCCAATGGATCAGTAACATCCCAAATAAATCCATTTGATGAAAAGGAAGTAACTTCGAAAGTACTTATCGAATTGGCAAGACTGGCGGCAGATGTAAATTGAGTTTGATTGCCGTAGAGCGATAAATTTCTTTCAAAATTGGCAAGTAGAAAATCGAGATAGCCAATGGATTTCCCTGAAACACCTTTAGTGTATTGATAATTGAAAGTTTGAGTTGGTGCAGTGGTGGTATTTACACTAACGGTATCTGTCACGATTCTCCCTTTGATTCCATATTGCGTGTTAGCAATAGATGGAATGGGTTGCTCCATAACTTGAGTTCCATTTAATGAGAGACTGAAGGATGCTGGATTAAAACTTTGCCCCATTACACTCGATACTACCTTTACTTGACTATTTGCTACTATACCTTCTATCGTAAAGGGCAAGGATAAGGAGTTGGTAATATCGAATTGCTCCCCAAACCATTTTCTGCCTGAGTTCAGATCATTGTAGTTTTCTTTTTCATGAAAAAAGAAATCATTGAAAGTATTAACGACAGGATGACTGCCCGCAATGTTTTCTTTGTTTTCAATTCGCTTACCCGGGTGGGATGAAATTGTTAGAAAATAATAGTTTTTGTCTGTGTACAAGTGATTCTCGTAGTGGAATATTTCTTTATTAACATCGAAAAAATGTTTGTCGGAATTTTGTCCATAGAATAAAATATAATCTCCAGAATTAAATTTTCCGTCAGACTCACCCACTACCGTAATTGCCATTTCTTGCAGATGGTTTGATCTGGGAGAACTATTAGCCTGTGGCAACATGCCACTCCCATTTCCAAAGAGACTAATATTTCTGGGATCAATCCTATCAGGGTCAAAACCAGCAGATTTAAGAAGATTGTAATCAATTTTGTAAACTCCGTCTTCCAGCACTGAAAACCTTGCCCATTGACCCGATTTCAAAGGAGAGCCCAATGACTGCGCTTTGGCATTTGTGACAAGCGCCAAAAGGGCTAAACCAATCAGTATTGTTAATTTTCTGGCCTTCACGAAATGTTTTGGATAGACAACTTACTTTCTTGCAAGTACCCTCGTAGTTAACGAAAGAATGATATATAGTAGTATAATTAAAGGTACACCCTCTGCCTGTTTCCAGCCAAGTAATAATACTGATAATCCAATAAAGGTAAACCGCAGTTTATTGTCAGCCCAGCTAAAATTTTTGAATTTAAGTGCAAACAAATCGAGTGGAGCAACCAACAGCAGGGAGAATATAATACTTATACTTACAAGACTCGCTGTGGAAGAAGTGATAAAATCGAAGGGTGCATCCAGAAATACCAATCCGGTAATAAAAAGTGCATTGGCTGGAGTGGGTAAACCAATGAAGGAATCTGTTTGATTTTCATCTACATTGAATTTGGCCAGACGCAATGCGGAAAATAATGCGATCAGAAAAGCGATGTAGGGAATATAAGTTTCTGGTGACAATTTCTCCAACCAGGTAAACATTACCACTGCAGGGAGTACTCCAAAACTTACCATGTCAGCAAGGGAGTCAAGCTCTTTTCCAATTGTTGAAGTTGTTTTCAGCATTCTGGCAGCAAAGCCATCAAAGAAATCAAATGCACAAGCCAGCCAAACAAGGTATGCGGATGCATAAAGTGGGAATTCACGAGCTAATAGTATTCCAATGCATCCACAAAACAGATTGCTTAGTGTTAATATATTAGGAAGATGCTGTGTTATCGATTTCATTAGGTACCTAGTCCACAAAATGGATTGCTTGTCTTTTCTTTACCAATTGTGGTAGGGTTACCATGACCACTATAAACAATTACATCATCCGGTAAGATGAAAAGTTTTTGTTGTATGCTATCGATTAAGGTGTCCATATCGCCACCAGGCAAATCGGTTCTGCCTATGCTGCCATCAAAAAGGACATCACCACTGATTAGAATTTTTTGTTCGGGGCTATAGAGACCGATATGTCCAGGAGAATGGCCAGGCAAAAAGATCACCTTCATCGCACTTTTGCCCCATGTGACCTCATCTTTTTCATCGATAAATTTATCAGGGAGTGCTTCTCTATAAGCACCAAATCCATAATTGGGGGCATACGCTTTTACTGCACGCAATAAGCTTTCCTCTTTTTTATGAATCAGGAAGGGCACATTATAGGTCTCCTTTACAAAATCATTGCCCAGCACGTGGTCGATGTGACAATGGGTATTGATTAGTAATGAAACGGTAAGGTGATTTGTTTTAATAAATTCATCTAATTTTTTTCTCTCTTGAGGTTCATAGCAACCAGGATCTATAACAATTGCTTCCCTGGTGTCGTCATAGACCACGTAGGTGTTTTCACTGAATGGATTAAAAACAAAAGACTTAACTGTAATCATATCTCTGAAATAAATGTAAAGTTATGACCTTCATGGCAATTATCTTTGTGTGAAGTCATAAGTTAGTGATATGATGACGCTTTTAGGGCATTGGTTAGCGCTTTTGTTGGATATATAACGATAAAGAAAAGTTCTTGACAAAGAAAATTGATTATATCATAGTGGGATTAGGCCTGGCAGGAGCTTGCCTCGCGCTACAATTGATAAAAAGAGGTAAACAAATTTTGGTGTTTGATACTCCATCAAAGAACAGGGCATCATTGATTGCCGCAGGCCTTTTTAATCCAATTACAGGAAAACGTATTGTAAAAACATGGAAGGCTGATGAGATGTTTTCTTATCTGTTTAAATTTTATAGAGAGGCAGAAAGAATCCTGCAATTAAAATTTTTTTATGACTACCCGCTCTATACTCCTTTTCGCACCATAGAGGAGCAGAACGAATGGATGAGTAAAAGTGCTGATAAATCGTTTGCTAATTACATCACTCAAGTAACCACTCAATCCACTTTTGGTGATGAAGTAAATGATCCAATTGGAGGCATTTTGCTTTCCCAATGTGGGTATATCAATACAGGAGTGTTTCTCAATGGCGTTCGAAATTTATTGCAGCAAAAGGAAAGTTATTTGGAAGAATTATGGCAAGAGGAGAAAATGAAAATTTCGGATGTTGGTGTAACATATGAAAATATATCGGCTGAAAAAGTAATTTATTGCACAGGTATTCATGCGCTGCAAAGCAGGCATTTTGAGATGCTGCCATTAAAGATGTTGAAGGGGGAGGTGATGACAATTAAAACTTCAAAAGCATTGAATCGGATTTACAACCGAGGGGTTTATGTTGTGGAATCCGGAGAAATGGAATACAAAGTAGGAGCAACTTATGATCTTGCTAATCTGAAGGCGGGTATTACTGTGGAAGGAAGAGTGGAGTTGGAGCAGAAGGTTGGAGATTTATTGAGCATACCGTTTGAGGTGGCCCACCAAGATTGGGGTATCAGACCTTCGACAATTGACAGACGTCCGATTATCGGGGAGCATCCTAAAGAAAAAAATGTCGTAACTTTTAATGGTCTGGGTACCAAAGGTGTGAGCCTGGCTCCGTATTTTTCGGAGCAGCTTGCAGATTATTTATCAGGGCAAGGGAATTTGGATAAAGAGGCAAATATTACTCGTGTTAAATCGTTATATTCGAAGTTCCACTAATACTCAGTATCTTAAGATAAAGGCCGCAAGCTACAGATTGGCGACAGGGATGATAACTAGGCAAGAGGTTTTTCAGGTAATTTTGAAGAGAAGTATCCGCATGAAGTGTGCTTATACCTTATTTGGCGTATTGTTATTTTCAGCCCTGCATTTTCAGGCTAGTGCACAGCAGGCGCGTGAAAACTTTGGAAAGAACCGAATTCAGTACAAACAGTTTGATTGGCAATATCTCACCTCAGAAAATTTTGATGTCTATTACTACGACAATCGCAGAAAGGTAGCCACTGAAGCCATTCAATACCTTGAAGGAGAATTTGATCGTATTACTGACCTGATCGGGTATCCACCCTATTTAAAAACAAAAGTTTTCCTTTACAACTCCATTACTGATTTGCAACAAAGTAATGTTGGACTTAACCATACAGAATTTAATGTAGGGGGTGAGACGGAATTTGTGAAACCCTATGTGGAAATAGCGCACCCTGGCACTGTTGATCAATTTAAGGAACAACTCATTTACAAAATGACTGAATTGATGGTCAATGAAATGATGTTTGGTGGAAGTTTGAAAGACATGTTTCAAAATGCGGTGTTGCTCAACTTGCCAGAATGGTTTATTAAAGGTGCCTCTGGCTACGTGTCCAAAGGCTGGAATACGGAGATGGATGATTATATCCGTCAGTTGGTAAGAACAAAGAAAATTAACAAAGCCTTAAAACTTACAGGGAAAGAAGCAGAATTAGTGGGGCAGTCGATATGGAATTACATCGCTGAAAAATATGGCAAAAGCAGCATCTCTAATATTCTAAATTATGCACGGGTTATCCGCAATGAGCAAAAGAGTGTGTTGATTACACTGGGCATTAGCTTCAAGCAATTGATAAGTGATTGGGAAAAGTATTACTCTGAAATGGAGGAGAAGGTGAATCAGAGTTATATCGCTCCACTGGACTCAGCAAAAGTGAGTAACCGCCATCGGAAGGAAATTATTTTCACTACGGTAAAACTTAGCCCTGACGGAAAAAACATTGCTTACGCTGAAAATGACAGAGGCCGTTTTGTCGTGAAGATCAAGTCGTTGAGCAATGGCAAAGAAATTACCATATTAACGAGTGGGAATAAGGTGTTTGGTCAGGATGTGAACCCCAATGTGCCGCTTATCAGCTGGGCTGATAATAATACGCTTGGCGTAATCGGGGTGAAGTACGGAGAACATGTTTTTTGGCTTTATGACCTAACGACCAAAAGCAAACTGCCCAGAGAACTGGATCGATTTAGCAACATCAGAAGCTTTGATTTTTCTGGAAACGGCAGATTGGCTATCCTAAGTGCCGACTTTGAAGGACAAAATGATTTATTCCTGATCAGCAGCCGAAGGGATCGCACGCGCAGGTTAACCAATGACCTCTATGATGATTTTGACCCCTCCTTTATACCCAATTCGAATACCATCGTTTTCAGCTCCAACAGGACCAATGATACGACTAACACTATAGTGAAAGGAATAAAGACTATACCCGCTAACTATAATTTGTATTTATATGACCTGGATACCACGACCAATGTGGTCAAACGGTTGACAAATACCTCAAGTAAAGATTATTACCCTTTGGCTTTGGATGTCAATAACATTTATTACCTCAGTGATCAGCGGGGCATTGTAAATATTTTTAAGTATGACCAAAGCACCAAGATTTATTCACAGGTGACCAACTACAATTCCAGCATTAAGGAATACGATATTGATTTTACAAACCGTACCATGGCCATGGTGATGGATAAAGGGATGAAGGAAGATATCTTTCTGACGAGACCATTTAACCTTAACCGACAGGTTTTTACACCTGCTACCAGGCGCAAAGAAGTGCAGCAAGCCAAAGCCATTGTTGAAAGGAGACAACAGGAGGCTGCTCCTCAAAAGGGGCTTTCTATAAAAGAATTGATTAATTCCAGATTGCGAGACAAGGACTCAGTCGATCAGCAAACTCAAATGCCTATTGATACGGTTGAACGAAAGAGAATGCCGGCTGATTCTGTTGACACAGATAATTACATATTTGAAGACGAAATTCCTCAGCCAAAAGACACTATTGTTGCAAAGAGTGAAAAAGTGGAAATCGATGTGAATATTGACGACACAATCAATACGGAAGATTATGTCTTTGAAGACGAAGCAACAAGAAGTCAACCGTCAGAAACATTTTTGAATCGTTACATGAAGGCGCGAGAGGTGACCCGCATACGAGGTCCTTTCCCTTATGAGCCTAAATTTACCTATGAAAACCTGATTACTAATTTTGTCATCGATCCATTGCGTGGATTTAGCGTACGTATGGAAACGCAAATGAATGATATGCTGGAAAACTATCGTTTCTTTGGTGGAATTCAGACAGCGTTTGACTGGAAGAGTGGAGATGTCTATGGAGAGATCCAATATTTACCTCATCGTGTCGACTATAGCGCCCGCATTGATCGCAAGGTTATTTTCTGGGATGCGAATGTGAACCAGCAAAAATACACCTGGCAAAAGGTAGAGGTGGGAGCTTCGTTGCCCCTGACTGTTCGTACAAGAATTACTTTGAAACCATTCCTTGGATACACCCGAATTGTTGATAGGGGCAGTGATAGGTCTCCTTCTGTTCCTCCCGTGTTTCTGCCCCCGGCCGAGCAGTTTTATGCTGGATCTAAGATGGAGTTGGTATATGATAATAGTCTGACTACCGGAATGAATATCATTGAGGGCACGAGAGGCAAAATTAACTTTACCCATTACGAGGGGATGGGCAACAAACAAGCTAGCTTCTCTCATGCGGCCATTGATATCAGACATTACCAACCACTCTATAAAGAGATTGTGGTAGCAGTAAGAGGCTTTACGGGTACTTTCTTTGGGAATGCACCCAAATCTTATGTGCTCGGTGGTATGGACAATTGGTTTGGGAATAGGTTAAATGAAAATGGAGCGGGTAATCCTTTGGCAGGGATTGAAGGGTACAACCATAACCTGATCTTTACTGAATTTGCCACCAGTCTGCGTGGGTTTAATTACGCCACCCAGTACGGACAGAGTGTAGCATTGGCCAATGCCGAGCTAAGAATTCCGCTTATTCGAGCCCTTTCCAGCGGGCCAATTACATCTAACTTCTTCCGGAATATGCAGTTAACCGGATTTTACGATATAGGAACCAGCTGGACTGGGAAACCACCCATTAACACCAACACCAGTACTCAAAACAGGGTAGTGAGAGGAGATCCTTTTACAGCAGAAATCAAAGACTTTATTAACCCATGGCTTTACAGCTATGGTGTTGGATTTAGAAGTATGATGTTGGGATACTACATGAAATTTGATGTTGCATGGCCTGTTGAAAATTACAAAGTACAAGACCCACGCATATTTGTTACCTTAGGGTTTGATTTTTAACCCGAAAGCCAACCTTCTATTATGATTAAATCTATGACCGGCTTTGGACAGGCCACATCCACTTTTGGGGATCTCACCATTAACGTTGAGGTAAAGAGTTTGAATTCAAAATTCATGGATTTGAATATTCGACTGCCACGTGTATACACTGAAAACGAGCTGGCATTAAGAAATATTGTTACAGATCATCTGGAAAGAGGGAAAATATCAGTAAGTATAGATTGTGAAAAGAGTGGCAAGCACGAGGTACTACAGCATTACAATGAGGAATTGTTTGTTGCTTACTATGCACAATTAAAACGGTTAGCAGATCGTGCAATGGCTCCGTATGATAATCTTTTTCAGATTGCGTTAAACTCTCCGGATGTAATCCAAAATACCGGCAAAGAAGTAACAGACCCAGCTGAATGGGAAGCCATTCATGCCTGTGTGATTGAAGCGATAAAGAAATGCGATGATTTCAGGAAGGCCGAAGGAGGAGTGTTACAAAAGAAACTGGAGTCATATTGTGAGTCAATAGAGTCTGGTCTTGCAATCATAGAGACGCTGGATCCAAAGCGGGTAGAAAAAGTGAGAAGCAGGATAAAAGGAAGGGTGGTAGATTTTTTTGGAGAAGAAGGGTTTGATGCGAATAGGTTGGAACAAGAGATTATTTTTTATATCGAGAAGCTGGATATACATGAGGAACGTGTTCGCCTGAGAACGCACCTCGATTACTTTCAGCAGGTGTTGAAAAGCAATACGAGCAATGGTAAAAAATTAGCCTTTATCTCTCAGGAGATAGGAAGAGAAATCAATACTATTGGCAGCAAGGCCAACGATGCTGAAATTCAGAAGCACGTTGTGATGATGAAGGAGGAGTTGGAAAAAATTAAAGAGCAGTTGGGGAATGTTCTCTAGAGTTAGTGTTGTTTTTTCCATATGCGAGAGCAACTACTCCACCACTATATTCTCGGTATCAATTCTACTTAGTTCTACCAAATCACCTTGTTTATATAATTCCTCCGCCTGATCAACGCTGAAAGAATTGTTTTCTGGTTTGTAGTTAATGTAATCTTGAAATTTAATTCCGTTGATTACTCTTGGGTTGTAGGCCACCCTAAATCGGAAACTCGTTTCATCATTCTCCTCAAATGAATAGGCGAGGTAGTCCATCGCAAACGTTTGTTGATTGAACCAATATAAATAAACGTCTTGAAAATCTTCACCACCACCATCGGCACTGAAGGTTACCTGAATTTTGTAATAAGCTTGATCGTTTATGGTTGTCTCCCCGAGGTATTTTTTATTGACGGCCGCATCGTTAAGTCCGTATGGGAGTAGTACAAAATAATTGACGGAGTTTGTAGAGGAGGTATATTTGGTTGCCATGGTATCGTGCACCATAGCTATCTCACCGTTGATCTCTCTTTTAAAACCCTCATTGGTTACAAAATCGTGAATGGTTCCCAGCGAATCTTTGAAAATCCGTTCGTAAGAAAATTTTCCTCCATTTCGTCTGGCGGCATAATGCATATCTCTAAAATCGAACTCGGCATTAAGGTTGTTGTATTTTTCTCCTCCGGCAGCATTAATGGCCTTGTCTACAATTTTTTGTGGGTCGTTAAGTTTAGAGTCGCAACTAAAAAGATAAAAACTAAGAATCGTGATGGTTATTAAAGAGAGATTTTTCATAATAGTGATTTAACTGATTTTAGCGATGAAGAGTTTGTCCAATGAATGACAAACCTTAAATCAATTTGGATAAAGTAGCAATATATCGCTCTGGCAGTTCTCCGTTAGTGGCTGTTTGATAGTCGTTGTAACTACATGGTACAATGCTGGCTCTTGAGTATCTGTCGTTTGTACGATGGTGGTTTACTTCCATCCACCATTTTTCGGTAAACTTACTTTTGTAAAAAGATAGTATCTCTGGTTCTACAGGCATTGATACAGTGTATTTAAGGAAGTCATTGTTCTTAAAGTCTTGCTCATTTTTGCGATGATAAAACCCTTCTATAAAATACCAAATCATGGTTGCGATGACAGAGGCTGTTTTTTTGAGTTCATCATCTTTATCAGGATTGTATTCATAAAAACCGATAGAACTCAATTTTTCATTTATACCTGCGTACCAACAGATTTGGCAGGCCTCTTCTCCAGTGAGTCCAAATGGTTGAGCATTAGCATTACCAGGGGCATCGGCTGATTTGATAGCCGTAATATCGAAGGTGGCCATGTCGGCATTGCGAATGGCTGGCTCCATGTCAGCCATATTGCTTCGCAAGTGACCCACCCGGTAAGCTTCGAAATATAACTTTTCCAAAATGGCTACCGCCATGGGGTCTATCAAATAGGTTTGGTGTGCCAAATGGGTATACCCAAAAAGATAGTTGGGTTCGTGTAAAAGTATCTTATTGACATGCCTGGAGGAGGCTGCACTTTCCTGAGCATCATCCAAATCAAGATAGGCATCTATGTTGAGGAGATTAACCAGCTTTTCCATCTCCTCGTACCCTTTGTATTGGCCATAATCAAGGTCATGAGAGCCACCGAGTATAATTGGCAATACATTATTTTCTAATAGAATGCGACAAACTTCGCTTACCCGTACGTAGGTTTCATCCAGATCAATACCTGGGTTTAAATTCCCAAGATCAACAATATTGTTTTTCCCGGAGCCTCGCTTTAGCCGATAGAGTTTTTTGCGGATTTCGTCAGGGCCTTCTTTACACCCCTGGTTGGTTGATGTTCCCCGTTCTTCTTTAATACCAAAAATGGCAATATCTGCATTTTTATAATCGGGCATTTTATCCCCAAACAGTCTTACGCTTTTGTAAAGAGAGCCCGAGTCATGAATGTGCTCATAAATGGATTCATCAAGCGGGGAAAACAAAATGGTTAAATCCATTGGATTGAGGTTTAAACAAAGCTATTTGATTAATGAGGAACGAACAACCCCATTTTGATTTTTTGGATTGCCATAAAATGAAAAAGCAGCTGCTTTAAGGCACCTGCTTTTTCTTGAGATAATGTCTAATTATCCTCCAAAGTCGTCAAAGCGAACATTCTCATTTGGAACGCCCATGTCATCGAGCATTTTTAGAACAGCTGCATTCATCAGTGGAGGTCCACAGAGGTAGAATTCAACATCTTCCGGGGCGGGATGATCTTTCAGGTAATTGTCATAAAGACAAGAGTGAATGAATCCAATATACCCATCACCTTCACCATCAAGAGATTCTTTCACTTTCCAGTTATCCTCCGGCAGTGGTTCAGACAGCCCAATGTTGAACTTAAAGTTGGGGAAGTCTTTCTCAATATTTCGGAAATGGTCAGTATAGAATAGTTCTTTTTTAGAACGGCCTCCATACCAGTAGGAAACTTTCCGGTTAGTTTTTTCAGTATGAAACAGATGGAATATCTGCGCGCGAAGCGGAGCCATACCAGCGCCACCTCCGACATAGATCATTTCACGATCAGTTTTGTTAATGTGGAATTCTCCGTAAGGCCCTGAGATTGTCACTTTATCACCAGGCTTTCTGCTGAAGATGTAAGAAGAGCAAATTCCAGGATTTACATCCATCCATCCGTTTTTGGCTCTATCAAATGGAGGTGTGGCTACACGGATATTAAGCATAACAATATTTCCTTCAGCAGGGTGGTTGGCCATAGAGTATGCGCGGAAGATTGGTTCGTCATTTTTCATCTTCAGATCCCACAGCTTGAATTTATCCCAATCTCCCTGAAAAACGTCAGGCTTATGGCCCAATTCCGGGTGAGGTGTGATATCAATGGTTTTGAAATCAACATCTACTACAGGTACGTCTATTTGTATATAGCCACCTGCCTCAAACTTTAATGTTTCACCAGGAGGAAGCTTCATTACAAACTCCTTTATAAAAGTAGACACATTGTAATTGGAGACCACTTCGCATTCCCACTTCTTGATTCCGAAAATTTCATCAGGAATTCTGATAACCAAATCCTGCTTTACCTTTACCTGGCACGCTAACCGAACGTGATCCTTTCTTTCCTGGCGGTTTAGGTGTCCTATTTCTGTAGGTAAAACATCCCCAGCACCAGATTCCACCACACATTTACACATGGCACATGTTCCACCACCACCACAGGCTGACGGAAGAAATATTTTTTCATTGGCCAAGGAGGTAAGTAGCGTGCTGCCTGCACTTATTGTGATGGTTTTCTCATCATTTATCACAATTTTGACAGGCCCAGAATGAACAAGTTGCTTTTGAGCGATTAACAGCACCAGAACCAATAAGAGAATGACAATGGTAAAGGCTATAATAGAAGTAATTATTAACATGAAAATATGCTTTAATCAGAAACACAAATATATAGACAGAACCCAAAAAAAGGGTGCTGCTGGTATAATATTTACGTTACTTATATAAACAACTTCGATTGCTTCTGCTTCCTTACGCCAAACTGAATTCTCGTTCTTTTTTGGGTTCGTAAACCTTGAAATGAGTGTCGTCATTGACCATAATAGAGAGGTCATCCCGATCAACCCATTCTTCGAGTTTTTTAATGCGCATCCAGCCAGTCATAAAGTGGGCATCTTCTCCCTGGTAGCCGCCTGTGAACTCCTCAAAATCAGTTGGATGGATGGCTCCAGGTGTAACGAAACTGACATGAACGTTAATTAGGGCATCTTTTTCAAATGTAACAGGATTGCCAGGGATAACTTTAGGATAGGAATATTTGAATTCCGCCAATAAGGATGCCACATCTGCTAATACCACAAGTCCGGTGGGCAGGCTTCCTGCTCCTTTACCGGTAAGCATTTGCAGGCCTGTAGATGCCCCCACAAGGTTTATGGCATTGAATTCATTTTTTACACTGGCGAGTGGATTTTCAAGAGGGACCAGAGTAGGAGCTACAATACCAAAAATCTTGTTTCCAATTTTTTCAGCTTTGGCGATTAGTTTGATGGCGCACCCCTGTCGCTTTGCATACCGAATATCGTGAGCTGATATTTTATCAATTCCTATATTGAGCATATGGTCAGGCTTCACGAAACACCCAAAAGAATGAGCGATGGTAATTGCTAGTTTGTACTTGGCATCGTAGCCCTTTACATCTAAGGTTGGATCTGATTCAGCGAAGCCCAATTTTTGTGCCTGATCCAGGGCTTTATCATAATTAATTTTCTCATCAATCATTTTAGTAAGAATGTAATTGGTGGATCCATTGAAAATACCTTCAAAGCTTTCCAATCTATCGTAAGCATAATGCATTTCCAGGTTCCTGATAATAGGAATGCTTCCACACACTGCCCCTTCATAAAGAACAGGCGTTTCGTATTTTTTCTGTAACCAGTAGATCTCCTCGAGATTTCCTGCCAGCATTTTCTTGTTAGCGGTTACCACTGGTTTGCGTCTCTGCAATGATTGTTTTAAAATTTCAAGTGCTATAGTGGCATCATCAATCAGTTCAACAACAATGTCAATCTCAGGATCGTCTAAAATGTCCGTAGGGGTTGTGCTAAAAATAGAGGACTCGATCGTACGCGTCTTTGTTGGGTTTTTGATGACAATTTTTTTGATCTCAAGGTTTGGGTTTTTGGATTGATCCAATAACTCGTAGAACCCTTGCCCTACGCTACCCAAGCCAAATACCCCTAGTTTTAGCTTCTTACTCATTGTAAACGAATTTTGATTTAATAAATAATTGAATAATTGATTTTAATTTGTTGATTTCAATCAAGAAGGCATCATGACCATACTTTGATCGAATAATTTCGAATTGGGCATTTCTAATATTTTTAAAAATGAATTCCTGTTCCGTTATTGGAAATAACAAATCGCTGTCGATGCCAATTACCAATGCCTTTGCCCGAATGCGATTGAGTGCCTCATTGATATTTGAAAAACCTCTACCCACATTGTGACTGTCCATCACCTCTGTAAGAGTCCAATAACTAAAGGCATTGAAGCGACTGGCAAGTTTCTCGCCCTGGTATTGTTGATAAGAGGCAGCATTAAACCCAATTAGCTTTTGATTTTCCTCATCACTTTGGTTTTCAAAAGCTTTAAAACTTCTGAAGGTGGGCATACTCATTGCACGAGCCGCCTTTAATCCGTTAAGTCCGGCATTTGATTTTTTTGAATTCCAGGTTGGGTCTACAGTAATGGCCATGCGTTGCGCTTCGTTAATGGCAATTCCCCAAGGAGAATGTTTTGCATTGCAGGCAATGGGAATGATATGTTCAAATACTTTTGGTTGGTGTATTGCCCAGGTCAGGACTTGTTGGCCGCCAAGGGATGCTCCAATAAGCGTATGAATATGTTCAAGACCCAGGTGAACCCTAAGGAAATCAAAAGCCCTGACTATATCATGGTTGGTGATAATTGGAAAATCATGAAAGTAAGATGCTGATGTGTCAGGATTTATAGACAAAGGACCAGTTGATCCATAACATCCACCCAGCACATTGGCGCACACGATAAAATATTCCTGAGGGTCAAAGGGGCCATCCACAACAAAAAGATCTCCCCACCAATCATTGAATGATGAGTTGCCAGTAAGGGCATGACACACCCA
Source organism: Flammeovirgaceae bacterium UBA2338 (assembly GCA_002344795.1). Lineage (GTDB taxonomy): Bacteria > Bacteroidota > Bacteroidia > Cytophagales > Cyclobacteriaceae > ELB16-189. The sequence goes on along the minus strand of DDUM01000077.1, from coordinate 145,350 downwards.
CACCACATTGGATTGCTCAGCATTTAATTTTCCAGCCGTTGTGTATTTCAATTGAAAGCCAGGCAGTGCACTACCTGACTCCAATTTGAAATGTTTATTGTGGTGATATAAGTACTCCTTGGCATTCATATGTTTGATCTTATTGACGTACCAATTCCTGGTTGAATACCTTCTCAAAGGCCTGTTGAAAATCTGCTTTGATATCATCAAGATGCTCAATGCCAACTGATACTCTCAGTAGATTAGGAAGCACACCAGAAGCCAATTGCTCTTCTTCAGATAATTGTTGGTGCGTTGTTGCTGCCGGCTGAATGATGAGTGTTTTAGCGTCACCTACATTGGCTACATGACTTACTAATTGAAGGCTGTCAACAAAATGGCCTGCATTCTCTTTGGAGCCTTTTAATGTAAATGACAATACAGCTCCGTACCCATTGCGCAGGTATTTTTTTGCAAGTTTGTTGTAGGTGCTGCTTTGAAGACCAGGGTAGTTTACGCTCTCTACACTTGGATGTTGTTCCAGCCATTGCGCAAGGGCCAGTGCATTGTCAACAGATCTTTGTACACGAAGGGAGAGTGTTTCAAGTCCTTGTAGGAAAAGAAACGAATTGAATGGACTTAATGCTGGCCCATAATCGCGAAGTCCCTCTACTCGTGCCCTGATGGCAAAGGCAACGTTGGGCAGTCCCAATGGGTTATTGTCACCAAAAGTTTCCCAAAACTTCAATCCATGATATCCTTCAGACGGTTCTGAAAATTGAGGGAATTTCCCATTGCCCCAATTGTAATTTCCACCATCTACGATCACGCCTCCGATAGAAGTTCCATGGCCACCGATCCATTTTGTTGCTGATGCAACCACCACATTGGCTCCATGATCAAGCGGCTTGAACAGGTATCCGGCTGCGCCAAAAGTATTGTCAACGAATAGTGGCAGGTCATGTTTTTTTGCAAGTGCTGCGATGGCATCAAAATCAGGAATGTTAAAACCGGGATTGCCGATTGCCTCCAGGTAGATTGCCTTTGTTTTTTCGTCAATTAATTTTTCAAATGACTCTGTTTTGTCACCTTCTGCAAAGCGAACATCAATGCCCAGGCGCTTGAACGCCACTTTAAACTGATTGTAAGTTCCCCCGTACAAAAATGAAGTAGAGACAAAGTTGTCGCCTGCTTGAAGAATGTTATTCAATGCGATGAATTGTGCGGCTTGACCAGAGCCAACAGCGACAGCGGCAACTCCACCTTCAAGTGCAGCAATGCGCTTCTCGAATACATCCGTTGTAGGATTCATTATCCTGGTATAGATGTTTCCGAATTCCTTTAGCCCAAAAAGATTGGCGCCATGCTCGGAGTTTTTGAAGGTGTAAGAACTCGTTTGATACAACGGTACGGCCGTAGATCGGGTAGTGGGGTCAACCTCTTGCCCGGCATGAAGTTGAAGCGTTTCGAATCGATAATTTGACATAGTAAATAATTGTTTATAGTTATTAAAAAAAGAAAACAGAATAGTGGGAATACAACAGTGACAGGACTTGTCAGAGTCGATTTGTTACTGCGGAGTATTCTTGTGTGGAATTAGCAGCAACAGCTCGTGCACGTACACATCGTTGTGCAACGCATAATCGAGGGGGTGCAAATAATAGAATGGATGGATCGAGCGTAAGAACCTTGTAAGGCCTCCTGTTGGTGTGCTAACGAATTTGAGTTGTTCATTTTACTAATCGTTTTATATTCTCCCAACACTTGTCAGGATCAGGAATTAGCACCTTATTTCAACTGAATAGGTTGCTAGCGCTTCATAGAGCCTGTCTCTCAGCGCTTCTTTATAAATCGATTAAGCAGACACTGCTTGCTCGACTTGATGACACAAACGTATACCAGTTTAGTAGAGTTTCCAAAATATTGATAAAATTTTTAATCCCCGTAAGATACAATAGGGAAAAAGCAGCGACCTACTAACTGTTAGGAAATGGTTAGAACTGTTTGATAATCATTGTAATCTGACCCAGATGATAGAGGTCATGGTGGGTGATGCCGTGCAATAATTTATTAAAAGAATATTTTCGATGAGGAACCATATCTTGTAATTTTTGCTTCTCGAAAGAGGCAATGGATTTTAATAATTGCTGCTGGCTTTCCTCTAATTCTTCAAGTGCCTGATGCCAGTTTTTTCCTTTGGGAAAGTTGGTTTCATCATTAATATCGAAATCCTGATCTTCTTGCAATTTGTGTACAACGAAACTTCGCCAGGCAGCCATGTGAAGGACAAGTTCAATGATGGAATGGCCATCACCAATTTGTGAGCCTGCCCTTTCTGGAGGAATTCCGGAGAGGATCTTCTTGATGGAGGGTCCGTGCCAGGGATCTCCATCATAGGTATCCTGTATGGATTTTATAATACCCGCGAGAGGATCCATGAATTACGTGAGCATACCACCATCCACCTGAAGTACCTGGCCAGAAATATAGGAGGACATGTCGGATCCAAGAAAAACACAGGCATTGGCCACATCATCGGGGTACCCACCTCTTTTAAGAGGAATGGCATCGCGCCAGCCCTGCACTGTTTTTTCGTCCAGCTTTCCTGTCATTTCTGTTTCTATGAATCCTGGAGCAATCGCATTGGATCGAATGCCACGTGAGCCCAGTTCGAGAGCGATTGATTTGGTGAAGCCGATGATTCCGGCTTTTGATGCCGCGTAGTTGGCCTGACCCGCATTTCCTTTTAGTCCGACCACAGAAGTCATGTTGATAATGGAACCCCCTCTCTGCTTCATCATTGGTTTTGCTACCGCCTTAACGGTGTTGAAGCAAGATTTGAGGTTGACTTGCATGATTTTATCCCACATTTCTTCCGTCATTCGCAACAGTAAATTATCCATGGTGATCCCCGCATTGTTCACCAGAATGTCAATGGAGCCAAAATCGGTCGCCACATCATTAATCAATTTATCAGCCTGTGCAAAATCAGATGCATCAGACCTGTAGCCCTTTGCTTTAACTCCTTTGGCTTGCAGTTCACTTTCCAATGCCTGGCCTTGTTCTACGCTTGAGAGGTAGGTGAAGGCCACGTTGGCTCCATGTTCCGCATATTTATTTGCGATTGCCCTTCCTATCCCTTTTGAAGCACCTGTAATGAGCGCATTTTTTCCTTCTAATAGTTTCATAATGAGTGTTGGTCCAGTGTATACTTACCTGATTTGATCAAAAATAGAGATTTCTGGCAAAAAATGATTTAAAACCATCAGTCCTTTAGGCAGATTATGCGCTTCACCAGAATTACTTCATGCATAATCTGTGTTAAATACTGCGAATTGAAAGAATGACAGACCTATTGTGTATTAAGTTTTTCTATTGCCCCATCAGCCTTTATCTTTGAGCCGAATTCTAAAATCTTTCTTATGTCTAAATATGATCTGATCGTCATTGGCAGCGGCCCTGGCGGATATGTTGCAGCCATCCGGGCTTCACAATTGGGAATGAAAGTAGGTGTTGTTGAGAAAGCTGAGTTGGGCGGAGTGTGTCTCAATTGGGGATGTATTCCTACTAAGGCGCTATTGAAGAGCGCCAATGTATTTGAGTATATGCAGCACGCTGAGGACTACGGTATTACTGTGAAAGATGCGAAGGCAGATTTGAAAGCTATGGTGAGGCGCAGCAGAACAGTAGCGGACAGTAACAGCAAGGGGATTCAATTCTTGCTCAAAAAGAATAAAATCGACCATATCCCTGGTTTTGCCAAATTGAAAAAGGGCGGTAAGGTGGAGGTGACTGACGATAAAGGCAAGAAAACTGATTACGAAGCGAAGCATACTATTGTTGCGACAGGTGGTCGCTCCCGCGAGCTTCCCAATTTAAAAATTGATGGAAAGAAAGTTATAGGGTACCGTGAGGCCATGGTTTTGCAAGAGAAGCCAAAGCGTCTTTTGATTGTAGGATCAGGCGCTATCGGTGTGGAGTTTGCCTATTTCTACAATGCAATCGGTACGGAAGTTACGGTGGTAGAATTTTTGCCACGTATCGTACCCGTGGAGGATGAAGAAGTTTCCAAAGCCCTTGAAAAATCGTTCAAGAAATCTGGAATGAAAATTCATACCAACTCGGAAGTGACTAAGGTGGATACCAAGGGCAAAGGCTGTGTGGCTACCGTGAAGACGCCTGGTGGTGAAATCAAAATTGAGTGTGACATCGTATTGTCGGCAGTGGGAGTGACTACTAATTTAGAAGGTATTGGATTAGAAGAAGTAGGAGTGAAGACTGAAAAAGGTCATGTGATTGTTGATGACTTCTACAAGACCAATGTGTCCGGTGTTTATGCAATTGGTGATATTGTAAAAGGACCGGCACTTGCACATGTGGCTTCAGCAGAGGGAATTACCTGTGTTGAAAAAATTGCAGGGAAGAACCCTGAACCTATTGATTACAATAACATTCCGGGGTGTACCTATTGTTCACCAGAAATTGCATCAGTGGGTTATACGGAAGAGGCGGCAAAAAAAGCAGGTTATCAAATCAAAGTAGGGAAGTTCCCGTTTAGTGCATCAGGAAAAGCTAAGGCAGCAGGTGCAACGGATGGATTTGTTAAAGTAATCTTTGATGCAAAATATGGTGAATGGCTTGGGGCACACTTTATTGGAGCCAATGTAACGGAAATGATTGCTGAAGTAGTTGTGGCTCGCAAATTGGAAACAACAGCCCATGAAATCATTAAGGCAATTCACCCACATCCTACAATGAGCGAAGCGGTGATGGAAGCAGCAGCTGCCGCTTACGGTGAAGTAATTCATTTATAGTTTTTATAGGTAATATCCGTCATGTACAAGAGTCATTAGGAGCAAGTTTTTTTATTCCCGGTGATTTACAAACAAGTGGTGGCTATCTTCCAGAAGGGTAGCCACTTACATTTTCAGCCAAAACAGCATTCACTTTTACAATTCAATGTTTTGATGAAATCCTTCAGTTGGGCGAATTAACTTCAATTTTGAGGGTTTTCATGCTATTGAACCTTGAATTTGGTCGATTTGTCAAGGATTAGGATCATTTTTCAACTTATTCTTCGTATATAGAGTATTAAACGTATAATAATCATACAGTTATGAAAATGTTTCCAATGAAATTCTATATACAAAGGGTCAGAATCCTTGGGATAATGCTTGGGCTTAGTCTGGTGATTTATTTCGTGGTTCGTCTTTTTGTAGGGGTAGTCTAATGACATCAAAAGAGCGAAATAAGGGGGTATCAACGAAAGGTTACTTCAAGAGAGCAAAGATCTTCGGCTATATGATGGTTGCTGTAGCCATTGTCTATCTTATCTATTATCTGATATCAGTTTTCGCTCAATAAATAAAACACCATTTTTAGCCAACTTCCGATTTGGCAACGGCTTTATCTTCCCTAGTTTTGTTCTGCTATGGCGAAAGTAATTTTGCGTTCCTCCCTGACTCTCATTCTTTTTTTATCCTATCAAATTATATCAGCACAAACTACCAATTCAAGTAAACTTGATTATGAATCGGCTATTCAGTTATTGAATAAGGGCGCATATGCTGAAGCGCTTGTGAAGTTTGATAAGCTGGTTCATTCGGGCTTTCAGGGGAATGAAATCTATAAGTACAGGGGTACTACTAAATTCAGATTGGGTGATTTTACTGGGGCTGCTGAAGACCTTGACAAAGTGAGAGAGGATGAAGATGAACTGGTAAACGGTCTTTTAGGAATATGTAAATATGAGTTTCGGGAATGGGAGGCATCAAAGTATTTCTTAATCAAGGCCACATCGGCAGGATTTTCGGAGGGAAGGGGACATTTGTATTTAGGGTACCTCTTTTTCGAAGGACATCAATATAAGGATGCGGTTTCTCAATTGAATAAAGCAGAAAAAGCAGGGGAAAAGGAAGCTCAGCTTTATAAGACGAGAGGTATTACCGCATATTATGCAGGAGAGGTGGATTTGGCAATACAGGACCTGACCAGCGTTTTAAAAAAAGAGAAATCACTTGAGGTATACGAGGCGTTGGGATTAGCATGTGCCGAAAAAAATGAATTCAAAGCAGGAACTACTTATTTGCAAGCAGCCGATTCTCTGGCAAGCAAAAACAACAAAGTCTATTTTTATCTTGGCAGAGGGCTAGAAGAGAAAAAAAATTATAGCCAGGCCATAGCTGCCTATAGCAAAGCTATTGATCTCCATTTCACCAATCCAGAGGTTTATATTAATCGGGGCAATTGCAAAATAATGTCTGGTTTGATGAAGGAATCACTGTTGGATTTTGATTTTGCGATTAAGCTTAGTCCTGAAAGTACAATGGCCTATAGAGGAAGAGTAGCCGCCAATTTATTGCTTATGGATTGGGCTCGCATCATTACAGATTTAGCAATAACTCATGCATTAGGAAGTTTTGAAACATCAGATTGGGGCGTGCTTAGTGAAGCGAAGTTTGCACTAAAGAATTATCAGGGAGCTTTGGATGAAGCAAATGCTGCTCTTGTCAAGGGTATAACATATTATTCAATTAATGGGAACAAGTATTCTTTTGATTTGCAGAAGGGGAAGTGTTTGGTTGGGATGGGAAAATATGAGGCGGCACTTCAAGCCTTCGATCAAGTGAAGGAAAGCGAAAGCTCGGAAGAACTTTATTTGGAGCGCGCCCGGGCATATGTAGGACTTGATCAATTTGATAAAGCGATTAGTGATCTTGAAAAGGCACAATTAAAATATCCTAAAAACGCCACGGTGTTCTACAACAGTGCGGTGATTAAAGAAGAGTTGAAAGACTTTGGGGCAGCCGTGCTTGACTATAGTAAAGCAATTAGTCTGAATCCAAAAGATGCTGCTGCGTATTTTGGCAGAGCCAATAGCAAAGCCCGAAAGGGAGAAACTGCTGCTGCTATTACCGACCTTGATAAAGCAATCGATCTCGACAATAGCAACGCCACTTATTATAAAGTAAGAGCCAATTTTCATTACCAAATGAAAAATAAGGACAAGGCTTGCTTTGATTGGAGAAAAGCAGTTGAATTTGGTGATCAAAAGGCCAGATTTTCCATCGACCAATATTGCAACTGAAATACTTCACGGTTTCTATTAGCCAGCAATTTGTATCAGAATCTTACTTCCGTCAGCAAGTGGCTGATTTATTCGGTAAGAGGTAGATTACAATAGTCAGTTTTGAGTTATCAATAACAAAGAACTGACATGAAGATAATAGGGTTTGTAGTATTTGTTTTATTGCACTCAACAATCGCGTTTGGGGCTAATGAAATTGTAGGGAAGGTTGTATCAGTAATTGATGGCAATACATTTCAGCTCGAAACTGAAGAAAACGAATTGTACGAAATTATGCTTTATGGGATTGATTGCCCTGAACCCGGACAATCTTTTTATGAAGAGGCAAAAGCGCAATTAGAAAAACTGATTTTAAAGAAAACGTTGACTGTCATTATACAAGGAAAGAACCGTTATGGAATCAGGTTAGGCTTTTTTCTTATCAAGAATAAGATAGATCCCAGAAACATACTGTTAGAAAACGGACTTGCCTGGACTACAGAAAGCAATGGAATAAAAAATTTAGAGGAATTAAGAATAAAGGCAATGACTTCCAAGCTTGGAATTTGGATTGAAGATGAACCTGTGCCTCCCTGGATGTATAGAAGAACGCAATCTATGCTTCAGCCAAAATCTAGTTAAAGGGAAATAATTTATAACATGCTGCGTTAGAAGGCTTAGTATGAAAAGACTAAAGCCCTTTATTGTCGTCTTATTGGCATTTGTTAGCTCATTGGCCCTGGCTCAAACCAGTTTGGATCCAACTCCCAATAGGCCAGAGCACCACAGTAAGTTCTTCTCTCCAAAGCGCGCGAAAGCGGTAAAGGCTAAAAAGAAGAAGGTTAAGCACACGGCTCGGTATGAATTTTATAAAAGAGTTGAGCGGGCCGCGAAGGATAAACAGAAAATATTGAAAAAGCTGTCTAAACCTCAATATTCAAATCCAACCTATTTTGGTCATAAAAGAAAGCCTAAGAAAAGGCCAGCACATAAAATGCGCTTTTGCAGTGAATGCCACATCAGGCATTAGTGGGTTTATGTAAGTGCATATAGATGCTTATCTTTGTGGAATGGGCAGGTATGTCGTCTTTATTGGTGTTTTTCTCTTTTCATTTGGTGTAGCAACTGCCCAGAAAAAAAAGCCTGCAGATCCACAGCCCAATTCTATTGACCCCAATTACGCGGAAGAAAATTATGTTCCTAAGACCGCCAAAAGGAAAAAGAAATTTGAAGCGACCTATGAGGCACGCAACGAGTATAAGGATCGGATGGAGAAGAACTGGAAGCAAAGGGAAAAGGATGAAAAAAATTTTAGTGGCGAAAGAAAGGCAGACAAATCTCAACCGCCCTACTTTGGGCATAAGCGTCCACCCAAGATTCGACCACAAGGAAAGAGAAAATACTGTAAAGTGTGTGGTATTAAACATTAATACTTTTGAGCAGTATGAATATTGCTTCAGTTATTGAACACACTAACCTTAGCCCAACAATTACAGCAAAAGAAATTGATCAATTGGTAGTGGAGGCCTCAAATTTCAGCCTATTTGGAATTTGTGTTCCTCCTTTTTGGGTGAAGCGAGCCAAACGTGAAGTAGGTAAAGGAAAAACTACTCTTATCACAGTTGTTGGTTTTCCTTTCGGGTATCAAATGACGGAAACAAAATTGGATGAGGCACAACGCGCATTGGATAATGGCGCTGACGAGATTGATTGGGTTTGGAATATTAGTTCATTTAAAACGGGCTTACCATGGACAAAGATTGAGTTGGCCAAGGCAAGTAAGTTTATTCACGATCAGCAGAAAATATTAAAGGTTATTATCGAAACCTCTTACCTCTCGGATCAGGAGATTGTGGAGGCGTGTAAAATATGCAATGATGCAGGAGCCGATTTTGTTAAAACCTCAACTGGATTTGCCAGGGAGGGTGCAACTGTTGAACATGTGCGGTTGATGAGAATGAGCCTTCCAGCAACGGTTGGGATCAAAGCGGCAGGAGGCATCAAAACTTTTGCTCAGTCGAAAGAGTTACTTGATGCCGGAGCTGAGCGAATAGGAACGTCTTCGGGAGTGTCAATTGCTAAAGAACAGGAGAATGATTAAGTCATATCAGCTAATAATTACTGGGCGTGTACAAGGAGTTTTTTACCGGGCTTCTATGCGTGACACAGCAAGGGAATTGGGGGTAACTGGTTTTGTGAAAAATAAAGTAGATGGATCGGTATATGCTGAAATAGAAGGGAAGGAAGAAATTTTAGATAAAATAATCGAATGGGCTAAAAGGGGTCCCGGAGGAGCGAAGGTAGAGGAGGTGAAAGTGATCGGGCAGTCCAACAAAGCATTTATGGGATTTGAAATTAGAAGAGATTAACCATTCCGGTTGTGAATAAAGTATTTCATGCTTTGGGGTTGGCGTTGCTGATGGGTTGTGTGGGCAAAGAAAAAAAGGGAACCAACCTTTACCACAGGATCAAATGCCTTCATTGGGGTGAAAACGCCATTAAATAAATTTAAACATTTGTAGGGGTGAAGGCTGGTTGTGTTGTCCTAGGGTTGAATCAATCAATTTTAGGATATGAGAATCAGTATTTTAGTTTTATTAATCGTTGGATTTGCTTCACTAACAGGTTTTGGGCAAACTCAGCAAGAGAACAGAGGCGAAGAAATTCAAACCCTCTTTAAAAATAACCCTGTTCGATCTTCAGGTGGATATGGCGCAATCTCCAACAAGTTTACTTCCATTAATGGCGAGTATGCCAACATGGTGGAGATGTACGGTGGCTGGTATATCAATCAAAGATTTTTGCTTGGATTAAGCGGAAGTGCGACAACCAACAACCTTCCTGTTCCTTCAGAATTTAGTGCCCTGCCTGGAGAAGATCTAAGTTATGAGTATGTTCAGTTTGGATTGGCTACCGAGTATGTAATAGGGTCTAACAGGACTTTTCACCTTGTCTTTCATTTAATGACAGGTGCGGGACTTACAGTTCAGTATGACAGGTACAATTTTAGGGAGACCAATCACCGGAGCGATAACATGCCTTTGGATGAAAATTTCTTTTTTGTGGCAGAGCCAGGGGTACAGCTAGAAATGAATGTATTTAAGTGGATGCGCTTCAGTCCAGGATATTCCTACCGATCAGTGTATGGAAGTGATGCCGCTGGTCTTAGCGACAATGACCTGAGTGGAAGCTCTTATAACCTTACTCTGAAGTTCGGAAAGTTTTAAACGAAATCTGGGTCAGGATTTTTTACTGTCCTGACTCAGATAAATATTTCATCAGTTTTTCATTGTCGGGATGCTCATAGAAAGTATCAAACTCCATGTAGTATCCTCCGGGATCAAAGCCAACAAAAGCGCGGTATTTGTTTTCAGGGCCAATGCCAATCTCGTTGGAGCGAAGCTCAAAAGGTTTGTTCTCGCTTACATACTTAAACCAACCATCCAGATCTTTTAGTATAAAAGAAACATTTACCGCTTTCTTTTCCGTGTGGTTATGCATGCCTCTTTTTTCATCCACAAGGCCAATGTATCCGGAGTTTGAGGATTGATAAATTTTGGCCCAGCCCTGATCTGCAATCAGAGAAAGCCCCAGTGTTTGCTCATAAAATTCTTCCATGGGAGGGAGGTCTTTATAGTACAACCATGTGATAGTAGCATTGAAACCCAGTCCCTCAGGAACGGTATTTTTTTGTGTTACTGGGGGAGTGATTGTTTTTGCAGTATTAAGTTGAGGAATGAACAGTTCATTTTCCGGGTGTTGCCTGAACGTTTCAAATTCAAGCAGATAACCTTCAGGATCGATAGCCACAAAACCATCATGCGCTCCACCTTCCTTAGGCTTATATTCGTACTTAATTTTTACTCCCTCTTTTTTTAAGTAATTGTACCAGTCTCCCAGTTGGTTGGTGAGTAAGGCAAGTGCCACTGTTTTGGGTTCATCTGCGGTGTGCATTCCTTTGGTTGCATCTACGAGAATTAAATAAGAGTCGCTGGTTACCCTCAGGATCTTGGCCATCGTATAGTCTGATAATAATTCTAATCCCAAAGTTTCTGTGTAGAATTTTGTGGCTTTGTCCAGGTCTTTATAATAGAGGAATAAATTAGTGGCCTCAATACCAAAGTCATTCATTGTTCTGAAGGATGTGTTTTCTGCAAGCAACTGGTTTATTTTATGAGGTGAGTAACTCAACATTCTCCCAAACCTTCTGGCAATTTCCATTCGCTCTTTCCCTGAATATTTTCCGGCTGCAACAAGAGCTGCTTTGTCTGCTTTGAGTTGAAGGTACTGATCTTTAGTAGTGCCCTGGTAAATAAGTAATACTTCTTTTCCTTTGGCAATATCTTCTGGAAATAAATCGGTAGTGATCAGATCGGTTTCTCTGTGTAGTAATACATTATTTTTTGCTGCCACTTTTTCTGCTTCCGGGAGAAAGTCATTCATCTCTTCATGAGATAAAGTTGCGCTTAAAGCCAATTGCTTCACACCGGCATTTACCGCTTCACCAAAAGCGCCAATGGCTCCAAGTCGATAAGACTTTTCGTCCACCTTTTCTTTGTTGCCTGCACAACCTGCAATTATAAATAGAACGATAAGAGAGGTTGACCTGAGCGCCATACTTTTTTATTTTAAGACATTAATAATATGTGTATACTTGATGGTAAAACTTCTTGTCAACACGCTTCCGCTATCCCATATTTCATTGTACACTACAAACAAACCAGTGTTGGCCTGCTCCAATAGATTGAATCTGATGTTGGCTGATACGATATCGGCTGCGCTGTTGTATTGAAGAAAACTTTGAACAGTCATGCGAGGAGTGAAAGAATAGGACATACGTGCGCCAAACACATCCGTAGCAAAATTTCTTTTCACCAGGGTTTCTATAGGCAGTGATTCTTTTACAAATAAGTGAATATCATTATGGGCGAAAGTAACATCTGAATTAAATCGGTCACCTATTCTGAATCCAATGGTTCCACTATGCGCTGATCGTGATCCGGAAAAATATCCACCCATTACATGGCGAGTGGTGATATAGAATTTTTTACTTGGATTGGTAATAGTGACAATTTGCGCTTCCCTATTAGCATAACTTCCGGCAGCATGTTCAATCCCCAGTCCGGATATTTGAAAATCATTCACAGATCCTTCTTCAGTGAAGTTGATGCCCGTGTGAACTTCGAAGCCATTTTTCCAAACCCAGTGATTATCTATATGTAAGAATGTTGTTTCCTTGAAACCGTCAAAATTATAAAATGCCCGGCCTGAAACATGGGGCCGTATTTCAAGCATATTGCCAAGTTTCCCATTCATTCGAATAGTTTTCAGCACCAAAAATTCAGGCTTTTTAAACGCTTTTCTAAAAAGGAAACCAGCCTGAGGGTCAAAGCCCTCATCTACTTGTGTATAGGCCAGATTCATTTCCAGGCCATTCCACTGATACCCACTTTGAAGCTTAAATGAATTACCATCCTGAACGCTATCAGGCGAATTCGATCTGGCAAAGAACCCGGATACCTGGGCTTTTTTTCCAATTCCTATTTTACTATCCAATGCAAAAACTCTATTAAAATCGTCACTCGCTTCACCCACTCCTTCGCGGCTTACGAAAGTACCACCTATTGTAGATCGTTGCCCAATTTGTTGATTAACACGCGCTACGTTGAAATTATTTTTTGAAATATTGACAGAATCGTTGAGTGAAACATCATCTGTAAACATACTCAGTACACCAATATTTGTTTTGTTTACACGGCCAGATACCCTGGCGCCACCGAGGATCGGAACGATCGTTCCTTCATCACTGATTCCAATTTTTCTACTGAAGAATAAGTCTACCTCTCCCGGGCTTCCCACTGTAAAGAATCCGGCATTCTCTAAAAAGAAGGGGCGCTTTTCAGGGAAGAATAAATTAAAACGGTCTAAGTTGATTTGTTGCTGATCCACTTCCACCTGAGCAAAATCGGTATTGTAAGTAAGGTCAAGTGTAAGTGAAGGGGTTATGCTGTACTTGATGTCGGCTCCTACATCTGGAGAATGTTTGGCTTTGCTGGGGTCAGCGGAAAAATCTCTTGATATGTTGTGCAAAGCATATGGGATAAACTTCAGGTTGCCTGGACTTTTCAGATTTAATCCAGTAAGCTCACCGGCAAGGGAAAGTCTTTTGAGGTCAAACTGAATGGGTAAGGGTGCCCAATAAGCAACTTCATTGGTTTTGCGAATATTGCGTTGAATGTTCAACCCCCAAACTTTGTTTTCACCTGAAGCAAAACGAATTGTGCGTAATGGTATGGCAAACTCTGCACTCCAGCCATAATCGCCTACTTGTGATTTTACTTCCCATGAGGCATCCCAATTCAAATTAAACCCACCAATGGTACCACCTTGCTGCCTGTTGCTGTTGAAGTTTCCCTGACCTTCATTGTCCACCTGCCCATCGTACTCCACGCCCAGGGAGTTGGTGCCAAAGACAAAACCATTTTGCCTGTCGTGGTAAGTGTCAATTATAAACTGAAAACTATCTGTGCCGTCCAAGGACGCATCTCTTCTGGCGTCAGAGACTACCAGTTTGTCTGGCTCAGAATCATAGCAAACAACTGATACGTAAAGGGTAGTTTCTGTGTATCCAATTCTTATGTCGGTTTTTTCGGATGCTGGCTGACCGGAGTAAGGTCGTATTTGTTTTAATCCGTCAAATGCAGGGTATTGTTGCCACACTTCATCATTGATCACTTCCCCGTCAATAACAGGGGCAGTACTTAATTGTATGGCTTGCGCCTGTGGGCGCTCCATTACGTTTGGATTGGTTCCACTTATCTGGCTAAAAGCGGTAGAAACGGTCGCCATAGCCACAATGATCAAAACAAGTCTTCTTAAGGAATTCATAGGTCAAAAAAATAGGTATTGGATAATAGGTTGCCGAATATACTATATCGTATCAGAGCCGAATAATATTTTTATACACGTGGTAAATGAGGTAGACTTTTATGGTTTTTTAACCCGAACCAGTACAATCCAGGTTGGTTTTGGCGTAGGGTTATGAATTGAAACAATGGACTGGGCACCAATCCATACCCATTTGTTGAGTTCAATGGACTCCCTTTTTTTCTGAATTTGCAATGGGTTCTCACCAAGGTTTACAACTATGGTATTAGCGGAGGAATTAAATTGGGTTTGTTTCCCGGCATCCACGAGAATTTTAGTTGCCAAAAAATGAGCATTGTTTATAACTATTTCTTCATCGCCAATAGGTTGATAGGGTAGTACTTCAACACTCCCGGCCGAGAGATTTTCTATTGCAATCAGACGGATAAGTCCTTCGGAGCGATTGGCAAAACGATGGACAAGCGGTTGTTTGGGGTTGTCAAAATACCCACCCGTAAATCCAAGTGGCAACTCAAGTGTTCTGCCTTCTTCTCCTTTATTTTGAACCCATATTTTCCCTCCATTAATTGTTACGTAACAATAGTTGTTGCTATGCTGATGAATAAGGGAGGTGTCATTGGGGTGAGCGATTACATCAAGAACCCGTGTATTTGATTTTTTGAAGACCTTATGATGTAGGGGCTCTTTATGAACCTGTATTTGAGCAAATCCAGTTAGCGTTGACAGCGAAAGAATAAAAATGCAATATTTCATTTAGATTTTACTCCTAACTGATGGTTTCTATCACATTGGCCAGATAATCCACATCTGCCTTAGTATTATAAATCGCCAACGATATTCTTAGCCCATTCAACCCAAAAGTAGACATGGGCCTTGTGTCTATTCTATACTTTTCAAAGAGTGAGTCCTGCACACCTTTTACATCCTTACCTACCACTTCCAGTGTTTGAATGGCTCCCGAAAGTTGATCAGATGCAGGTGTTTTGAGTTTGTATTTTTGATTGCCTTCAAACTTGGCTCTGAAATAATTTTTCAACTCCATTGTTCTGGCTTCAATTTTTTCACTGCCTATGAGTTGGTTGAATTGCAATGCTGCTCCCAGCCCTAATACCTCAGGCAAATTTCTTGTGTTGTAATTTTCAAGCCTTCTGATTGTTTTGTCGGTGTGTCCGTTGCAGACGATTAAAGGTTTTAAGTGATGCTGGCTTTCTTTTCTGGCATAAAATATCCCCACCCCTTTTGGTGAGAACAACCATTTGTGAGAACTCGCGGTATAAAAATCACATTGCATGTCGTGTAAATCAATATCCAGCATACCAGCCGCTTGTGCTCCATCAACAGCCACAAGAATCCCCCTGCTATGGGCAAGTTCAGAAACTTCCTTTACAGGAAGCGTCATTCCATTGGTGTTCACAATGTGACACATGGAAATAATTTTGGTTTTAGGTGTTATTGCTTTTTTATAAATCTCAACGATCTCATCTACACTTTTTGGAATGATGGGCAGAATGGGCTTTACTATTTTGATGCCTTTTGTTTCCTGCCACACCTGCCATGGAATGGTACCGCTGGTGTGCTCATGGTCTGCCAGAATAATTTCATCTCCCGCTTTCAAATCGAAACTTCGTGCGATGAGGTTCATGCCCTCAGTCGTATTATGAATAATGGCAATTTCTTCTTCGGAAGTTTTTAATAAGTCAGCTACTTGTTTTCTTACGGTTTCCTTTTCGTCATTCCACCCACCCCACATGTACTTGGATGGGAATTCATCCAGAATTTTGCGATAGTCGTTGGTGGCCGATCGTACCATAGTGGGGGATGGCCCTAAAGAACCATTGTTAAAGTAGTACAGCCCATCAGTGAATGGAAATTGGTTTTTCACCATATTCCAGTAGGCCTCGGAATTGTCATCAGAGATAAGTTTTTCATTTAGGGTATTGGATGCAGTACTTGCTTGACTTATTTGCGGGAGAAGGGTGGCCCCAGCGAAGCCGGTTAAAGCTGATTTAAGAAATTTTCTTCTGCTATTCATTAGGAATGAGTTTTGAATCTGACTTAATTATTGGCAACAATTTATGGTAATATCCCGATATTGTTAACTGAAACTGCCTGTCTTGACCAACGATAGCAAAAAAAGATTTGAAATCATTTTTAAGGACTTGTTTAAGCCTTTGTGTGGTTTTGCCATGAAATATATTGGCGACCTGGATGAGTCTAAAAATATAGTGCATGAAGCTTTTATCTCGGTTTGGCAAAAGTTTGAAACCTTACCGGAGGACACGAATTATAAAAGTTATTTGTATACGGCAGTGCGGAACCGAAGCCTTAACTACCTGCGAGATCGCAAGCATCATGTGACGCTTGATGGTATACCAGAAGAGGGTGTCTCCAGCGGAGAGAGTGATATGGAAGTAAAGGAATTGGAGCGTGAGATAGAATTGGCCATTAATACCTTGCCTGAAAAGTGCAGAATGGTTTTTGAAATGAGTCGATTTGAAGGATTGAAGTATGCTGAAATAGCAGTGAAAATGAACATTTCTGTGAAAACGGTGGAAGCACAAATGTCAAAAGCATTGGCGGTGATGAAAAAACAATTGGCCAATTTTCTTTCAATACTATTTTTTATTTTTAATCAGTAAGGGTAGATGGGTCAGTATGTGTTGTAAACTATAGGAGATAATAAATTGAACGAGCAAAACCATAGCGAAGAGACGTTATTAATTGCAAAGCACCTCAGCGGGGAAACAACCCATACTGAGGAGGAGGCATTGCAGCGATGGATATCTTTGTCAAATGACAATGAACAAATTTATCTTAAGTTCAAGCGTGTATACGAGGTGAGTGGGAAAATTTATGACCGTTCTGCAGTTGATTCTTTAGGAATAGATGTGGAACGGGAGTGGAATCATTTTGTGAACGAAGTCGAACATAAGAGAAAAACAATTGAATTTAAGCCACAATCTAAAGGTAGTGCATGGCTAAAGATAGCTGCTGCATTGCTGTTGCTGATTGCCTCAGGAATAGTAATCAATTATTTTGTTGGCAAAGGGGGAGAACAAATTTATCAGACTGCAGAGAATACTGAAGTAATTAACCTCCCGGATGGATCCGTTGTGTCTCTCAACAGGCACTCTACCCTTATTGTCAAAAATTCTTTTGCTAAAAAAGAGAGAACGGTGGAGTTGTTGGGGGAGGCATTTTTTGAAGTAACACCTGATCAACAGAAACCTTTTATCATTGGTATGGACAAAGCAGAAGTGACGGTGTTGGGAACATCATTTAATGTTCGGAATTTAGATTATCAAAATGAAGTAGAAGTAGTTGTTGAAACGGGTGTGGTAAAATTGAAACCAAAAGAACTCAATCAGTCTGTGGAATTAAGAGCAGGTGAAAAGGGTACTTATAGAAAAAAAGAAAAGCAGTTGGTGAGTACAATAAACACAGATGCCAATTTTCTTTCCTGGAAAACGAAGAACATGGTATTTAGCAATACGAGTTTAAAGTCCGTTGTTGAGACACTGCGAGCTACCTATGGTGTGGAGATTGTCATATCAGCAGACGTATCTGATGAGTGCGAGGTTACCGTTACGTTTGAAAATCAACCATTAGAGATTGTGCTTAAGGTTTTAGAGTCTACATTGAACCTTACATACACAAGAGAAGGAAATAAAATAGAAATCACTGGGGCTGGATGTTAATACCAGGCAAGAGTGTAAGTCAACTCAGTCGCTTTTTTAGCGTCCTGTTCTTTCTATTGTCATTTTCCTATTCCTCTACTGCCCAGGAAAATTATCGGGATACAAGAATTAGCGTTGACTTTCGTTCAATTTCTCTTGAGGATGTATTGAACAATATATCAGAACAAAGCGGAGTTTCCTTTTCTTATAACCCTCGAAAAATCCTCGGGGATCAAAAAATAACGTATAAGGCATCTGAAAACACGATTGCTGAAATTATTGATGCGCTTTCATTGATTGCTTCTTTTGATTACGAAACAGTTGAAGGAAAAATTATTCTAAAACCCAAAGAGAAGAGTGCTGAACAACTGAAGGCTACACTTAGTGGATTTATTAAAGATAGCAGTAATGGAGAAGCACTGATTGGAGCTTCTGTTTGGGTTGAAGAGTTGAAGGTAGGGACGACCAGTAATGTTTTTGGGTTCTATTCGCTCACCATACCATCCGGAAAATATGACGTTACTTTCTCTTATATCGGATTTAATCGAGAGGTCACAAATATTGACTTGCAAACCTCTCAGTCGCATAACACCTCATTACAAGTTGCGCCAGCTTTGTTGAAGGAAATTACTGTTACCAGTATAGAACCACAGCTGGCCAACGAAATTCAGGTGAGCAAGACCAATTTACGTCCTGCCACTATTTCAGAAAAGCCATCCTTTTTCGGTGAACCAGACGCAGTTAAGTCACTCGAAATAGTGCCCGGTGTAAAAATGCATTCTGATGGATCTACATTTTATTACGTTCGCGGTGGGGATCGTGATCAAAATATGATCTTAATGGACGATGCCCCCATTTTTAATCCAAGTCATTTGCTGGGCTTATTTTCTACCATCATTCCCGATGCGGTGAATGGCATTACCTTATACAAAGGAAGCATGCCAGCTTCCCTGGGAGGGCGTTTGTCTTCAATCATGGATGTGAGAACAAGAAAGGGTAATGATCAGCAATTTGAAATTTCTGGTAATATGGCGTTGCTGAGTTCGAAGTTGAGTCTCGAAGGCCCAATAAAAAAGGGTAAAAGTTCATTTCTTTTGTCCAGTAGAGTGTCCAGGGTTAAATGGATTTTTGAACAGTTTAATGACGATATAAAAAACTTTCAATTTCATGATTTGACAGGTAAGGTTAATTTTGATTTCAATCAACAGAACAAGCTGTATTTTTCATTCTACAATGGAGGGGATAAGTTTTTAACCTCCAACAACGGCATTGCGTGGTCCAATAGAGCAACAACAGTACGATGGAACCACGTCTTTTCCGAACGATTATTTTTAAATACAACATTAGCTGGGGGTGTGTATGATTATTTCTTGCACACGGATCGTAGCACGCAGACTCAATGGACTTCTCATTTATCGAATGTTAATTTGAAAGGTGACTTTAGTTATTTTATAAACCCCAACGAAGAATTTGACTTTGGTTTATCCATTGGTGGCTATAATTTCAATCCCGGGAATGTAAGCAGAAATGGAAATACTATTCCTCCTGTAGTGTCCGTAAAAAATTCGAGTGAATTTGTGTTGTATGGCAATCACGAAATCAGACTGAGTAATCATTGGGGTTTGAATTATGGGTTACGTATTTCTACGTGGACTAATGAGGGTGAAGCTTTTGAGTTTGTGTTTGATGACAATCATAACCCGGTTGATACTTTGTTTTTTAAAAAAGGGGATAAGTATAAAAGTTATCAAAACTTCGAACCGCGAATTTCGGTCAGTTATAATCTGAATGATAATAGTTCTTTTAAAGTAAGCGCAGCTCGCAATGTTCAGAACATTCACTTGATAACGAACTCTATTAGCCCTTTTTCTTCATTTGAAGTATGGTTGCCCAGTAGTTTGAACATTAAGCCTCAAACGGCCAATCAGCTGGTATTCGGATATCATCATTATATACCAAATACAAGACTCTCTTTTGAGGTTGAATCATTTTATAAGAAAATGAAAAATCAAATTGACTACAAAGCGCATGCAGAAACCTTACTTAATCCATTACTGGAAGGAGAATTGTTTTTCGGGGAGGCCCAGGGATATGGGATTGAATTTCAAATGAAGAAAGAAGAGGGTCGTCTGCGCTCGTGGGTGGGTTAC
Organism: Flammeovirgaceae bacterium UBA2338; assembly: GCA_002344795.1. GTDB lineage: Bacteria > Bacteroidota > Bacteroidia > Cytophagales > Cyclobacteriaceae > ELB16-189. The sequence continues at coordinate 125,590 of DDUM01000077.1, read as the reverse complement.
TCTTACTCCAGAGCAAAGAGAAAATTTTCTGACTTGAACAATGGAAGAGAGTTCAATGCATTTTATGACCGGCCACATCAATTGAGTATTACGTTGAGTTATGATCTGAATTCCCGTTGGAATGTTGGAATGAATTGGAATTATTACACCGGAGCGCCCTATTCATCGCCAATAAGTTATTATAATTTTAATGGATTGGAGATTCCTGTTTATGGACAAAAGAATAATGATCGATTACCAGACTATCATCGCCTCGACCTTTCGGCCACGTTAAACCTGAATAAGAATGCAGAGAGCAGATTTAAACACAATTTGATGTTTTCTATTTACAACTTTTACGCCAGGAAGAATGCTCTTTTTATTAATTATAATAAGACGGAGCAACAAGAAGGGGGCTTTAAGATTCCTTCGAACCTTTTGGATAGGGAGGTTGTCAGTACTCAGTTTTATTTATTTCAGTTTACTCCTTCTATTGCATATAATTTTAAGTGGAGATGAATCGTTTTGCCATTTATCTAATGCTGTTGATTCTTTTCTCTTGTGAGGAAAGGATAGGTGATCCATTAAAAGCAATTGACTCAGATTTGCTGATAGTAGAAGCGGTATTGACCAATGAGAAAATGAGTCATAAAATAAAGCTTTCTCATCCCTATCAGGAATTGAATGGAAATGATATGCCGGCATCTGGAGCCAATGTGGTAGTCATAGAGGGAAATAAAAAAGTGTATAACGCTGTTGAGTTTCCCCAGGGATCAGGTAATTATTACACCGATGAGATGACAGCAGTGTTCGGAAAACAATATTTGCTTTTTATTCAATATGCTGGGAAAGATTTTTTTGCTGTGGCAGGATCAGTACCTGTAGAGCCCATGGCTGAGCTTCAGTACCATAAAGCAGGCGGTGGATTGTATCAACTGCAACTCAATGATTATGGAGAAAGTCCAAATTATATTGATTATCATGTTTCATGGCCGGGCACTCCGGAATGTCAGACAAAGGCATTGTGTGAGGGAAGATTGATTTACTACGACTTAAAGACAATAGATGTTAACTCTCTTTTCAAGCCAGACAAAGAAGACTTTTTGTTTCCAGTAAACTCGATCATAATAAGAAGAAAGTATTCTGTGAGTCCTGACTACAAAACTTATTTAAGGTCTGTGCTCTCTGAAACAGAATGGCGTGGAGGAATATTTGATGTGCAGCGTGAAAACGTTCCAACCGACCTCAGCAATGGTGCAGTTGGTTTTTTTGCCGTTTCTACAGTTTTGTCGGACACAACAATTATTACCGAAAAGCCGTAATCTGGCTCAAATTTGGCCTTTTCTAAAAAAATTAAAATGGATCATAAGGGTAGACTCCTATGTATGTGTTTTAATGATGAAAGGGCATTTAAACCCTTATAAAGAATTGTAAAACAAAACATTAAAAAAATGAAACGGACAAAATTTATTTCATACACACTATTTATGGCGATGGCCGTGATGCTACTGGCCACCTCCTGCGATGAGAATCTTGAAATAGCCAAGCAGGAAGATTTGCTGCCGGAAAATTTCAGGGTAGAGATACCTGCTTCAATTAGCAATGCAGCGTATGCTGAAGGCGGAAGATTATCAGGAAGAACTAAGGATGATGTATTGCAAGGCAATGACATCTACGAACATCTTGGAACTTTTATCGCAATTGGAGATGGCGCAGCTGAAATTGTAGAGGACATTATTATTGGGTTGAGAAAGCACAGAATAGACAGGGTAATAAGTCTTTCATTTACAAGTGACGATGATAACAGGGTAAAAAATTTGGTGGTAGAATCCAATGTGGAATACGAAGGTAAGCTTTGGGAGTATCAGCTCACGGTGACTGACGCTGAATCTGAAGGAAATACCGATGGAGGAAAAGCAATGCAGGTTTTTTGGAATAAGGAAAGGCCGATAATGGGTATCTCTATAATTAAGCCTTACAATATCAATAGAGCTGAAAACCCGGACGCTGGTGACGCCATTATTAGAATAGACTATTCAGAGGTGAGTAGCAAAGGATATGATGCTGAGATGGAGGTATTTATTTCGGGGCTTCCGTTGGCCAACCCTTTGGATGATCCATATTCACTGAGTACGCTTCATATGTTTGCAGGTAAAAAAGGAGATGTTGTAGACGTTTATGGTAATTCGAACCACCCCAATGCAATATTGTTTGCGGGGAATACCGGATTCAACTGGGTGTTTGTTGCCTCAGGCTCTGATCCGAAAGAAATTGGCGTGGCTGAGGTGGGCTTACCACCAAGCAATTTGGATGAATCAGACCGCAATATATTGTTAAATGATTATTCAATTAAGAATGTATTTACCAATGAGATCAATACAGTATGGCCTGATCTTGATGATGATCTTTTAGCAACCTATTTACAAAACACAGCTGGCCCAGGGTATTTCAGCGAAAAAGAAGGATTTATTTCAGGTGGAGTTTCGCCTGGCACAGAGTGGGACGTGTTGGCTTCTCGCTTGGAAAACTTAAGCCCCTACAATCCCTACGAGACAAGTAACCTGATCATAACATTTAAATAAATTGGTTAATTCAGGATGTATAAGAGGCTGACTTTTGAGTCAGCCTCTTTTTATGGTTATAAGAATGCTTGCGCTAAAATAATAAGAATCAAAATCGGAGAGACGTAGCGAATAAATAGGGGCCAAATTTTCATGAAGAATGAATTCTCCACATCGGGATTGCCCTGTTTGATTTCTTCAATCAAAGTATTTCTATTCATCACCCATCCCACAAAAATGCAAATGAACAAACCAAGTAAGGGTTGGATGAACTGTGTAGTTGCGCTTACTACAAAATCAAATAACAAATCAAAGTTGAGAACAATAATCATACTTACGACCCAAAAGAATACGCCAATGATGATACTGGCTTTAGTACGGTTCATGCCTCTGTTATCAACCGCATAAGCTACTGGCACCTCTAACATGGAGATGGTAGAAGTAAGCGCGGCAATGACCATTAGAAAGAAAAAGACTGTAGCAAGACCAATGCCGATAGGGCCCATGGTATCGAACAAAGCAGGTAACACCTGAAAAATTAAATTAGGCCCAGAAATGAGACTACCGGTTTCATCAAAAATTTGAGCTCCAGACGCAGATGCCGCATACATGGAAGGAATGATTAATAGACCAGCCAAAAAAGCGATACCCACATCACTAAGCGTAACTAACCTTCCCAAACGAACCAGATTTTCCTTCTTACTTGTATAGGAAGCCAGTACCAGCATACTCCCAACACCAAGTGAAAGCGAAAAGAAGGCTTGTCCTAAAGCACTGGTAAATAATTGAGTATGGAGTACTTTAGTGAAATCTGGCAACAAATATACTTTCAATCCTTCCATTGCTCCATCCAGTGTAAGTACATAAATCGTAAGCAGTATAAGAATCAATAGAAGTGTGGGCATTAACCTTGACGACCATTTTTCAATCCCGTTTTTCACTCCAGCGGCTACTATTAGCACAGTGATGAAAAAGAAGATGGAAGCAAATAGGATATTACTTGATACGCCCTGTGAAATCACCCAGGCAGCTGCTTGGTTAAGTCCTACTAATTTGAGTATGGGACTTAAAAAGTATGCCATCATAGTACCTGCGATAATGGAATAAAAACTTAAAATAAAACCAACAGTAGTTATTCCTAAAAAACCAATTGGAGCAAAACGTTTCCCACCTTTAATACTTTGATAAGCGCCAACAGGATTGGATTGGGTATGTCGGCCAATAGTAAATTCAGCCAGTAATATGGGATAACCCACGACAAATGCCAGTACAAGGTATAACAGTACGAAAGCAGCTCCTCCATTTTGGGCTGTTTGAGTGGGGAAGCCCCAAATATTGCCCAAACCTATGGCAGAACCTGCAGCTGCCATTACAAAACCAAAAGAAGATGAGAATTCGCCACGAGAAGAACCATCCATAAGTTTTAATTAGTTTAATGTATACGAATACAAATGATAATGTTTATTCAATAATGCAATCCTAAAACTATTAAAATATTTGACTAATAACGAAGAGAGGATATTTAGCGAATACCTTTATATTGGGCGATAAACCTATTCGGATGATCAAATTTATAATTAGGATATTCAAACGATTCGCCTGGTTCAAGCGGTTGAATGCAAAAGTGACATATGAATTATTGGCTAAAAAAATTCCTGCGGAAGAATGGCAGTTCATGAATTATGGTTATGTGCCCAATGATAATGAGAAGCCTTTTGATTTGCCTTTACCCCCTGAAACACAGCGCTATTCCTTGCAGATGTATCATTATCTGGCTTCTAAAAAGGAGATAGAGGGTAAGCATGTACTGGAAGTGGGAAGCGGTAGAGGCGGAGGGGCTAAGCATGTGGCTGGCGTACTTAAACCAACATCTTACGTGGGTTTAGATTTGGCGCAGAGCGCAGTTGATCTGGCAAATAAGATTCACAAATTGCCTAACCTTCAATTTATTCAGGGGAGCGCAGAGTCCATTCCGCTGGAGGACAATACCATTGATGTAGTGCTCAATGTAGAGTCTTGTCATGCATATGGTTCTGTGGATAATTTCTTAAGCGAGGTAAAGCGTGTTTTAAAGCCTGGTGGATTTCTTTTGCTAGTGGATTTCAGAAGTGTAGAGAATATGGATTTGCTAAAAAAACAATTGGCTAATTCCGGTTTGAAATTATTAGAAGAAGAGAACATAAGCCAAAACGTGGTGCAAGCCATGGAAGCAGAGGATGATGTAAAGCAGGAACGAATAAAGAAGTTGGTGCCAGAACGCTGGCAAAAGCTTTTTGCGGAATTTGCCGGTGTTGTTGGTTCAAGGTTGCACACCAATTTGATTAAGGGAGACCGACTTTACTATCGTTTTGTTTTACAAAAGGCCGGGTAACCAGGTCTAAGCCTGATTCATAAGGGTGATGCCATCAGGAGAAATTGTTATTTTTCTCTGCTTGTATAGACTACCAATCGCTTTCTTGAATGCTTTTTTGCTTATACCCAAAGAAGAATAAATTTCTTCCGGTGAACTGTTGTCTGTAATGGACAGATAATTATTGTTGCGTTGAAGTTTAGTCAGGATTAATTCACAATTAGGGTCGTTGAATTTTTCGTATCCGAGAGGTTGAAGAGAAACATCAATCTTATTGTCGTCTCTAATATTTTTTACAAAACCTTTAAGCTTATCCCCGACTTTAAGAGTTCTGAAAATTTCATTATTAAATACAAGTCCTTTGTGCTCCTTGTTTACAACTACGGAAAACCCGAGATCAGTTTTTTGCATGATGATGATGTCCACCTCATCTCCTTCAGCGACTGTTAGCGATTCATTTTGAAGGAATTTATCAAGTTTATTGCTGCCATAAAGTCTGTCGGTTTTTTTATCAATATTCATATAAACCAAATACCAATTGCCCTCCTCCATTTTTTCCTTTTGTTCATTGAAGGGAACCATCAGGTCTTTTTCAAGACCCCAATCCAAAAATGCCCCAACAGGTGAAACGGCAGTTACTTTTAATAGTGCAAAGTCGTTTAAAAGTATTTTAGGGGTAAGATTGGTAGCTACTTTTCTTTCTTCATGGTCTTTGTAAACAAACACCCGAAGTTTATCTCCTTGTTCAATATTATCAGGACAATATTTGTTAGGGAGCAGCACGTCTTCACCTGCGCCATCCCCCAGGTACAGGCCTACGCTGGTATGGCGCAAAATTTCTAGTTCATTGTATTTTCCGATTTCTATCACGGTTACAAAGATATTGAGTTGAGGGACGTTTTCTGTATTTCAAGGGCGCATTCATTCAATAGTCTTAGTGATTAAATCTTCATCAACAATTTTTAACCACTAAACTCAGAAATGTTTTATATTTTAAATAAATGAGGTACTTTCAAGCTGTTAACTCAATGGTTTTTCAGAAAACTTAGAAAATAGATTCAGAACTTATAAGATAGATTGTTTGGTTTCATATAATAGTTTGTCGGGGGCAAATATATTTTGGACGGAACGAATAGTAATATTGAACAGTTATGGCCAACTTTAGTTTACGGAGCCATCGTACTAAGCTTGGTTGGCGCCATGCTTGGCTTATCTTATCTGTTAGGTCAGCGTCATAAAGAAAGAGCCAGGGGAGAACCATATGAATCCGGCATTCTAAACACGGGTACTGCAAGCCTTCGTTTCTCCTCCCAATTTTACCTCATTGCTATGTTATTTGTAATTTTTGATGTGGAAACCATGTTCATTATTTCATGGGCCATAGCATTCAATGAATTGGGTTGGTATGGTTACGTGGGGGTAATGGTTTTTATTATTCTTTTGGTTGTGGTGCTGATTTATGAATGGAGAAATGGGGCTTTGGATTTCGGACCGGATGGTAAAAAGATTATAGAGGCCTACAAGAAGTTGCCACAAAAAACAATCCGCGTATGAAGTGGTGGTTAAATGAACCCGGTCAAACAGAAGCAGTAAAAGGAATTGGATCCTTTGAAGAAGCAATTAGTAAGAATATTGTACTCACTACTGTACAAGACCTCTTGGCATGGGGTAGAAAAAACTCAATGTGGCCCTTTCATTTTGGTTTGTCGTGCTGTTTTGTTGAAATGGCTACGAGCATGACGCCCAAATATGACCTCGCGCGATTTGGCGCTGAAGTAATTCGTGGAACACCGCGGCAGGCAGATGTAATGATCATTGCCGGAACGGTTTTCATAAAAATGGCTCCTATAATTAAACGGCTGCACGAGCAGATGATGGAACCCCGATGGGTAATATCCATGGGGTCATGTGCTAACTCTGGTGGCATGTATGATATTTATAGTGTTGTTCAGGGAGTAGATAAATTTCTTCCGGTAGATGTTTATGTTCCCGGCTGTCCACCAAGGCCAGATGCTTTCATGGAAGGCCTTTTGTTATTGGTAGAGTCCGTTGGAAAAGAAAAGCGACCCTTGAGTTGGGTAATTGGTGAACAAGGTGTGATTAAACCCGAAGAAATTTCCGTGAAACGAAGAAAATATGAGCAACGAAAGACGATGACCTCTTTTCGTTCTCCGGATGAAATTTAGTAGTTAGTCAGAATTGAAGAAAAGTAAGCGAATTAAATATGGGACGATGAGTGATTAATAGTAGGAAAGAGTAAATAATCCATGTCACATGGAATCAAATATTGGTCCAACAGAGCAGCTTAGATTACGGTTCGGTGAGGATATTTTTATCGAGCAAGAGACTAAAGACAGTATAGTCTCACTGTGGCTTCCGTTGGACAAACTAAAAGTGGTGCTACTCTTTGTTAAAACCGAATTACCAAAGCCATTTCAATTTTTTTATGATCTCACTGCGATAGATGAACGCAGCCGCAAAAAAGATCCTCTTTATCCATCCACTTATTTTACCCTTGTTTATCACCTCTTCTCATTCGAACGAAATGATTTTCTTCGTCTTAAGGTAGCTCTCACAGGAGAGTACCCCGTTGTTCCAACTGCTATCCATCTGTGGGCTAATGCTAACTGGTATGAACGCGAGGTGTATGACATGTTTGGTATTAAGTTCGAAGGCCATCCGCACTTAAAAAGAATTTTAATGCCACTCACCTGGGAGGGGTATCCGCTACGAAAAGAACATCCAGCGAGGGCAACAGAAATGGGGTCATTTCAGCTATGGGATGATAAGATGGATCGTGAACAGGCCGCATTACAATTCAAACCAGAGGAGTGGGGTCTGGCGCGACATAGTGAAGATTCGGATTTTATGTTTCTCAACATCGGCCCTCAACATCCCGGAACACATGGAGTATTAAGAATTGTATTGCAATTGGATGGTGAGGATATTGTAGATGCAGTGCCGGACATCGGCTTTCACCATCGGGGTGCCGAAAAAATGGCCGAGCGTCAGTCGTGGCACACCTACATTCCTTACACAGACCGGATCGATTATTTGGGTGGTGTTATTAACAATCTTGCTTATCTGCTTTCCGTGGAAAACCTGGCTGGAATAAAAGTACCCCCACGCGCTCAGGTAATTCGGGTAATGATGTGCGAATTCTTTCGCATTTCCAGCCACCTTGTTTGGTTTGGAACCTTCGCACAAGACGTTGGTCAGTTGTCGCCTGTGTTTTATATGTTCACCGATCGGGAACGGGTATTTGATGTGGTGGAAGCCATTTGTGGTGATCGCATGCACCCAAACTGGTTTAGAATTGGAGGTGTTGCCCAGGATCTTCCAATTGGCTGGGAAACTTTGGTGAAAAAATTCATTGATTATTTTCCTGTCAAACTGAAAGAGTATGACAAACTGGTTCTTCGAAACACTTTGTTCAAAGCCAGGACTGTGGGCATTGGAATTTTTACGCAAGATGAAGCCATTGAATGGGGGGTAACGGGTGCCGGATTAAGAGCCTGTGGCCTCGAGTGGGATTTCCGGAAAAAGCGTCCCTACTCTGGATATGAAATGTTTGATTTTGATATTCCAACTGGAAACCATGGGGACTGTTATGATAGAGCTACTGTACGAGTAGAGGAAATGCGACAGAGCCTGCGTATCATTGAGCAGTGTATGAAAAACATGCCGGAAGGTCCTTATAAATCCGACCATCATTTAGCAACTCCACCCATTAAAAAGAATACGCTTAAAGATATTGAAACACTCATCACCCATTTTCTGGGTGTGACGTGGGGGCCTGTGATACCTCCCGGTGAATCAATGATTTGTACCGAAGCAGCCAAAGGGGCAAACAGTTATTATGCTATTAGTGATGGAAATACCTCGCCCTACCGGATGCGGATTCGAACGCCATCATTTGCCCACATTCAGATGCTCCCGTACATCAGTCGTGGTTATACCGTGGCAGACTTACTTAGCATTTTAGGAGCTATGGATTATGTGCTGGCAGATATTGACCGGTAAGTGAATAATTATTTGTAACGAACCAAACATGAATATTTATAAACGTCCTGAAAATTAGGAATGCTTACAACAGAAGAAAAATATGAAATAGATAAGGCCATTCATCATGTGCCTGAAAAGAAGGCCGCCTGCATTGAAGCGTTGAAAGTGGTGCAGTCCCATCGCAGGTGGATTTCCAATGAGACCTTATGTGAGGTGGCTGAATATATGGAAATGTCTCCTGATGCACTGGAAGCTGTTTCCACATTTTACAACATGCTCTTTCGTAAGCCAGTGGGAAGACACGTGATTTTACTTTGTGATAGCATTAGTTGCTGGGTAATGGGGTACAAAGAATTGCAACAGCAAATTACTAAGCGATTGGGGATAACACTTGGAGAAACAACTACTGACGACCGATTTACTTTACTTCCCAATTGCTGCCTGGGCACCTGCGATTGCGCTCCTGCACTTATGATTGACAATGATTTATACAGAAATGTAACGACTGAACAATTGGATGAGATTTTAAAAAAATATGAATAGTGTAAACGTGAGGATATAAATAATGACATTGCTAAAAACTAATGACGTAACCATGGGTAAGATTTAATTATGGAAAAACCCTTAACACAACATATTCGCAAAGACGGAAGGCCGCTTACCCTGAAGGAGTATGAGGCAGTTGGGGGCTACCAGGCGTTGCGAAAAATATTGAAAATGACTCCAAAAGAAGTTCAGGTACTGGTGAAGGAATCCAATTTGAGAGGAAGAGGAGGGGCGGGATTTAATACTGGTTTGAAGTGGAGTTTTGTTCCGTTGAATGCACCGAAACCAAAGTACCTCATTGCGAATGCAGATGAAATGGAGCCGGGTACTTTTAAGGATCGGATACTTTTGGAAAATACTCCGCATCAATTAATTGAAGGCATGATACTTTCGGCCTACGCTATTCAGGCCAATGAATCTTTTGTCTTCCTTCGGTGGGCATATAAAACTGCTGCAGCTGTGATAACAAATGCAATTCAGGAAGCTTATCAGGCAGGCTATCTCGGCAATAATATTCTTGGCTCCGGCTTCGATCTCAATATGCACTTGCACATTGGTGTGGGTCGCTATATGTGCGGAGAAGAAACCGCCTTGTTAAATTCGCTGGAAGGCAAAAGGGCAATACCTAGGGCTAAGCCACCTTTCCCTCAAGTGAGCGGCTTGTTTGGGAGACCTACCATCGTAAATAATGTAGAGACCTTGTGTAACATTCCGCATATTATAAATAATGGAGCAGAATGGTTTCAAAAGCTGAGTCACACAGGAGATGCAGGCACTAAGCTATACGGTGTAAGCGGAAAAGTGAAAAAACCAGGTGCCTGGGAGTTGCCAATGGGTACAACCATGCGAGAACTTATTGAGGAACATGCCGGGGGTATGCAGGATGGGCTAAAGTTTCGGGGAGCACTTCCTGGAGGGGCTTCAACGGATTTTTTAGTAAGTGAACACATGGATGTGCCTATGGATTATACTTCCGTAGCTGCAGCCGGAAGCCGTTTGGGAACAGGCACACTGATTGTACTGGATGACAAAACCTGCCCTGTAGGTTTTGTTGAGAACCTCCAACATTTCTTTGCACAGGAATCATGTGGCTTTTGCACGCCCTGTAGAGAAGGGCTTCCCTGGGTAGAGAAAATTTTGGAATCCATTGATTCCGGTGAGGGAAGACACGAGGACTTGGAGTTACTGGAGTATCACACCAAAGCCCTGAGCCCTGGGCACACCTTTTGTGCTTTGGCACCCGGAGCCATGGAGCCATTGCAAAGTGCTCTGAAGTACTTCCGTGAAGATTTTGAAACACATATTAATGAACACCGATGCCCTTACTAAATAAATATGGCAACGCTATACATCGATAATAAACCACACGAAATCAAACCAGGTAACAGCCTGCTTGAAACTTGCCTCAGCCTGGGCTTTGATTTGCCCTACTTTTGTTGGCATCCAGCACTTGGTTCTGTTGGCGCTTGCCGCCAATGTGCCGTTAAGGTTTTTAAAGATGCTGATGATAAAAAAGGAAGGCTCATGATGTCGTGCATGGAGCCCGCTACCGACAACCAGAGAATTTCCATCCTTGACAAGGATGCAGTTGAATTCCGGGCTGGTGTGATAGAGTGGCTCATGACCAATCATCCTCATGATTGCCCTGTATGCGATGAAGGCGGTTCGTGCCACCTGCAGGATATGACCGTAATGACGGGGCACGCCTACAGAAGATTCCAATACAAGAAAAGAACCCATCTTAATCAGAATCTGGGACCATTCATTAACCATGAAATGAACCGATGCATACAGTGCTACCGGTGCGTCAGGTTTTATAATGATTATGCTGGTGGCACTGACTTTGGCGTCTTCGCCTCCAAAGCCAATGTTTATTTTGGAAGACACGAAGAGGGAACACTGGAAAGTGAGTTTAGTGGCAACCTGGCTGAGGTGTGTCCAACCGGAGTTTTCACAGATAAAACTTTAAAACAACATTATACCAGAAAGTGGGACCTCACCATGTCGCCTTCTATCTGCCAGCACTGTAGTCTGGGTTGTAATATAATTGCGGGAGAACGGTACGGAGATTTGCGTATGATCACAAACCGATATCATGGAGAAATTAATGGATATTTTATTTGTGACCGGGGGCGGTATGGTTATGAGTTTGTCAATAGTGAGGGCCGTATTCGCCAACCCATTCTTCATCAGCATGTGGTTGATCGGGAGAAAATCCTTACGGAAGTATCAGTACTGTTGAAAAATTCGAAAGTCATTGGTATAGGGTCACCACGAGCATCACTTCAATCCAATTTTGTATTAAAAGAATTGGTGGGTAAGGCGCATTTTTACCAGGGTGTATCTACCCGGGAGCAAAGTATGGATGAGCTAGCCCTGGCCATTTTAAAAGATGGGCCGGTAAGAACACCCTCCATGAAAGAAGTTGAAGAGGCTGATGCTGTTTTGATTCTGGGCGAAGACCTCACCAACACGGCTCCCATGCTTGCACTTGCCATTCGTCAATCCATAAGGCAAGAGCCAATGAAGGAGGCAGCAAAAATATCGATTCCTCCTTGGAACGATGCGGCAGTGCGGGAAGTCATCCAGGATAAAAAAGGGCCATTGTACGTTGCCACTGTTGCGGAAACAAAGCTGGATGACGTGGCCACAAGTACCTACCGGGCAGCTCCTGAAGAAATGGCAAGACTGGGATTTGCTGTTGCCCATTTATTGGATCAAACTGCACCAGAGGTAATAGGTCTTAATGAAGCAGACCTGGCTTTGGCCAATCGGATAGTTCATTCTTTGCTTAGTGCGGAACGTCCGGTGATCATCTCCGGTAGTTCTTGCCAAAGCGAATCGGTGATGAAAGCAGCGGCCAATGTATCATGGGCGCTCCATAAGAAAAATAAAAATGTTGGGATTGTCTTGACCGTTCCTGAGTGTAATTCGCTTGGGTTGGCCATGATGGGCGGCAACCCAATGGAGGCAGCATTCCAGGCGGTAGAGAATGGAGAGGCTGATACCGTTATCATTATGGAAAATGATCTTTATCGGCACAGTAGTAAGACAGTAGCAGACAAGTTTATTTCCCGTTGCAAAAATGTAATCGTGTTGGATCATTCTCACCATGCCACTTCTGCCAATGCACATGTACTAATTCCAGCAGGAACTTTTGCTGAGGCTGATGGAACTCTGGTTAATAATGAAGGTCGTGCCCAGCGTTTCTTCCAGGTTCAGGAATCTGCCAATACAATTAAAGAAAGTTGGCGGTGGCTGTTAGATATTGGTGCTGCATCTGATAATGCCAGGATTAAACAATGGAAAAACTTTGATGATATAACGGTAACTATTGCGAATGAAGAAAAACTTTTCAATGGTATCGATAAAGTATCACCACCCTCTGATCAACGGATGGCAGATGGACAACGCGTTCCCCGTCAGCCGCATCGTTATAGTGGGCGAACTTCCATGCTGGCAAACGTCAACGTAAGTGAACCCAAACCACCTGAAGATTATGACTCAGGAATGTCATACACAATGGAGGGATCTAGAACGCTGCCACCATCATCAATGATACCTTTCTTTTGGTCGCCCGGATGGAATTCAGTTCAGTCGGTTAATAAATATCAGAAAGAGGTCGGAACAGCCTTGCGGGACGGTGACCCGGGAGTGCGCTTGTTGGAAACAAATTCGGATAGCCCAGTGGACTATTTCAAGGAAATTCCTGAAAAATTCAGGGCTATTAAAAATCAACTTTGGATTGTATCGGTCTATCATATTTTTGGTTCTGAAGAATTAAGCGCGAAGTCGGCTTCTGTTGCTCAACGTGTGCCTGGCTCCTATCTTTTGATTCATCGCAATGATAGTGAAGCATTAAAACTAACTGAAGGAGAGATCATTGAATTTCAAATTAAAGAACAGCAATACCGTTTGCCGATAAAATGGAGTGATTCAATTGCGCAAGGGACAGCCGGACTGCCGATTGGATTGAACAGTGTTCCCTATGTGGATCTTCCTGCCTGGGGCATATTAAAAAAATAATTTATGGATGACGCCATCATACATCGATTATGGATCATTGCCGGAGTGCTGGCTGGGCTTTTGATTGTTGCTCCAGGTCTCATCTGGCTGGAGCGAAGAATGCTAGCCTTATGGCAAGACCGATATGGGCCAAACCGGGCCGGCCCTTTTGGTTTACTTATTGTTTTAGCGGATACACTTAAACTTTTTTTTAAAGAGGACTGGATTCCCCCATTTGCAGACAAGTTTGTTTTTGTGATTGCCCCGACTATCGTAGTTGTTACTGTGCTGCTGAGTTTCATTGTGGTGCCCTTTGCCCCAGGGGTGATGGTAAGTGATCTGAATATTGGAATATTATATTTCCTGGCAATGTCATCACTAGGTGCTTATAGCATCATTCTTGGTGGATGGGCATCTAACAATAAGTATTCTCTGCTTGGCGCTATGAGAGGAGCGGCTCAAATGATTTCTTATGAAGTATTCATGGGGCTTTCTATGATGGGCGTGGTATTGCTTTCCGGATCATTTAGCTTGAACACTATTGTAGAGGCTCAAAAAGACATGTGGTTTATCATTCCTCAATTCGCTGGATTTGTCATATTTTTAATTGCGGGCATAGCCGAAACTCACAGATTACCATTTGACATTCCAGAGTCTGAAAGCGAGCTGATTGCCGGGTTTCATTCTGAATATTCCAGCATGAAATTCGGACTTTTTTTCGTGGGCGAATACTTGGGCATCATCCTCATTTCTTCTTTAACGGTATCCCTTTATTTTGGAGGTTGGCTCGGTCCTGATTTTCTTCCTCCCTTGCTTTGGTTCTGCTTGAAAACTTTTGCCTTTATCTGCTTCTTCATTTTGTTGCGGGCGTCCTTGCCCAGACCAAGATATGACCAATTGATGGAATATGGATGGAAGATTATGTTACCAATTGCTTTACTCAACCTGGTGGTGACGGCTGGGGTAATTTTGATGTATAAATGATGATAAAAAAATGTAAACCAAGCCTATATGTTTAGTATTGTTCGAAGTCTGTGGATTACTTTTTTGCACATGTTTCATAAGCGTGAAACGGTTCAATATCCGGAGCAAAAAAACAAACTAACCACACGGTGGAGAGGGAGGATTGTTTTAACTCGTGACCCCGACATGGGCGAACGCTGTGTGGGCTGTTATCTGTGTGCAGCGGCTTGCCCAGTGGATTGTATATCGCTTCAAGCTACAGAAGATGAAAGTGGAAGACGTTACCCTGAATTTTTCAGAATCAATTTTTCACGCTGCATTTTTTGTGGCTTTTGTGAGGAGGCTTGCCCAACTTATGCCATTCAGCTTATACCCGATTTTGAGATGAGCGAATATAACCGACAAAATTTGGTGTATGAAAAAAATGAACTACTGATTGATGGTCCCGGTAAGCATCCGGGATATAATTTTTATAATATCGCTGGGGTTGCCATCAGTGGAAAAGGTAAAGGGGAAAACGATAATGAAATGCCTCCGATAGACACTAAAAGCTTATTACCCTGATATGGCAATTATTTTTTATATGGCCTCTGCTATCGCTGTGATTGCCACAGTAATGGTTATTACACGGCACAACCTGGTGCATGCCTTACTCTACTTGGTTGTTTCTTTCCTGGCAGTTGCTATAGTATTCTATGTTTTGGGGGCTCCTTTTATTGCTGTACTTGAGATAATCATTTACGCAGGAGCTATTGTGGTGCTTTTGATTTTTGTAATCATGATGCTTAACCTTAGACAAGAATCTGTGGCACAGGAAAAGCAATGGTTCAGCGGAAAAATTATAATTGGCCCGCTCATCTTAGCTTCGATACTCTTAGTGGAAATGCTCTATATTTTAACTTCAGGTGAACCCGCTGGATTATCTGAAAATATGATTGAAGCCAAAGCAGTGGGGATGTCTTTGTATGGGCCCTATGTACTTGGAGTTGAACTCAGTGGCATTTTACTTATGTCAGGAATTGTAGGGGCTTACCATTTGGGTCGGCAAAAGAAAAAAGTTACGCATCGGTTCTTAGAAAAAAAGGAAGAATGAATGTGATACCTGCAGAATATGGTTTAATACTTGCCTCGGTGCTGTTCACCCTGGGACTTGTTAGTTTGTTAATAAGGCGGAACATAATTTTTATGTTGATCTCTGTGGAGATAATGCTGAATGCAGCAGGCATTGCTTTTATTGTTGCAGGTTCCAAGTGGGCGCAACCCGATGGACAGGTCATGTTTATATTTATTTTGACGATGGCAGCAGCCGAAGTTTCCGTTGGCTTGGCGCTGATTCTACAGATGTACCATCAGTTAAAAACACTCGATAGTGATGCGGCTAATAAAATGAAAGGATAAACGATGAGCGATTTAGTTTGGTTAATTCCCGGATTACCTTTTGTGGGAGCAGTAATACTGATCTTTGGGGGAACCAATCTACCCCGTAGGTTAGTGCCCGTAGTGGGTGCGGGAAGTGTAGGGTTATCTGCTTTGATGACCTTGTTCATCGGATTTGAATTTCTGACGGCAACCCCAACTGCGCAGTCTTATCAACAAGTAGTATGGAATTGGATTGAGGCTTCCGGTTTCAGTGTAGCTTTTGCCTTTCACCTCGATGTCCTATCCTTAGTTTTCATTTTTGTAATCACCTTCGTTGGTTTTCTTATCCATTTGTATTCAGCTGAATTTATGGCCAGCGATGAAGGATACGCCCGCTTCTTTGCCTACCTCAATTTGTTTGTGGGCTTCATGCTCATATTGGTGATGGCCGACAATTTATTATTGATGTATTTGGGATGGGAGGGTGTAGGTTTGTGTAGCTACCTTCTGATTGGCTTTTGGTACCTTGATGAAAAGAACGGATATGCTGCACGCAAAGCATTCATCATTACGAGGGTGGGGGACACAGCGATGGTCATTGGCTTGTTCATACTTTTCAAAACTTTCGGCACACTCAATATCGCTGGCATTCAAGAACAAGCGCCTCAGCTTTGGGTCGTTGGCTCCTCTCAGGCTACATTGATTGCGCTGCTGCTATTGGGGGGCGCAGTTGGTAAATCTGCGCAACTTCCGTTGCAAACCTGGCTACCCGATGCGATGGCTGGTCCTTCTCCTGTTAGTGCGCTCATTCACGCAGCGACTATGGTTACTGCTGGAGTTTATATAATCGCCCGCACCCATGTTATTTTCGAATTGGCTCCAATAGCCTTATTCACTGTTGGGGTTATTGGCGCTTTGACTTTATTAATTGCCGGGTTCAGCGCACTTACTCAATATGATCTTAAGCGCGTGTTGGCTTATTCAACTATAAGCCAGATCGGTTATATGTTTTTGGCTCTGGGCGTGGGCGCCTGGTCATCTGCCATTTTTCATTTCATGATACACGCTTTTTTTAAAGCGCTTCTTTTCCTGGGAGCAGGTGCCGTCATTGCGGCCGTTCATCACGAACACGACATGTTTAAAATGGGAGGACTGAGAAAGAAACTTCCATTGGTTTATTGGACTTTCCTGATTGGCGCTGCCTCTCTTGCGGCCTTACCGTTTGTGACAGCGGGGTTCTATAGCAAAGACCAGATTCTTTGGCTGTCGTGGGCAAGTGAAAAAGGTAACAATTGGCTTTTCCTGGCTGCACTGATCGGAGCATTTATTACAACTGTATATACATTTAGGATGGTTTTCTTAACTTTTTTTGGTGAAGTAAAAACACAGGTAACACGGGTTCCCGGATTAGCCATCAACATTTCCCTGGTGGTGCTTGCCATTCTTTCCACTATTGGTGGCTTCATTGAAATACCTCACTCAATGGGTCATGTACAGATGGTTACTGATTTTCTTAGTCCGGTCTTGCCGGTGACTTCAATTCGCCCCGGAATAGAAAGTTCGGAGTGGATTATTCAATTGGCTGCAGCAATACTTTCGATAGGTGGTTTGTTGCTGGCTTATTTTCTTTACATGAAAAGGCCATCACTTCATTTTAAAATCAAAAATTCTATTCCACACTTGCACAGTTTTTGGTTGAGTGGATGGCGATTCGATAGCTTGTACGATTGGCTTGTTGTACGACCGTTTGTCTATGTTGCCAACATCAACAAGAATGATCCTTTTAATGGGCCTTATAATGGGGTGGTGAGAGCGGCAAACTTTTTTCATCGTATCTTATCCTTTACCCAAAGTGGCATTCTGAGGTGGTATTTGATTGGCGTTGTAATTGGTGCAATCTTAATTTTAACACTAGGGATATGGCTATAATACTACCCGGCTTTATAGTGACTCTTTTGCTTGGTGGAATTCTTTCATGGATTGTGGCTAAACAAAGCCATCTCTATGCCAGGTGGATTTCACTGCTTACGTTGCTCGCTAATTTTATAGCTATAATTATTATCTGGATTCAGAATATGAAGAGCCCTGCTTCGGGCTCATCCTGGATCCTGAACTTTTCCGTTGCCTGGATTCCAAGTTTCGGCATAAACTTTCACATGGCCTTGGATGGATTAAGCCTGCTTCTGCTCTCATTAACTTTCTTTCTCGGTATTTTATCTGTTCTCATTTCATGGAAAGAAATCCAAAGCAGGGTTGGTCTGTATCATTTTTGTCTTTTATGGGTGTTGGCCGGCATCACGGGCGTATTCCTAACAATGGATTTATTTCTGTTTTACTTCTTCTGGGAAGTTATGCTCATTCCTATGTTTTTTCTTATCCTTATTTGGGGTCATGAAAATAGAAGATATGCGGCATTTAAATTTTTTATTTTTACACAAGCCAGTGGTTTATTAATGCTGCTTTCTATTCTGGGTTTATATTTTGTTCATGGCGGCCAAACTGGTATTTATTCTTTTGATTATTTTCAGTTGCTAGGCACTGCGCTTGCCCCCAAAATTGGCATGTGGCTTATGCTTGGATTTCTTGTGGCCTTTATAGTGAAACTGCCTGCTGTGCCCTTTCATGCCTGGCTCCCCGATGCACACTCAGAAGCGCCAACAGCAGGAAGCCTGGTACTTGCAGCACTAATGTTGAAAACCGGAGCGTATGGATTGTTGCGGTTTATTGTTCCTTTATTTCGGGATGCAGCAATGGAAATTGCACCTTGGGCGATGGCTATTGGTGTATTGGGCATTTTGTATGGTGCCCTTTTGGCCTTTTCACAAACCAATCTGAAACGACTGGTTGCCTATACCAGTGTAAGCCACATGGGCTTCATTATGCTGGGTGTATTTTCTTTTAATGAAGTTGCCGCTCAGGGAGTGGTAATGCAAATGATGGCACACGGCATAAGCACAGGGGCATTGTTTATTTTGGCAGGCATGATTTATGAGCGTATTCACACACGCGATATCAGGGAGATGGGTGGCTTTTGGATGAAAATGCCATTCATGGGAGCAACTGCACTTGTTTTTACCATGGCCACCTGGGGTTTACCAGGGCTCGGAAATTTTGTTGCTGAGTTTCTAACACTGGTGGGCGTATGGCAAGTGGCTCCTATGCTTACGATATTGGCCGCCATCGGACTGGTAGCTGCTACCGCTTATTCGCTTCGTATCCTTCAAAAGGTTTTCTATGGTAGCCCTGTAGTTTCTATGGAATTGACAGACCTTTCATTTCGTGAAAGAATAATAATGGGTGCGCTGGTAATTTCCATTATATGGCTTGGTTTATTTCCGCAACCGGTATTAAACACATCAATAGAGGCTGTGAATGTGATGCTTCATCCCAACAATAAAGTTGAGGCAAGTGTTCTACCATCTTTAAAGACGGGAGATGCTTTTTCTCTCAGAGAGAAAGGAGGTAGTGATGAGTAGGGAGGATCTATTGAACATCGTGCCGCTGTTTATTCTTACAAGTGCAGCTATTTTAATTTTGTTTTCTATTGCTATTAAGCGCAACCACAAAGTAATTTACGTAATTACAGCCTTGTCGTTGCTGGCTGATTTTATTTTTCTTGTGACTGTCGATACCCCCGCGAAAGGTATTATCGAACCACTTTTCATTTTTGATGGATTTGGAAAATTCAATTTTGGATTGATCTTAATAACAGCCCTGGCTCTTACCATGCTTTCTTATGCTTACTTTGAACAACGGGAAGAACGAAAGGAAGAATATTATATATTATTAATTTTGGCAACGCTTGGTGCGTGCACGTTGGTCATCAGTAAGCATTTTGTTTCACTTTTTCTCGGTCTGGAAATTCTAAGCGTTTCTCTTTATTCCATGATCGCCTATTTGCGCAAACGAAAACGCTCCGATGAAGCAGGCATTAAGTACCTGATCATGGCCGCATTTTCATCAGCCTTTATGTTATTCGGCATGGCGCTGATTTACTATACAACCGGTTCCATGGAGTTTGGAGCCATTGCCAGTTATCTTGCTCCATTTTCCAAACTGCCTCTGCTGATGATAGCCGGCCTTGGATTCCTCCTGATTGGTATTGGCTTCAAACTAGGAGTGGTTCCCTTTCACATGTGGATTGCGGATGTATATGAAGGTGCTCCCTTACCAGTGACTTCATTTATAGCTACGGTTTCAAAAGGAGGGATCGTTATCCTGCTTGTAAGGTTTTTTTTACAAATAAATGGACATCAGTACACTAGCTTGGTGGTTATCTTTTCTGTGGTAGCCATTGCCTCTATGTTTATTGGGAATTTGCTAGCACTCCAACAACAAAACATAAAACGAATATTAGCCTACTCCTCGATATCCCATATGGGATATATATTGGTTGCCTTTTTGGCAGGAGGCTCACTAGGCATTGAGGCTGTTGCCTTTTACCTGGTGGCCTATTTTATAACCACAGTTGGCGCATTTGGAATCCTTACTACATTGTCCGATAGCCAAAGGGATGCGGAGTTGTTTGATGACGTCAGAGGTTTATTTTGGAGACGTCCATGGACTGCCGCCATCTTCAGCGCCATGCTGCTTTCTCTGGCTGGTGTTCCCCTAACAGCCGGATTTGTTGGTGAATTCTACATTGTTGCCGCTGGGGTACAGGGTAATATGTGGCTACTTGTAATTATTTTGGTTATTAATAGTGCCATTGGCTTGTTTTACTATATCAGAATTATTTCAATTATGAGTGAAAAACAAGAGGCCATTGATAGACCGGAGGTAACCCTAAAGCCTTCCGTTTATTTTATCAGTGGGATTACCATTGCGGCTCTTGTTATTGCTCTATTTTGGGTTGGAATCTTTCCTGATCGATTAATGACTTTGATCCGATTTCTAATATTTAGTTGAAAATAAACACCTGGCTACCTCTGAAGTGCCTCCTGAATTTTTAGCCAGAAAGGCCTTTAGTTAAGGTGCAAATGGCTAGAATGATCAATCTCAGGGACCCGGAAGGACAAAATATTTCTGTTGATTATAATACTAGAAATTAGTAAATTTATTTACACTAAACATTGGGGCCATCACCCAATCCTAAAGCCTATGAACTTCACACCGGAATTTGAAAAGGAGAACCCCCACGAGATGAAGTATGAAACTATTGAGAAATACATGGGGGTGTTGGATAATATGATTACGTTCAAACCAGATCAGAGTATTCATGAGGCCATAGATATCATCATCAGCAAGCAAATTTCAGGAGCGCCAGTATTGGATGAGCACCACCACCTGGTTGGCAATCTTTCGGAAAAGGATTGCCTTCGTATAATTGTTGATCAGGCCTATCACAACTTGCCTGTGGCTTTGAGTAAAGTTTCTGATTACATGAATGTCAACGTATTGTCATTTCCGCCTACTACCACGGTGGTTGAGGCAGCCGTTGAATTTTTGAAATCACCCATTCGTAGATATGCTGTGGTAGAGAATGGAGCGTTGATTGGACAGATAAGCCGCAGAGACATTCTTAGGGCATCGCAAAACATTAAGCCCACTAGCTGGTAAAAGCTTCAGGTTGCTAACACAATGGGAGAGATCTGTATACACTTTTTTGCCTACACAGTACACCCATGACACATACATACATAATAATGGGGCTTGTTGCACAACTGCAATATAATAGGAAAAATATTAATCTGCGATCATGAGTGGTTGTAAACAAAAGTCACTTCAGTTTGTACTGACCCTGTGGTGTTGTGCGAATTGACCATGAGAGCAAATTGGAGACAAAAGCAAGTATGGCCACTTTATTCTGTTAAACCACCTCAAAGACTTCTGAAGAAGATCGCTTCAAGCATTCATCAAAATCAAAAGGGACATCACCACTATCCAGTAAGCAGCCTTCTGGAATAGTAGGATAAATTTCTTCGTAAGTCTTGACCATGTTCATAAAGACTCTTCTGTAGACATGCGTTCTGTTGAGTTTTGAAGGTTCATCAATACCTGATGCTCCCATCAATTCAACAAAACTCTCTACGGTGTTTTTATGATAGTTGGCAACCCGCTGGAATTTGCTCTCAACCACCAATCCTTTTTCAAGTACTTTGTCTTGAGTTGCCACTCCAGTAGGGCAGTCGTTGGTATTACAACGCAGGGCTTGTATACAACCTACAGCCATCATCATAGCACGGGCACTGTTGCATAAATCGGCACCCAATGCCATCGCCCTAATAATATGAAAGCCTGTAAAAACTTTTCCAGCAGCAATTAGCTTCATCTGTTTACGAATGCCGAAGCCACGCAGTGAATTGTCAACAAAGTCCAGTGCATCCAGTAATGGCATGCCTACAAAATTGGTAAACTCCGGAGGCGCGGCCCCTGTTCCTCCTTCTCCTCCATCTACTGTGATAAAATCGGGATACTTGTCGAGCTTTACCATTGCTTTGCAAATGGACAGAAACTCACTTTTTCTTCCAATGCATAGTTTGAATCCTACAGGCTTGCCCCCTGACAGGTTCCTTAAGTTTTCTATAAAATGAATGAGTTCTATCGGTGATGAAAACGCGCTGTGAAATGGGGGTGAAAAAACAGTTGTGCCGGCTTTAACACCTCGGATAGCTGCAATTTCAGGAGTATTTTTCTTTCCGGGTAAAATACCACCATGTCCGGGTTTAGCACCTTGCGAAATTTTCACCTCAATCATTTTCACATTGGGGTGTGTAGCGTTTTTTGTGAAAGCTTCAGGGCTAAATTTGCCTTCCAGGTCTCGTGCACCAAAATAGCCGGTACCAATTTGCCATATAATATCACCGCCATGTTTAAGGTGATGCGGACTGATGCCGCCTTCCCCGGTGTTTTGAGCGAACCCCCCGACCTTAGCTCCCCAATTCAGTGCCTCCACGGCATTGCCGCTCAATGAACCGAAACTCATTGCCGATATGTTGAGCACACTGGCGTTATAGGGTTGTTTGCAGCGGCCGTCTCCAACTAATATTCTAGGGCTGTGGTTTAGGGTATGAAAATCTTTTGGTGTAATAGAGTGGGTGACCCATTCATATCCTTCGGCATAGGTGTTTAGTTGCGTGCCAAAGGGTTTGGTGTCAATTTGTTTTTTGGCACGTTGATAAATAACCGAACGGTCGTTGCGGTTAATGGGTGCTCCATCGGTATCCGATTCAATAAAATATTGCTGAATCTCGGGTCGGATCATTTCAAAGAAATAACGCAAACGTCCTATAACCGGGAAATTTCTTTTTACTGATTGTTTCTTCTGAAAGATATCCTGAATCCCCATTACAATTAATGGACCGACAATAACAAATAGGAGTAATGCATCAATCCAATAGTAGGCCCAGTAAATGATTACGGCAGAAATCAGAATAGAACTGATCCAAAATACTCTTCTAACGTTCATAGCTTTAGGTGCTTAGACAGGTGTAAACAAATATAACAATTCCCTTATTGCCAAAAGCGTGTGTGAAAGAATGTGATTAGGCCACTTTCATCTCAACAATACCCAGGTTTTTATGAATTTTTAGGTCGAAAAACTGTGTGATAAACGAATTCATTCTGTTTTCGGCAAGATGTACTTTTTGATTCAACGGAAGGAATACCGTAAGATCCATTACAGCCATTAGAAATTGGTGCTGCCCACAAAAATCGGATGTCCATTTTTCGAAGACGGATGACCATTCCTCTTTGTACCTTTCTGTATGGTCTGTTCCATCCCAAAGGAACTCAAGTTGATTATCGCCATACTTATAACGATAGACGGCAGCCATGTTTTGATAAAAAGGATAAAGGAGCTCAAGACTTTTGGGCTTATAGGCTACAATTTTTGTGGAAAGCTCGTCCATAATAAGAAGAGGGTTATGCTGTAGCATATAAATCTCTTTCACTTTTTCTATTAGGGAAAGGAGTAGGTGGTCTTGCAATGAAAGCTGAGCTTCTTCGAGGAGGTAATTCTTGTCCAGAGGAAAAAATTTGCGGATCACGCTGGAACGATAGTTTCACAAAAATAAGAAAATCTTTGAAACCCTGCGTTTTACTAGTTGAAAATGGTGTCTGGAGCCCTTACCAATGTGGTGGGGTACTTAATGCGAAGACTTGCTGAAATGGTAATTCGATATTGGTTTACATTCTCTACAGTGGAAGGAAAGAAATACCCTCTCATCTCTACGGTATTGAATATTAGGTTTTCATTTCTTGTTCTTAACCCCAGGGAATAACCCTGAAAAAGACTCCCGCTAAATAGAGTTTCATTTCTTTGTGCAAGAACGGCTAAGTCGAGTTGTGGAACGACTGCGAAATTGAATCCGATTAACTTCCAGTTAGTGAAAACAATTGCTTGAAAACGCGCACGCAATCGCGAATCACCGGCCAGGCTGTCAGCACGAAAGCCCTGGATGCCATTTTCATTATTGATATCCAGCGGATTCTTTATAGATCGTCTAAAAAATTTACCCAAACTCACCTCTACACTATTTCTGACTTTATAGGCAGTGAAATCATAAAGCTTAGTAAAGTAGTTGGCTGTAAATTTTAAACTCATGTCCTCCACATCTTTATTTCTAAAATACCCGCCAAGCTCGGCATCCAAAGAAATTATATTTCCATTTTTGGTAAATGTTTTTCTTATTTCCGTTCCACTGTACGGGCGTTCTAGCCCAAACTGCCTTTCCCAGCCAGTTGTAAGAGAAATAGAATAACCGTAGGGAACATCTTCCGTTCTTCCAAAACCAAAGATGTATTTTGTTTTGTAATAATCTTGACGAAATATAGTAAACTGCGCTAAAGCCAATACCCTGTTGGAGTATAATAGATTGTCTCTCGGGTTTAGCGCGATATTTGGATTTTTGATAAAGTGCTGATCCAATACCCTTACGGATAGAAACTTACGGGTCCTGTTTTCTATTTCTGATTCGGAAGAACGAGCTTCTCCAAAAGTAACACCACCCCAGTAGTCCTGAATACTATAAATATACCGGGCAAATAGTGAATCAGGTTTTAGGGATGTGTTGTTGGACCAGTTTCGGCTCCATTCCACGCCTCCAGCCCACCGGGCATAGGGCATAAAAAGCGGCCTGTCTAAGCGTAGATAAACGGCAGATTCATTTTCATTACCTAAACTCCTTGCATTATTGATGTTGGTATAACCCACTGTTCCGTCAATGAAGCTTCCTTGTATTGAATTTTGACGTATGGAGTATTCTGAACCCAACTTTGGACTTCTATCTGAATCATAAATTCCGGTATAAGCAAATCTTAAACCTGTTCCAAGAAAATTTGCTTCTTGAAGGAGCCAATTGGCGGAAGTGGTACTGCTGGGATCCAGGGAGGCGCCCAGACTGAACACATCACGTGTCATTACCAGTAAGTCCACAGAATCTGAGTCATCATCCAGTGGCACCACAAAAATTCGTGAGTCTTTAATGAAGTTAAGATCACGCAAATACCGCTCATTATCAGCTACCCGATATGGATTGAGAGGTTTGCCCTCCTTTATGAATAAATTGTTTTTGACAGTCTGTTCGCGCGTGTCGGTATGTAAAGATTCTCCAAATTGAATAAATTTATTTTTTAGAATTTTAGTGGTATCCAGAATGGTTTTGTAAAAGTGTAACGGTTGTATGGTAATCTGTCTGATGATTTTTCCTTCATAAGGAAGAAAGGCTTCCTCACTTTTGAAGTTGAATACAGTATCTGCTTCGGACTTTCTTACAATGGACTTAAAAGATTTTTCGGTTAAATCAGAAGTCTTGATCTTATTAGTGATACCATTTCTAATGGAATCCTTTTTCTGTGCTTGTACTGCCAGTGAAATGATTTGAAGGGAAACACACAGAATAAGAACTGACCTCATCCACAACTATAATTAAAAAAACCCTTGTTGTAACGAACAACAAGGGGTAAAAGTACAAAGTGTTATTTTCAATTAGTAATTACCTGCTCATCGCTCCATTGAGCATAGGCCCGTAAAAGATAGCGTTCATCAACATTTTGTTGGTGCCATACCAAAAAGCACGAAGTGTCAGATTTTCAGTAAATCCAATCACTTTGCCCCGGCCAAGTGATGCCACACCAACCGCACTCGAATTTTTCATTTTAGCGTAATTCTCCTTTGAAATATATCCACTCATTAATGAGTTGTCTCCATAAACTATTGGGTTGGCGTAAGGACTGTTTGCTTTCTCCATGTAGTAATTGTTGGATTTAAACATAGGCATTTTGGTGTTGTAATATCCATACAAAAGCGGGTTGCTCAGGTCTACATTTGCTTCGAAAATTACTCCACTCGTTACTTGTGCACCTCTGTCTTCGTCAATAAATTCATAAGGCCGTGGAGCCACGTGATCCTTTTTCTCTGGATTTTTTTTCATTTCAAATTTTCCAAACCCAGCGGTAGTGAACCAGTTCACTGCATCCTCAAGGCCAATCAATGTACCTCCATTTTGTACCCATGTTTTTAATTTCTCTTTCGTGCTTTCACTGATACCATTATACCTTCCTGGCGGAATAATAATAGTAGTGTACCTATCGATGCTAGTATAATTAAGGACGGGGATGGGCAACATAGTTACTGGAATATGATAACGCTGATCAAGCAGGTGCCAAATCTCTCCGGCATCGGTGGGAGAAATGCCAATGTCCATCAATACTGCAATGGAGGGCTTGTTCACGACATCAAAAGTTCTGCTGCCAAGACTTACTCCTTTGTAATCCAGTCCTGTATTGAAACCATATACATTAATACCGTCCTGAGCAGCCACCTCACGCATGTATACTGCAATCTGATCGGGTGCCAGGCTCTGTCCTTCAACAGGAATCATTATTGAGCCGCGTTCAAATCTTTTTCCAGAAGGATGATGAAAAACTTCATGTGCTACTTTGATTCTAATGCCATGACTGATCAACCTGTATATAGCGCGTGGAGAATAATACCCGAACGGTTCAAAGGCATAGGCAAATGAAGCTTTGTCATTGATGACTTCACCGATAGGTAATTGTGGAGAGGTTAGCTTTTCTCCAAGAGATGGAACCGATTTTAGCTCATCGTATTCCAGGTTGAATGCGAGGGGAAGGGTCCAACTCGAAATATCATAAAACAAACTGTCTTCAAACGTTGTCAACTTTTCAAACATCGATTTGATCAATCTGTATTGAGGTTGGTTGAGAGGAATAACATAACTCGAACCTGCTTCATAGCTGCGGCCGTTGAATGTTTGAGTAGAGGTAGTAGGGTAGATATTGATTTCTTGTCTTGCTGCCATTTCCGCAAGATGAAATGCCCGTGCTTTATCTTTATTCGATCCGAATACGATTGCTTTAACAGGATCTTTTGAGGCTTCATTCATTGCATCTTTATAGAAACCTCTTTGATAGTTGAGTAACTCTTCGCGCATGGAATTGGCACCTTCCAGCGAACTGAGCATGGTAGTAAAATGATTGCGAATGGTGAATGGAAACCGAAGTAAGCCATTCTCACTTTCTTGTGCATGCCCACGTGAACTGGCTTGTTCAAATAATATTCCGATACAACCTTGCACATCAGGGTATGTAGAGCCTTTTCCATAATAAAAATCATCGTACCCTTCTTGTGTAAAATACAGTGAGCCGATTTTATCCAAAGCTTTGGCGTGGAATTCACCTAATTTTTTTGTCAACTCCTGGTTCATCTTTGGTGTTCTGGGATTGACACGCGTAGGCTCTCCAGGCATGAAAAAGAAAGTAGCGTCTGTTCCCTGCTCGTGATGATCGGTAAGAATGTTAGGCTTCCACCTGTGGAATTGTCTAATGCGAGCCTGAGATTCCGGATGCTGACCAGGAAGCCAATCGCGATTTAAGTCAAACCAATAATGATTTGTTCTTCCTCCGGGCCAGGCTTCGTTGTGTTCCATATCGTTGCCATCTGCAGAAATTAGTTTGCTCTTATGGGAATTGGCCCAGGTGGAGAACCTTTGAAGTCCATCAGGGTTAAAACTTGGATCAAAGAGAACCACAGTATTTTCAAGATACTTTTCTATCTCCGGACCTTGTGCTGCCGCGAGGTGATAGGCCATTACCAACCCTGCATTAGCCCCGCTTGGTTCGTTACCATGAATGCTACAGCCGAGGTAAAAAACAACAGGCATTTTAGTAACATCAAGTCCTGCTGATTTTGCAGGGTCACTCAACTGAATATGTTGCTGCCGGATGGCTTCAATGTTTTGCTGGTTTTTTGGAGATGTAATTGTCAAAAGGAGAAGTGGGCGAGCTTCGTAGGTGTGTCCCGTCACCTCCAGAGAAACCCTATCGGACGCATTGGCAAGCGCCTGCATATAGCTGACCAGCTTGTCGTGGGTAATATGCCACTCCCCAACCTCGTGCCCTACAACGGATTTTGGGGTAGGTATAGCGGGGTTATAAGAAGTGCCTTCGGGTAGATAATAGGATAGATCGACCTGCGCGAAACAAGATAATCCAATACTTTGGGCAAGAAGAATGGTCAGTATTTTTAGTTTCATATTTGGATGTTTTTGAATAGAATTTAATATGCAATATATAAGGGTTGAAATTGAATTTGACAATGTCTCACATTACTTATGGTTGGTTACGCATTCAGTTGGCTATGGCATTCAATAATGCTGGAATTAGGTTTAACAGCGAGCTAATCCACCTTGTTGGTAATTGAACGCTCTTTTTCGGGAGAACAATACTTTCTGTTTTCAATCAAATATGCGTATTTTCAATTCATGGCTTCAGTCTTTTCTTTGAGAAATTACTTATGCGCCCTTTTTCTCCTCGTTATTTCTTGCGACCAACCCCCTGTTAAGGAAGAAAAGGTGTCAGGGCCTGAAATTCATTTGGACCTGAATGGAATCAAAAAGAGAGGATATATCAATGCCCTTGTTGACAATAACTCCATTAGTTACTTCTATTACAAGGGAGGAGCTATGGGCTATGAATATGAATTACTTCAAAGATTGGCGAAACATCTTAAAGTAGAATTAAGAATTAAAGTGGTCACAAGTATTGATGTTGCTATTGAACAGCTTAATAAGGGGTATGGAGATGTGATTGCTTTTCCATTTACGATAACAACTGAACGTAAAAAAATCATACAATTCACTAAAACACATTTTAGCACAAGTCAGGTACTTGTGCAGCGGAAGCCTGAAAATTGGGCTGATAATCCACATCTCGCTGAAAAAAAGATGGTCCGAAATCCAGCGGATCTAATTGGCAAAAAAGTATATGTAAAGTATGGATCTGCTTTTAAAGATCGGTTGGAAAACCTGTCGCAGGAACTTGGGGGAGAAATAATTATTGAAGAGGACAGTGCTACTGCAGAAACGGAATCCTTAATCAAAAAGGTGGCAGAAGGTGAGATTGAGTTTACAGTTACAGATCAAATGATAGCCATGGTGAATGCCGCTTACTATCCCAATATTGATATTATTACCATGATAAGCTTGCCTCAGCGTATTGCATGGGCGGTAAGAAAAAATTCTCCCGATCTTTTAACTGCTATTGATAACTGGCTGGATGAGGTAAAAAGAGATGGAACGTTCAATGTTATATACAACAGGTACTTTAATAGTCCCAGAACCTCAGCCATTCGAAAAAAGAGCGATTACTCTTCGTTAGGTGGAAATAAGATTTCGGAATACGATGATTTGATCAAGGCAAAAGCAAAAGAGTTAGGATGGGACTGGAGGTTGTTGGCTTCTGTCATTTATCAGGAATCTACTTTTTCGACTACTGCGGAATCATGGGCAGGAGCAAAGGGGTTAATGCAATTGATGCCTTCTACCGGAAGATATTACGGAGCAAAGGATCTGCTTAACCCTGAACAAAATATCAATGCGGGAGTTAATTTTTTAAAATTTCTAGATCGGCAATGGGGAATTACAATTGAAGATAAGGAAGAACGAATAAAATTTATGCTGGCATCTTATAATGTAGGTTTTTCACATGTTATTGATGCAAGAAATTTGGCAAAGAAATATGGAGGGAATCCTATTCAATGGGATGGTGAAGTAGAATCATTTTTGCTGAAAAAATCTGATCCTAAATTCTATAGAGACCCAGTTGTGAAATCTGGCTATTGTAGATGTGAAGAGCCTGTAAAATATGTAAAGGAGGTGCTGAAGCGATTTGAGGAATACAAATTGTATATCAATTAGCACGTAACGCTGAAAGTTTGTCTACGATTGATTTGAAGTCCAACTGCTCCCAATTGGTTTTTATGTTAGGATCTTTCATTACCTCGGTCATTATTTTATGTTGAAGTAATCCCTTGGCTTGCGCCTCAGAATACCGCATGGTTTCTTCAAAAGTAACCATGGAGTAAAGGGGAATCCATTGGTCAGGAAAATGTTCATGTAATTTGGCTTCGATCTTTTTCCTCAGCAGGAAATCTTCATCGGCTACGAGATCGCGCATCTCCACGAAATTATCCAATGCTAATTGTGCAATGGCATCATTGTCGGGTTTACGCACTTTCTGAAATTCTGAAACCGCAGCCATCCAGTCATCCTGATGTTTGTCTAGCAACCCATTGAATTCAAAACAATCTTCAAATCCAGCGTTCATGCCTTGGCCATAGAAAGGAACAATGCCATGAGCAGCATCCCCAATAAGCAGTATATTGTTTTTTGCCCAGGGATAACAGTGAACAGTAACGAGCGAGCATGTGGGGTTACCCTTAAAATCTTCAAGCAGCGTGTCCATCAAAGGAACTGTATCTGGGAAATAAGATTGAAAGAATTTGACAATGTTTTCAGGACGCTTTAGGTTTTTGAAAGATTGCTCTCCTTCGAAGGGAAGAAAGAGCGTACATGTAAAGCTAGCATTAGGATTAGGCAATGCAATCAACATAAAACTCTCTCGGGGCCAAATGTGTAATGCATTCTTTTGTAACTGAAACGAACCAGACTCAGAAGATGGTATGCGTAATTCTTTGTATCCATGCTCCAGTGCGTCAATGGTACCCTTTGTTAGGCCTTTTTTTTCCATGGCCTCTCTCACAGCAGAGAATGCACCATCCGCCCCGATGATCATGTCAAACTTTCTGGTCATGTGCGATCCATAAGTTTGAAATTTTATTTCGGTCTTATCAAAATCAATATCTTCACACCTGTATTCATAAAAGAAATGAACGCCTTGTTTTTCAGCTTCATCCATTAACATCATATTCAGCCCGCTTCTCGAAACTGAATTAATGAACTGACCATCTTTACCATACGATTGAAAAGTGAGTTCGCCTTTAATGTTATGCATCATTCGCCCATGCATGGGAATGGCTACCTTTTTCATAGGTTCTGCCAATCCAATGTGTTCTAGCGCCCGAATGCCCCTATTGCTCAATGCTAAATTAATAGAGCGCCCACCGTCCAATACGTGTTTTCGCATATTGGCTCTTTTTTCAAATACTGTCACCTTGTACCCGCGTTTCACCAAATAGATGGAGAGGAGCGAGCCTACAAGACCGGCACCTACAATTGCGATATGTTTATCCTTCGTTTGCATTAATTTCTATTAGTCAATGGTAAAAAGAATATACCAATTAAAATATGATAATGGTCAGATCAATGATGCAAGCGTGTTGGCAAATTTGTACACATCTTCAAAAGAATTGTACATTGGCACTGGCGCTGCACGAATAACATCGGGTTCTCTCCAATCAGTAAATATTCCTTTTTTTACTAAGCCATTAAATATTTTCTTCCCATTTGCTTTCATTAGGATGGACAATTGGCAACCCCTGTCGCTGGAGTCAGTGGGAGTAATGATCTCGAATTTGGTGCCTGTTGTGTCAATTTCATTGAGAAGAAAATGTAAGTAATTGGTAAGCATAATACTCTTTTTTCTAAGCTTCACCATCCCCACTTCTTCAAAAAGTTGTAATGAGGCCAAATGGGCAGCGCCAGCGAGTATGGGAACATTAGAAAGTTGCCAACCGTCAGCTCCTTCCATCGGTACAAACCCTTTCTTCATTTGAAACCTTACATTTTCCTTGTGTCCCCACCATCCGGCAAATCGTGGCAGGTGGCTGTTGCTCCTATGTTTCTCATGTATAAATACTCCTGCTATTCCTCCAGGTCCTGAATTAAGGTATTTGTAACTACACCAAACAGCAAAATCTACATTGTGTTTATGTAGTTGTAAGGGTACGTTGCCCACAGCATGAGCAAGATCAAAACCAACTATGGCACCTGAGTGATGCCCTGCTTCCGTGATCTTTTTTATATCGAAGAACTGACCCGTGTAATACTGAACACCAGAAAGTAAAACCAAAGCAAGTTGATCGTCATGATCATTAATGGATTGAAGAATGTCTTGCGTTCGTAATGTAGGCTCTCCTGGTCTGGGTTTTAATTCAATAAGCGCTATGTCTGGATTTAGTTTATGGAATTTGAGTTGTGACTCAACAGCATATTGATCTGAAGAAAATGCGCCTGCTTCTATTATAATTTTGAATCTTTCCTTTGAAGGACGATAAAATGATACCATCATCAAGTGGAGGTTCACTGTAAGCTGGTTCATAGCCACTACTTCACTAGGCTTGGCGCCTACAATTTTTGCCAAAGTTTTTTTACTGAACTTATGATAATGCATCCATGGCCGTCTTCCATTGAAATGCCCCTCTACACCTAAATCCCCCCAATCCTCCAGCTCTTCGTTAATAAATTTTTTTGTGTCTTTGGGCTGTAGCCCCAATGAGTTTCCAACAAAATAGATTGATGGCTTTCCGTTGTGTTTCGGAATGAGAAACCTTTTTCTATAGGACGATAAAGGATCGTTGCTATCCATCTTCTTTGCAAAGGAAACGGTATTCTCAAAAATCATTCTTTATAGGATTAAGAAAGATGCAATGTCGCGTACTGAATTAAGGCTGCAACCGTGAAGCCGGATTACTCATCTCTAAACGAACCTTGGGTCTGTCTCCATGACGGTTCCACACTTCGAGCAAGTTCTTGATTCTTCTGAACCATAGAATTCTTTGAACCGTGGTAAAAAATCTTTTTCAATGTTGGTTAAATGAAATTTAAATTCTTTTAGCTGGTTGTTGCAGTTTTCACAAAACCACATTAAACCATCATTTTCATTTTCTGTTCTTTTGCATTCAATTACCAAACCAACAGAATTTGCTGGTCGCGCTGGTTGATGGGGCACTCTGGCTGGCAAAAGAAACATTTCTCCTTCTTTTATTGGAATCTCTACTGCTTTGCCATCTTCTTGAATGGTCACCTTAATGTCTCCTTCCAATTGATAAAATAATTCTTCTGTTTCGTTGTAGTGATAGTCCTTTCTGGCATTTGGCCCACCTACAATCATCACAATATAGTCACCAGCATCTGCATATAAGTTTTTGTTTGCTACTGGGGGTTTGAGCAGGTTACGGTTGTCATTGATCCATTTCTTAAGATTAAAAGGTCTGCGAATAGCCATGATTTCAATTAATTATTGCTTAGTAAAACTAACAACTTTTTGAGTCTTATATTTACAAAAACTAGACAATCAATAGGATGGATTTGAATTTAAGTGGGAAAAGAGCAGTGGTATGTGGAGCAACACAAGGCATTGGTAAAGCTGCTGCTGAGGAATTGGCAAAATTGGGTGCAAACATTACGTTAGCTGCCAGAGATGAGCAAAAATTGAAGGCTGTTGTTGGCGAATTACCCAAATCAGCAAATCAAAAACATGACTATTTGGTGGTAGATTTTAACATGCCTGAAGATGTAAAATTGACTGTCGATATTTATTCTCAGAATAACCCTGTGCATATACTGGTTAACAATACGGGTGGACCTCCAGCCGGGCCCGCCATTAATGCCAGAACGTTTGAGTTTGTCAATGCATTTCAGGCACACCTGATTTGTAATCATTATCTCGTACAGGCATTTGTTCCTTCCATGAAGAAAGCAAAATATGGGCGAATCATTAATATAATCTCAACCTCAGTGAAGGCTCCTATAAAGGGTTTAGGTGTATCCAATACCATTCGAGGTGCGGTGGCCAATTGGGCAAAAACACTGTCGTTTGAATTGGCCCAATTTGGAATTACTGTCAATAATGTATTGCCTGGTGCAACGATGACGGGTCGCCTGGAAACTATCATCAAGGGGAAGTCAAAAACTTCGGGTAAGACCCCTGAAGAGATAACAAAAGAAATGATTGATGAAATTCCTGCTGGAAGAATTGGTGAGCCTCACGAAGTGGGCGCTGCTATTGCATTTTTGGCCACACCTGCAGCAGCCTATATTAATGGAATCAATGTACCAGTAGACGGAGGAAGATTAGGAAATTTGTAGACTATGGAGAAGATTCTCAATTATATCAATGGTGAATTGGTGCCGCCAGCATCGGATATGTGGCTTGATAATTACAATCCGGCCGAAGGGAAGGTGTACAATCTAATACCGGATTCAGATGAAAAGGATATTGAGAAAGCAGTTGCTGCCGCAAAAAAAGCTTTTCCTGCCTGGTCGGAATTACCAACTTCTGAACGTTCGGATATCCTGCTGAAAATCGCTGAAGGAATAGACCGGGAGTTTGAATCACTTGCGAAAGCAGAAAGTGATGACAATGGAAAACCATTGAAGCTGGCAAAGGCGGTGGACATCCCGAGAGCATCATCCAACATACGGTTTTTTGCTACGGCCATTTTGCATTTTGATTCACAGGCACATCAAACAGATCAACAGGCCATCAACTACACAACACGTACACCCCTTGGTGTGGTGGGTTGTATTTCCCCTTGGAACCTGCCGTTATATCTTTTTACCTGGAAAATTGCACCGGCACTCGCAGCGGGTTGTACTGTAGTGGCTAAGCCATCAGAGCTGACACCCATGACAGCTTATTTGTTTTCTAAGATTTGTAAGGAAGCCGGATTGCCAAATGGAGTTTTGAATGTTGTTCATGGACTTGGGGGTAAAGCAGGTCAGGCAATTATTGAGCACCCGGAAGTGATTGCGATTTCCTTCACCGGAGGAACCACAACCGGAAAGAAAATTGCGGCAACTGCAGCACCCATGTTTAAAAAACTTTCTTTGGAGCTAGGCGGGAAAAACCCTAATATAATTTTTGCAGATGCTGACTTCGATGAGGCTGTAAGCACGTCCATTCATTCCTCTTTTTCCAATCAAGGAGAAATTTGCCTGTGTGGATCCAGGATTTTGGTGGAGCGCTCTGTTTATGATCGTTTCGTGGAGGAGTTTGTTAACCGCACCAGGAAGCTCGTAGTGGGTGACCCTACAGAAGAAAAAACAAGAGTCGGAGCTTTGGTGTCGGAGGCCCATATGAATAAAGTGCTTTCTTATATTGAGCTGGCAAAAAAGGAAGGCGGGAAAGTAGTGACGGGTGGTGAAAGGGTAATTGTAAAGGGCAGATGCAACGCTGGTTATTTTGTAGCACCAACGATTATTCTTGGTTTGGATCAGCAATGCAGGACTAATCAGGAAGAAATTTTTGGCCCCGTTGTTACTATTATGCCTTTTGATAAAGAAGAAGAAGTCATTGAATTTGCCAATGGCACAGCTTATGGTTTGTCTGCCACCATTTGGACTGAAAATTTAAAAAGAGCACACCGTGTGGCACACCAATTAAAATGTGGAATTGTTTGGGTGAACTGCTGGCTCCTACGTGATTTGCGCACACCTTTCGGAGGTATGAAGCAATCCGGAGTAGGCCGGGAAGGTGGATGGGAAGCGCTACGGTTCTTCACAGAGCAGAAGAACATTTGCATAAAGCTCTAGGCCAGCGGCCATGGAATTTTTCAATATCGAATTTATTTTTTTTGAAATATGGGGCTATCCCATGAGCTATCTGGAGTTTTTCGGAACGGTAGCGGGAGGTATAGCAGTGTGGTTAGCCGCCAGGGCTAATATTTGGAGTTGGCCTATAGGCCTTATCAATGTCACACTTTTTTTCTTTCTGTTCTTTCAAGTACAGTTGTATCCGGATATGTTCTTACAAGCGTTTTTCTTTGTTACCAACCTGATCGGTTGGTGGAGATGGGCGCACCCTAAACCAGAAGAGGAAGACAAAAAGAGTGAACTGCGCATTAGTTTTATGCCGATCAGGCAATTGGTTGTATTTTCTGCCAGTGGTGTTGTAGGCACAATACTTATGGGCGCATTTGCAAGTAATCTTCACGATTGGTTTCCGGTAGTCTTTAACCAACCCAGTGCATTTCCTTACCTTGATTCGTTTGTAACGGTAATGAGCATTGTAGCAACTTATTTGATGATTCAGAAGAAAGTAGAATGTTGGGTGGTTTGGATAGTCGTGGATGTGGTGGCTACCAGCTTGTATTTTGCCAAAGGAATAAAATTTGTAGGAATAGAGTACCTCGCATTTTGTTTTATTGCTGCTTTTGGATTGTGGAGGTGGATGAAAGAATATAAATCATACCCAATAACTTCTTGAAACACGGTATAGTCATTGGAAAATTTATGCCTGTCCATAATGGACATTTGGCGCTCATTGATTTTGCGAAAAGGCATTGTGATGAATTGATTGTGTCTGTGAGCTATACCGCTGAGGATTCTATAGATGGAACAATTCGGCTGGGGTGGTTAAAATCCATTTTTCAAAATAAGCCTGAAATTATTATTGATAAAGTAGTTGATGATTTTGATGACGAGTCTAAACCATTGGAAGAAAGAACAAAATTGTGGGCTCAATTTATCCTGAAAAAATACCCTCCTATTGATTTAGTAATAAGTTCTGAAGATTATGGTGAGCCTTTTGCGAAAAATCTTGGTGCACGCCATTTGCTTTTTGATCCCAGTAGAAGGCAGGTGCCTGTATCAGCAACCGATATAAGAACACACCCAATGCAAAACTGGGATTTTATACCTGATGTAGTGAAGCCCTATTTTGTAAAGAAAGTTTGTTTCTATGGAGCAGAGAGCACAGGCAAAAGTACGATGGCCAAAAAGATGGCCGCTCATTATCACACGGAGTATGTTCCTGAGGTTGCCAGAGAAATAATAACATCTAATGACTTTACGCTTGATGATATCATAGCCATAGGCAAGGCGCAAGCGCAGCGAGTGGTTGAAAAAAGTAAATTAGCCAATAAGGTTTTGTTCTGCGATACTGACGCGATCACCACACAGATTTATTCAGAACAGTATCTTCATCGGGTACCTGAAATATTATACCAGCTCGAACGGGAGATCACGTATGATATGTATTTCTTATTTGAACCTGACGTCCCCTGGGTTTCAGATGGTCTTCGGGACCTTGGTCACAAACGCAAAGAAATGACTGATAAATTTAGGTCTGCGCTCGAGAAGCGAGATATACCTTACGTGCTGGTTCAGGGCACCTGGGAGGAGCGATTTGAAGTAATACGCGGTGAAGTTGATAAATTATTAAGTTGCTAAAAGAATTTTAGTTTCCCCCAATTCTTTACCAAAAAAACTGTGCCTGCCAGAGCCACCGACCCTGCAACCAATGCTGGAATCAAATTGCCATAAAGCCAGAAGCCAATACAAAAGAGGGTGCCATATACAGTAAATGAACCCACTACCATTAATAGGATTTCAAAAGGCAGTTGCCCTTTTTCTTCTGATAAGGAAGGGTTGTTTTTGATAACAGGTTGCCACCCTATACTGGAGGGTCTTACTTTTTCATAAAAGCGAATCAGAACCTCGTTGCTTTCAGGCTGGGTAAATAACGTAACCAACAACCAGCTGGAAGTGGTGATGGTAACACCGATTAATAATTTCCAGTGGTCGTCAATAGGGTTAAAAAACTGGTTGTGCAGCACTTCAAAATAGATGGCCACAAAGAAAGAAACCACCATGCCTGTAATTTCGGTGTAGGTATTAATACGCCACCAGAACCAGCGCAGGATAAATATCAAACCAGTACCGGCCCCTATCTGCAATAAAATATTAAATGCCTGGAGGGCATTGCTCAGCATCAGGGCGAGCAAAGCAGAAAAGATAGCCAACACGACTGTGGATATTCTGCCAACGGTTACCAGTTCTTTTTCTGAAGCTTCGGGTTTTAAGAAGCGTTTGTAAAAATCGTGTACCACATACGAAGACCCCCAATTCAAATGAGTAGAAATGGTAGACATGTATGCCGCAACTAACGAAGCGATGAGCATACCCATTAATCCGGCTGGCAAAAAAGTAAGCATGGCAGGATAGGCGAGATCATCGTTGATTTTGTCTGCAGGGATGTGAGGAAAAGCTTTTTGCAATGAAATCAAATCAGGAAATACTACTAATGAGGCCAAAGCAATTAAAATCCATGGCCAGGGGCGCAAGGCATAATGAGTGATGTTGAAAATAAGTGAAGCAGTGAGTGCATTCTTTTCGTTTTTGGCTGATAGCATCCTTTGAGCAATATAGCCACCACCTCCAGGCTCCGCACCCGGATACCAAACACTCCACCATTGTACCGCCAAAGGGAGGATGAGCAATGGAATTAGGGTGGTTGAATCTGAGAAATCAGGCAAGAAGGAAAGTTTGGAGGTAACAGACGCATGGCTGAACAATTGATCCAGCCCACCCACCATGGGTTGGTTGATGATGTAAATTGTCGCGGCTACCGAACCCACCATGGCAATGAGAAATTGGAAAAAATCAGTAATCAGCACACTCCGAAGTCCACCTAGTGAACTGTACGCCACCGTTATGACAGTAGCAATTAATAATGTCTGTACCGGAGTGAGCCCCATCATCACACCTCCAATTTTTATGGCTGCCAGGGAAACAGAGGCCATGATGACAATGTTGAAAAAAACACCCAGGTATAATGCACGAAACCCCCTAAGGAAAGCAGCGGATTTTCCACCATAGCGCAGTTCGTAAAATTCCAGATCAGTAACCACGCCTGATCTTCTCCAAAGCTTGGCATAGACAAATACGGTGAGCATTCCGGTGAGCAAGAAAGCCCACCAAACCCAATTGCCAGACACACCATTTTTTCTAACAATATCAGTGACGAGATTGGGGGTGTCGGCTGAGAAGGTAGTCGCGACCATGGAAATTCCTAACAACCACCACGGCATGCTTCTGCTGGACAAGAAAAACTCACTGGCGCTTTCGCTTGCACGCTTGCTGTTCAGCAATCCGATTACCAGTGAGAATGAGAGAAATGCAATGATGATGATCCAATCTATTGTACTTAATACCATATGGCCTTCAATTAGAGGATGATTTCTTTAGGTAATCGGATTCTTTTTTCGATTTTCGCAGTCGATTTTAAAGTAAATAATCCACAGTACAATGAATCAGGGAAAAAAACTCAGTCTTTTAGTGATGGCAGCAGGAATGGGCAGCCGATATGGAGGCATAAAACAAATTGATGGATTTGGGCCCAATGGCGAAACCATCATGGATTATTCACTCTTCGATGCAATAAGGTCTGGATTCAGCAAAATTGTTTTTGTTGTGCGTGAAGAAATACTGGATGCTGTAAAAGAAATGTTTTTGCCAAAATTAGAAGGTAAGGCCGAAGTTCATTTTGTAATTCAATCACTTGATAAATTTGTTCCGGATCAATTCAAACCAGTTGATCGCACGAAACCCTGGGGCACCACGCATGCCATGCTTTGTGGCAAGGAAGTGATCAACGAACCGTTTGCAGTAATCAATGCTGATGATTTTTATGGAAGGGAATCATTTGAGTCATTGTCAAAATTTTTGTCGGAAGCTCCAGCGAAGAACCATGCGATGGTGGGTTATACACTTAAAAATGTGTTGTCTGAATATGGAAGTGTTTCAAGAGGTGTAGCAAATCAGGCAGCTGATGGCAAGCTCATCTCTCTGACTGAATTGACCACCATTGTAAAAGAAAATGGAAAAATTATTTCCAAAGAGGACACGGGTGATAGAGAGCTTGACTCCAATCTGAAAGTATCGATGAACTCATGGGGATTTCTTCCGGAAGTGTTTGACCTTTCAGAAAAGATGTTTTTTGAGTTTGTTGAGAAAAACAAAACCAACCCTAAAGCAGAATTTTACATCGCATTGATGGTGACCGAGTTGATCAAGTTGGGATTAGGACAAGTACACATTATTCCGGGAGGCACTACCTGGTTTGGAGTGACTTACAAAGAAGATAAAGAAGCGGTATCTGCTAAAATTAGTGACCTGATAAAGAAGGGTATTTATCCAGAAAAATTGTGGAGCTAAGTAATGCGATTATATTCGTATTGCAGGCTTATGGCTTGAACCCTTCGGAATTTTCTGTTGAAAGAATAGACTCTGGCCATATCAATTACACCTATAAGGTGGAGCCAGGTTATATTTTGCAGCGAATTAATAAGAATGTTTTTTTACGACCGCAAGTGTTATCGCAAAACCTGAAGGTAGCTTCTTCTTACCTAAAACAGAATGCACCTGATTACTTGTTTCTCCATGCAATAAACGCCACTTCAGGTGAAGATTTGGTATTTGATAAGGAGGGATATCCATGGAGACTATTCCCTTATTTTAAAAACACAATTACCATTAATGAAGTAGACACACCCCAACAAGCCTATTCAGCAGCCAGGGCCTTTGGACTATTGTCACGCCATCTTTCTGGTTGTGATGTTTCAAAGTTGGAAGAGACCATTCCGCGATTTCATGATTTGTCATTGAGGTATCAGCAATTTAAAGAATCATTATCGAAGGCCTCTGATGAGAGAAAACATCTTGCGCATGATCTCATTGATAAATATGTCCATTACGATTATCTCGTCAACCGATATCAAAGTCTTGTTCATGGAAACCGAATGCACCTAAGAATCACTCATAATGACACAAAAATCAATAATGTGTTATTCGAGCGCGGCACGGATAAGGTGGTGTGTGTTATTGATTTAGATACACTTATGCCCGGTTACTTCCTATACGATTTAGGGGATATGATTCGCACCTTCGTGAGCCCGGCATCAGAAGAGGAGACAGAGTTTTCAAAAATTAAAATAAGAAAGGAAATCTATCAGGCTATAATAGATGGATACCTGTCGGAAATGGATTCTATTCTAACCATTGAAGAAAAATTGCTCATTCCATTAGCTGGTTCCATCATGACCTATATGATTGGGCTTCGTTTTCTTACAGATTTTTTAAATGGGGATACCTACTATCAAACTTCATATCTTCATCAAAACATGAACAGGGCAGCTAATCAGCTTTATTTATTGGAGCTGCTGGAATCGCAGGCATAGAATTTGCCTTTAAAACCTATCCGGAAAAAATTATCTTTGATTAAACTCCATTTAAACATCAGATGTCATGAAAATTCTAAAATTGGTCACTCTGCTCGTAATTGGCCTAACGGCTGCTGCTTTCACATTTCAACCACCAAATGGTATAGACCAGAAACCCTCACAATTAGTTGGTGCCTGGGAGACCGCTTC
Source organism: Flammeovirgaceae bacterium UBA2338 (assembly GCA_002344795.1). GTDB lineage: Bacteria > Bacteroidota > Bacteroidia > Cytophagales > Cyclobacteriaceae > ELB16-189. The sequence goes on along the minus strand of DDUM01000077.1, from coordinate 84,468 downwards.
TGGAGAAGAACTTGGTTTGTGGATTATTACCGATAAACATTTTTCTATAACGTTTTATAAATCGGATGATTTTCTTTACACAGAAGGGGGTGAATGGAAGCAAACATCAGATGGAATTGAATTGATGTGGGAATATAATACTCAGAATGAAGCCACTGTGGGTACAAAAAAAGTTTATCCTATTTCTGTAAAGGGCAATAAGCTTACCATGGAAAAAACGGAATGGAAAAGAACGGATGATGGTGGCCCTGGTAAATTGGCGGGTGCGTGGTTGATAACGGGTCTTTCCCGAGATGGTGAAATGTCGGTAAGAACTCCTGGGGCAAGACGGACAATGAAGATTCTATCCGGAACAAAATTTCAATGGATCGCTTATAATATAGAGACCAAGGAATTTTTTGGAACAGGTGGCGGTTCGTATACTACCAAAGACGGAAAATATACTGAGAACATTGAGTTTTTCTCTCGGGATAATTCCAGGGTAGGGGCAAGCCTTCAATTTGATTTTAAAATTGAGAATGGTAAGTGGAGACACAGCGGGAAAAGCAGCAAGGGAGATCCGCTCGATGAAGAGTGGACCAAACGCGATGTATTGGGTATTTAATTAAACTTTAGAATCTTAATTTATTGATATGCTTAACAAGAGTAGGCTAGGGTTTATTGCGTTCATATTATTTACCAGTACACTTCTGCTTGCGCAGAAGAATCCAATAGCTGTACAATATGGTGAACAAATTTTGTTGTCTGATTTAAAGGAGAACTTGACCATTATCGCATCGGATGCGCTTGAAGGAAGAAAAACAGGCTCGAGAGGTCAAAAAATGGCAGCCGCATTTATAAGGGCACACTTTGAGGAGATAGGTCTGCAGGGGCCTGTCAGCAATGGTGGGTATTATCAAAATGTCCCATTGTATACTGTTGTTCCTGGTAAGTCTACTATAAATGCGGAGGCAATATCTTTGCAGAATTTTAGGGACTTTATATTTCTGGGACTAAATGAGCTAAAAGGTGATGCTCAAGTTGTTTTTGTAGGCGATGGAGAAGAACCAGGTCTAGAGAAAATTGAAATTGAAGGGAAGATAGCCCTGGTGCTTAGTGAAAAAAGAACAAACGAAATACCCGTGGCCGACTTATTGAGTAAAGGAGCCAAAGCGGTTTTGATTTGTAATTTCCAAGATGAGTCTGCTTTTAATGCATTCTCCAGTAGGGTCAATCAAAGTTTTACGTCCAGAAGAATGACACTTTCTAAACCTACAGGTTCTGGCGAGTTGGAAAATTTTGCTTTTGTCTCTCCATCGTCAGTGGAGAAAATATTAAATACTGAATTCGCTACGCTCCAATCCTATGCCACAGATCCTAAAAAAGGAAGCAGAATCAGGAGAGTGAAAGAGGGAAGCATTAGGTATTTGTTTAAAAATGAAATCAAACAAATCAATTCTGAGAATGTGTTGGGATACCTGGAGGGTACGGACAAAAAGGACGAAGTGATTGTGGTAACATCACATTACGACCACATAGGAAAACTGTCTGAGGGAACAGGAGATTTGATTAATAACGGAGCTGATGACGATGGTTCGGGCACAGTAGCCGTTTTGGAAATGGCCAAAGTATTTGCGAAAGCCAAAGAGGAAGGAAATGGACCTCGCAGAAGTATACTGTTTATGACAGTAACGGGTGAGGAGATGGGTTTGCTCGGGTCTCAGTATTATTCTGAAAACCCAATATTTCCGTTGAGCAGCACGGTGGTAAATCTGAATATCGATATGATTGGGCGATCAGACCCTGAACATGATGGCAAGCCAGACTATGTTTATGTGATAGGTTCTGATAAGTTGTCTCAGGAGTTGCATCAAATAAGTGAAAGTATAAACAACACTTACACGCAGCTTGATTTTGACTACACGTATAATGATGTCAACCATCCGACCAACTTATACAAACGTTCTGATCACTGGAATTTTGCAAAGAATAATATTCCTATCATTTTTTATTTTGATGGGATTCATGAAGACTATCATTTGCCAAGCGATGAAGTTGACAAAATTGATTTTGAGCTGCTCACGAAAAGGACAAAGTTGGTATTTTATACGGCCTGGGAATTGGCCAATAGAAGTGAGCGGATTAAAAATGATTAGTTCGAAAGAGGGCTGCTAGTCGAAAGGCACATTTACGTGCCTTTCCGCGTGGTAAGAAGATCTTACAAGAGGCCCGGACTCTACATATTTAAGTCCTCTTTTTAATCCTTCTTCGCGATACATTTCAAATGTATCAGGGTGGACATATTCGGCCACTTCAAGGTGCATTTTCGTAGGCTGCAAATATTGACCTAGTGTTAAAATCATCAGCTGATTTTCTACCAGATCGTCCATTGCTTTAAAAACTTCCTCTTTTGTTTCTCCTACACCTAACATGATACCTGACTTGGTTCTCTTGCCGGCTTCACGAATTCTTTTTAACTGCTCAAGGCTGCGATCATATTTTGCTTGTGGGCGAACAATGCGGTACATCCTGCCCACAGTTTCCATATTGTGAGACACCACCTCTTGACCGCCCTCAATCATCCTATATAAAGCATCCCAATTTCCCTTCACATCGGGAATCAGGGTTTCAATAGTTGTCTCCGGACTTTCTTTTTTGGTTTCCACTACGGTTTGATACCATACTTCGGCACCGCGGTCTTTAAGCTCATCGCGATTGACAGAGGTGATAACTGCGTGTTTTACACCCATCAATTTGATGGCCTCCGCTACTCTCTTGGGCTCATCTAAATCATATTCAGTAGGCCTTCCTGTGGCCACAGCGCAGAATGTGCAACTTCGGGTACAAATGTTGCCCAGTATCATAAAAGTGGCCGTACCCGCTCCCCAGCATTCGCCCATGTTGGGGCAATTGCCACTTTCACATATCGTGTGAAGTTTATAATTGTCTACCAGCTTTCTTACTTTCGCATACTCTGGCCCAATGGGCAATTTTACGCGTAGCCAATTGGGTTTACGTTGGCGTGTTTCTTCGGCTGATATTACGGGTAGGTCGATCAAAATGATAGCAAATTGAGTCTGTTAAAATGAACAGATTATTGACCAATAAGTTCCTTATACGCTTCAGCAGATAATAGCCCACCTACTTGTGATGCGTCACTCACTTCCATTTTAATGAGCCATCCTGCATAGGGATCTTCATTCACTTTTTCAGGGTTGGCATCAAGTTCCGCATTTACTTCCAGCACTTTACCAGCGATAGGCATAAATAAATCAGAAACAGTTTTTACGGCTTCGATCGTACCAAATACTTCATGCTGAGCAATTTCCTGCCCGACAGTGGAAATGTCTACGTATACAATATCTCCAAGTTCACTTTGAGCAAAATCGGTGATTCCGATTGTGGCTGTGTTGCCATCAATTTTTATCCATTCATGGTCTTTTGTGTACTTAAGGTCTGCAGGAATATTCATGATGAGAGTTTAAATTAGAATGCCCAAAAATAGGGGGATTTTTTGATAAAGTCCACCATTTGTTAATTAAGTGAGGGTGGCTATTGTGCCAGGTTAAACAGGATTTTAAAACCAACTCGTGTGGTCGATCTACGGTAGGAATTGGTGACCAGTGGCTCATTCACATTTCTGTCTACATAGAACTGAATGTTTAATTTTTGATTAACTACATAATTAACATTTGGCCTTAATTGAAAATTGATGTTGCCATTGGTGATCGTATTGACTTCTTCAATTTTTCGTTGAATTGTTCGGTTGTTGGTGATGCTCATATTGAGACGGAAAGTGAGATCATTTTTAATAGTGAGCACTCTTCCCTGACTTTTCCATGGCAATTTCATATTGTTTTTAGTATAGCCAAGTTCTACAGACCAATCTTTGCTATTGAGTTCGGTGATTTGTGCATTAGAAATATTAAGTGCCAGGTCGCGCTTGGTTTTATATTCAAAACGCATGGTTAGTTTTTTCTTCGTACGCACGTTAATTCCTATCAGAGGGGCAAAGGTTTCGGAGATAAGTACCTGACTAATTGTAAAGATTGGAATAAGGTCACCGTTTTCATTTCTTATTGTTCCAAAGTTGCCACCGCTATTGTAATCTTCAATGGGTATGTCAAAATCTCCGCCCTGATAATTTAATGAGGTGTTATAATTTAAAACAGAATAGTTAGATGAATAAGCATGATTCAAAGTAATTGACTGAAACAAATCTTTAAATGGTTCTAATTTGCTCAAACCCGAGTAATCCACCCGCCATCCGGGTATGGGTATATTGGGGAAAGGAGAGAGGCTGACATGGTCTGTACTTTTTCCAGTGTAGGCAGCGATGAAAGCGGGTATCAGTACATCCTGAGATTTGGATTCATATCCCTGGCCGGTTAATGATGTGAACCTGTCTTTAATTTCGTCTATGTTTCTTTCAAATTCCTGAAATACACTGGACTCTTTGCTGGTGTTGTTTTTAAAAGCAGTGTTAATAGATAAAATGGAAACTTTGTAAGAGCCAATTTGATTTGGCGTTCGTGAAACAAATCCATTGAGTTCATTATTGGCATCGGTAGGATCAAAAACGAAAGTCTCCGTAAAAGTAGAGCTGGAGGTTTTTTTGGCATCCAGTTGAATTTTGAAATCTGTTGAGGGTTCAATGCTTGCCCGCAATCCCATGTCTCTGGTTTGTACCTGGCTATATAAGGCAGATTGTTCTTCACTTTTACTCATCCAACCTTCTTTGGCCGCTTTGAATCTTAAATTAGGGTCTTGTTGCCCAAGAATAAAACCCCATCCGGGCGTGCTCCAACTTTTATCCATTCCAAATAAGTTGGGCTCAGGAAGGAAGCCTGGTAATATAGTTCCTTGTGTGATATTGTAGGTACCACTGATATTGCGAACCGACATGAGCAATCGCAAAAACCCTCTTACTGCTGCCAAATCGGGCGCTTGCCTCACCGTATCTGGTTGTTGTTGCGGGCGTTGAGTAGCACTCGGAGGCCTTTTTGGGGCATTCACTTTATTCAAATATCCAACTTTGTTGTAGAGTTTAGTGAGATCAATCCTTCCCGTCAAACCCTGATCTTGTGTATTCTGGATGGTGTTTCCAAGCTGAAGTGATTCCTCACGCTCAACAGGGCCTGCTCTCCAGGAGTATCCTACATTATATCTGTATTCGGCACCGAGCCAATCTGTAATAGGGAGCTTATCCAATGGAAGTGTATAATTGGCTGTCATCGTTTGCTCAAAGTTTTTCATCCTACCCAGCTTCTTCAGGTTGGTCAACACACTGTCTTGCTTTTCCTTTGTGTCGATATCACCATCAGGCTCATCGATGATGGCATTTACCCTTGAGTTGTAATCAAAGCTTAGTGCTTTAGTCAGGTTCCATCGCACATTATAGAAACGATTGAAAACAAAAAACTTTTGAAAGTTTGGCATTGCACCGCCCTGATCCTTGATTGCATTTCTGTAAACAATTTTGCTAAAGGATCTGTCCAGCTCGCCTCTAACAGAAATATTAGTGGGCACTGGGTTAAAATTAAAATCTTTGATAAGCCTTAAATAATTGGAGGAAAGCGCCTCTGTTTCTTTAAAGGGTTCAAAGCCCTGAAACTTTGGACTGAATTGCCAGGCTACAGCACCTTTGATGTTTTTTCTGGTATCTTCCATCAAGTTAAAGTTAGTTCGGGTCGCTTCCGTAAAGGCATAGGTAAATGCAAAATTCTCTATATCGTAAATATGCTGCCTTGCATCTTGTTTTACTTTTACCTTTCTAACATTAGTGAAGTTCAAGCTCCGCCTTATCGATTCATCCCGTATCAGGTTTTTGTATTCTTGTCGTTCTGATTCTGTATTGAATGACCGAAGGGCCGCATCCAGTCGAAGGTCAGGGTTGGCAGGATCAAAATTTGGATTCATCGTGGTGTTCTCATAACTGATGAACATCGGAATTTTTAACCCTGTTTTTTGTGGCAGAAGTTTGTCTACGTTAATATTGGCAGACACGTCAAAAGTGGTTGTCTCACCTCTGGCACGCTCTGAGATTTTCGATTGAACACCACCATATCCAAATGAAATGTGCTTAACAGAACCAGTAATGGTTCCCAGGTCGGCCAACTTAGTGCTCAGCACCACATTGGCAGCCCACCCTGCTGTGCGATCAAAATCGGTTAATCTCAATTCATTGGCCCATAAGCAAACATCCTTCGCTTGTGCGCCAGGGCTTCTCGGATTCCTTACTCCAATCATTAAGATTTGAACTTGGCTTAAGTCTGGTCTTCCTAATATTCTGATAAGATGCTTGCCCGCCTGCTTGGGACCTGCCCTGGGGAATGCTTCTGCCAAAGGGAAACTTTCACGATCGCGTTGTGCTTTCAGAGCGTAGAGTTCGTTGAGATCAAGATCAATTTGATTGGCCTCCGGCCAGATCGATTCAATGGACGATGCACCTGGCGTAGTTATCTTAAGGGGGACTTCTATCTCATAATAATTTTCATCAAAGTCAGTACCCATTCTGATAAAACCATGAAGTTGATCGTCCTCTAGATTTGGACCATGCGCTGAAAGAAACATTTTTATTCTGCCATAATTGAAGAAGTCCATTGTAACGTTTTTATAGATGGCCCTGGCATCTCCGTCTTGCAAATCAGTAACACATAGCTGAACGGACTGTTCATTCAATCGTCTTTGCTGAGTGGAGGTAACATCTCTATCACGCTGCAAGGGTTCTATGTATGCCGGCTTCTCTGAGTTGCCGCTTCCATTCTCCTCCACATTAACTACAGACACAGAAAAATTATCAAGGTTGGGCTCAAGGGTTTCTCCAAAACTTGATTCTTCCAGGTTCCCTTCATAACGCCTCCATTTGTTTCCAACAGCCCTAAACTTGGCTAGCCTCAACACGACAGGTTGTGAGAAGCCCGTCATGTACATTCTCGCATAGCGGATGGATTTGAATCCATTAATGTCGCCAACTTTATCATCAAACTGACGAACAGGAATGCGAAACAGATACCAGGTGGCTTCAGGGTTTTCTCTTGATGTGATCTGATCCACAATGTATTTTCTTCCTACCTGAAGTGTACTGGGTCTTAAATCAATATTATACGTGTAATATTCTTCCAGATCACTTAGTGTATTATCTTGATTTAAATCCTCATTATCGGGTATGGTGGTACCTGATTTTGAGTATTGATCATTGCTTCCGGATATTGGTGAGTTATTTTCTAACCCATTGTAGTTTTTATATCGCTCCAAAATTTTAGCATTTCTGCGGTCAAGTTCATCCCCAAAAAAATGCTGAAAGTCGTCTGCAGAAGGATCCTGAAGAACAACCTGGCGTGCAGCAGGATTAACAGCATTGACAAATGCACTGAATGTATCTGCTTCTCGTTCGCTGCTTACTCCATCCAGACCTACATCCTGATTGGCCCTGGATTCCGGAGAAATATCGAACGCATTATAGAGATATTGCTGTGTGGTGACATATCCCCATTCATTAGCTATTGCCCCACCGCCCACCAGGTTTCCATCTGTGGGGAGTCCGTTTTCAAATGCATGCTTTCCGTCACGCATCAAATCCTCGGATATACTTCCAAGATGAAATACCAATTGCCCTCCCGTTGTATTAGGCTCGTTATTTCCACGACCATCATTAATTCTTCCGTTTTCTGTATTTATAAAAGGATTCAACATCCAAAATTCGAGATACTCAATGTTGGCTTTATCAAAATCAACTTCAGTTCTGATGGCAGTAGTAATCCCTCCCCAGTTGGAGGTAGGGTTCTTCAAAGTACCATCAGGATTTAGATCTGGGTTATAATTGTACGGTCCCCGCTCAGAAGGATAAAAGGCAAGATCAAAAATCTGTTCGTTAAAATTTCCAATAAAGGGATCGAAATTTGGAAATATCTCCCGTGGGGAAACAGCTCTTACGTAATGATTTTGCAAGTCATCATCAGTTATGTTGGAGGGCTTAAACCGACCACTCCCTCCTGTATAAAATTGATTGTCGATTTGGTACCACGCGAGTTTTGCCCGCTTATACCCAGCAGTTAAATCATTCAATGCGCCACCGGATAAATCAAAACGATTGTCAGGTGTTTTAGGAACTGTAGAAAGCTTCCATCCCGCAGGGTTTAGTAGGCTATAAGGTGTTGCACTGTTTTCAAAGTCATCAATAAAGGAAGTGCCATCACCGGCAACAATATTGGAAGTGCCAGGAACCAGTTGAGCAAACTCTGCATTGAGATTAATGGTTGAGGGTTCCTTTGTTTGTAAAAACGGTAGCGCGTCTACCATCTTGGTCAATACCCTGGAATCTTTTCTTAGATTTAAGTCAACTCCATATTGTAAGTTTCTGGCAGGCTCCGTTCCGATTAGATTTCTTGAAATGAGCGGCCGTTCATTATAGTATAAAAAAGTCGATCCGATATTGATATCATCGTTGAGCTTGTAATCAAATCGTGTTCCTAAAAGCGACCTGGTTTGAAATGCAAACGGATCTTGCTGCTCATAGTTAATCGTGATATTTTTTCCCGAACTGAGTATACCTTCGTTGAGAATGGTAACCTTACCAAAAGTGTAGTCTACGGTATAATCAGTTCCCTCCTGTAGCGGGGTTCCTCCTGCATATACCTTTACTGACCCCTGGGCAATATTAAAACCTTGTATAACAATGTCTTTGCCGGAGCCTGCTTTAAAGGATCCGACAATCCAGAATTTATTTTTGGCAGCAATGAGCTCTGCTTCTGCCTTGGTTGTATTATACAATTCTTTATAGGCATATTTTTTAATAAGATCATCCCTTACTGTTGGGTTTGTTTCCTTGGCAAACAATCCACGCAGCGCAGAGTCGAAAGGGTGGAGGTAGGGAAAAATAATAAGTCCGGTTTCCCGGTTAACGGTGAGCTTATCTACAAAGTCGAAATTGCCATCCGGTTGGGGGTCGTTGTAGGGATTCAGCCTGTCGAGCCCCAACACTTCGATTAGTTGTTTTGTTCTGGAAATATCCCCCTCCTGTAGTTGCGGGTTGTCAATTCCGGTACGGTCATCTCTATAAATTACACGCAACTGAAACCCTTCCTGTTCCAACTGGCTTACATTGAGATTGTAAATATTCTTCATCATCAAATTCCATGTAGGGATGAGTTTCCCTTGTTGGTCTTTGATGCTGATCTTGCGCGGCCTTAACAATTTTAAGTAGACAACATCTTCTTCTGGTTTGTTGGAATAATCTTCTGTTAATTCACCCACCTTATAGGGCTGTCCATTGTACGTATATTCGAATGCAACGGCTATTGCTTCGTCATTTTGCAATTTTCTTTGAAGAGAGATGTAACCAAGTTGATTATTAAATGTAAACTCTGTGGGTGAAAGCTTACGGGCACTGGTTATCTTTTCAAAGTCGGTTCCATTATCTAAGCCTAACCCTTCCAATGCCGCATTGATTTGATCCGAGTTGGCAGAGATTCCATTCAACCTTGCGAATAGATCGTTGGCTTTATTATCGGTTGGTGAATTAGGGCCAACCAGGGAGGTGATAGAATTATTATAGATTTTATCAGATTCTCCCATATCCATTAGACCAACAACATTTCTTAATGTTTGTGTATCATTTGAACGGTTGAGAAGGTAAACTTCAATTTTTGTAATGTTGACGCGTGAGGTTACGTTAGGCAAAGTGCCCAACCATTTCTCAAAATTGTCACGGAAGAATTGTCCAAGAAAGAAGTGGCGGTTTTCATCATAGCTGGAGGCTACAATTTCAAAAGGTCTTCCCTGTGCTGCTCCACTGGTGCCGCCCTGTATTTCTATGGAGGACTGCTTGCCCCTTTGTGTGGTGGCTAATGAAGTAACAAAAAGTTTACCGAATTGGAGTTGTGCTTTTACTCCAAAAAGATTTTGGGAACCGGTGATCAAACTGTTGTTAAGCGGAAGGCTTACGTTACCTATTTCAAGCTTTTTCAGCACGTCTTCTTTAAAGCCAGTGTATTCTACTTTCATGTTGTTCTGAAAGTCGAATGAATTGTTGTTGTCGAAGTTGGTAGTGATGGCTAGTTTTTCTCCTACTTTTCCAACTACACTTAAGTTTATTTGCTGATCAAATTCGAACCCCCCATTTCGTTGCTGGCGGATAGGGATGGATGGGTTTTCTATTTTTTGCCACGATCCACCAAAATCCAACGTGACAAATCCTCGGGGGATAAGTTCCACATAACTACCACCAAAGATTCTATCAAGTACAGGGCTTACATAAATTTTAGGGATGATGTTTCTGCTGCTCACTGCACTTTCACCGTCCAACGCGCGGCTCCTGCTTTGCCAATAGTCTCTTTTTATTTCCCTTGTTTGTTGTGCATTGAATTCATCGAAACTCATCGTAGATGCAGGCCGGAAGTTTACATTACCTATTTTTTCATAGATGGTGTAGTTCATTCCTGTATCAATTTCTACATCAACGTTGAAGCTCTTCGGGTCACTCAGGAAGAGAGGAGAGTTGGTGGTACGATTTGAAAATGGATCTCCGTACCTGTCAGAAGGTCTAAACGATGGGCGGTAGGGGTTAATGGTACGCCTTGGTATCGTATCCACCTCTACTATTCCGGTGGTGTCTGCCTCCTGAGCAAACACATAGGAGGTTTGCAGACAAGCTAAAAGCAGCAGGCCTATTGTTCCTATGCGTTGAATTGTGGGTCTGGTTAAGGTCAATCGTATCTCAGGCGTTTTTCAATGCCAGCTTCACAAGCTCTTCTAAACTAACTGTATTTCCTGATTTTTTCAGGACTGTATCGATGCTCTTTTCGGCAGCTGCTTTCCCAATCCCCAGCGTCATCAACGCTGTTAACGCCTCATTTCGCATCGTATTGTGTCTTATTCCTGTAATTCCGCCCGTCTCCCCAACAGGCTCTTTCCTCAATTTATCTTTTAGTTCCAGTATGATTCTTTGGGCTGTTTTTCCTCCGATACCCTTTACTGCCTGTAGGGCACCAACATCTTCTCCGGTAATGGCTTGTTGGAGCTCATTGGGTGGGAGGTAAGACAATATTACCATGGCTGTATTGGGGCCTACTCCATTTACAGCAATCAGATTTTGGAACATAGACTTTTCTGCTTTATTGCTAAAACCATACAGTATATGTGCATCTTCCCTTACCTGCAAATAGGTGGATAATTGTATGTTCTCTTTGTCTTTAATTTCAGAAAAGGTATTCAATGAAATGGACACATGATATCCTATACCATTGACTTCAATAATGACGAAAGTGGGTTCTTTATGAACTAGCTTCCCTTTTAAAAAAGCAATCATATTTTAAAAAGTATAACCCGCTAAGCTAAAAAAAATAGATGACTTAGCGGTGTGGTTAAGCTTGTTCGTTTTGTTCTCTTAAGATGGCATCCACTACGGCAATTGAAGCCATATTAACTATGTCGCGGATTGTGCTTCCCAACTGGAGAATATGAACAGGTTTATTCATTCCTAGCAAAATAGGCCCAATCGCTTCAGCACCCCCGAGCTCAATTAACAGTTTGTACGCGATATTGGCGGATGCCAGATTGGGAAAAATAAAGGTGTTTGCCCCACCATCAGCTAATCGGCTAAATGGGTACATTTCCTTTTGCAATTCCGTATTCAGCGCAATATTTGCCTGAATGTCACCATCTATAATTAGATCTGGATATTTTCTTTTTGCTATCTGGGCAGCATCTCGCATTTTATCAGGAATTATTCCTTTACTGCTTCCAAAATTGGAGTAAGACAACATGGCCATCTGTGGTTTCATGTCAAAAAACGTAACACCCATGCGCGTCAGCCCGATAATTTCTGCTAATTCTTCAGTAGTAGGATCAACATTTACAGTACAATCTGAAAAAAAGAAAGTACCTTTCTTATTCATGATAATGTACATACCTGCAACACGTTTTACGTGGGGTGCAGTGCCAATCACCTGCAATGCAGGTAAAATTGTTTTTGGATAATCTTTTGTAAGTCCCGAAACTACTGCATCGGCATCACCGTGCTCTACCATCATGGTAGCATAGTAATTGCGATCAAGAAGAGATTTTTTGCAGTCTTTCAAAGTCATCCCTTTTCTTTGCCTTTTTACGTAAAGCTCTTCTGCATACTGGTCAATGTTAGCAGTTTCTTCATGAGGAGAAATAATAGGACATCCTTGTAACTCTAATTTATGTTCTTTAATAAGCGCCTCTATTTCTTCTCTGTTACCTAAAAGAATGGGTATGGCTATACCTTCATCTTTTAATATTTGTGCTGCTTTCAGTATTTTATGATGATTGGCCTCTGTGAAAACAACCCGCTTTGGATTTTTCTTAGCACGAGTAATCACCCTTGATATCAGTTTCTGGTCAATGCCAATTCTTTTTAAAAGATCTTCATTGTATTTTTCCCAATCTTCAATATGGTATTTGGCTACACCTGAATCCATTGCTGCTTTGGCAACAGCAGGTGAGATGGAAGTAATTAATCTTGGATCTAAAGGTTTTGGAATAAGGTATTCACGTCCAAATTCAATCATGGAATTGCCATAAGCACGCGTAACCATATCGGGCACTGTCTCTTTCGCAAGATTAGCCAATGCATGAACGGCTGCCAGTTTCATGGCTTCGTTAATTTCAGTAGCACGAACATCCAATGCACCCCTGAATATATAAGGAAAACCCAACACATTATTGATCTGATTGGGATGATCGGACCGGCCGGTTCCCATGATTAAATCTGGTCTTGCCTCTTTTGCTATTTCATAGTTTATTTCCGGGTTAGGATTGGCCAAAGCAAAAACGATTGGGTCATTGGCCATGGATAGGATGTCTTCAGTAGTGAGTATATCCGCCACTGAAAGGCCAACAAAAGCATCGGCACCTTTTAAGGCCTCCTGCAGTGTTGATATTTTTCTTGAAGTTGCAAACTCTGCTTTTATGGGATCAAGGTTAGCGCGGTCTTTGGCAATTACACCTTTGCTATCACACATGATCAGGTTCTCTCTCTTAAGCCCCAATGACAAATATAATCTTGAGCATGAAACAGCAGCAGCACCAGCACCATTTACAATGAGTACGATTTCATCTATCTTTTTATTAACAAGCTCCAATGCGTTCAGTAAACCGGCAGCAGATATGATGGCTGTACCATGTTGATCATCATGCATAACCGGAATCTTCATCTTTTCACGCAGCTGCTCTTCAATTTTAAAGCACTCAGGAGATTTGATGTCCTCCAGATTGATACCGCCAAATGTTGGCTCAAGCGATTTTACAATTTTTATAAATTCATCGGGATCATTTTCATCAATCTCAATATCAAAGACATCTATTCCTGCAAATTTTTTGAACAGGACGCCCTTTCCTTCCATAACAGGTTTGGATGCTTCTGGACCAATGTTGCCAAGCCCCAGTACTGCTGTGCCATTGGTTATCACAGCCACTAAGTTTCCTTTTGCCGTGTATTTATAAACGTCCTCCTTATTGGCTGCTATTTCTTTGCAAGGTTCTGCAACGCCTGGTGAGTAGGCCAATGCCAGGTCTAATTGTGAACTCAAAACTTTCGTTGGTACTACTTCAATTTTTCCAGGCTGGCCTTGTGTATGGTAGTTCAACGCATCCTGCTTTCTTATCTTAATCGACATAATTGTTCATTTCAGAAGAACCTGAAATTTACGATTTTAACTAGAAAATGCAGGAAATCTATGAAAAATTAACCCACTGCTTTTTGGCATAAGCGAATGGTGCTGTACTTTGACTTTTAAGAAGTCAACTACGGTTGTTTTACAATTGATTCACTTGTTCGAAAAGTCCCAAGTATGGTTTCCAGCTCTCGCATTATCTCACGCTGGTCTTTACTTGGGCTGTAAGTAAACCCTTCTATGTAATACAATTTACCTTTAGGTTCATCTACCAAAGCATAACCGACAAAAGGGCCTCCCATAGAAAAATTATTGGCCCTCCAAAGTCCTCGTAACTCAACGGCATAGTTACCACTTAAGCTCACTTCTTTTGTTGTTACAGGAATAAAGGGAATCGTGGTTTCAGTAATCAAATAGGAATTGGCCACTTCGGGATCTTCAAACAAATATTTTTTGCAAAACTCATCCCTTAAGGCAATTAGGTTTTCTTTTTGAAATTGATCTTGAGAATGGTAAGGCACAGATGCGATAAATATGTTTTTGTCATCTGCTGGGTTAATTTGCCTCATCCAAAGAAACTCCATGTTGTTGATAACAAGTTTGTAACCAAATGGGATTTTAATGTCACATTCCATGTTTGTTTGAAGCCAATCACTTACTCCGGTAATTTGCCCTGACTTGTATAAGGAAAGACTTAGACGCTCTTTCTCCTTCCGGTTGAAATGATCAATTAGATGTTGTCCTTTGGTTCGAATATTATTGAGCAGTTCTTTTTCTGTGTTGCCAAACAAATACATCACCTCCTGTCCTTTCGCATAAACATCGGGCATAGTAAGAACAAAAGCACTGGGATCTGTTTTTATCTTTTGGAGCGATTCCGGAGTAAAGTTTCTCTTCAATATATTAGATCCCGTAGACCGGCTGTCAAGAGTTACAGCAAAAATCAGATTGCGCCTTTGTTCAAGGACGAAATTCAACTTGCGGGGATCAATCCATCTCATCCTAAATATGGATTCAGTTCTCGGTAACCCTGCCATTTCAATTCGAAATAAGGAATCGATTGTATTGCCAAGTGGGCCATACCATTGTGTAGAATCCATGGCCAGGTACATGTCTCCTGTAAGACCTGATGCCGGGGGCAGGCTTTCTTTATTATTACTACACGACCAAATCAAAATGATAATGAACCCGCTAAACAGTACCCTTTTCATGAACATATTTTTATACATAGTACTAATCCGCAACTTTTCAAAAGTCACAATTTTACAGACGGGAAGATACCATTTCAAATTTTTAAAGAAAGTCATTATACACAGATGGTGTACTCCATACTGTTCAACTTCAATGAGTTAGTCAATAATTAGTTTTTGACCCGGCTGTAATTTTGTTGATTGAAGATTGTTTAAGGTTTTGATTTTCTCAATTGTCAATCCCTCAAATTTTCTTGAAATATCCCACAAGGTATCTCCGGACTGCACTGTATAGATTTTTGTATCGGGTGGAAATATAACCTCTTTGGCTTTTGGAGCTTGTTGCGCGCTTGCTACAGCTGTAGTGGTGTAGTCGCGATTAGAAGGAAGCACCCAAATATTTAGCCTTTGCCCAATTCTTATTGTATTGCTTTGTAGGTTATTCCAATTCTTTATATCACCTACGCGCACATGATAGCGTTCAGCAATTTTACCTAAAACGTCACCTGATCGAACACGATAGGCAACCAGTTCCCTACCATAAGTACTTCCGAGTGTGTTTTTAGCAAGGGCTTCAAGTTCGCCTTTTCCTACACGAGATGCAGAGTCAAGAATTGAAGCTCTGTTGAGCATGAGATTTTCTTTTGCAGTAAGCGGAACGCGAAGCGTATATTCTCTTCCTGTTTCTGGTATGGCTTTTCGTAGCACAGAGGGATTGAGTTTAATCAAGTCTTCCATATTTGCACCAGTAAGGTTGGCAAACGTTTCAAAGTGAAGAAAATGATTGACGGATATAGTGTCATGAGCAACAAGTGGTTGTTCTGGAGTTTCGTATAGGTAGTGCTTGTCAGAATAATTCAACGTATACATGATGGCAATGAATTGCGGCAGATACGACCGTGTCTCTCTGGGGAGATAGCGATAGATTTCCCAAAAATCTTTTTTATACCCTGATCTCCTTATGGCTTTTCTTACATTACCCGGTCCGGAGTTATAAGCGGCCAATGCTAACTCCCAGTCGTTGAACATACCATAAAGTTGAGCGAGGTATTTACATGCCGCTTCTGTAGATTTTTCCGGATCCATTCTGTCATCAACATACCAATCGTTGTACAATCCAAAATGTCTTCCGGTTGCAGGCATAAATTGCCACAAACCAACAGCACGAGCTCTGGACACAGCCCGTGGATTAAGGCCAGACTCCACAATGGCCAGGTACTTCAACTCATCGGGTAGGCCATACTTGGCCAGGTATTTTTCGAAGAGAGGAAAGTATAAATCCTTTCGACTTAGCACCATGCGGGTATAATCCCTGTCTTTAATAGTAAAATAATTAATAAAGGCATGAGTGCGATCGTTGTACGTCAGTCGGATGTCTCCCTGGATGCAGCTCAATCGGTCGGCAATAAGTTCAGGAGACTCACTGACAGGTATGAAGCTGGGGTCAATTATTTCTGTCAAATCAATTTCAATATCGATGGAGTCAATGGTAAAAGCAGCATCCAATTCGGCAGAAAGGAGCGAATCGAGACTGAACTCCTGAGCGAAAATGTGCTGAGAAAAAATGAGTGTCAGCGCAAATGAAAAAAATATTTTCACGATTTTTTATTTATTACCTGCTTTTAACAAGATTATCATTCGAATTTCATCAAAACTTTCGAGAATTGAAAAAGTCTGGATTCATCAAAGTCATTAGCGACCACCTGAAGGCCAATGGGGAGTCCTTCTTCATCATGACCACAAGGCACTGACAATGCGGGAACCCCGGCTACATTAGCATGTACGGAAAATAAATCAGTTAGATACATGGCGATAGGATCTTGCGTGTTTTCTCCAAGTTTGAAGGCTGTGGTAGGGGTCGTGGGCATGATGATAAAATCATATTGCGCCAATATTTCTTTGGTTTGTTTTCTTATCAGGTTGCGAACCTTTTGCGCTTTGGTGTAGTAGGCATCGTAGTAATTCGCGCTCAGTACAAAAGTACCCAGAAGTATTCTTCTTTGAACCTCTTTCCCAAATCCTTCTGCTCTTGTTTTCTTGTACAACGACTCAATGTCTTTTGTATTGTCGCTTCTATATCCATATCGTACACCATCGTACCTGGATAAATTTGAGCTTGCCTCGGCTGTAGCTAGGATGTAGTAGGTGGGAAGAGCATATGCTAACAAAGGAAAGTCTATGCCATCAACTGTGTGACCCGTGGCTGCCAATTGTTCTATTTTATTTTGAAGTGTTTTTTTAATTGCGGGTTGCAATACATTCGATTGCATGACCTCATTTAAATAAGCAACCTTATATTTTTTGGGGTTATCATCTGATAACTCTTTTGAGTAGGAGGGAACTTCTCGTTGGGATACGGTGCTGTCCATTTCATCCGAGCCTGCAATCACCTCCAGCACCAGTGCAATGTCTTCTATGCTTTTAGAAAAAATGCCAACACAATCAAATGAAGAGCCATAAGCAATCAATCCATGCCTCGATATCCTTGAATAAGTGGGTTTTAGACCAACAACACCACAAAACGAAGCCGGTTGCCTTACAGATCCACCTGTATCTGACCCGATAGACACCTGGCACATACCAGCGGCAACGGCAACAGCCGATGCTCCTGAAGAGCCCCCCGGTACTCGTGATTCATCTATACTGTTGAGTGTAGCACCAAATGCCGAGTTTTCATTGGAAGAGCCCATTGCAAACTCATCACAATTTTGTCTTCCTATAATAATGGCGTCTTCGTCCAGCAATCTTTCCACAATAGTGGCATTGTACTGGGCAACAAATCCGTTTAGAATTTTACTGCTTGCCTGAAGGGGATGGTCTTGATGAGAAAATACATCTTTGAGGCCAACAACAAGGCCAGCCAGTCTTCCGGCTGTACCTTCTCTTATTTTTTGATCTACTTCAGCGGCTTTTTTGAGCGCTTCATTATCATACACACTCAAAAAAACATTGAGGTGAGATTTTTCCTTAATTACAGATAGGTGATGATGAACCCTGTCTACGCAGGAAATTTTATTTTGATGAAGCGCTTGTTGAAATGCTGAGAAACGAGAATCCGTTTTCAACACTACTTACTTCCTTCATCTATTTTCGCTTCATTACCTGCCTCATCTACTTCTTTCTTCACGTCTTTTACCGCATCCTTAAATTCGCGAATACCTTTTCCAAGGCCTTTTGCGAAATCAGGAATTTTTTTTGCGCCAAAAAACACCAAAACAAAAAGTCCGATGATCACCCACTCGCCCATTCCGGGCATACCAAACAAAAGAATAGCACTCATATGCATTATTTTTAGGACTGTAAAGATAGTCATTTATTGATCTAACGTAAAAGTACCCTTTGGAAGCACTTCTTTTTATGTTTTTCTGGATTTATATATAACTGGCGTAAATGATCAGTTTTTGAGCCATTGCTCGGGGTCAACTGGAGCAGTATTTTTTCTTATTTGAAATCTTAGCTCCGAAATTCCGTCCGAATTTGTCAAAACCTGGCCTATTTCCTGGTTTGTTTTCACCTTTTGGCCTTTGTTCACCAATACCTCTTTTAAACCGGAGTAAACAGTGAAATAGTCGCCATGGCTGATAATTACCGAATTACCGATAGAGGGAATAAAAGCAACAGCCCGTACCTCACCTTCAAATATGGCTATTACTTTTTCGTTTTGCTTGGTTTGGATGTTGATCCCATCATTTTGTAAAATGATACTCTTCAATACCGGATGGTTTTGCCTTCCGAATTTTTGAGAAACAAACCCGGATGCCGGCCAGCTGAATTTTGCTTTGTTGCCTTGAAAAGTTGCAGACATGGCTACCACAGCTTCTGCCTTTTTTGTGCTTTTTGAGGCCTCAGCTTCTCTGGCGGCTCTTGCCAGCTCTTCTTTAATGATGTCGTTGATCAATTTGTCCAGCTTCGCTACTGCCTTTTTGGTTTGCTCCAGTTCTGCCTTGAGCTGCTTTTCCTGTTTTTCAAGGCTTCTTATCAGTGTATTCTGTTTTTGTTTTAAACTGGCTAATTGGTGGTTTTCCTTTAGCTGATCCGACAAGAGTGCACTCTTTTCATCTTTAATGCTTTGGGTCTCTTTTACCTGATCTGATAAAATAGACTGAATACGAGTAATCACTTCCGCCTGGTCTTTACGGGCTGCACTGTATTGCTCCATGTACTTAAGCCTCATCAGCAACTGATCGAATGATGTGGAGGAGAAGAGAAACATCAATTTATTGAGCTTGCCACTTGCTTTCTGTGAAGAGAAAAGCATGGCCGCATACTCTTTTTTAAGATTCACGAGGTCGTCTTCCAGTGTTGATATGATTTCAGATTTCTGGTTGATGTCTGAATTCAATAACGAAATTTCATTTTGAATGGATTTAATTAATGACTCCTGTTGCCGTATGCGCTGATTCAGGGCAGAAAGCTCACCTAAAGAATTCTTTTTTTGTTCACCTGTTTCGGTAAGAATTCGTTCGGTCTCTTCTATTTTTTTTAAGCTCTCTTGTTTTTCTTTTTGTAGCTGCGTCTTGGACTTCTGGGCGAAGGCCCCAAAAGAGATTAAAAAAATCAGGGGGACGATAAATACTGCCTTCTTATCTCTTATCATACTTCCGTGGGATGTTGAATGGGAATCTTAGCTCCCTGTCGCCCACCTCGGCTTTATTGTATTCAAAAGTAATGACGTTGTTCAAAATACCAGACGGTGTTTTGTAAAAAAGATTGATTACCCCGGTATAAGGAAAAATTCTGTTTTCAACTGTTTGAAAATTGGTATAGTTAAGGGTGATGGAATTTTTGGTGTCCTCTTCAGTTAATTCTACTTTTTCAATTTTCGAAAGTGAGGCGTTGATATAATTTTTTACCAACACCGAACCATTTCTTTGCGTGAGAAGGTCGTAGGTAGCCTTTCGCACCACCTCATCCTGATCGCTGCGTGGCAGAAGGAGATTCCCTAAAAAAGCGGATTGGATAACATGGTAGTCAACTTTGAAATTGTAGCGTTTTGATAACTCATTATAATCAAACACATAATACTCTTTATCTACTGTGCTGACTATAGTAATTGAGTCGTGGTTGATAAGAGCTTTTCCTCCTTGTACGCCAATTACGGAAAACGTCATCCAGATCACACTGTCTTTCCTTACCCTGATGGTGGCCTTTACTTCCCTCTCTCTTTTTCCATCATTGTAATTTAGCCTGGCCTTCCCATGGAAATATTCAAAATCAATTTCTTGTATGGAGAGACTTTTAGATAAATCTCCCGAGGTTAAAGGAGTGATTTTTTTACTGCACGCCTGGAAAAGTAGGGGTAATGCCAATAAAAGAATGAATGCCCTTTTCTGCATGTGAAGGTCTGATAACTAAAAAATATTAATAATAGAGCCTAAAATAATCAATACAGTCTTCTATTGGCGATTTTTTTATCGATTAGTTCGTTTGTATTGTCGAAAGACTTGGCTTTCTCCCATTGCTTTACAGCCTCTTCTACATTTCCAAGCTTGAATAATATGTCTCCATAATGTTCAAAGAAGGTCGAATTGGTTGGATTTGATTCAATGACCTTCTCCATTACCTTTTTGGCATCCTTATACTTTGCCCTTGTGAAGAGCACCCAGGCATAGGTATCCAGGTAGGAGTTGTTGGTTGGATTGTTTTTCACCACCAGCGCTGCCATTCGCTCAGCTTTCTCTAAAAACTCATTGCGAAGGGCAAGATAGTAGCTATAGTTATTTAAGATCAAATAATTGTTGGGATTGAAGGCTAAAGCAGCATCATACGACTCATCTGACTTCTTATAATCTTTCAACGAATTATAGATGTCGCCAAGTAAACCATTGATCTCACTGACCATGCCTTCATTGGAAGTGGATAACCGTTTTGCCTGTTCCAGGGCATAAGCAGCCTCCTTATGGTTGTTTACTCGGGCATGTGCAAATCCATTGAAGTAATACAGCATGGCTTGATTGGGGAAAATTTCCAACCCCAGTTCGCTATGGACGATAATGCTATCAAATTCATTATCCTGAGATTCCAGATAGAGTAAATTTTGCCAGGCATCGAAACTGGTAGACCCCTTTTGAATTGCAGTAAGGTATTCTTTCTTGGCTTCTCCATTTTTCTCAAGTCCAAGGTAAAGATCACCCCCCACAATATGAACATTAGGCTCGTTTGGATAGGATTCTTTCAGCTGATTGTAAAGACCAAATGTAAAGGCCTGCAGGGCAGTGTCTGTAGCGCCCGCAGCTTGTTGCTGTCCAAGGGTGTTTGCGTAGGTACTCACTATAATTATTTTGCTGCTTACATCAATATTGGGATCACTAAATACTTCTTTAAGGTATTTTTTAGCCTTTTCTTCTTCCTTATTGTCCCGATAAAATCCAGCCAAAAGCATTTTTGTGTTTCCTGCATCAGGGTGATTTGCAATGAAGCGCTCAGCCACTTCAATGGCTTTTGTAAGTTGATTTTGCCTTGAAAGTATTTCTGCAAAATTCATAGCGTAGCTTTCTTCGTCAGGGAAAGCTTCAAGCAGTTTTTCTCCTTCGCGAATTGCTTCTTTTATTTTTCCCTCTTCAAAATAAATGCGTTGCTTATTCAATGAAGATATTTCATTTACGCCCATCAAAGATTCGGCTCTGTCAAGTGCTCTGATAGCCTCATCGTTTTTATTGTCGTATTGGTAGATGGCGGCAAGCTGGTAGAGGTATTCTTCAGTACCTTTCACTTCCTTCATCATGGTTTCGAGAAGCTGAGCCGCTTTGGCAAAATTGGTCAAGTTGGAATAGATGGACGAGGCAAGCAAGTAGAAATACTTGTTTTTGGTTTCCATTTTTAGAGCAGCATCTATACTGGCAGCTGCTTTTATGAGGTCTTCTTCTTTATTGCTTTTGGAGAGAATCTCGGCAATCTTGTAATGCACCGTTCCGTTTTCGGGATTGAGTTCGCTTACCCTCTGAAAATAGAGCAGTGCTTTGGCGTAATCTTCAAGAATAAAATGCTTTTCAGCTTCAATAAAATAAAACTCAGCTTCTCTCAGTTGCGCCTCAGTAGGGGCGCTGCTTCCTTTTTTTCTTTTATCCTTTTGCGCATATGAAATGGTAGAGGTGCTCACCAATAAGGTTAATAGAACAAGGATAATTGCTGAATAACGCTTGATTGCCAATGTAAAATAATTAGTTCGTGCTGTAATCTCCCAGGCTGAGGTCTTCCGACTTTCCTTCAAAATTAACGAAATTACCCAACATGCTATTGTCTAATACGGCATTACGGACAATACAGTTCTTCTGAATGATAGAATTAGTAATGCGAGAATCCCCAATAATGGTGTAGTCTCCGATGGAAACATGTGGGCCGATCACTGAATTTTCAATAACAACTCCTTCACCAATAAAACATGGTGGGATAATCACAGAATTGGACTGCTTTACAGATGGAGATACCAGCTGCTGATCTTTGATGAACTCAAGGTATCTTTTGTTGGTGTCCACCATTGCATTTTTATTGCCACAATCGAGCCACTCTTCCACCTGACCGGGGATAAATTTTGCCCCAGCGTTTTTCATGCGCTCGAGTGCGGTAGTAAACTGATATTCTCCTTTTTCCTTGATCTCGTGATTAATCAGGTACTGCATTTCCCTTTGCAGTTGTTCTCCATTCTTGAAATAGTATATGCCAATGATAGCCAGGTCTGAAACAAATTCAGTTGGCTTTTCAACAAGCTCAATGATTTCATTGTTGTCGTTCACTTTTACTACACCAAACTGAGACGGATCGTTTACTTGCTGTACCCAAATGATTCCGTCCCGTGAGGTGTCCAAAACGAAATTGGTTCTGAATAGAGTATCAGCGAAAGCGATGATCACTTTTCCAGTGATTATTTCTTTAGCAAATAATAGAGCGTGTGATATTCCCAACGCTTCTTCCTGATAAAATATTCTTCCTTTGGCACCTACTGCTTTGGCTACTTCAATTAAATCTTCTTCTACTTGTGAGCCAAAATCTGGATGGAGAATGAAACCAATGACATCAATTTTTTCCGGGCACACTTTAGCAATATCCTCCACCAGCCTGTGTACGATGGGCTTTCCGGCAATGGGAAGTAACGGTTTGGCAGTGGTAAGCGTGTGAGGCCGAAGCCTTTTGCCGATACCGGCCATCGGAATAATAATGTTCATTTAACTGAAGGGTTAAGAGAATTGTTAATTTTCTTTCTTTCTAAAAAATATGCAACGCTCCCGTAGAGCAGCATGATCCCCAGATGAAATCCAGTTGACATATTTTGGTTGTCGATCGCAACAATGCTTGAGATGTAAATAAGGGCAACTGCAAACAAAATATATCCAAAGCCTGCAACTACATTGTAGGGAATGGGGTAATATTTTTGACCAATAAGGTAACAAGCAACTGCCATACTGAAATAACATGCGAGTGAAGCCCAACTGCTACCTACGTAGCCCCACACAGGGATAAGCGCAAAGTTGAGAGCGATGGTGAGTATGGCTCCTCCAACGGTAATTAACGTTCCGTAATAAGTCTTATCCGTGAGTTTAAACCAAACAGAAAAGTTATAGTACACTCCAAGAAACAGGTAACCTGCCAGAAGTATGGGGACGGTAACGAGTCCTTCATAATAAGACTCGCCACCCACTAAGAATTTGAGCAGGTCGATATTGATGGTAACTGCCAATAAAATGAAACTGGTTACGATCACAAAGAAGTGATTGACTTTGGCAAATAATGCGGGTGAGTTTTTGTCTTTGGCATTTGAAAAGAAGAATGGCTCAGCGGCAAAACGAAACGCCTGGATGGCGAGATTCATAATCACAGCATATTTGTAAGCTGCAGAAAAAACACCGATGGCGTACATAGAACTTTTACCAGCATAGAAATTATCGGGCAACCACCATTCCAGCGTCCACCGACTGAACATTTCGTTGGTCATTCCGGCAAGTCCTGTCAGCATTACCGGATAGGCGTATTTGAACATGGAAGCAAAAATTTCCTTGTCAATTTTAGGGCGCCACGATGCCAGTATTTTGATAAAAAAGAGAATATAGAAAGCATTGGCGATCAGGTTGGCAAGGAACACATATTCAATGCCGTATCGGCTTCCGGTGGCTGCGGCATCGGTCAACCGTTTGATGTCAAATGATATTTCACCCTGAACCAACCAATCGGCAATAACAAAAAAGTAAATATTGAGACCTATTAGGATCAATACGTTTACAATACGGGCGAATGCAAACTTTAAGGGTTTTTTTTCTAACCGCAGTCTTGCAAAAGGCAATGCCACCACACCATCAATAAACATGATGATGGCCAACCATATAATATAGTGTTCCTTGCCAGCTATGGATAAGCTGGCAGCTAATGGATTGGCAAACAGAATAAAAATACCCGACAGGGCTAGGCTCAATACAACGACTGTTGTTTGGGCAATGTTGAAAATCTTTTTCGGATCATTCCCCTCCTTTGTGGCAAAACGGAAATAAGCTGTTTCCATCCCGAATGTGTAAACGATGTTGAGAAAGGCCACAAACACATACAGATAACTGACTACACCGTAGTCCTCCGGGTTGAACACCCTGGTATGGAGTGGAAACAATAGGAAATTGAGGAACCGGGGGACAATACTCCCAAGTCCATACAATGCTGTTTCTCCTGCCAGTTTTGAAATTTTACTCAAGGCGCAAATATCGACTTAAAAGAGCTTAAAAATGAAGAATCAGTGCTGCCTAAACCTGGTACCACACTCATTATTATCGTGTAATAATATTCTGGAAACGGGCAAAAGAGGGCAAATTTCTTGACGCTTAAACTAATGGTACTGGGAATATAATTCTCAATTTGGGACATATCTTACATTATCGCTACAATTTAGGAGCTCAAATAGACGATTTGAATGGATTTTGTGCATATTCGCCTCCAAATCTTACATTGGTATAATTATGGCGTGTTATTAATAAAATACAAACTACGATAACACTGCACTCATCTGAACAAATGAAAACTCACAATCCATCCTTCCGATTCTTCCTGGCATTTACATTTTTAGTGGTCACTTCTACTTTTTCGAATGCCCAAAAGACATGTACCTCTAATCCAACTACAATTAATGGCAATGTCAACTTTGGGTCCATTGCTTGGACAGCAAGTGGCGGGGCAACGGTAACTGAGTGTAATAATATGGCCGATGGCATCTCATCATTTACCGGAAATGTTATAGTTGATCTGTCCAATAATAAGAAGATCACAATTACCAATAATGTTACCATTACTGGAAATTTTCCAATTTCTGGCGGGCCTGGTTCAACTTTAAGTGTTAATGGTGGATATACCTTGCACGTTACAGGGGACCTAGGAGATGCAGCTAACAATGGTGTTGCCTATGAAGTGGTAACTGCTACTGATAAAATTATCGTGGATGGAACATTGTATGGAAAGAATAATAATGCATTTACCGGTAGCGGTAGTATTAGTGGAGGAACCCTGGCTGTAAAAAACGGATCAAGTTGTGGCTCGCCATGTCCGGTGTCAGGGGGTTTCAGTAATTGTAATTCTGGTGACGCCTTTTGTACTAGTAATTCCGTGTTACCTGTATCCTTAATTGAGTTTTCAGCTAAAGCTGAAGGTCAATTTGTTGCTTTAAAATGGGCTACTGCATCGGAACTTAACTTTGATTATTTTTCTGTGGAACGGTCTACTGATGCAATTACATTTATTGAAATCGGTCAGGTGGTGGGCCATGGAACTACTGATGAAAGACATGACTATTCATTTGAAGATAATAATCCATTGAATAAAAAATTATATTATAGATTAAAAACAGTTGATTTCGATGGCTACGAAGAATACTTTAATATTGCCATCGTTGATTTTGGCGGGACTAAGCAGGTTAGCGTTTATCCTAACCCTGTTGTGGGTGGTTCGCTGAATATCCAGTTTAACTTTTTACCTGATTCGGATACACAGATTCAAATTACCGATATGGTTGGCGTTGAAAAATTGAGTGAGTTTACAAAAAGCGGTGAAACTCAATTTTTAATACCGTTGACATTGGATCCAGGAACGTATATCATTCGTATCAAATCCAAAGAATTCAAATCAGTCGAGCGGATTCTAGTAAAATAATATTTTTTAAGGAAAGTGGGTTTAATTTGCCCACTTAACTGATACTCCCTCATTAAATCCCATTTGGAATAAAGTATTGTTAATCTGGCTCAATAGTAGGCTAAATACCGCCATTTGGTTTATACCTACATTTATGACGTAAAAATGTTATAAATTGGAAGTAGGAACCATATATGTATAAGTATTTACTAAACGTCTTCCCGTTAGCGTTGCTATTGAGCTTTAATGCCAACGCCCAGCTTCGGACCCTTGGCTCAGATGGCAATTGGTCTAATACTGCCAGTTGGGTGGGAGGGCTTATAGCTGATACACCAGCTGAGGATGTGACCATGAATAACAATGTGGATGTTACTATCCTAAACACAGAGTCATTTACCATTGGTGATTTATCCGCAAATAACAATAATTCCATTACCATCAACGCAGGTGGTGCACTTACTTTAAGTCCGGGCAATTTTCTGACGGCTGGAAACAATACGACAATTACAGTATCAGGAACCTTTACGATCAACGGTGATTTTCAGGTTAATAATAACGTTAACCTCATCATCACAGGAACAATGATTGTGTTGGGTAATGTAGATATGGGTAATAATGGGGATCTAAATGTAAATGGTTCTTTGAGTGTTGGTGGAAATTTTACTGGTGGGAATAATACCCATGTTACAGTAGATGGAATAATTGACGTTGATGGCAATCTATCCGTAGGTAATGGATCAACACTCGATGGTACAGGGGTCTTCAAAGTGGGGGGGAGCTGTTCAGATGGCACTTCTTCTTTTTGCGCAGATGGGCAATTACCCATTCAATTATTATTTTTTAAAGCGGTTGTCAATGGTAATTATGTTGATTTAAACTGGGCTACCGCTTCTGAACTTAACTTTGATTATTTTACAATTGAGCGTTCTGCTTCTGGAGAAATATTTTCAACTATTGGTAAAGTGAGTGGAGGTGGTAATAGCCTCAACCGCAAAGATTATTTCTATCAGGATTTTAACCCATTGATGGGTTTGAATTATTATAGAATAAAATCTACAGATTTTGATGGGTATACTGAGTATTTTAATATTGAAAGAGTAGAGTTTAATGAAATAAAAGCGATTCAATTGTACCCCAATCCTGTGACATCGAGCCAAGAAATCACCGTTTTAATAGGTGGTGGTTCATCCCAATATGGAATGGCGACAGTTTATGATATCATGGGGCGCACTGTTAAGCAAATTACTTTTCAGGGAAAAGAAAGCGCATTGGATACTTATGGTATGCCTTCTGGCGTATACATTATCAAAGCCACTATTGGAATAGACCAGTTTTCTTCGCGCTTTGTTGTGAAGTAATTATTGTTTCAAATTCTCCAAAATATCCTTCGTCATTTCCTCCAATCCAAACTCGTGCTGCCAACCCCAATCACTGCGTGCGCGTGAGTCATCAATTGACCTTGGCCATGAATCGGCAATAGCCTGCCTAAAATCAGGTTGACAGGTAATTTTAAAATCAGGAATATACTTTTTTATCGCGGCAGCAATTTGAGTTGGACAAAAACTCATGGATGAGATATTGTAACTGGATCTTATTTTTATTTTTTCGGCTGGAGACTCCATCAAGTCTATCGTAGCCTTCACGGCATCGCTCATGTACATCATGGGCAGATAAGTATCAGCTGACAAAAAGCATCCATAACTCTTTTCGGCAAGGGCCTTAAAATAAATGTCCACAGCATAATCCGTAGTGCCACCACCGGGTTGCGTTTTATATCCAATTAATCCAGGATACCGCAAACTGCGCACATCCACTCCATACCTCTTAAAGAAATATTCGCACCAGCGCTCACCTGCCAGTTTGGTAATGCCATATACCGTAGTAGGATCCATAATGGTGTCCTGTGGTGTATTGTCTTTTGGAGTGGTAGGACCAAATACAGCAATAGAACTTGGCCAGTATACTTTGTCGAGTTTAAGTTCATGGGCAGCCTCCAATACATAGAGAAGGCTCTCCATATTCAATTTCCATGCCCACCTGGGGTCTTGTTCACCAGTAGCTGAAAGTAAAGCGGCCAGATGGTATACCTGTGTAATCTCGTTGGTTTTGATCAATTCAAAGAGCTTGTCCTTTTGCATGACATCCAGCTTTTCGAAGCGCCCTTCTTTTAGAATCCCATGAGGGTCTTTAATGTCCGATGAAATAACATTGTCGATACCGTGGAGAGCCCATAAACCCTGGGTCAGTTCTGAACCCAATTGCCCTCCGGCACCAATAAGAAGAACTTTAGTTTTTTTCATCAATTAAAAATTAGAGAATCCGCTGAATAAGGGTTCAAATTAGTAGAATTTAGGTACCCTGCAAAAACAAAACGTTTGGACGGAAACTGTCAATACTTGAAGGCAAGTTGTAGTTTTGTGGAAGGCTAAATTATTTACAACCCAAATTCACCGTTATGTATAAAACACTTCAACCTGTATTGCAAAAAGAACTCGAATCGATCAAAGAAGCTGGGTTATATAAGAAAGAGAGAATTATTGTAACTCCACAAGGAGCAGAAATTAAAACGAGTGATGGGAGGGAAGTAATTAATTTTTGTGCCAATAATTATCTGGGGTTGTCATCTCATCCACGCGTAGTGGCTGCGGCCAAGAAGGCCATCGATACCCATGGCTACGGAATGTCTTCAGTGCGTTTTATTTGTGGCACTCAGGATATTCACAAAGAACTGGAAAAAAAGATTTCGGAATTTTTAGGAATGGAAGACACCATTCTATACGCTGCAGCCTTTGATGCCAACGGAGGTGTGTTTGAACCTTTGTTGGGACCTGAGGATGCCATTATTTCTGATGAGTTGAATCATGCATCCATCATCGATGGGGTTCGTCTTTGCAAGGCCATGCGCTATCGCTATAAACACAACAACATGGAAGACCTGGAGCAACAATTAAAAGATGCCAGGGCCGCAGGGGCGAAGCAGATTATGATAGTAACGGATGGAGCGTTTTCTATGGATGGCACCATCGCACAACTGGACAAGATTTGTGATTTGGCGGATCAGTACGAAGCATTGGTTATGTCAGACGAATGTCATTCTTCTGGCTTTATCGGTAAAACAGGAAGAGGAGTGCATGAATACAGAGGGGTGATGGGCCGTGTGGATATCATTACCGGCACGTTGGGTAAGGCACTCGGAGGAGCGTCAGGCGGATTTACTTCAGCCCGAAAGGAAATAGTTGAAATGTTGCGCCAACGTTCACGGCCTTATTTATTCTCTAACACACTTGCTCCATCCATCACTGGCGCATCCATTGAGGTTTTTAATATGCTGATGGAAACAACGGATTTGCACGATAAGCTGGAAAAGAATACAAAATACTTCCGTGAAGAAATGACGAAGGCAGGATTTGATATCAAGCCGGGAGAGCATCCTATCGTTCCTATCATGTTGTACGAAGCACCACTTGCACAAAAGTTTGCAGAACATCTTTTAGAAAAAGGAATTTATGTGATTGGATTCTTTTACCCTGTGGTGGCCAAAGGGTTGGCGCGTATTCGTGTGCAGATATCTGCGGGTCACGAAATGCATCATTTGGATAAAGCCATCAAGGCGTTTACTGAAGTGGGGAAAGAATTGGGTGTGATAAAATAGTTCAGTCCTCTTTATTGAGCACTAAAGGGAAATCATGTCCGTGAGAAAACGAATGGATGTTGTGATTTCCCTTTACTTTTTTAAACGTTTTTTCTACGCTTCCTGAGATTCAGTAGGTTGCTCATCCGTTAAGCCAACAGAAGTCCATTCCTTTGGTTCTTCATCGTGGAAGTATTCTAATATCTTTTGTTCTACCTGCTTTAGCTTCAAGCCTTTGATGTACACACCATTTCTGGCTAAGATCAACCTTCCTGTCTCTTCTGAAATGGCCAACAATAGTGTGTCAGTGCTTTCCGACATGCCAATGGCAGAACGATGCCTTAACCCAAATTGTGGAGGCAGGTTATCATTTTCACTTACGGGTAATACACAGCGTGCGGCTTTTATCTTTCCCTTATGAATGATAATGGCACCATCATGAAGTGGACTGTTCTTATTAAAAATAGAAAGTAAAATTCTACGGGATACGATTGAATCAACGGGATCACCCGTTTCCACATAAAACTTCAATTCGGAGTCACGCGAAAAAACAATGAGTGCTCCTGTTCGGGTTGCCTTCAAAGTTTTAGCCGCTTCAATAATCTCCTCAATGTCAAAATCTTCCTCTTGCTGTGGACGCCAATTTGTAAACGACTTTAATAATGTATCCCGATTGAACTCCGTACTCCGACCAATCACCAGCAGAAACTTTCTGATCTCTTGTTGAAAGAGAATGATGGTGGCCAGTACTCCTACACCCATAAACTGTCCGAGTATAGTGGTGAGTAATTCCATCTGGGCAGCTCGCACAATCAGATAAATAAGGTAGAGGGCAAGAATGCCAAGAAAGATATTGACTGCAATACTTCCTTTAATGAGTTTATAAACCTGATACAATAGGATAGCCACAAGGCCGATATCAATAAAATCGACCCATGAAACTTCTAAGAATCCTATTTTAAAGGCTAAAATCACTTTACAAAGTTAGTTAATTTCACCGCCTCTACCGCTTCTTTCACATCATGAATGCGGAGAATACTCGCTCCTTTTAATAACGCGATTGTGTTGAGTACAGTTGTGCCATTCAGCGCGTTTTCCGGATCAGTATCCAAAGTTTTCCAGATCATGGATTTGCGAGACAGCCCGATCACCATTGGCTTGCCAAGTATTTTCAACAGGTCAAGGTGTTTTAACAATTCGAAATTGTGAGCAATCGTTTTAGCAAATCCAAATCCCGGATCAATGAGAATGTCGGCAACTCCCTGTTGGTGAAGTTGGTTCAGTTTGGGATGAAAGTAATCTATTATTTCCTTGATCAGATTTTCATACTCAGCCTTGGATTTCATCGTTTGTGGAGTCCCTTTCATGTGCATGAGAATGTAGGGGATATGATGTCTCGCTATCAGATCAAACATTTTATTATCCAGCGCTCCCCCAGAGATATCATTCACCATGAGGGCTCCTGCTTCAATGGCCTGTCTTGCAACTTCAGAACGGAACGTATCAATTGATACGATGCTTTCAGGAAAATTTTTTACGATTGAAGTTATTGCAGGAATGACACGTTCCAATTCCTGTTCCAGGCTGATGTCTGTGGCTCCGGGGCGGGAGGAATATCCGCCCACATCGATGAAATCTGCGCCATCATTGATCATTTTCTCCACTAATCGAAGTATAGATTTTTCGTCCGTGAGTTTTCCTCCATCAAAAAAGCTATCGGGTGTGATATTGAGGATACCCATGATTTTGGGCGTATCAAAATGAATGAGCCGCCCACACACGTTAAGTGTTTTGTTACTTGAAAATACTTTATTTTGCATTCGCTTTATGATCGACAAAACCGCCTCCGAATATAAACAGGTAATATCCACCTGCAAAACCTTGTTTGCCAAGAAAACGCAAGACTATGGTACCGCCTGGCGTATTCTTAGATTGCCCTCTATTACCGACCAGATATTCATTAAAGCACAACGTATTCGCAGCATTCAGGACAAAGGATCGCAAAAGGTGGAGGACCCCATCAAAGATGAATTTATTGGCATTGTCAATTATTGCTTGATTGCCATGGTTCAGATGAGTCTGGGTGACTCGAAGGAGATGGAAATGACTTGGAAGGAGCTTGAGCCGCTATATGATCAGGCGGTAGAAGAGACATTTAGTTTGCTTCAAAATAAAAATCATGATTACGGGGAGGCCTGGCGCGATATGAGAGTGAGCTCCATCACAGATATCATCCTTATGAAATTGTTAAGGGTGAAACAAATTGAAGACAATGCCGGTAAAACCCTGGTGAGTGAAGGGGTAAAAGCGAATTATCAGGATATGATCAACTATGCAGTTTTTGCATTGATTAAGTTAAACGAAAATAATAATTGAAGGAATGAGGAAGTACATTGATTTGTTTTCAAGACTTTTTGTTGGGGGTCTTTTTATTTTTTCGGGTCTTATCAAATTGAATGACCCGGTTGGCACGCAAATAAAACTGGAAGAATACTTTGAGGTATTTGCAGTTGACTTTGGATCGTTCTTTCATGTGTTTATTCCCTGGGCGCTTGAAATAGGAATGGTATTGATTGTATTGGAACTGGCACTTGGGTTTGCTGTTTTACTTTATTACAAAATGAATACTACCATGTGGGTCATGTTAAGCCTGATGGTATTTTTTACTTTCCTTACATTTTATTCAGCGTATTTCAATAAAGTAACAGATTGCGGATGCTTTGGAGATGCGATCAAGTTGACCCCATGGGAATCTTTTTACAAGGATGTGATCCTTATGGTATTCGTACTTCATTTATTCTGGTATAGAAAAAAGTATGATGCGTTGCTGCGAACCATGGAAGGACATGCCGTGATAGGCGTGGTAGTGCTGATCAGTTTGTTCCTTGGCATCTATGCGATTCGTCATCTTCCTTTTATTGATTTCCGTGCCTATCGAGTGGGAAATGTTATTCCCGAGCAGATGATTCCGGAAGAGCAGCCTGTCATTGAGTATTTGTTTGATAAGAATGGCGAAGAGGTAGCTTCACAACAGTTCCTTATGGAAGATGAGGGTTACAAATACATTTCATCGAGGGTAATCAATGAGGATAAAATCACTCCTAAAATCACAGACTATAGGGTCAGCAGTCCTGAGGGGGAAGACAAAACACAATACAGTTTCGAAGGCAACAAATTATTAATTGTAATTGTAGATGTTGAAAAGGCATCAACAGATAAAATTGAAGAAATTAGCACTTTGGCCAAGCAACTAGAGGGTAAGGTAGAATCCTTTATTCTCACCTCTTCGGGTTCGGAACAGACAGAGGCATTTCGTCACGAGCATCAGCTTGCAGTTCCTTATTATTTTGCTGACGCAACGGTTCTAAAAACAATTCTTCGCTCTAATCCTGGAGTGGCGCTGTGGCAGAATGGTAAGGTATTGGGCAACTGGCACTACAACGATACACCTACGGCTGAAGAAATTCTTGCTGCGTTGCAATGAAAGTTTTTTTGATTGGGCTGCCTGGCTGTGGTAAATCTACTTTGGGTAGGGAGGTGGCGCTGCAATTGAAAAGATCCTTCGTAGATCTGGATGATGAAATTGTAAAAGGTGAGGGGCAATCGGTTGGTCAGATTTTCGGAAGACTTGGTGAGGCGCAATTCCGAAACATTGAGAAGAAATACCTAAAGAAGTGGTGTGATCACACAGGTGACATAGTAATGGCCACTGGTGGAGGCACGCCTTGTTTCCTGGATAATATGGGATTGATTAATGCTTCCGGACTCAGTATTTTTTTGGATGCCACTGTGAGCGAGATTGCCACCCGCATGATGAACACGGAATTGGCAAAACGTCCATTGTTTGCAGGTCAGGATGTTTCTACCATTGCGGGCAGGATACTGGAGATGCGAATGGCCAGAATCCATTTTTATTCACAAGCCAAAATTACCCTTTCGGGCGATCATTTGAATGCGCAAAGCATCACTGAAGAAATATTAGCATTAGAAAGTTAACCCAACTGTGAACATAAGGTTGGTGGCCTTTTGTGAAAAACTCACTAGTGGAGTGGCTGATGAGTTGACCGTATAGGGTCTGTAAGAATTATCTCCAAAATTGTGGACAACTGCCATGTCAATGTAAAAGTTTTTCTCGCGATAGCCTATACCACCTGTTATTCTTTGAATGGAAGTGCTTACGTTGTTTTGTACACTCTTAAAGGGTTCTGGCATCAATGCAAACCCTGTTCTGAAACGAAAAGCATTTAGTCTGTACTCTACACCTGCTCTCATGTTATACACAGGTTGATAGAGGGATTGGATATCATCATTTTCAGCATCGAATGAAACTCCCTGTGTTACCGCATTGTACTTCGCTTTGGTATAATTTGTTCGCTCTACATCTAATGTGAGGAAGCCCTTTTTTTGAAGAAAGAAAGTGGCGCCTAAAGATACTTTACCTGGAGTTTGTAATGAATAATCAGAAGTGATGAGGTCAGTCTCATATTGCTCGTTGGAAAGGATTACGCTATTGTCACCATAGTAATCGAAGCCATTCCAGTGCGTGCGCATCAGCGCGCTATAGTTATCAGATAACTCATAATAAGTGGGCGAGGTAGCAGACACTCCAATCTGAACAAAATCTATAGGGCGAAAAATAAGTCCCAGGCTGGCGTTGATCCCTGAGCCTCTGATCTCCAGGTTTTCTTCAAGAAAGAGATCATTGAGGGGCTCATTTTGAAAAGCTTCTTCATAACGCTTTCGCGATTTATACCTGATGGTGGTTACGCCTATACCGCCCCCGATAAAAAGACGGTCGTTATAATTGGCACCATAGGAGAAGCTCAATTGTGTTTGTGCTCCGCGTGTTTGTATTTCTTCTTTGGTGTTTGGTTTGCCAAGCACGTCTGTAAAATAGGCGTTGGGGTTGGCGTTTGGATCCCAAACAGTACTGTCTCCAATGAGATAATTTTCGTAACCAAGTTGGGTAGGTGTGTTTTCCAAACTACCACCAGGGGCAAACTGACTTCCTGGAGATTTATTGGCCTGTTCTGTATTGGCTCGTTCAATAAAATAATCAATGATGGAGGTATCTATATCATCGGCACCGTAGCTAAGGTTCCTGTTAAAGTCATTCGTTCTTGTATAGCCAATTGCAAAAGTGCCACCCAAAAATCCCGTGAGTTTATCATAGTCGTTGTGAAAGGAAAGACTAAAGCCGGGAATATGAAAAGTGGTTTTGGAATCGTTTACTTTATTATTAAAATAAGTAGAGGAGGAATTGGCAAAGTTGAATGCCGGGCTTAAAGTAAATTCAGACCTGTTGAACATTCCCAATCCTGCTGGGTTGGACAATGCTGAACTAAAATCTCCACCCAATCCCACCTGGGCTCCACCCATCGATTGAATTCTTGCGCTGCCTCCTGGTTGCGTTCTACTAAATAGCAGAGCAGTTTCAGCGAAACTCTGCGCCTGTGCATAGTGTGCAAAGCACATAATAAACCCTATGAACCAAAGTCCACCTCTCTTACTTATCATCTTCACTTTGGATTTGAATGCTCTCAGTTATTTCTGCTTCGTGTCTTGGATCCACTGGAGCTACCAGACGAGCCGCTTCTTGAACCTCCAGAATTTGTACCCCCACTATTAAACGAACTGCGTGATGGGGTGGTAAATCCAGTTGAGCCTTGGCGTCCACCTGAATTGGAGTTAAATCCACTTCTGTCAAATACAGAACGTGTTGGAGAATTGGTTCCTGAGTTGGAATTGTTCCAGTAGTCTCTTGCGCTACTATTTTCGCTTTGAGTGCGCTTCCAGCCTCTATCATAATATTCGGGAGTAGCAGACCTGCTCCTTCCGCTATTCACCGCATCGCGGCCTGTATTATTGACATTGGCTACAGAACTCGGCCTTGAATTATCAACGGAATGATTGATGTTAGAGCTTCTGGAACTTCTTTTCGAGTAGGAAACCTTAGTTCCCAAGTTGTTACCATTTTCGATGATGATCACTTGCCCGGGATAATACGA
Source organism: Flammeovirgaceae bacterium UBA2338 (assembly GCA_002344795.1). Lineage (GTDB taxonomy): Bacteria > Bacteroidota > Bacteroidia > Cytophagales > Cyclobacteriaceae > ELB16-189. Next base: position 48,923 of record DDUM01000077.1, on the reverse strand, counting down.
TCCATAATACCCGTTTCTCCATGGATTGCTATAGGGATTCCAAAAATTGGAGTAGCTGCCATACCCATATCCCAAGCCGCCATAAAATCCAGGATTATAACTACCCCAACCATAATTCATCGACATGCTTAAGCCAGAGTTAAAACCTCCATAGGAGGGGTAACCCCAGGGCGAACCATAATAACTTGCATAGGGACTACCAAATCCACCCATGTTTCCATAGTAAGGATTGTTCCACGCATTGTTTCCATAATAAGGGTTATAAAAAGAACCCGATCCACAATTACAATTTGAAATGTTTTGGTTTACACCCTTAGGTTGAAAATCCTGAATAAAGTAATTGTCCTCCACTGGAGGCACACTTCCGGAATTGATTTGTGAAGAATACTCCGGATTAATGTTTCTAGCCGAGTAGCTGTCTGTTGGATTAATAGGCGCATCTGCTCCCCTGATTTCAGCATTATTTTTGGTTAAACCCAAATCTGCAGAAATCTTCCTCTCGTTGAGTTTGGCTCTGTCTTTTGAGTTGAAGTACATGTCGTCAAACTCCTGACTAAAGGCGGTAAATGCTACAAAACAGCCAAAAATCAACGTTAAAATTTGCTTTAGATTCTTCATATCTGGTCTTTTTGCTCCCCTACGCCTTATATAACGTAGAAAAGGCATTGAGGGATATACACTTATAACAAGATTTGAGAGGAAACCATTCACAGTAATTCAACCTAATAAGGCTGTGTTTACTGCTATTCCCCAAATCCTCATTTATATTTGCGGTCTTTATCAAAGATACGAAAATATTAAGCACGAAGAATGGGCAAAGGAATAACCTCCAGGGAAGAAGATTACTCCCAATGGTACATTGATTTAGTAAAAAAAGCTGATCTGGCTGAAAACTCAGATGTCAGGGGCTGTATGGTAATAAAGCCCTATGGATATAGCATTTGGGAATCCATACAACAGGGGTTGGATAAGATGTTTAAGGACACTGGTCACGTCAATGCCTACTTTCCGCTTTTTATACCCAAGTCATTCCTGGCCAAAGAGGCCAGCCACGTGGAAGGTTTTGCAAAAGAATGCGCTATTGTAACCCATTACCGATTGAAAAATGCTGAGGATGGGTCAGGGATAATCGTAGATCCGGATGCGAAGTTGGAAGAAGAGTTGATTGTGAGGCCTACCTCTGAGACGGTGATCTGGAATAGTTATAAGAAATGGATTCAATCCTACCGCGATTTGCCATTGCTCATTAATCAGTGGGCCAATGTGGTAAGATGGGAAATGCGTACGCGGTTGTTTTTAAGAACATCAGAGTTTTTGTGGCAAGAGGGGCATACAGCTCATGCAACCAGGCAAGAAGCGGAAAAGGAAACCCTCTTGATTTTGGATGTCTATGCTGACTTTGTTGAAAACTTTATGGGCGTGCCTGTGGTGAAGGGAAAAAAATCTGAAGGAGAAAAATTTCCCGGAGCCGTAGATACTTATTGTATCGAAGCATTGATGCAGGATGGTAAAGCATTGCAGGCGGGAACATCTCATTTTTTGGGTCAGAATTTTGCCAAAGCCTTTGATGTGCAATTTACTGGTAAGGATGGTAAGCTGGACTATGTGTGGGGGACATCCTGGGGCGTAAGTACCCGATTGATTGGTGGCTTGATTATGGCACATTCGGATGATGAAGGATTAATCATACCCCCGAAATTAGCTCCTATCCATGTGGTTATTGTCCCCATTTTTAAGAGTGATGAGGAGTTGGAGAGGATTACCGAAAAGGTAGATGTAATTTCTGCAGAATTGAGAAGGAAAGGATATTCTGTAAAGTACGACAACAGAGATACGCATAAACCAGGGTTTAAATTTGCGGAATATGAATTGAAGGGAGTTCCTATAAGGTTGGCCATCGGAGCACGCGACCTCGAAAATGGTACTATTGAAATGGCACGCAGGGATACCAAAGAGAAAAAAGTAGTTCCTTTTGATGAAGTGACTGCACTCATTCCTCCACTATTAGTTGAGATACAGGCGAACATCTATCAAAAGGCATTTAAGTTCAGAGAAGAGAAAACCACAAAAGTTGATTCTTACGAGGATTTCAAAAAACTGCTTGAAGAAAAGGGCGGTTTCTTTTTGGCCCATTGGGATGGAACTCAGGAAACTGAAGCCGCGATCAAAGAGGAAACAAAGGCCACCATTCGTTGCATTCCATTGGATTCACCGGAAGAAGACGGGAAGTGCATGTATTCCGGTAAGCCATCGAAAAGACGGGTGTTATTTGCCCGCGCTTACTAAGGGCTCAATTTTTTCTTACTACATTTACTACCATGGATTGGATGATTGTGGCTTCTTTGATCTTTTTCGGGATACTGCTGGTAATTGCCGAGATTATTTTTGTGCCGGGTACTACTTTGGTTGGGATAGTTGGCGTTGGCTTTATGATAGCAGGGGTTGTTTCCAGCTTTAGCTATTTTGGCCAACAAGGTGGTTGGATTACCCTTGGAGGTACGATTTTAGCATCTGCAGTAATTACCTATTACGCTTTTAAGGCCAATGTATGGGGCAAATTCTCACTAAAAATGTCCAGCACAGGAAAGGTGAATGAAGGTGAGTTAGATGGATTAACGATTGGGCAGGAGGGAGTGGCTTTGTCTTCTTTACGGCCCTCAGGAAAGGCGGAGATAAATGACAAAACGTTTGAGGTAAAAACCTTAGGCGCGTTTGTTGATTCCGGATCAAAAATTAGAATTATAAAAGTTAATACGAATCAAATTATTGTAGAACCTATTCAATAGAAAATTATGGAAAGTCTGGCGTTTATTTTTATTGTGTTTGTCAGTATCATCGGTTTCTTCATGTTCATGTACTTTGTTCCGGTGGGGCTGTGGATTACAGCTGTATTTGCCGGGGTAAAAGTTACCATTGGAGAACTGATTGGAATGCGAATCAGAAAAGTACCACCTGGAGTAATTGTTAATTCGCTCATTACGGCTACAAAGGCCGGCTTACAAGTAACTACCAGAGAACTGGAGACACACTTTTTGGCAGGAGGTAATGTACCCAACGTAATACGTGCATTGATTTCAGCGGATAAAGCCAATATTAGCCTGAGCTTTAAACAAGCTACTGCCATTGACCTTGCGGGTCGCGATGTATTTGAAGCAGTTCAGATTTCTGTAAACCCTAAAGTAATTACAACCCCGAAAGTTGCTGCTGTTGCTGCTGATGGTATTCAATTGATTGCTATTGCACGGGTAACGGTAAGAGCGAGTATCGCACAATTAGTAGGAGGTGCGGGTGAAGACACTATTTTGGCTCGTGTGGGTGAGGGTATTGTAACTTCTATTGGTTCTGCGAAATCTCACAAAGAAGTATTGGAAAATCCTGATAAGATTTCGAAGGTTGTATTATCAAGAGGACTGGACGCAGGAACAGCGTTTGAGATTCTTTCTATCGATATCGCTGATGTAGATGTGGGAGAAAACATTGGTGCGAAACTTCAGACTGACCAGGCGAGTGCCGACCTGAAAGTGGCTGAAGCGAAAGCAGAAGAAAGAAGGGCAATGGCTGTAGCATTGGAACAAGAAATGAAAGCCAAAGCACAGGAAGCCAGAGCCAACGTAATTCAGGCCGAAGCGGAAATTCCAAAATCAATTGCTCAGGCTTTTGTCAGTGGAAACCTTGGCGTGATGGATTATTACAGATTGCAGAATATTCAGTCTGATACGGATATGCGCAACTCTATATCCGGACAGGGAGAAACCGGATCGACAAAGGATTAAGATATTCTTAATTGCAATAAGGGCTGCCTCAAAAGAGACACGTTTTGTTGAACGAAAGTGAAACATCTCCTATTTATTAATTTAAAATTTAAGAGATTCTTCGCTTTCGCTCAGAAAAACG
>DDUM01000077.1:0-44801 GCA_002344795.1 Flammeovirgaceae bacterium UBA2338 | reverse complement strand
TCTTCGCTTTCGCTCAGAAAAACGCATCCTTATCTTTTGAGGCAGCCCTTCCTTTTTATTTGCTCAGTTTAACCCAGGGCGACTCCTGTTTAGCCAGGAATTGATTTTGATTCTTCAGGTAAAAAAGTTGATCGTAAATCATGGGGATAGTACTGAATCCTGATTGCGTGATCAAACCATATTTCTTTTCCCGGGAAATAATCACATAACCATTGCCTATGTCATTAAGGGTTTCAAATCTGGGGTCAATCAGTACAGTACCGTTTTCATCAGCAAGCCCTAAAAGTTGATTGTGTTGAATTAAAAACTTATTGGTCTCTAGAGGTAGTATGGAATCATAACGTGTTTCCAACACCAACTTTCCTGTTTTATCAACGAACCCGAACTTCCCTCTTTTTACGATGGTCACCTTATTTCTGAACTCGGAGACGGATTCATAACTAGGATTGATTACGATTTTGTCCTCTGCATTGATGAAACCCCACTTACCTAAAATTTTTACTGCTGCAAGTCCGTTGTTAAAGTCCCCAATTCCTTCATAACGATTAGCAATTCTCAATCTACCCCGATCATCAATGAAACCATATTTCCCATTTCTTATTATTCCCCTAAATCCTTCATGTTCTGAAGTAATTATTCGGGTATCATCCACGACCGCAGGGGTAGTTCTACTTACTGTGATTCCATCAAAGTTTATTTTCTTTTCTGTTCCATCAGGCAAAATTTCTTTCAACATTTTTCCTTCAATGGACAATGGATTTTCAGTAAAATAAATCAGGTCGTTGTTAAAGTTTTTGAATAAATGAACACCATGCTCAAACTGCATGAAATGATTTTCATCGACTAACTCCACAGGAAAGGGTTGTGGTGGCAACAACCAGTTTTCATTAAAATCGATAATACCGTAATGACCATGAAATTTTACTACAATTTGGTCTTCATTATAAGCAAGGATGGAATCATAAACGCAGGAGACCGTTTCTTTTCCATACCGATCCATTATGCCTGATAAACCATAGTTCTTTACCTGAAAAAACTTTCCATTGAAAGGACTAATAGATTCGTAGTCACGTTCTGATTTACGAATTCCGTAAACGTCATAAAGAGACCAGGATGGCTTTCCTAGTAGGATTTCCTGTGCCCGAACAAATCTTTCACTTAAGAGGATAGAGTCAAACTTAAAAGGGATTACTACCGAGTTGTCTGTTTGAATGACTCCGTACTTATTATCCTTTTTCACTACGGCCAAATCACCTTCTACTTGTTGTATATAATGGTAGGATGCAGGAAGCACCTCCGTAAAATCAACATTCCATATTCCAGAATTTTTTCCATTTTTAACGATAAAACCTGTAGAGGTGGGAACAAGCTCATCGCAAAAGGTGGTGTCAAGCCGATTGTGTTGCTGATCCATGAGTATCCATTTGCTCATGGTTCTGCCAATGATACTTCCATTTTCGTCAATTAGTATTTCACGATATTTTGGAGTGACTTCGATCAACCCTTCCCGATTAATAACCCCTTGCAATAAACCCTGGTATACAATGGCTTTATTCTTTTTGAAAGATGAGATGCTGTCGATTACAAAATCGGTAAGCTTCTGACCTGTTTCCGAAAACAATGCAGTTTTGTTGTCATTGTTTTGAACTCCGTAGCGGAGACTACCGATGGTAAATATATTTTTGTGAATCAATGGGATGATTTCTTCCCCACGTAAATCAATAACTCCGTATTTATAGGTTGCTCCGTTTTTGGTAAAAACAATGGCGTGCAATCCATCAATTATTATTCCGTCATACTTAAAGGGCACGGTGATGTTGCCTTTTAAATCGATACATCCTTGTTTTATAGATACCCCATCAATTTGTTTTTTTGCTATGATGCGGTCGCCCCCTGAGGGGTAAAGGTTAAGGTATTCGGCCTCAGTTAGAAGCTGAGCCTTTAGATTGATTAACCCCCACTTTTTGTTCGTCTTGTAACCAGTCACCTGGCCAATAATGGAGAAACTTCCGTCACTCCAACCCAATCCTTCAAATGCAGGTGTGATAATGACCTTGCCTTTCTCATCTTTTACTCCATATTTTCCATTCACTTCAAAGAGCTGGTATTCTGCTCCATTGGATGACAGGACACAACCAAAACAAAAAAGGAAAAGAAAGCCGATTCGCATAGTGCAAAGTTAGACCAAACTATCAAAATGAAAAAAACCGATCCTTCGACCGGCTTTTTCACCATTTGTCTGTCCCTTTATATTCGGGGAACAGTATTCTAATGCCCAAAGGTCTCTTCAAGATCGAATATAAAATTGAATTTTACTTTTAAAGTTGTACTGGTCAACTCGACAATTTCTTGATTTAAAGTAAGCCCTCCATAAGACAGTTTTATGATCGTTTCGGCTTCTGCAAACTCCCATTTGCCATTAACGGTTTGAGGATCTGATGAATCCTCCTTTGTTGGACCCTCATCAAACACGTAGGTTCCATCAGTATTGAAGGTGTGAATGTCATCAGCAGAATAGCTTTCAGGTGGGGAAGTACCAATCCCTACAATAGTGGTTGATTTTAGCTTCCAGGGTTTTTGTGTTAGTAATTCCAATCGACTCAGTATCGGATCGTCATCCTTACTGCAAGAAGAGATAAGGGTAATTGTAAGCACCAAAGCAAGTGCAAGAATTAATTTAAATGGTTTCATGGCAGGGGTTGATGTTTCTTTATAAAGATAACGGGATTATCTTTTACGGCCCTTTATAAATACATCAATTTCGTCCGGGTCGTAATTCATGTAGTAAAGGCTAATCTTCCCGTCTGGAGTGTTGTCGATGGTGGCAGGAATAGCATTGGCTGTTAAAAACCATCCAGCGGGCAGTACCACGGTATTATGGGGTCTGCCGAATGATCTGTCCCATACAAACTCGTCACCTACCATTAAATACCTGTTAGGATCAGTGTAAGTCTCTTCAATACGCAGTCGTGTAGATTCTCCTTTTTTCACTGCATCATACCAAATAACAATTACTTCAGTTTCAGCAGTCACAGCCTCTTCCAGTTTAATTCCTTTTTCAGCCAATTGATTGCCCTTTAGCGTTTCAACCTTTAAGGGTTGCCCTGTGTCCAAATTCAAAGCGGAGGGATTGGATGCTTTGCTTCCTGCTCTCACCACATTTAAGTAATTGTTTTTTCCTTCTCTTGTTTCTGTATAATCATGATATAGCCTGAAGGAATGTGTTTCTGGTTGCTGTAAAAAATAAACTATTTCCCGGGTCTGATGGGCGCGTTCTGGCACTTCATAAGTTAATCTTGCTTTTGTTTTGTCTCGTCCTTCTCCAGATTGGTAAACGTATTCCTTTTTTTCAACCGTAAGGTTCACGGTTGTAGGAAGTTTACGGCCTTCAATTCTAAGAGGCACTGCTGATGGACCGCTATTAATGAAGCTGGCTTTGATGCGTCCATCCACTTCCAAACTTACCTGAACCGGATTATTACACTTTACGATTTCGTATCCACGAGGAAGTACAACCGAATTTCTTTTGATACCCAAAGATCTTTCAAAAACGATATGATCATTTTCCGTAAAATAGCTTTTGGTGTCCTGATAGGTTTTGTCAATCAACAACCGGTATTCAGAATTGTTGGCAATGGCGTGCGCCAACTGTACCTGTAAGTATTCTCCTGTTTCATCGGCTTCCAGGTATCCGGCCTTTTTTGCATCCACTCCGCTTACGATAGACCATTTTAAATTTTGGCCAGATCGTAAATCTTTTACGGAATCGATCTTGTGCTCACTACCCTTCCTCAAGGCATTATAATAATGGAGTGTCCCGGGTTTAGTGGCAGTCACTTCATATAGAATGCGAAAACTCTGGGTGGATGGTTCCAATAATTCGTAACGGGTATAGTCATCCGTTGTAGTTTGAGATTGGGCAAATACAATCTGGGCTACACCCAACGCAATGCCGAACAAGAATATATTTTTCATGGTGGGATTTATTGATTGAATGTATCATAATCTTCCATGCTATCCAAATCGATGTTCCCTAGTGGAAATGAAACAGAATCAATTTCGTTTTTGTTTTGTTGCATTACCTTTTTTGCTCCTTCCTCATCTTGAATTTTAGATAAGGCTTCAAAATGGGAACGATCAAAAAGGACAGGAACTCCAACCGTATTTTTATAAGCTGAAGCAACTATTGATTTTTTATTTTTAAAGTAAGATCGAATTAATTCCTTCATGTGCAGGCTGGTGAGATGAGGTTGGTCGCACACTGAAATGATGACAGCTTTAGATTCAGGTAACTGATCGGTTATATATTTTAAACCTGCTTTAATAGATGATCCCATTCCATTTTGCCAGTCAGTATTTTCAATAATCCGGACGGGATAATCACCTATTACCTTTTTGTGTGCTTCTGCATTGGCACCTAAAACAACGACCAGCTCTCCGGTATTGGCTGCGACTAATTCTTTTACTGTTTTTTGGAGTAAAGGAATTCCATTGATGAGCAACAATTGTTTTGACTGCCCTCCCATTCTTGTGGACGACCCCGCTGCCAGAAGAAGGATTGGAATTTTTTCGTGTTGCTTGTTCAATGGATTGGAATGATAGAATGGGGCAACTATCCGTTCTTTTGTATGTTTTTATTTTCTGTCCCTAAGAATACCTGCTTAAAAACCTGATCGCTCAGCTTGTCACGCTGATATTCCTCAACAATGGTTTTAAAATATCTCACAGAATTTTAAAATTAGTCGATAATCCTCAAATTGAGCTGCTGTATCAATGGAGTATTTTCTGGCGTCAGCGTAAAAAACACTCTGACACTCTTTTTTTCTCCTTTGATTACGAAATAGCCTCTGAGTTGGTTGAGCGGAGTGAGCTCCCCGACAGATTTAACCGGACCCACTTCAGCAAATACTTCATCGATTTCCCTTTTCCTGAGATCGAGGGGCATGTCCATATAAAAATTCTCAGCAAACAATTCCGGAGATTCACTCCAGTCGGGAAGAATGTTCATTAGTTCGTTTTTCCTTATTTCAAGAATTTTTGAAACCGGCAGTGTTCTTGGTTTTAGATTGGCCAGCGAAATAATAGTGTCCATGATTTGCTCATTAGCGCGGCTTGGAGCTCCGTATCTTCTATTACTAAACGATACGATACCTATTCCATAGTCTGGAAATATTCTCCATTCAGAACCGTAGCCAGGCAATCCGCCACTATGTGAAATGCGCACAATACCTCTTGCGTCTTTTTGCCAACCTAACCCATAAGCATACCCAAAGTCATAAGGACCATATTGATTATTGGCTGGAGAGTTATCGTTCATCCGCCACACTTGATGCATCTCGCGTACGGTACTTCTTTTTACTGGGCCATTGTCAGGTTCATTGCGAGGCGGCCAGGCAGACAAATGAAAGGCTACGTATTTGCTGAAATCTTCTATCGAACAAAACAACCCGCCCATTGCACCAAAAGCACCATCGTGTAGAATGGGTTCTTCCTGCCATTGTTCATTTACCCAATGATAACCCAATGCTATTTGGTTTTCAGGAATTTCAGTGTACTCCCACTTGCTATCGTTCATGCCCAGTGGCTTGAGTATGTTGTCGGTGATGTATTGCTGGTAGGTGGTGCCTGTTACTTTATTGATGATGTTGCCCAATAGCGCAAATCCAAGATTACTGTACTCATAAGAAAGCCCTGGGGCATTTGAAAAAGAAATTCCTTCCGCAATCAATGCGATCAATTCTTCATTGGTGTCGTCCAGTTGACGGTCACCCCAGGGATTATCTTCGGGAAATCCTGCAGACATGGTAAGCAGATGTTGAATAGTAACTGGAGGAGAATCAGCAGTAGCGTAGGTGATGTTTTTTAATTCCGGGATATATTGATGGGCCGGGTCTTGTAAATCAAGTTTGCCCTCGTCTCTCAGTTTTAGAATAGCCATGGCCGTGAAACTTTTAGACATAGAGGCGATTCTATACAATGTTTTTGTGGTCGGTGCCTGCCCAGTTGCTCTGTTCGCTTCCCCTGATACTCCGGAGTGAATCATTTTACCGTCTACAATTAGACCATAAGCAATGGAGGGGTAGTGATTTTGATTGGCAAAATCTTTGAAGATTTTATCAACAACAGGAAAAACCTGTGAAATCTTTTCCAGCCTGTCTTTATCAGTAAAAACAGGGGGCATGTAATCAGCCGATCCCTTAATTTCAACTATTTCTGATGTTTTGCTGGTAGGTGCCTGGCAGGCCACGATGCTCAAAAGGCACAGTGCTGCGAAATTAGATAGTAGCTTCATGCACACAATTTAATTGGTTCAGCCAAATTTTGAAGCAATCTTACCCCATTAATTGGTCATAAATCCTTTGCACCTGTGTGTCACCCAACCCATAGATGCCTTCCCGCTCAGAAAACTCAATGAAAATCTCATCGAATGAAAGATTTTTTCCGTTGATAATTTCTTTTAGTACACGTACCGGTCGTTCAGGGCGTTCGATTTGAGCTTTACAAATTTCTTTTAAGTAAGGAAATGCTTTTGCTGGCACAGCAGATAATTTCTCCAATGTCTCATTGTCTGATGCAGAATAGGCGCTCCAAAGATCCTTACCTAGTTGAAGGTCTTCAGGTGACAAAAGTATTTTCTGCTCATAGCACTTAAATAACTCCCTGGGTGACATGGGTCCAAATCCTTCCCATAATTCATCAGGGTCATCAATTACAGGATACACGCGATACACAGCAATCTTTTTCTCATGAAGCAAGCTTATTGTAAACCATAGATTAACCTGACAAAATAAGTCATGCTCGAACCAAAGATTAACTTCATCGCCCTCCTGAAGGTCATTGAGCTTTTCAAATTCAAATGCAACATCATCCTCGTAACTAATGTCACTTTCCGGATAGGTAAATTTTAAATAAGCTCCTCTTTGATTCCAGAATTCTTCCAATGAATTGGCAGTTACTGGTCCTTCTATTAAACACTCCCTGCTGATGGCAATACTTCCCTTCAGTTTTCCTTCTGGAAAATTGTTCAATAATGCATCTCCTGTTAATACATGAATTGTCATCTGACTGATTTTACTTCTTCTGGTGTAATGGCTTCGCTCTTGTTGCCCCACGAATTCTTTATGTAGTTCAATACATCACTTACTTCTCTGTCACTCAAATCAAAACCGGCCATGAAACCGTTGTACTGTATGCCATTGACTGTCATTGGGCCACTGGCTCCTTCCAACACTTGTTTGATAGCGCGTACCTTATCGCTCATTAAATAATCTGATTTTGCCAATGGAGGATACACCCCCTCAATTCCTTCACCATTTTGCATGTGGCAGGTAACACAATTGGCAATGAAAATCTCCTTGCCACGAACCATGCTGGTTTTCAGTTCATCATCTTGCTGAAACGATAATAGGATTGGGGTTAGTGCGAGTAAGCAAAGTATAGTCTGAATCTGTTTCATAGAAGGATGTGATATAAATCTTATGGTTGATGCTAATTCGTGCCCTCAACAATAATTAGCATAAACGAAGTTATTGTTTTTAGGGGTTTAAATTAAATTCTTTGAATAAGGACAGAAAATTAGGTTTCATTTTCGCTTTGCTACTCATGTATTTGTCTTGATGAGGACATCATGGGTAAATAAGTACATAATAATGGGCTATGTGAATTGCACAAAAATGCGTTACTTCCCTTTGTCTTCAAGTTGACAGTTTGTCAGTGGCATCACGAATATCTTGCGAGTTCACAAAATGAAAAACATTATTATCATTGGAAATGGCATTGCGGGGATAACAGCAGCCCGTCACATCAGAAAAAGAAGTGATCATAGCATTACTGTAATATCGCCTGAAACTGAACATTTTTTTTCCAGAACTGCACTCATGTACATTTATATGGGGCATATGGGTTTTGAAAACATAAAGCCTTACGAAGATTGGTTTTGGAAGAAAAATCGTATTGACCTGGTGCAAGATCATGTTGAGCAAGTAATCACAACAGATAAAACGGTTAAACTATCAGGTGGAAGAACAATCAGTTATGATATCCTTATCATCGCAACAGGTTCGAAACCCAATAAATTTGGTTGGCCGGGACAAGATTTGATAGGAGTGCAAGGCCTCTATAGTTTCCAGGATTTGCAGGAGATGGAGACAAATACCATTCACATTAAACGTGCAGTGATTGTGGGTGGAGGGTTAATTGGTATAGAAATGGCTGAGATGTTGTTGTCCAGAAAAATTGAAGTAACTTTTTTGATTCGGGAAAATTCTTTTTGGAGTAATGTGCTGCCTCAACAGGAGGCGAATTTGATATCACGACACGTGCGCGAGCATCATATTGATTTGAGAGAAGAAACAGAGCTGGAAAAAATATTGTCTGACGAGAATGGTAAAGTAAAAGGAGTGGTTACAAAGAGCGGAGAAGAAATTGACTGCCAGTTTGTAGGGTTGACCGTGGGAGTATCTCCTAACGTAGCATTTTTAAAAGACTCAGGCATTGAAATTCAACGAGGTGTATTGGTGAATGAATATTTGGAAACCAACATCACCGATGTATATGCCATTGGGGATTGTGTAGAGCGGACGTATGACCTGCCTGGAAGAAAAAGCATTGAACAAGTATGGTACACGGGGCGGATGATGGGAGAAGTGGTGGCGCAAACCATCTGCAACTCCAGGACCAAATATGAACCCGGACCGTGGTTTAACTCTGCCAAGTTTTTGGATATAGAATATCAGACCTATGGAAATGTGTGGAATGAGCCAAAACCCAACGAGGAAGAATTTTATTGGGAACATCAAGGCGGAAAAAAAGCCATTCATTTTGTTTGGGATAGGGATTCCAAACATTTTTTAGGCGTGAATGTATTTGGAATAAGACTGCGTCATGAGTTGTTTGACCAATGGCTAAGAGAAAAGAAAAGTATTCAGTTTGTTCTACAAAATTTATCCAGTGCCAATTTTGACCCTGAATTTTTTGATCGACATGAAAAAGAAATCGTAAGTGATTTTGAAGAAAAGGTGTTTGAGGTTAAATCAGCAATAGCATGAAATCATTACGCAGCATAGGGCTTGTTTTATTTTTATTCTCTTTTGTTCTTTTCATAGGGTTGTTCTTTATGTCGGAATATACACTGACGGAAGAAATTTTTGAGTCAAAGATTAAAACAGAACACCAGGAATCATTGCGACCCGCAATGACTGAACTTTTTGGAAAAACGTACAACGTCAGCTTTTCATTTGTTAATGCAATTAGTGGTGCGATAAACCAGGTCAACGAGAAATTCAGGAAAGCACAACAATGGGATAAAGTAATCTACGATGATTATGCAGCCAGTCTTACCAAAGCATCTACTTCCGGGGTAATCACGGAGTACACTGCGTTGTTATTTTTTCTTGTATTTGGTGTTGGCCTGATTGGCGCCTTACTTTTTATACTTCCCAAGGCCATCCTTGAACTTCCTGGAATTAAAAACAATGGGATATTTTTTAATGTTTTGAATAATCGGGGGTGGATCGGTATTCTGATCGGAACGCTGTTGATTGTTTTTTACATCATGATTTATTTTTATGATGCCTATATCATGAACTGGATCATTTTGGTGGAGCCTTTAAAGCACTGGATATACCCCGAAGGAGAGTCCAGTCAATGGTTTCTATACGGTTTCCTCTACACGTTTGCCGTATTGGTCATGGGGGGAAGAATGATTGTAAAGTACCGACACAGCAAGTATCAGATCATTCGTACTATCTCCGTCATGTTTTTTCAGTTGGCTTTTGCCTTTCTTATTCCAGAGATACTAGTGCGATTGAATCAACCTTATTTCGATTTTAAAAACATGTGGCCGCTCGACTACGATTTCTTTGATGCCTGGCATATTGATATGTTGACCTCTGCTGGTGGTTTGGGAGTTTTTATGTTTGTGTGGGGCATTACTTTATTTGTTGTAGGTGTACCAGTGTTTGTCTATTTTTTTGGGAAGCGGTGGTATTGCAGTTGGGTGTGTGGGTGTGGTGGATTGGCAGAGACTGCGGGGGATCCATTCAGACATTTATCAGATAAATCATTAAAAGCCTGGAAGGTAGAGCGATGGCTGGTTCATGGGGTACTTGTATTTGCTGTTGTCATGACAGCCGGAGTGCTTTATAATTTCATTACAGGTACCTCTGCTATTTTTGGAATGGACACCTATACCTACTTAAGAAGGCCTTATGGTTTTATGATAGGGGCTATTTTTTCCGGTGTTGTGGGTACAGGCTTTTATCCCTTTATGGGCAACCGCGTATGGTGCCGGTTTGGGTGTCCGCTTGCTGCATACCTCGGATTTGTTCAACGGTTCAAATCACGGTTTAGAATTACTACCAATGGAGGGCAATGTATTTCTTGTGGTAACTGTTCCACTTATTGTGAGATGGGTATAGATGTGAGATGGTATGCGCAACGAGGTCAAAATATTATACGCTCTTCCTGTGTTGGTTGTGGGGTTTGTTCATCCGTTTGTCCAAGAGGAGTGTTAAATCTGGAGGCAAAAGATGAAAAGGGAAGGTTTGGTCAACCTGTGCTATTGGGTAACAACCATGTTTCCCTGCCTGAAATAAAGGCTGTGGATTAATTTTCGTTGATTTGCAGACTATCTCGTGAGTGATCCCAGAATTTATGTAATTATCCCTGCCTTCAATGAGGAGAATGGGGTAGGGCAGGTGCTTTCAGAAATTCCTGAAGGCCTTGTGACCGAAGTGGTGGTCGTTAACAATGCTTCAACCGATGATACCGAGCGAGTGGCAAAGGCGGGTGGGGCTACAGTACTTCGTGAGGCAGTGTCTGGATATGGAAGGGCTTGCCTCAAGGGCATAGCGTATGTAAAAGAAGCTACACCAACACCCGAGGTGATTGTATTTTTAGATGCTGATCATTCTGATTACCCTGAAGAAATGATTGACTTGGTACAGCCTATTCTGCAAGACAAAGCGGATATTGTGATTGGATCACGTGTATTAGGCCAAAAAGAGACAGGGTCGATGACTCCTCAGCAAATATTTGGCAATTGGTTGGCTACCCGACTGTTGAAGTTATTTTATGGAGTTAAATTTACAGACTTAGGCCCTTTTCGTGCTATAAGGTTTTCTTCATTGATTGAAATGAACATGCAGGACAAGACCTACGGGTGGACGGTGGAGATGCAATTGAAAGCGGCAAAGATGAAAATGAGATGCTTGGAGGTGCCAGTAAGATACCGCAAGCGCATTGGATTTTCAAAAATATCAGGGACGTTAAAAGGGACTGTGTTGGCTGGATATAAAATTTTGTATACGATATTCAAATACGTGTGATGGAGTGGTTAGTTGTAGGTGTTTATTCCTTTTCGTTGCTGTATGTTTTTTTATTCAGTCTCGGCCAGTTACATCTCACCTGGGTGTATGTGAAATCCAAAAGAATGAAAGAAGCGGAGATTATTTACAACAAGAATTTTACTCCTCACGTAACGATACAGTTGCCAGTATACAATGAAAAGTACGTGGTAGAACGCCTGATGGAGGCTGTCAGTAAATTTGACTACCCCAAAGACAAACTGGAGATTCAGGTGTTGGATGATTCAACGGATGAAACCACTGAAATTATTTTAAAAAAAATTGAATCGTTAAGGCCAATGGGCCTGGATATAAAATTGATCCATAGAGAAGACCGCAAAGGTTTTAAGGCGGGCGCATTGGATGAGGGATTTAAGCTAGCCAAGGGTAAGTTCATTGCCATTTTTGATGCAGACTTTTTGCCGCATCCGGAATTTATAAAAAAGACAATTCCCTATTTTGAAGAAGAGCATATCGGAGTTGTTCAAACGCGCTGGGGGCATATCAATAAGGACTTTTCCTTACTTACCCAACTTCAGGCCTTTGGTTTGGATGCTCATTTTTCTATTGAACAATCAGCAAGGAGTGCTTCGAATAGCTTTATCAACTTCAACGGTACTTGTGGTATGTGGAGAAAAGAATGTATCGAAGATGCCGGAGGTTGGAATTTTGATACACTGACAGAAGATCTTGACCTTAGCTATCGTGCTCAACTCAAAGGCTGGAAATTTAAATACCTGGAAGAGGTGGAGACGCCAGGGGAGTTACCGATATTAATGAATGCGATAAAGTCGCAACAATACCGATGGAATAAAGGAGGAGCTGAAACCGCGCGTAAAAATTTCAAACAAGTGCTTTTTTCCAAATTGTCTTTTCTAAATAAAACGCATGCATTTTTTCATTTGTTCAACAGCTCTGTTTTTGTTTGTTTATTGATTGCTGCTGTTCTAAGCGTTCCTATGCTTTATATAAAATATCAACATCCGAAAATTGAGTGGATTTTTGATTTGGGAATTGTATTCATTATAGGCTTTTTGTCGATCACTTTATTTTATTGGATCTCTACGAAACGATTTTACGGACCAAAACCTTCAAGGTCTTTTCTTTCGCTATATCCTCGGTTTTTGCTTGTATCCATGGGTTTATCATTGCACAATGGCATCGCTGTGTTGGAGGGCTTACTGGGGCACAAGACGCCATTCATTAGAACACCAAAATTTAATGTAACGCTGAAAGGAGATTCGTGGAAGGGAAATGATTATGTGAAAGTAAAATGGAGTGCCTTAACTATTATGGAAGGTGTTCTTTGTTTGTATTTCATTTTCGGAATAGCTACGGGGATTCACCTCAATGACTTGGGACTGATGTTCTTCCACATCATGTTGATGTTGGGGTTTGGTGGCGTTTTCTATTATTCGGTGAAACCGACTGCCAATGCCTAGGCAGAAGCCTTTATCGTATTTTTTATTTTTAGTTGCCCTGGCGACCTATGGCACAATGGCTTACACTGTGCAACGCCATGAGACAGCTCAACTTCTTGTTTTATACTTTTTATTATTTGGTGTCTATGTCTGGATTTTAAAAACAGCAACGGACAAGGATGCTAAATTTTGGGTGATTGCTTCGGTTCTGTTCAGGCTTTCATTGCTGGTTGCCATTCCGTCTTTATCGGACGACTTCTATCGGTTTATTTGGGATGGCAGACTTATTGCCAATGGATTTCATCCCTTTGCCGAACTACCTGGATTTTATTTGCAGAATGATATCAATATTCCTGGAATCGACCAGTCACTGTACAATCAACTGAACAGCCCGGAGTACTTTACAATCTACCCGCCTTTTGCTCAGTTTATATTTTGGGTCTCGGTTTGGATCTCACCGCAATCGATACTGGGGAGTGTGGTAGTGATGAAGAGTTTTATCATCGCGGCTGAAGTGGGGAGCATTCTCCTCCTTCAAAAATTATTGGTGCGATTTAATTTGAATGCAAGAAATGTGTTGATCTATGCTCTTAATCCTTTGGTGATATTGGAGTTGACGGGCAACCTTCACTTTGAAGCCTTTGTTATATTTTTTATCCTCCTTGCTCTTTATCTCTTGTTGCATAATAAGATAGGGCAGGCGGGTATTGCTTTTGCAGTCTCCATTGCAGCGAAGTTATTGCCAATTATTTTCCTTCCCCTATTTTTGATTAGGATAGGATTGAAAAGATCACTTGTATTTTATGGATCGGTACTAGTCGGATCCTTCATTCTTTTTTTCCCTTTACTGAATTCAGAAATACTGGCAGGGTTTAATGAGAGTTTTACTTTGTATTTCAAAAGTTTTGAATTCAACGCCAGTATTTATTACCTGGTACGTGAGTACGGCTATTGGGTTTATGGTTATAACATCATTCAAACGGTTGGCTGGAAGCTGGGGTTGATTTCTGCGGTGATGATATTGTTGATTGCACTTTGGCCGTTCAAATCCTTTTATAGTAAGGGTGAACTAAAATTTGAGCAACGTATTTATAAATTTCCTGATGACATGGCGACCGTTCCATTGGTGATGATGTGGATCATGCTCATGTACTTTTTATTCACCACCACCTTACACCCCTGGTACATTTGTACTTTGTTAATGTTTTCTGTTTTTACCTCCTATCGGTTTGTGGTGATATGGAGCGCTCTTATCTTTTTGACTTACGCAGGGTATACCATGAATGGATTCTCTGAAATCCTATCCCTGACTGTGCTGGAGTATGTTGTTGTGATTGGTTATCTTGTATATGAATTGATATGGAGAAGAAAGCATTCCTACTCATAGCATTGGTTTTTGTCGCTCTGCCTTGTTTGCAGGCACAAACTGCTTATGATAAAAAACTGGAATCCCTTTATAAGAATACAGTTTCACAGATCAAGCCATCCGAGGTGAAATTAAAAATGGATGAGGGGAAGCAGGTTGTACTTTTGGATACACGATCACCAGAAGAATACAAAGTCAGCCACTTACCAGGGGCAAAATTTGTCGATTATAAGTCTTTTAAATCCGCAGATGTAATACAAATTGATAAAGATGCTGAGATCGTGGTTTATTGTACGGTGGGTTACCGCAGTGAACGGGTAGGCGAGAAATTAATGGACATGGGCTTCACCAATGTTAAAAATTTGTATGGTGGGATTTTTCAATGGGCCAATGAAGGACGGCCACTTTTGAATAACCAAAATCAACCAACAGATAGTGTTCATACTTATTCCGGTAGCTGGTCAACATGGCTACAGCATGGGATAAAAGTTTATTAAACTACAGTGCAAAAAAGATTACTGATTATTTTTTACCGCAATCCAGAATTAGGCAAGGTAAAGACAAGATTGGCGGCAACACTTGGTGACGGCAACGCGCTGGCTGTATATTTGAAATTGGTAAATCACACTCAATCCATTACTAAGGATTTGGCGGTGGACAAAATGGTTTGTTACTCTCACCATGTGGATACTGAGGACAGTTGGTGCAATAAGGTATACCATAAGGAAATTCAAAAGGGAGCTACGTTGGGAGAGAAACTTGAACACGCTGTAAAGCAAGCTTTTGAAAAAGACTACCAATCGGTAGGTGTGATTGGGTCTGATTGCTTTGAGTTGACAGAAGAAATATTGAACCAAAGTTTTCAAAAACTGGAATCAAAGGATGCGGTGATTGGTCCGGCAAAAGATGGTGGATATTACTTATTAGGAATGAGGAGATTTATTCCTGATCTATTTAAAAACAAAGAGTGGAGTACATCTAATGTAGCAAAGGATACAATCAATGATTTTAAACAATTGAAGTTGGATTATTTTGAACTGCCAACCCTCAGGGATGTAGACAGAGAGGAAGACTTGCCTGAGGAGCTGAGAGTAAAGCTCCGGTAACATTACCACTTATAGTAAAGGCCAAAGTTAATGCTGGGAGATTTTGCAACGAGATTTCCTGATCCTGCACCATAGAAGGCCCCCGATATACCAACATTATCAGTAAGCCCTACAATTCCTTTTATGCCAAGCGCAGAATAACTTTGATTGTTTAAGTATAATCCTGTTCCCAACTGATTTGCACTTTCTATTGCATTGCCGTTTTCAAAGTTTTGAACAATGTCTATTACTCCGATAATAAAAATGCGTTTAATTAATTGGTACCCCAGCTCAATGCCGAGCCTCCATTCACTACTGTAATCATTTGAACGAATGGCTGCACCTACAGAAACAAATTCATAGAGCTTTTCATTGCTAAACCCTGCACTCAGGGTAGGTATTATGGATAATGCATTCAATCCTCCTCTTAAACCGGTGGCTTCATCATACCCAGAAGTTGGTAGTTCAGCCAGCAGTTGGCCGCTGAATACAACTTTCTTATTGACAAAATTATGTTGGGCTGCCAGTTGGATATTGCCCAGGGTTGTGAAATCTCCACTACGTGTTCTTATAGGGAGACTTGGAATGAGAGATCTGCCTGATGTCAAAATTTTTACTGGAATTGTAGTAATAATGGAAGTGCCTGATCCAATTCCATACTCTCCATATACCTGTAAGGTTCTGTCCGTTATTTCGTTACTGAGTGGATATGCATTTCCATTACTCAGGAATAAATCTTTATAAGGGCCAATGGTTGTATACCCAAGTTGGGCATAGCCTTTTCCTTTTTCTGCTACCCACGGACTTTGAGCCATGGCTGAGGTAGAACACAAAATGATGATGAGGGATAATCTCATACGCTTTTGCTCTGATGTGATAGTAAATATAAGGAGAAAAAAGAAATGCGGTCGCGGCAACAACTATTTTAACTGATCAAGATCTCTAATAAGAATTTTTCTTCTGTCGAAATTGATCAGATTTTGATCTTTTAATTCATTTAAAATTGTTGTGACTGTTTGTCGGGAAGTTCCTGTAAGGGCAGCGATGTCCTTGTGGGTAAGTTTGGTGGGAATCATTGTTTCAAAGCCTACCTTCTTTCCTTTCCATGAGGCAGAGTCTTTTAAGAATTCTATGATTCGGGTGCGTGCGTCTTTAAAAACAAGTAATTCCAATTTGCGCTCGAGTTTCATCAGGCGCAGTCCCACCAACTTCAAGATTTTAAAACTGAGTTCTTTGTCTTCTCTCATCAAATCCTTCAGATCTTCGATGCTCAGCGGGCAAATTGAAACGTCATCCATTGCCTGGGCAAAATCTTTTCGCTCATCCTCACCGGCAAGAGCCAGTTCCCCAAAAATTTCACCGGTGCCCAATATTGCCGTTACAGCTTCCTTACCATCATCCAGATAATGACCAATTTTTACCCTGCCTGTGGCAATCATATAAATATGAGTTGCCTTTTCATTGGGAAAGTAAATGAATTCATCCTTTTTAAATTTGGTAAAAGTATGAGTATCAGACATTGTCTTCGTTTTATGCGGACAAAGCACATTGTAGAGGTTCACGCTTTCAAAATACCATAGGGCGGTTTCCTTACTCATAATTGCAAATTATAAAGGCTCAACAGCAAAGTGTGTTCAAAAATTCATTTGTGGCTGGAGAAGCGGTCAGCAATCGTTAAGTTTGTGCCGTAATTTTAGAATGCTGTCAGGTTCATGAAATTAACTGAGATTTGGATTTATCCTGTTAAATCGCTGGGTGGAGTAAGGTTGAAAAAAGCGGGAGTACTGCCTAAGGGATTACAGTACGATCGCAGGTACATGTTGGTGGATGAGAACAATCGTTTTATCACACAACGGGTGTTTCCACAATTGGCGTTATTCAAATTATCGTTAGGAGAAAATGTATTCACGGTAACTCATGGTAATGATGTCATTGACCTTCCTGTAAGCCCTGAGTTAAGTAAGGGGTTTACTGCAGTAACAATTTGGAATGATGTTGTTCAAGGTGTAGAGCTAGGGGAGAAATTTAATCAATGGTTTTCTGATAGGGCAGAGCTTAAATGTAAACTTGTTTTTTTTCCCGAAGAGAATGAACGGCTGGTTGACAAGGACTTTGCTCAAAACAACGAGCAAGTTGGATTTGCTGATGGATATCCTTTCCTCATCATTGGACAAAGTTCTCTTGATGAATTGAACTCAAAATTAGAAGTGCCGGTTCCTATGAATCGTTTTCGTCCCAATTTTGTTTTTGAGGGTGGTAAGCCATTTGCTGAGGACAATTGGAGAGATATCAAAATAGGGGCAAACGGATTTACTGGATTGAAATTATGTGCTCGGTGTGTATTGACTACCGTCAATCAGGAAACGGGAGAAATGGGAATGGAACCTTTGGCTACATTATCCAGGTTTAGAAAAGTGGGAAGCAAGGTTAATTTTGGTCAAAATCTGGTTGCCCGTAATCACCTGAAAGTGAGTGAAGGGGATGAAATTGAAATAGAATCATTTCAATAAAAGTGATTGTTGTATTTTTTAATAAAAGATAAATGAGAAAATTAATGGTATTTGTTGCAGTAGCGGGGTTGATTTCAAGCTGTGCTAAAACGGAAAAACCGCTTCCAATTTTTGGACAGCGTGAAGTGGTCAATGGAGATACGGTATACCACAAGGTGGCCAACTTTCAGTTTGTGGATCAGGACAGTGCCTTTGTTACAAACGAAACATTCAAAGATCAAATTTATGTGACCGATTTTTTCTTTACGTCTTGCCGTACGATTTGTCCTATTATGAAAACACAGATGCTGCGCGTATACGAGGCAACGGCTGATATACCAGATGTGAAATTATTATCGCATTCAATCGATCCGGAATATGATACAGTTGCATTGCTTCATGATTTTGCCAAAAGACTTGGAGTGTCCAGCGACAGGTGGCATTTTGTTACTGGTGTTAAGGACTCTATTTATAAAATCGCGCAAACCAGTTACTTTGCCACAGCCATGGAAGACAAGTCGGAGCCCGATGGATTTATTCATAGCGGAGCTTTTTTGCTGGTAGACAAAGAACAGCGCCTTCGCGGAAAGTATGACGGAACAAAAGAAGAAGATGTAAACCGCTTGTTGGTTGATATCAACAGGTTGAGAAAGGAATATGAGTAGGATTTCTGTATTCGCTGTTTTTGTAATCGTACTCGCCAGTTGTAATCCAAGTAATAAGCCTGGGCGATCTGTTAAATTTCAACAGTACTTTGTGGAGGGAGAACAGTTGTATACACTGCATTGCAGCAACTGTCACCAGAAGTCTGGCAAAGGATTGGGCTTACTCTATCCACCGCTTGATGAATCTGACTATATGCAGGAAAATTTATCAGATGTAATTTGCCTGATAAAAAATGGATCAAGTGGCGGACTGGTAGTAAATGGAAACAAATACAATCAGTCCATGCCGGGTATTCCTACCCTTACTGATCTTGAGATTGCGGAGATTGCTACATTCATTTATAATTCATGGACACACGATCAGGGAATCATAGAGATACAACAGGTAACGAAAATGTTACAAGAGTGCAACACAGGTAGTTAGTTCGCTTTGTAGTATCCCCGATTGCCATTGAAATACTTCTCGGTAAGTGCTTCATATTTCGGAACATCCTCTTTTTTTATTTGTATTCCGTTCACTGTGAGTTTTCCATTGCCCCAGTTCATGGATTCTACCTTTTCACCTTTTTTGAGGTACCCATCTTTTACAAGCTGCTCCTGAAGGGTGTTTTCAAACTCCTCCATTTGCTTTTCTACTTTCTTTAACTCAGCCTCATGATCCTTCAGCTTTTCTTTTGCCCTCTCCAGGTGTTTTTCCATCTCTTTGAGCCCGTCTTCAAATCGGAATTCAAAGTTGCGATTGAAGTCCATGTCTTTGAGCTGATCGGTTAGCGCTTCCAGTTGACGACCAAAATCTTCATCAAAACTCCTTTGAAAGGTATTGCCAAAGTTGTCAGCCCATTTTTCCATCGCGTCAGCAAAATCTTCATGATCTGCTCCGAAATGCTCAAATCGTTTTTCCATCTCACGACCAAAATCTTTCCATTTTTCTGCTTCCTCATCGGAGAAGAAATGCCGGTCAGGAATGGTATCACCATTAAAAGAATAACTATAACCCATACCAAATGGAATTGAGGGTAATGCGGGTATTGAAGGTGTTGATGGAACCGATGGTATCGAAGGGATTGAAGGAATGCTGGGTACTGGCGGAACAACAAAACTCATACCCTGAGGGTCAGACATCAATGGTCTCAACTCTTCGTCTCCTTCAAAATTTTCTATTACTTCCTGATGCGGAGTTCCATCTTCATCGTAGGTGGTAATCACCTGACGCGAATACGTAGCTGCTTTTTGCTCTTTGTCTTTATCCTTGCGGATGGTGGTATCCGCCACCACGGCCGGAGAATTAGTTATTTCCCTAGTAACAGCTTCCTTGTCGGAGCCGATTGTTAACCAGGAGGCACTCACCAGGCCTACTACAATTAAGGTTGCCAAAACAAATGGTTTGACCTTGCTTTGATTTTGATTTGCTGATGTTTCCATAATTCTTTTAATCCTGTTAAAGACATGAAATTTATTTTTATTCAGAGCCATTGCAAGCGCAGGTATACGGAGTTGATTGGCTTGCTCCAGCTGCGCCAATGCCCTTACATACTCAATACGACTAGAACCCAGACTTACTACCTGGTCGTCACAACAATGCTCTCTTTCTTTGCGAATAGTTTCTGAAATAAGCCAAACGAAGGGATTGAAGAAAAGGATAACCTCAATCACTGACTGGATGAGGTTGACAAGATAATCGTTCCTTTTGATGTGAGATAGCTCGTGTATTAAAATGGTTTCTATTTGGGCTGCAGGTAAACCTGAGAAAAGACCCAATGGTAAAAGGATGATCGGTTTGGCATATCCCAACACGATGGGTTTACTTATATGAATAGATTCTGCCAGTTTTACCAAACGGGTTATACCCATTTGATTTGCCATTCTTTCTAATTTTTGTTCCCATGCTGTACTTACCTTGATGACTCTTCTTTTTAATTGCTGAATGTAGATGAGACCAATGATAAAACGTGTAGAGAAAATCAACACGCCCACTAACCAGGTAGTAATGATCCAGATCATTTTGGTATTGATGGCACTGCTGAGCAAAGCCCAAAAGCTTGTGCTATCTGTTATGGAAGGGGTGGTTGTAGTCGACAACCCAGCAAAATCAATTTTGAAAGAGGAAGCAGAACTGGCAAGAGCGGAATTGTTTAAGTAGGAGAATGTAAGGATGCTGCTGCCGATGATGAGCAATAGGGCAAAGCAATTTACGCTGTATCTCAATGAAGCCCTTTTGCTGGAGATGAACGACAACACGATTTTTGTCAAGCCAAAAATAATGGCGCCTTGCCATAAGGTGTGAAGTAAAGTCCAACCCAAGGTGTATTTGGCCATATCGGTTAAGAAGTAATTCATTTTTCTCCCTCCTCTAATTCATCAAGATATTTTCTAATAGCGTTTAGTTCTTCCTTTGATGATTTGTTGTTGCCCAAAGCACTCATTACTAATTGTGAGGCCGACCCTTCAAAAACAGTATCTATTATTTTGTCAACCATCTGCTGTTTTGTGTTCTCTTTAGTGGCAATGGCTTTGTACAAGTGAAGCTTGCCGCTTTTCTGACGGGATACGATGTTCTTTTCAAACATAATTTGTAAAAACTTCAGGATGGTGGTATATCCGTTACTCGCATCTCCGCCCATTTCCTGATGCACTTCCTTTACACTGCAGTGCCCTTTTTGCCATAAAACATGCAGTATTTCAAGCTCTTTTTCCGTTGGTTTGGCATTGTTCTTCTTTGCACTCATTTGTTACGAATTATTTCGTATTTCAAGTTTAGTGTGTCTTTATCATTGTTCCAAGTTATTTGTACGAAAAATTTCGTAAGTGGTTTAGAATTCAAGGATATTTTTATTTCAATATTCTTTTCTCTTACTTAAGAGCGTATTTTTTAATTATGAGGCAGCAGATCTATAGGAAGAGTATTTTTACCATTGGAGCATTATTATTAATATACTCCTTCCTTGTGTTTTTAATGTTGCAGTTTGAATCAGGGGCTCCCAATGCAAGGATTATTTCGATACAGGATGGAGCGTGGTATGCGATAGCCACGCTAACTACAGTAGGCTACGGAGATCTTATTCCTGTAACCTATTGGGGTCGTATGCTTGGATTTGTATTTCTGCTGTCAAGTATAGGAATTTATGGATTTGTTATTGGTCAGATTACAATCGTAATGAGAACGGTTAAAGAAAATAAGGCTATGGGATTAAACGGAACAAACTTTGAAGGTCATGTGGTCATTATCGGATGGAATGACTTTAGTCAGTCGGTGATTGGTCATCTTATAGCCGCAGGGAAAAAGGTGGCTATTATCACAAAGGATAAGCGTGACATCGAACTCATTCGTGAGTATTATACTGTAAATGAGGCCTACACACTGTATTCTGATTACAACAATTTTGAATTAATGGAGAAGTCTAATATTCGCAAGGCTTCTATTGTATTCATCAATCTTCATGACGATACCGAAAAGCTGGTCTATATTATTAATATGAAGAAACATTTCAACGACCTTAATTATGTAGTAACACTTGACAACGGAAACCTAAAAAGTACTTTTCATCACGCAGGTGTTACTTATGCTATTTCTAAAAACGAGATCTCATCTAAACTACTGGCCAGTTATATCTATGAACCAGATGTGGCGTTATTCAGCGAAGAGATAATTGCCTACGCTCATCATGATGATGAGTACGATATGAAGCAACTTCAGGTGAAGGAGGACAATCCAATGGCCGGGATGCTTTATGACAAAGCCTTTTTTGATTTAAAGAAAGAAAGCAATGTGGTATTAGTGGGTTTGGTAAAGATGGTGGATGGGAAACGGAAAATGTTAAAAAACCCTGAGGAGCCAGTGACTATAGAAAAAGGAGATTATTTGGTTTTGCTGATGGATCGAAAAGGACACCAAAGACTGAAACGGCTGTTCCATATTGAGGAGGGGCTATAAAAAAAGCCCCAGGCAATTACTCCTGAGGCTTTGTATTAAAACTAACCTATTTATAATTCCTCAACATGTTCCAGGTTCTGGAATTCAAACTCTACATCATTCTTCAAATCAATAAAGATCACAGCATCTTTCCTGATTGTCCCAGCTAGAATTTGTTTTGAGAGCTCATTTAATATTTCTCTTTGCAAAACTCTTTTTAATGGACGAGCGCCATACTGAGGATCAAATCCGATTTTTGCCAGCCTGTCGAGGGCGGCATCCGAAATATCAATCTTAATTCCACTTTCCTCCATTCTCTTACGAATTAGATCAAATTGGATAGCTACAATTTTACGGATATCGATTCTGCTCAGCGGACGGAACATAATGATGTCGTCTATTCTATTGATGAATTCTGGTCGCACCGATTTTTTCAATAGATCCACTACCATTTCCTTCGTATCTTCCAGTACCTCGAAATAATTCTCTTCAGTGATTCCTTCGAATTTTTCCTGAATCACATGAGATCCAATGTTAGTGGTCATGATAATGATCGTGTTCTTAAAGTTAGCCACACGACCCTTGTTATCGGTCAATCTTCCTTCATCCAATACCTGAAGTAAAATATTGAAGACATCAGGATGTGCCTTCTCAATTTCATCCAGTAGAATGACAGAGTAGGGCTTTCTTCTTACGGCCTCTGTTAACTGGCCACCCTCATCATAACCTACGTATCCGGGAGGCGCACCTATCAATCTACTCACAGAATGTCTTTCCTGATACTCACTCATATCAATACGTACCATCGAATTCTCATCGTTGAATAAATATTCAGCCAGTGCTTTGGAAAGCTCGGTTTTACCCACGCCTGTAGTTCCCATAAAAATGAATGAACCTATCGGGCGTTTAGGATCCTGCAATCCCGCTCTGCTTCTTCTCACCGCATCACTCAGGGCGTGAATGGCTTCTTCTTGTCCGGCTACTCTTTTTCCTAATTCTTCTTCCAGGGAAAGTAGTTTTTCTCTTTCACTTTGAAGCATTTTGGAAACAGGTATACCTGTCCATTTGGCGACCACCTCAGCAATGTCCTCACTGTCTACTTCTTCTTTTAACAAGGAGTGCTCTCCTTGCAACTCTTTCATTTTCTCCTGAGCAGCTTTGAGGCGATGCTCTGCTTCCGTCATTTTCCCATAGCGGATTTCAGCGACAGCGCCATAATCACCAGCCTTCTCTGCCTTCTCTGCTTCGAACTTTAACTTGTCAATATTTTCTTTTTCACGTTGAATTCCATGCACAACTTCTTTTTCATTTTCCCATCGGGCTTTCAATGCATTGCGTGACTCCGAGAGTTCAGCAATCACTTTGTTCAACACACTTTCTTTTTCTTTGTCCTTTTCTCTGCGAATGGCCTCTCTTTCAATCTCCAATTGCATGATCCTGCGGTTCAGCTCATCCAGTTCTACGGGCATAGAGTCCATCTCCAACCTAAGTTTGGCAGCAGCCTCATCCATTAGATCAATTGCTTTGTCGGGCAAGAAACGATCTGAGATATAGCGATGCGATAATTCTACCGCAGAAATAACGGCATCGTCTTTAATTCTTACTCCGTGATGCAATTCGTATTTGTCTTTGATTCCGCGTAGGATAGATATAGAATCCTCAACGGTAGGCTCATCCACGATCACCGCCTGGAACCTTCTTTCCAGCGCTTTGTCTTTCTCAATGTACTTTTGATATTCCTTAAGCGTGGTGGCACCTATTGCATGTAATTCTCCACGGGCAAGCGCTGGTTTCAATAAGTTAGCCGCATCCATAGCCCCTTCTCCGCCACCTCCAGCTCCTACCAGTGTATGGATCTCATCAATGAAGAGGATGATTTGGCCTTCAGCATCTATCACCTCTTTAATAACCGCTTTTAAACGCTCTTCGAATTCTCCTTTGTACTTGGCACCGGCAACCAGTAAGCCCATGTCAAGAGATACCAGAATCTTTTCTTTAAGATTTTCAGGTACGTCTCCATCCACGATGCGTTGTGCCATTCCTTCCACAATGGCTGTTTTACCCACACCAGGTTCTCCCAAAAGGATAGGATTATTTTTTGTGCGTCTGGATAAAATTTGGAGTACTCGCCTGATTTCTTCATCACGACCGATTACCGGATCTATCTTTCCTTTTTTGGCGAGTTCATTCAAGTTTTTAGAATAGCGTTCCAGGGATTTGTATTTTGTTTCCGCATTTGGATCGGTCACCTTACTTCCACCACGCAATTCTTTAATGGCTTTTAACAAAGTAGCCTTGTCAAAGCCTACATCCTTCATAATAGCTGCTACCTTGTCCTTGGTATTTAACAATGCCAACAGCAAGTGCTCTACAGAAATGTATTCATCTTTCAACTCGCGCAATTCCTTTTCTGCATTTTGTAAAACCTGATTGGTAGCAGAGGATAGGTGAGGTTGTTGTCCTGTTACTTTAGGAAATGATCCAAGTACTTCCTGTAGCTTAGTGTCAAGAATGGCTTGCGTTACGTTGAGCTTTTTTAATATATAAGTGGAAACATTTTCGTCTGTTTCTAAAATGGCCTTTAACAAGTGAGCAGGCTCTATGGCTTGATGTTGATTGCTTAGTGCAATCTCGGCAGACTTTTGTAATGCTTCCTGAGACTTTATTGTGAATTTATCGAAGTTCATATTGTTCTATTTTCACAACACTTATCAAATAATACTCCACCTCAGAAAATAGTCAAAATCATGAAATTATGTCATTAAAAACACCCCATTATAGTGCAATTCCGCCATTTTGACTGATTTTTTTACCCTTAACTCTCAATCGTTTACTTTCGAATTCAACCTTCTAATTACTACATTCGGTATCCTACTTTTACCCTCATCAATGCAACTATGAGAGCACTTGTATTCCTGGCCACCACCCTCTTTCTTTTTTCGTGTCAACCCAAAAATAATACCGGACAACCTCAGGTGGTATTTAAATCGGTAAATGTGATCCCAATGGATCAGGAGCGCATATTGGAAAATCAAGATGTAGTAGTGAGCATGGGAAAAATTGTAGCCGTGGGGGGAAGCGGACAGGTAACTTATAATGATGATGCAACCATTGTAGACGGTACTGGAAAGTACCTGATCCCCGGATTAGCAGAAATGCATGCGCATGTTCCTCCCATCGATGACATGGAGCCCATGAAAGATGTATTGTCTCTTTTTCTCGCAAAGGGAATCACCACTATTCGTGGTATGCTGGGACACCCACTTCACCTTGAGTTGAGGAAAAAGTTAGAAAGTGGCGAAGTATTGGGGCCACATTTCTATACTACTGGACCATCATTTAATGGCAACACCGTGAAAACTGCAGAGGAGGGAGCCAAAAGAGTACGTGATCAAAAGGCCGCAGGCTATGATTATTTGAAAATGCACCCAGGATTGGTTCCGGAGACCTTTGCAGCAATTACATCTACGGCCAATGAATTGGGAATTCCATTTGTGGGTCATGTTTCTTTTGATGTAGGTATTGACCGCGCAATTGAAGCTGGCTATTCTTCCATCGATCACATGGATGGTATTGTTGAAGCCCTGGTTCCCAACATTAAAGAGATAGGAGAAGAAGGCAACGGACTCTTTGCCATCTACTCATCACCTCTGGCGGATACTTCCAGAATTCCCGAAATAATACAAGGTTTAAAAGAGAAAGATATTTGGATGGTGCCCACGCAATCGCTGGCTGAACGCTGGATGTTTCCTGCGGAAGCAGAGGAACACCTCAGTGCTCCTGAAATGAAGTACATGAGTCAGCAGGTGCTGGACAACTGGAGAAAGACCAAAGATGGATTGTTGGCGGACAAGAGATACAATGCAGAGAAAGTGCGGGATTACATCGCGTTGCGAAGAAAACTTATTTACGAATGCCAACAGAATGGCGTAGGAATTTTATTGGGATCGGACGCGCCTCAAATTTTTAATGTTCCCGGTTTTTCGGCACATCATGAATTGAAGTACCTGGTAGATGCCGGCCTCACTCCATTTGAAGCTTTGCAAACGGGAACCATCAACGTGGCTGATTACCTCAACAAGGAAAATGCAGGAATGATCCAAGCCGGTGCTGTTTCAGATTTGGTTTTGCTTGATGCCAATCCATTGGAGGACATCACCAACACACAAGCCATCGAAGCAGTGATGATTGGAGAAACGTACCTTCCTAAGGAAACAATCGATGCGATGTTACAAAAACTGGTTAAGCACTAATCTCAGAAACCCAGAATCCAGAATCTAGAATCACTTCCCTCTCGAATGGTCATCCCAATACTTGTCGAAATACAGGATTGAAAATTTCCA
The DNA here is from genome assembly GCA_002344795.1 of Flammeovirgaceae bacterium UBA2338. Taxonomy (GTDB): domain Bacteria; phylum Bacteroidota; class Bacteroidia; order Cytophagales; family Cyclobacteriaceae; genus ELB16-189. The sequence goes on along the minus strand of DDUM01000077.1, from coordinate 18,177 downwards.
AACCGGAAAGGATCATATTTTTGGGTGAGGCAGCGCTGGGTAAAACCTCTCATCAAAAATCCTTTCTAACTTCCATCACGAAGAAGTAGCTTACTACAACCTCAAAATAAACCCATATGCAAACCCGTAACCTACTGTTCAGCCTGGCGCTCCTGCTTTCAGTTTGTGCATTCGCGCAAAGCGAAGATCCTAAAAACCCCAACTGGAAGAAGTACCACAATACTACGGATGCCTATGCCTTGTTGAAAGGCTGGTCCACAACGTACCCAAACCTCACCAGTTTATACTCCATTGGGGAAACGCTCAAAGGAACGCCCCTTATGGTACTGGAGATCACCAATAAAGAAACCGGAAGCCCGGGCAGCAAACCGGCCTATTATTATGATGGTAATATCCACGCAGGCGAACTGACAGGAGCAGAGGTATCTTTGTATTTTGCATGGCACATTTTAACTCAATACGACAAGGATCCGAGAATTAAAAATCTTGTTGACACCCGCACATTATATATAAGACCAAAATTCAATCCGGATGGCGCAGACATTGCACTGAACACTGTCAACCACTTAAGAAGTACACCTCGCCCTTATGATGAAGACATGGATGGTCTGCTGGATGAAGACCCGGGAAATGATTTGAATAAGGACAATCTTATTACCGACATGCGTATTAAAAACCCTACAGGTAGGTGGAAGATCAGTGAAGAGGATCCTCGCCTCATGGTGAGAAGAGGAGAAGTCGATACCACAGGAGATTTTTATGACGTGCTGGAGGAAGGCACCGATGATGACAACGATGGCCTGTTCAATGAAGATGGAATAGGAGGGATAGACATGAACAGAAATTTTCCCCGCAACTGGGGACTTGAAAGTGAGCAGAAGGGAGCTGGCCCTTATCCGCTATCGGAGCCGGAGACGAGGTATACCATTGAATTTATAAATGCTCACAGGAACATCACCGGAATTTTCCATGGCCACACTGCAGGAGGATATTTATTTCGACTTCCCTCCACAACTTCCTGGGATAATTTCAATATGGACGATCAGCAGTTAATTATGGAGCTGTCCGGCAAGTATGAAAAGACTACTGGACAAAGGGCCATTCCTAGTTATAGTAATCCAAGGCTGCATCGGCATGGAACACTCATTAGTTGGGGGTATTGGGATTTTGGTGTGGTGGGCTTTGTACCTGAATTCTGGGGTGCCTTTGATGCCGACTATGACAAAAACGGCCGTGTTTCGGACAAGGAAAGATTGAAGTGGAACGATGAAAAGTTGGGAGGGAAAGGTTTTAAAAATTGGCAAAGCTTTAATCACCCTCAACTCGGCCAGGTGGAGATTGGTGGATGGGACACCAAATTTACCCGACAAAACCCACCTGTTGAGATGTTGAAAGAAGAAATAGAAAAATATGTGCCTTGGATGACATGGCTGGCCGAGATCAGTCCGCGGGTAGTAATCAGGGAATCCAATGTACGTGTAATTGAAAAGGGAAAAGTTGTAAAAATATCATTGAAGATAGAGAACGAAGGTTATCTGCCTACCTACATTACCACACGAGCCCTTGAAATGAAGATTGCAAAGCCCGTGCGTTCCTTGGTGGAGGTAAAAGATGCAGAGCTGATAAGTGGAGAACCCAGAACTGATCTGGGCAATCTCGATGGAACCAGGGATAATAATGGAGTTACCACACGCTCTGTAGATTATGTATTTCAAATTACGGGAAAGAATCCTGTGGCCACCTTTACTGTTCAGTCCGAAAAAGGAGGAACCATTAAAAAGGAGATCAGCTTGAAGTAATAAGGGGGTTTGGATCTAATCTATAGCCGGTGTCAAGAGAAAATTTTAACTGGATGCCGTCTAAAACGAAAAATCAAGAGTTCGGTTACCAAGAGTAAGAAGCGCCTGCCATAAACCGGATTCCGAACAGAGACGCACTTGGAGATAAACCTTTCGTAACATGACATCAGCACCAAATTGGATCTGACGCAAAGCGCGTGCGGCAGATAAAAGAAATAGTTACGCATAAAATTACGCAAGCCCCCAGCTGAAGAAGCTGAAATCATACCTGGTTAATCACGGGCAGAGGGCGGATCGGAAATTCTTCCGGATTGTCATCATTCACCCTCACAAGTACAAGTTCCTTCTTATTAAAAGTGATCTCAAACAAAAGTTCTGATAATAAATCACGAATAATTTGCTGAGCGTAACCTATGTCACAAACAATGGGTGAAAGATGAAATACTTTTGCAGGAAATTATTAGAAAATTATGAAGCGTGTTCTTGTGTTGTTTATTCCCATTTTTTCTTTTTTCCTGGTGAATGGTCAGGATTTTGCCCCATTGTCTTTACAATCTGCATTAACAGCTGCCCTTGAAAATAATAAAGAGCTACTAATAGCTAATATGGAAGAGCAAAGTGCTGCGGCCAGGTATAAGCAAACCCATGCAGCTTTTCTTCCTCAGATTAAGTTGAGTTATACGGCATTGAGTACCAACAATCCACTAAATGCATTTGGTTTCAAATTGCAGCAACAATCAATAACTCCTCTTGATTTTAATCCTGAGCTGCTCAATGCCCCTTCTGCAACAGAAAACTATGTTGCAAAGGCAGAATGGTTGCAACCTATTATCAACATGGATATGTTGTACATGCGCAGAGCAGCCAATCACCAAATTGATGTGTATGCTTTTAAAACGAAGCGAACAAGGGAATACCTGGCGCTTGAAGTAGAAAAGGCTTACGCTCAACTTCAATTGGCCCACCAGGCAAATACTGTTTTAGATGAAGCTTTGCGTACGATTAAAGCGATTGAAACGACAACTTCAAATCGTTTTGAAAAGGGATTTATACAAAAGTCGGATTTACTCAATGTACAGGTGCAAGTGGCAACCATAGAAAGCCAACTGGCTGAAGCAAAGAGTAATGTACTCAATGCCTCTGACTATTTAAGCTTACTGATGGGAGTGGAAACTAGTGTGGTATACCAGGTTGACTTAATTGAAACGGTTGACCCTGTTGTTAATGAGGATTCAAGAATTCCTACGAACAGGGCAGACTTCAGGGCGATGCAATCAGCGGTCGAAGCCCAGGAAATAATGATGGGGTCAAGCAAGATGTCTTATCTCCCTAAACTCAACGCTTTTGGTGAATACCTGCTGAATGATAATGATGCGTTGGGTTTTGGTTCAGATTCTTATCTGATAGGGGCACAATTGTCATGGAGTTTGTTCAATGGGATGGCCACCAGAAATAAAGTAGTGGAGCATCGCATTGAGCGAGACAAAATGATAACCCAGTTGGATTACCAAAAGGAGCAAAGCCAAATCGAACTGAACAAAACCATCCGAGATATTGGCAACGCCAGGTTTTCGTTGCAGCAATCTGAACTTGCAGTAGAACAGGCTTCTGAGGCATTACGGATTTTGCAAAACCGATACGAACAAGGTTTAGTAGACACCAATGATCTACTACAATCGCAGACACAATTGTCAAAACAAAAGCTCAGTAAGGCACAAGCCATTTTTCAATTCAATGTCTTGCAAGCCTATCTGCAATTTTTAACATCTACTTCTGAAATATAAATACCATGAGAATTATCAATTATACCTTTTATCTGATTTTAACTGCTTCCGTTTTTTTAATGTCTTGTTCGGAAACCAAAAAAGAAACCAAACAAGACAATCCAATTGGAGTAAAGTTGGGGACGGCAGAAACCCGAACTGGCAAAGGAATCTATGCGAGCGGACAGATTGCTTCTGAGAAATCAATAGATATCAGTACGCGGATCATGGGATTTGTCACCGGCATCTATGTGAAACCTGGAGACAAGGTTCAAAAGGGAAAATTATTAGTGACTATCAGCAATGATGATATTCTGGCCAAAAGGGCACAGGCAAAAGCCATGCTTTTAGAAGCGGAGGCAGCACTGGCCGATGCGCAAAAAGATTTCAATCGATTTGAGGAATTGTATGGCCAGCAAAGTGCCTCTGAGAAAGAGTTTGAAAATGTTACGCTTCACCTAAATTCAATGAAATCCAAAGCAGAGGCAGCACGACAAATGCAAAAGGAAGCAGAAGCCATGCTTGCCTATACTAATCTGGTGGCTCCATTTACTGGAGTGATTACTGCGAAAAACATGGATGTAGGAGGAATGGCCAATCCGGGTATGCCCATTTTGACTATGGAACAAGTAGGCAACTATCAGGTAAGGGCTTCGGTTTCTGAAAATGATATTGCAGAAGTGAAGCAAGGGGCTGTTGCAGAAATAGTTATCAAATCACAAAACAGGCATATCAAGGGCATGGTAACAGAATTAAGCCCTTCTTCGCAAAATAGCGGTCAGTATCAGATCAAGGTAAGTATACCCGAACAGGAAAATCCTGGTTTGTATACAGGTATGTATGTGAATGTGATGATTCCCATCACCAACACTCAGGAGGGAGATAACATCACGCTTGTTCCTGAATCGGCAATAGTTTATAAAGATCAATTGGCAGGTGTATTTACTATTAGCGAAGGTCAACAAGCGCTGTTGCGTTGGGTGAGGTTAGGCAAAACCTACAATGACCAAATAGAAATTATTTCTGGTTTACGGCACGATGAGAAATTTATCCTGGAAAGTGACGGTAAGTTGTACAATGGTGTACCTGTGGTAGTAAGATAGATTTCGATAAAAGAATAAAAGTATTACGATGAAAGAAGGTTTGTCAGGAAATATTGCAAAGGCATTTATTCAATCGAAATTAACGATTCTGTTGATGATTGCTTTCTTGCTCATAGGAGGGTATAGCACCATGTTGATACCCAGAGAAGAAGAACCACAAATTGATGTACCCATGGCAGATATATTTCTGCGCTATCCGGGTGCATCACCTAAAGAGGTGGAGGCGAGGATAGCCCAACCTTTGGAGAAGATAATCTCTAATATCAAAGGCGTTGAATATGTTTACTCCACATCAATGAGTGGTCAGGCCATGTTGATTGTTCAGTTCTACGTGGGCGAAGATATTGAACGTTCAATAGTAAAGCTTTACAATGAACTGATGAAGAATATGGATAAAATGCCTCCGGGCATATCCATGCCAATGGTAAAAACACGTGCCATTGATGATGTCCCTGTTCTTGGACTCACCTTATGGAGTGAAAACTACAACGACTACGAGTTAAAACAGCTTGGTCAGGTAATTACCAATGAAATAAAAAAGATTCCTGAGGTTTCTACTATAAATATTATTGGTGGAAGAGACCGTCAGGTGACGGTTACGCTGGACAAGGATAAGATGGCACAAAGCCGCATAGATTTTCTCAGCATAAGCAGACTCATTCAAGGGAGCAACGCACAGGTAAACGCAGGCAATCTAATCATGCAGGACACTGTTTTTTCAATAGTTGCTGGAAGCTTTTTGAAGAGTGTGGAAGAAGTTGAAAATCTGGTGGTGGGCACTAACAATGGCCAACCCGTTTACCTCAGGCAGGTTGCCAACATTGTGGAGGGGGCTGCACTTCCATCTCAATATTCTTTTTTTGGTTTTGGAAAGCATGATTTGACGGCATCCGAAACCTTTAAATCGGATTATCCTTCCGTAACGCTTTCCATTGCAAAGAAACAAGGGTCTGATGCGATGAAAGTCTCAGAGCGAATTGTTTCTAAAGTGGAGCACTTAAAGAAGGAATTAATCCCTACCGATGTGCAGGTAACGGAAACAAGAAATTATGGGGAAACAGCTTCTGAGAAAGTGTCCGAACTTTTATTTCACCTTTTTGTGGCTATTCTGGCAGTGACTGCCTTTGTTATGCTGGCAATGGGGTGGCGTGGTGGACTGGTTGTATTCCTGTCTGTACCCGTCACTTTCGCGCTTACTTTGTTCAGTTACTACTTTCTGGATTATACCCTTAATCGCATTACACTTTTTGCGCTGGTATTCATTACCGGAATTGTGGTGGATGATTCAATCATCATTGCAGAAAACATGCACCGTCATTTTAAAATGAAACGACTGCCGTTTAAGCAGGCTGCTATTTTTGCAATTAATGAAGTAGGTAATCCTACCATATTGGCCACGTTTACGGTAGTGGCGGCTGTGTTGCCGATGGCATTTGTGTCGGGCATGATGGGGCCTTACATGAGTCCCATGCCAATTGGTGCTTCTATTGCCATGATGCTTTCACTTGTAGTAGCGCTTACCCTTACTCCCTATCTCGGATATTTATTTTTAAGAGAAAAGGATGATCGTAAGGAGAAAAAACCAGTGGTATTGGAGGAGTCTAAAATTTATAAGCTCTATAAAGCATTTATTCATCCTATGCTCGAGGTCCGTTGGAAGCGGTGGGCTTTTATAATGGGAACTGTTGTGATACTGTTAGGGTCTGTTTCATTTTTCTACACCAGGATGGTAGCGGTAAAAATGCTTCCTTTTGACAATAAGAATGAATTTCAGGTGGTTATAGATATGCCAGAAGGAACAACACTAGAGCGCACTGCGGTAGTCACCCGTGAGATATCCCAGTACCTTGCAGGTCAGGATTTGGTGAGAAACTATCAGGGATATGTGGGTACGGCTGGCCCAATAAGTTTCAATGGACTGGTACGACACTATGATTTACGAAGGGGTAACAATGTGGCGGACATTCAGGTGAATCTGGTAGATAAAAAGGACAGAAGCATACAGAGCCATGATATTGTAAAGAACTTACGACCTGCAATTCAAAAGATTGCCAGGCATTACAATGCCAACGTTAAACTTGTTGAGGTTCCGCCAGGGCCACCTGTGCTCTCTACTATTGTAGCTGAAATCTACGGCCCAGACTATGATGAACAAATACGCATTGCAGAGGAGGCACGAAAAATAATTGAAAGTACTACGGGGATTGTAGACATTGATATGATGACAGAGTCCGATCAGCCTGAATACACATTTGAAGTGGATAAGGAGAAGGCCATGCGCTTTGGTGTTTCACCCGCACAAGTAGTCGCTACGATCAATGCGGCCATATCCAATTTCCCCACAGGTATTTTGCATGATCCGGTGTCCTACGACCCAATCCATATTGTGCTGCAGCTCAGTGAGGCAGACAAAACCAAATTGAATGACATCCGAAACCTGAAAGTAGTGAATGCCATGGGCGAGGCGATTGCTATAGGTGATCTTGTGCAGATCAAAAAAGGAGTTCAAGAGAAAAGCATATACAGAAAAAACCAAAAAAGGGTAGTGTATGTATTGGCGGATTTGGCAGGCGATCTTGAAAGTCCTTTCTATGCCATTATGGAAGCCAGTGAAAAACTGAAGGACATTCCCATGGAAAAAGGTTATGTGCTGGAAGAATCCTTTAATCAACAACCGGAATTTGAAGATAACTATACCTTGAAGTGGGATGGAGAGTGGCAGATCACCTATGAAGTATTCCGTGATCTGGGGATTGCCTTTGTGGTGGTTATTATTATTATCTACATGCTTATTGTGGGTTGGTTTCAGGATTTTAAAGTTCCTATTGTGATGTTGGCAGCCATTCCATTGTCGTTAATCGGAATTGTGCTGGGTCATTGGATGCTGGGCGCCTACTTTACCGCCACTTCCATGATTGGATTTATTGCACTGGCAGGGGTAATGGTGCGCAACTCCATATTGTTGATTGACTTTGTGAACATTCGTTTGGAGGATGGTATTCCATTAAAGCAGGCAATTATTGAAGCCGGAGCGGTACGCACTACTCCCATATTGTTGACAGCCGGAGCAGTGGTGCTGGGGGCTGTGATTATTTTGTTTGATCCTATTTTTCAAGGCTTGGCGATCTCTTTAATGGGTGGTACCATTACCTCTACATTTTTAACACTGCTGGTGGTGCCTCTTTTGTATTTTAAATTGATGCGTAAAAAATATGCAGGGCGATAAAAATTTAATTCTAAAAAAATGAAACTATTAGTAGTCACAAGTTTAAAAGATTGCCAAAAGATAGTGGCAAAAATACTGGATGAAGCAGGAATTGAAGTATTCAGCTTGTCTGAAACGATTGGATATAAAGATCATCAACGACCTGTTTTGCTCGACAATTGGTTTAGCAGCGGAAGTGATCAGTTTGATTCGATTTTTCTATTCAGCTTTACTGAAGACGTAAAGGCCAATGGTGCCCTGGAGTTGATCAAGAAATACAATGAGGACAATAAAACTAAATTTCCCATTCGTGCTTTTATAGTTCCTGTGGAGAAGTCTAGTTATTCAATGATGGAATGATGAACCACATTCAATTTCGTGTAGCCGATTCAAGGAATCTGTACATAGAACATTTTTTTAAAGCCTTGGATAATTTTGAATTGGTTTGTAAGGAATACAAAAACACTCCACTTTGTAGAAAAACAAGAAGAAATATAAATCAAGTAACCACAAAATCTTAAAGGATAACTATAATGAGAGAACGCATAGTAAGGATAGTAGCAGGAACATTTGTATTGATCAGCATTACAATGGCATATTTTGTAAATATCTATTGGTTGGGGCTAGCCGCCTTTGTGGCTATCAACCTGATTCAATCATCCTTCACTCGTTTTTGTCCCTTAGAAAAAATACTGGACAAGGCAGGAGTAGAGCCGGGAAGTGGCAAATGCGGATGCTAGAATTTTAAGTAACAAGTGTCTTTAAATAAAAAGAGAGAATGTTACATCCTCTCTTTTTATTTCTAATCATAAAGAATGTAATAGAATTACATGATGATGTGAAAGGCACTGTAGAAAATTGGAGTTAATTTCTTATGGAGTGCCTTATGACATCATCATCTGCACTAGGCCAAGTTTTCGATCACCCGCTGCAACTTTTGTTGTACTTCTTTCGCCACTACACCTAAAGATTCATTTTCCACAGCACCCATAGAGGCGATAGGATCCACTGCGGAAACCTCTACTGCCCCATCGTCATGTTCTTGTACTATAATATTACAAGGCAGTAATACACCTATCTTATCCTCACTTTGTAACGCTTTGTGTGCAAATTGAGGATTGCATGCACCCAGGATTTTGTATTTCTTAAAGTCTACATCAATTTTCTTTTTTAGGGTATCCTGCACGTCAATCTCAGTAAGTATACCGAAGCCCTCTTTTTTTAGCTCCTCAGTCACTTGTGTAATAGCGGAATCAAACCCTTTGTTCTTCAAAATTTTGTTAAAATAGTATTTCATGGTATCACATTTGGTTATATAAGTATAACAAGATTGGTCGATAACTAATTCCAATATATTTCATTAGTTAGACATAGATTGGGTTGAAAAATTTGATAAAAACTAGTACGAATATCCCCGTTTGTGCTTGCATATCCTCGAAACTCAGCCTGATCAGATGTTTCAGGTGATAACGAACATGAGAATTAGTAAAAGCCTCTCGGATTGAGCCGTTTAAAGGATGGTAATAGGAGACATTATGAACACACCAATGAAACTAATGCACCAGTAATCAACTACCTCATATTTACTATATTTATTAACAATCACCTTAACAATCACCCTCAAATAAACTGGTGGCTTGTGATAAACAAAAAACTCAGGACCATGAAAGTATTTCCCTTTCTTCTTCTTTTACTTTTATCAGTAGTAATGCTCAGTGAAGCACAGACTTATGATCTGTTAATTAAGAACGGCCGGATTGTGGATGGCACAGGATCGCCCTGGTACACGGGTGATGTAGCTATCAAAGACGAAAGGATTGTGGCCATCGGAAAGCTGAGTAACGCATCAGCAAAGCGCAGTATCGATGCTACTGGCCTTATTGTGGCTCCCGGATTTATTGACATGATGGGTCAAAGTGCGGCTTCCTTTATAAAAGACCCCAACACAGCATTGAATTTATTAACACAAGGCATCACCACCATCAACGCGGGGGAAGGAGGATCCGATGCTCCGCTGAGCGATGAAGAAGCAAAGATTCAGGGGTGGAAAACGATGCGCCAGTATTTCACAAAACTGGAAACAGCAGGTATGCCAATGAACATGGTGCAAACGGTGGGGCATACACAGGTTCGTTATTTAGTGATAGGAGACAAAGACCGTCAGGCTACACCTAAAGAAATGGCCACCATGCGGGGAATGGTACAAGAAGCGATGGAGGCAGGTGCCATTGGTTTATCGACCTCGTTGATTTATCCGCCAGCCATCTATGGAAGTGAAGAGGAAATTGCCGAGCTGGCCAAGGTAGCAGGAAAGTATGGGGGCCGTTACTTTACGCACATGCGCAATGAGGGAGACCGATTGATAGAAGCCATAGATGAAGCGCTGCGAATTGGTAAGGCCGCTGGCACACCCGTGCATATTTTCCACCTGAAGGCTGCGGGTCAGGCGAACTGGGGAAAGATGGATATGGCCATTGCGAGAATAAAGGAGGCAAGAACCAATGGCCAGGAAGTGGGGGTGGATATTTATCCTTATATCAATAACGGCCTTGGTATTCTTGCACTGTTGCATCCACGGCATGCTGCGGAGGGACAGGATGCCCTACAGGAGAAACTTAAAGACCCGAAGGTGAGAGCAGTGATGCGCGAAGAGATGGAAACATTGGCAGGGTGGGAGAACTGGTTTGCACATGCCGGCAAGAATTGGGATCGCATTGTAGTCGCTCATTTGGAAGACACACCGTATGCCGCGTATAACGGCAATACAATTGGTGCAATAGCGAAGGCGGAAAATAAATCACCATGGGATGTGTTCTTTGATTTGACCGCATATGATGTCTTTGCTATGCCGCAAACCATGTCCGAAGTCAATAAGATGAAAGCCATGCGCGAGGAATTTACCTCTTTTGATACTGATGCAGGTCCGGCTGCTACGGGTTATGCAGTTCATCCCAGAGGATATGGTGCATTTCCGCGGGTGTTGTCACACTATGTAAAAGGACTGGGTGTGCTATCACTAGAAGGCGCGATTCAACGCATGAGCGCGGTGGCCGCCAATGAAATCATGGCGTATGACAGGGGCATGCTTGCTCCGGGTCTGGCAGCCGACATCGTGTTGTTCGACTTCAATACCATTGAGGATCGGGCTACGTTCGCATCGCCTGCCACCCTTTCTGAGGGAGTGAAATGGGTTATCGTAAACGGGAAAGTAGTGATTGAGAATAACATGTACACAGGTGCGAAGCCGGGGAAAGTTATTCGCGGACCCGGTTACAAACCATAAGGGGCGGATCAATTCGCTTTATTTACTAATCCTATATTTGCTTATAAATTTTTAAAATTGAATGAGATGACTGAGCGCGAACTAAGAAAATTGGAGGGGACCATCCGTACCAAAATGGAAGAAATAAAAAAACAAAAGGTGACCCTGAAAGACTCTGGAATAGGTGGACTGATGAATGCCTTAAAGAAGGTGGACGAGGCATCGTACGAAAAAATATTTCCGGAGTATAAAAAGATGGTGGCGGATTATAACATTTTTAAGTAGCCGCTCTATCACCACAATGTAGAAGATGGTTCGTGTGAGTGGAAAAAATTACTTCCCTTTTCTCAATACCACCCCTGATCTCGCATCAATAAATCTACCAGCATCCACAGCGAGTACTCCATTCACTATCACATAATCAATTCCTTCCGGATATTGATGTGGATTTTGGAAAGTTGACTTATCCGCAACTGTTTCGGGATTGAATACGACCACATCGGCAAATGTATTTTCTTTAATTCTACCTCTTTCTTTTAATCCAAGCCGATCGGCTGGCATCATGGTCATTTTTTGGACAGCATTTTCTAATGTGATCACTCCTTTTTCGCGGGCATATACCCCTAGTACTCGAGGGAAAGTGCCATACCATCTGGGGTGGGGATGACCATCTCCTGGCGCCACCAACCTTCCATCAGAAGCTATCATCGTTTGTGGATGTTGCATGATGCGTTCTACATCGGCATCGTCCATGGCAAAGTACACGCAAGAGGCACCGCCATTGAGTTGTGCCTCAATCACCAACTCCGCGCCATTTTCAACAGATGGTTCCATCTTTCTTTCTACCAGCCAATCATTCAAGGTTCTTCCTTCTAAATCCTTCTTCCATTCCACCAGTGCAAACTGCACACGATTTAAATCAGCACCACCACGATCGTATAATATGTTGTGGACTATCCCTCTTTTGATACTGTCCCTTAGCACGGGGTTGGTAAGTCGTTCTTTAAATGCTGGTGTTCCTCCGGCCATCGACCATGATGGAATTAAAACAGCAATTCCGGTATAACTTGCATTATATGGATATTGATCCATCATCACATCGATGCCTAAATTTCTTGCACTATCTACCATGGCCAATGTTTTCACACTTCCTCCCCACATTTTTGTACCAATGGCTTTGTGGTGCGTAAGTACTATAGGGATGTTTGCCTCTCGTCCGATCTCTATAGCTTCGTATACTGCCTCAAGTAAACCAATGCCCTCCTCCCTTAGATGAGAGGTGTAGATGCCATCGTATTTGGAAGCTACTTTTGACAAGGCAATCACCTCATCTACTTTAGAAAAAGCTCCGGGTAAATATTTTAATCCTGTAGACATTCCATATGCACCCTCTTTCATGCCTTGCTCGACTTGTGCTTCCATGGCTACCAGTTCTTCATGGGATGGAGCTCTATTTTCCAGCTTCATAATATTTCTTCTGATGGTGTTGTGCCCCACAAGAAATGCCACATTCATGGTCATGCCAATGCTGTCAGCTTTGTCAAGGTATTCGCCCAAAGGCCAGGGTGATGATCCATCTGGCCCACCCAATGAAGTTGTCACTCCCTGCCGGATGGCACTCTCAGCAGAAGGCAAATTGAGTAATGGATCCAGGTGTGCATGCAGATCGATAAACCCGGGAGCTACAGCAAGTCCGGTGGCATCAATTATACGTTTGGCTTTGGCACTGGAAAGATCACCCACCTTTACTATTTTATCTTTGTTGATGGCGACATCTGTCTGGGCAGGGGCATTTCCTGAACCATCATAGACCATCCCATTTTTTATAACAACATCATATTCTTGTTGGCATCCAAAAAGGAAAGTGACAACACATAGTGTTAGAATTATTTTGCGCATGGTTATTAGATTAAGAGTGAATCAAGTTCGTAAAAAAATGGGAAGAATGTATATAAAAGAGTTAAAAAGCTAACTCTACCTGTACTCTGGCCATCAACACATCATCTTTAGAGTTTTCCTGAATGAGGGAAAGATCACTTTGAATTTTCAAATTATGACCAACAATGTATTTTGATAGGCCTAGTGTATATTGTGTATTCTCATTTCTAAGTGTAATTTTTTCAGGTGTTACCCGGGTAAAGCGCCCGGCTATCTCAAAATTATTTTTAAATAAATAACCGGCCTGCCAACTGATTCCTGAACCAGTATAAAACGCTTCCATAAAATTGCCGCTTCCATCAACAATCACTGCACCGTCAAGGGATTTTTTATTGGCATATTCGATCATGGAAGAGAGTCCGTTATACTTAAAATGAGCATCTAAAAATACAGTTTCCAGGTCACGTTGAGCAGTCAGAAAGTCACCGAGTTGTCCCTGTTCGCGCATGGCCCTATCGTTATAATCGTAAGTAACACCGAGTGATAATTTTGGTTTTGGTTCTCGTTTTAAATCCGCGCTAAAGTAATCTCCGCCATCTGTAAACGCTCCAAAGGGAAGATACTCAGCCCTTAAGGTGTAGTCGTAGCCTCCGGAGTTATTGGTAATAATGTTTCTGCCTTCTCCCATCGAAACGGAAGAAATGAAATTGAACTTGTCTTTCTCGTAGTGCAATTGAATGCCTGCATCGCGGTCGATATTGAATCTGGAATTCAGATTACTTCGATCAACGAACTGAAGTGCCTGAGAACTAATAACACGTTCACGATTACCAGGTAGTTTTGTTTGGCCTACCCACAATGACCAGTTGGGTTTAAAATTCCATTTGATTACAGCATCCAGTATAAGACTTGAGGTAAGCCCGGTTTGAGGAATGTTACCACCTCCATTATCTCTATTTGAAATACCTAACTCCAGTTTATAAACAAGCTTTGGATTGTACGCCCAGCCATCGAACTTCAATCGATATCTCCTTATTAGAATCTGATCGTTGTAATCCTGGTTTTCGAGGTTTAGTTTTCCGTTATACAAAGTTTGAAAACGGAGACCAAACTTCAGATAGAACGAAGAGTCGGCTGCCGTGATGCGTATTCCTTTCCCAAACTTATTGTTGGTTACATCCTGAGCTTCGCTGGGAAGTGAAACAAATAAATTGATTATCAAAAGACATATTATTGCCCGAAACGATGATGACATTATTTTATTTTTAGTTTGAAGATTGATTTTAAATGTCACGGCAAAACTAATCTTTAATTCAAATCAATTATTCGGTACGGAGTCATGTCGGAGTTGCTTTTGTGTTTTGCACCTGCTATGTTAAGAGATGCGGTAACGAGTTTGCTATTGCGATGAAGAGGTGGAATTAATTGATATTCCTTTCATAGAGGGCATAAAGGCACAATTTATTTTGTATTGCCATTCTCCATAGAGAGAAATCCCTGTTTGTTTTACCTGAAGGAGTACCTCCTGGATAACAAAAAGTTAACAAAAGGTTAATATTAGATCATTGCCTTCTGGTGATTTCAAAAGGCGTTTGAGTTTTAAATACCCAGTTCAATCTGGAAAGAACCTGACCAGAATTGGGTTGTGTTCAGGGGAGATATCATTTCTGAAATTGTTGTATGCATAATTCCACTTTGAATCTTTAAACGGTGTGCTACGATATATTTTGTCAGCACCAGCTCTACCGTTTCTGTTTTTCGTTCGTTCAATGCTGGATAGGTCAAGTTTTCATAAAGCGTCTTAGCTGGCTGTGTTGCTGCATACCTTCCTGCTATTTCAATATTGCTCTTCAATAAATAACTCAATTGTGACATGTAGCCTTGCCCGGCAAACACGGTGCGTATAGACGTTGAGTTGGCGGGATTAACAGTAACGGGATTGTTGGTACTTCTCTCCATGTATTCGCTGTACCATGCGAAGCCGTTGTATTTAATGAGCAGATCTGTTTCAAAAGTATTTATCGTTCGGCTATCAAATAGGTCATTCCCCAATTGTCCTGCCTGCCTTACCGCATTATCATTTTGACTGGCAGTTATGCCCAGAGATACTTTTGGTTTCGGTTCTCGGGCAAGGTCTCCTTCAATGTAATCGTTGTTGCCAGTGAATTTTCCCAGTGGCAAAAATTCAATTCTCCCGGTGTAGGCCAGCCCGCTGTTGGGTGAGAGGTTGGAATTCCTTCCTTCACCAGAAGTGAGTGCTCCTTTTAAGTTAATGAATTTGCTTGTGTATTGACCGAAGAACCCAAAGTCACGATCGATATTAAAAGTAGCGTTAACAATAGAGCGGTCTATGAATTGTTGATCACCAGAAGAGATAATGCGTTGCCTGTTGCCCGGCAGTTTGGTCTGACCGAAGCCAAGCCTAATGTTTTTTGTAAGGGCATAATAGATTACAGCATCGCGTATCACATTCGGACTATTATTAATGGCTGAGTTGTCATTCACTCTGAAATCCATATCGCCCCGTGAGAATGAAAGTTGGATATAATAGGTAAGCCTGGGGTCGTGCACAAACCCTTCGAACTTCATACGCAATCGTCTTACCCTGAATTCAGCCGATTGTAGACCGAGATCCGAATTATCAATCGAGTTAAAGGTGGCCCGGTTTTGCATTCTGAATTGATAGTTAATAGAAAAAATGCTGTCTTTCGTTACCATGCCAAACCCTTTCCCTTTTTTATAAAAAAAATCGATTGGAAATGGCTCTTGTGATTGTGCGAATAATACCACTTGGCAAAGGGTACAGATTGCAAGAGTGGTCATTAATATTCTAATGGATTTTAACATAACAGCAGTCTGTTTATTATAGAATTGATTTTTAGTCATTATTTTCCATCACTTCGAATGGTGTGGCAAAAGTAATGATAGCCCTCTGATTTTATGCAGTGAGGTGACGAATCCAAAGCTCCCTTAACAATAGCTTAACAATAGCTTAATATTTAGTATCCCATTGTGGAGAAGGACAGCCGTACTTTTGTTAAAATTTTAAAAACATTTTATGAATCTTAAAATACACACTTTTCTATTTCTTGTTGCCGCAGGGTTATTCACGGTCGCTTGTGGCTCAAAAAATACTGAATCAGGCTCAGAATCGGGCCTTTTAACAGGAGAGGTTAAAATTGATGGATCCAGCACGGTTTATCCTATCACAGAAGCAATTGCTGAAGAGTTTAGAGCAGGGCAGCCTAAAGTGAGGGTAACGGTTGGTGTTTCAGGTACTGGAGGTGGATTTAATAAATTCAGTCGTGGTGAGAGTGATATCAATGATGCATCACGCCCTATAAAAGATCAGGAGGCTGCCATCTGTGCTGAAAATAATGTAAAGTTTCTTGAGTTGACGATCGCCTATGATGGATTGGCTGTGTTAGTTAATAAAGAGAATACGTGGGTGGATCACTTCTCTGTAGAAGAATTGAAAAAGATTTGGGAACCATCAGCGCAGGGCACCATCACTAAGTGGAGCCAGATTCGTGAAGGGTGGCCAGATGAGCAGTTTAATCTTTATGGTCCTGGTGTGGCGTCAGGTACCTATGATTATTTCACAGAAGTGATCGTTGGTAAAAGTGGTTCAAGTCGTGGTGATTATACTGCCAGTGAAGATGATAATGTTTTGGTTCAGGGGATTTCAGGAGATATCAATTCCATCGGATTTTTTGGATTGGCTTACTATGAAGAAAACCTTGATAAGTTGAAACTGGTAGGAGTGGATAATGGGAGTGGCCCAATTGAACCTTCTGCACAAACTGTGAAAGAGGGTACTTATGCACCTTTGTCAAGGCCCGTATTTATATATGTTAACGATGTGGCGGCTAAAAGACCTGAGGTAGTATCATTTGTTAACTTCTATTTGAACAATGCATCAACACTTGTTCCTGATGTGGGATATATTCCTCTTCCACAAGCTGAATACCAAAAAGGGCTGGATGCGTTCAAAAATTTTATTGCTCCTGTCAATCAATAATTTCGAAATAAAGAAACAGCGAAGCCTTTCGGCATAGCTTCAAGTCGTTTGAAAAGACCAGGAGAAAGAATAATAGAAGGAGCGCTTGCATTCAGCGGGCTGATAACAGTGCTTACCACTGTAGGTATCATTGTTGTACTGTTTAGTGAGTCGTTTACGTTTTTTCAACAGGTTTCAATTTTTGATTTTTTAACAGATACGCAGTGGACACCATTATTTACTCAAAAGCACTATGGTATCTTGCCTTTGTTGGTGGGTACTTTCCTTACCACCGCAATAGCTATTGCTACGGCATTGCCGATCGGTCTTACCATAGCGATTTACTTGAGCGAGTACGCTGATAATAAATTCAGAAAGACCGTAAAGCCAGCACTTGAATTACTAGCAGCTGTGCCCACAGTTGTGTATGGTTTTTTCGCATTGACTGTAGTCACTCCGTTTTTGCAAAGTATAATCCCGGGAGTAGGAAGTTTCAATGCGTTGTCAGCGGGTATAGTGATGGGTATCATGATTATACCCATGATTTCTTCACTGAGTGAAGATGCGCTACATGCTCTTCCCAAATCATTGCGGGAGGCTTCCTTTGGTATGGGGGCTACGCCATTCCAAACTGCTTTTAAGGTGGCGGTACCAGCGGCTTCTTCCGGGATTATCGTCTCTGTGATACTGGCGGTTTCGAGGGCCATAGGAGAAACTATGGTGGTAGCCATTGCAGCAGGCCAACAACCTATTCTCACTTTTGACCCGAGAGATGGGGTGGAAACGATTACTGCCTATATCGTGCAAGTAAGTTTAGGTGATGTGCAGCATGGGTCATTGGAGTATAGAACAATCTATGCAGCAGGAATAACTTTATTCATTTTCACCTTTGCTTTGAATAATGTGAGTTATTGGGTGAAGAAAAAGTATCAGGAGAAGTATGAGTAACCTAAAGAGAAATAGGAGAATAGACAAAGCATTTAAATTGGTAGGCATTGCCTGTACCCTGTTTGGATTGCTTATGCTTGTTATCTTTATTGGAAACATTCTGGTTGATGGATTGCAACGTATCGATTGGGACTTTCTTACCAACTTACCTTCACGCAAAGCAGAAAAGTCGGGTATACTTACCGCATGGACAGGCACTGCCTGGATATTGGCATTGAC
>DDUM01000052.1:7604-8334 GCA_002344795.1 Flammeovirgaceae bacterium UBA2338 | reverse complement strand
CCAAAACTCGTTGACTTCTATAATGGCAACAAAGATCGTTTTAATTTGGAGGTGTACGCAGTCAGTGCAGATACGTCAATGCAGAAAATGAAAGACTACATTAAGGAGATGAAGATGCCCTGGATCACTGTAAATGGACCTCGAAGCACGGTTGGCAGCTACCAAAAATTATACGATGCCTTCTCTACTCCCACTATGTACATTATCAATGAAAAGAAAGAAATCATTGCTAAGAAACCTCCCATCGATCGCTTAGTTGACTTTTTGGAAAACTATGAGAGAATGCAAAAGCGTAAGGAAGGTGTAGGTGGATATGAATAAATTTCAATAAAAATTCACAGTTCAGGGCGCCTATTCAACGTTTCACTCAAAAAAACAATGTACAGATGCAACCATTTACCCATTTGGGAGTATCTAAGTAAGTATATATTCTAAAAATTACCCTGAAACTACTATGGCATTTCTCGATACACTGTTCGGAAAAAAGAAAAAAGAATTTAAAGCATCTTGCCTCATCACCAAAGAACCACTTGAAAAAGGATATGGTTACTTGCTCACTACCGCACAGGTAGTAAAGTCAAAAAAATATTGGGACATGATTATGACAGAACCTGAAACCATGTCTTATACTGTTTCTCATTTTCAAAATGATGGCATGGGCACGCAAATGCGTTCCATGATCTTTGACAAGTATGCGACTATCGATAAGCCCTGGATCGTATCTGACTCT
>DDUM01000052.1:0-7265 GCA_002344795.1 Flammeovirgaceae bacterium UBA2338 | reverse complement strand
CATCTGGACGCGGAGACTTTCAAAGCGCTGGAGTTGTACGCCATCCAGGAAGCAGGAAGAGAAAAACTGCCTGCGTAACTTATCCTCTACCCTTTAAAGGCCTTACTTCAATGTCCACATGGTGGTAATTGTCTGGCGAATTGAGACAATGAACAATCGTTGACGCAATATCTTCCGGTTGCATCATCTGGTCTGACACTTCAACAGAAGGAATTTCATCAAAGAAGTTAGTCTGTACAGAACCAGGGTAGATACAAGTTACTTTCACGCCAAACTTCCTTACTTCTTTAAATAAAGCCTGTGACAATCCGCGCACTGCATATTTGGTGGCACAATAGCCTGTCATTCCTGGTATTCCCGTCATTCCTGCAACAGAAGAAATATTTATGATATGCCCCTTCCCTTCCTTTTTCATAGAAGGCAATGCCAGTCGGGTGCAATAAAAAATACCATCTACATTCGTTTGAAACATGGTATGCCATCTTTCTACAGGCAACTCTTCAAGAGGAGCTTCAAAGCCAAGCCCCGCATTGTTAATAAGAATGGAAGGTGTGGCTTCAAAATCGCTGCAAGTAGCTTTAAACGCCTTTTCAACTGAAGAGTGGCTCCTTACATCTACCGAATAGGATTTAAAATGTACATGTGTTAATGTCATTGGGGTTCTGCTCCAGGCCGCTACCCTACAACCTACAGATAATAGCGCATTAACTGTAGCTAGTCCTATCCCCTTACTTGCCCCTGTTACGATGGCCAGCTGCCCTTTTATATCCATTAGCTTTTACGGTCTATGGTAAACTGAACCAATTGTTTCAATGAATCTTTATAAGTAGAATCAGGCAAATCTTGAAGAATGGCCAACGCTTTCTGGTGGTACCAGTTCATTGATTCTTTGGCATACCCTATGCCTCCGGATGCTTTTACATATTCGATGACTTCTTTAACCTTTTTAGGTTTATGGCTTTCCTTACTTATAATACCTATTATTTTACGCTTCTCCAGCCACGATGATTTCGACAGCGCGTATATCAAAGGAAGTGTCATTTTCTTTTCTTTAATATCAATCCCAAGTGGCTTTCCGATTTCCTCATCACCATAATCAAACAGGTCATCTTTTATTTGAAATGCCATTCCCACATTTTCACCAAATTCCTTCATCCGTTTTACCACATCTTGTGGTGCACCCGAAGAACTGGCACCAACAGCACAGCAAGAAGCGATCAGAGAGGCCGTCTTTTGGCGAATAATGTCGTAATAAATTTCCTCGGTGATATCCAGCCTTCTGGCTTTTTCAAACTGCAGTAACTCTCCTTCACTCATTTCCTTCACGGCATTGGATACGATGCGCAGCAGTTCGTATTCCTCGTTTTCCAATGAAAGTAACAGTCCTTTGGATAAAAGAAAATCACCGACCAAAACAGCAGCCTTATTCTTCCAAAGCGCATTAACAGAAAAAAAGCCACGCCTGTAATTGGCACTGTCAACCACATCGTCATGCACCAATGTGGCAGTATGAAGCAATTCAATCAGAGAGGCACCAGTAAAAGTAGATTCTGATATTAAACCACTGGCTCCGGCACTTAAAAAGACAAACATAGGTCTCATTTGTTTGCCTTTTCGCTTCACAATATAGCTCATGACTCTATCCAAAAAGAAAACGTTGGTTTTCATGGATGCTCGAAATTTCACTTCGAACTCGTCCATCTCTTTGGCTATGGGAGTCTTTATTTCTTCGAGCGTCATATTATGAATGCAATAATAAGCATTGCAAATGGAGATTATAGGCCACTTTCCTTATAAAATAGAAGCTTTCTAACCCCTCAGTGGTGATTATTTACCAACTCTAACCTTTCCAAAAAATGAACAATTGTAGGGAAATTAAGATCAACCATGATTTGCCCCATTTTCGATCAAAATGGTGTTTCATTTCACGAAAATGATGATAAATTTATAACTTAACCAAGTCTATGGTTTTACAATCACTCCTATTAATTGCTGGTTTTGCTATCCTTGTTAAGGGTGCAGACCTGCTTGTGAGTGGTGCATCCTCCATTGCCAGAAAGTTAAACATTTCTAATCTGGCCATTGGGCTCACAGTAGTCTCTTTGGGCACCTCAGCTCCAGAGTTGTTGGTTAATCTCATGTCTGCAACAAGTGGCTATAACGATGCTGCTTTCGGCAACATTTTGGGAAGCAATAATTTCAATCTGCTCCTCATCCTGGGTGTCTCAGGGATTATTTTCCCATTGGTTGTCCAACGAAAGACGGTCCAGTATGAAGTGCCCATCTCCATTGGGGCGATCCTGTTGCTTTTTATTCTCGTTAATGACCAGATGATTTTTGGAAGTAATTCTAATGAACTGAGTCGGGTTGATGCTTTTTTATTGCTCGCTTTCTTTGGCTTATTCATGTTTTATATTGTAAAAACCATGAAATCTGCCAGTGACTTTGGGGAGGGTGAACCAATCAAGATTTTCCGCACCTCCCTTTCTGTTGGTTATATTGCTTTAGGTATTGCCATGCTGCTGGGTGGGGGAAAACTTGCGGTAGAAAATGCTGTATCCATTGCAGAGTACTTTGGATTAAGTCAGCGGTTAATTGGGCTGACCGTTTTAGCTGCCGGGACTTCCCTCCCTGAGTTGGCCACCTCTGCGGTAGCGGCCTTTCGCAGGAATACAGATATTGCCATTGGCAATGTAGTAGGATCCAATATTTTTAACATCTGCCTTATCCTGGGTACCACCGGTTTGATCAATCCAATGAGCTATAATACTGCATTGAATTTTGACCTCTACATTGTACTGGCAGCCAGCCTGGTACTTATGATTTTTATGTTCACCTTGGGTAGAAGAAAACTAGACCGCTGGGAAGCTATTATCCTGTTTGTGGGGTACATTGTTTATACCTCCTACCTCATCGGCAATCCTTGAAATGGTGATTTATAAAAAAGGAGTTGTCTCAAAAGTTAAAGAATGTCGTTTTTCTGAGCGAAAGTGAAGAATCTCCATTGAATTTACAATTCAGGGGTGTTTCTCCATCAACTGGCGGATCAACAAAACGTGTCACTTTTGAGACAGCCTCTTTTTTTTTTGACAAATAAATCGTGAAAAATTATTTAATCTTTTCTTCCATCTCGGCAATCTTTGCCTGAGCCTTGGCCACTCCTAACGAAAGGGCTTTCTTGTACATATCCAATGCCTCCTGATAAGTCTCCTTTTTCTTTCTGGGAGCCAGTTTGGTTCTGTTGGCTGCCTCTTCTATAGCTTCACCTCTGGCATAGTAAGAATCTCCCTCACTCATTTTACTCTGAATCATCAACTCCTGAATGCGTGCTTCAATAAGCGCCAACTCCTGTTCTTTCTGAATAATCTTAGCTTCTTTATCTCCCAGTTCTGCCTCCTGTAGGGTCACTGTTTGAATTAGGTTTTGATTCTCATTTCTGTATTTATCCACCTGTGCCTGAAGTTCCAGTATTTCTTCATTTCTAGCTTCCAGATCTGCTTTTAGCTTTTTAATCGTGGCTGAAAAAGCATTGGATGTACCTCTTGATTTTTTTAGCGCATTTTCCAGGGCTTCTATTTTCTTCTGACTATCCTTAACATAAGCATTGATATCTTTCATTCTTGCCGTGTAGTCGGTAAAAGTTGTACCCTCAACCATGCCTAACTTCAACGCTTGTCTGTTGGCATCAATGGAATCCATCATTACCCCCACCTCTTGCAAAGTAATGGCCACTTGGTGGTTTTCTTCCAATACCTGTGTCAGGCTATCTATAGCCATCTGCATTTTTTCATTTTCACCTCCTCCACAACTCATAAAAAAAACACCAACAAGAAGAACAAAAGCGAGCTTTTTTATCATAATTTTTATATTTATCTGGCAAAAATACCGTGATTGTGAGTGAAATATAAGGAGAGATCAAAATAATTTTTTATCCCTGCCTTAAATCCTGCCAGTTGGTGTAACTTGGCATCCGATTTTCAAAAAAACGCGTCTTGAATCCCGATTTGATCACTACAAGAACCCGCATCGCAGATCAGGGAGTACCTCGAATTATTATTATAGGTGGCGGATTTGGTGGCTTAGAACTTGTAAAGGGCTTACGGAACGTCAATGCACAGGTGGTGCTTTTTGATAAATACAACCACCACACCTTTCAGCCATTGTTATATCAGGTGGCTACTTCAGGTTTAGAAACCAACTCAATCGTTTTTCCATTTCGAAAACGCTTTGCCCGTCAAGCTGATTTTTTCTTTAGACTAGGTGAGGTTATTCAAATCAAACCTGAAGAAAATTACATAGAAACTACAATAGGCGGAATCAACTACGACTATCTGATCATGGCCACAGGTGCCACTACCAATTTCTATGGTATGCAGGAATTGGAAGATCATGCAATGGCTTTGAAAACAATTACTGATGCCATTAGACTGAGGAACCGTATCATTCGAAACCTGGAGTTTGCCTTGCTGACAGATAACAACGAGACCATGAATAGCCTTATGGACTTTGTTATTGTCGGTGGTGGATCCACAGGTGTAGAATTGGCGGGTGCTCTGTCAGAATTAAAACGCAACGTATTTCCAAAAGATTACAAAGAGCTGGACTTGAGCCATATGGACATCCATCTGGTGGAAGCAGCCCCTCGTCTATTAAATGGGATGAGTGACATCGCAGCCGAAAAAGCACTTTCCTATTTAAGAAAGATGGGCGTGAAAGTGCACCTCAACCTGGCTGTAAAATCATACAATGGATATGAGGCAGTCTTTAACAATGGAAAAAAAATACTCACACGCACTTTGGTCTGGGCCGCAGGTGTTAAGGGAAATCCTATCAAAGGGTTTGCAGATGATAGCATTTCCAAAGCCAATCGTCTCAAAGTTGATCAGTACAACAGGGTGAAGGGTCATGAAAACATTTTTGCCATTGGTGATGTGGCTGTGATGGAAGGGGATGAAAAATTTCCAAACGGTCATCCGATGATGGCACCACCCGCCATGCAACAAGGAAACTTACTGGCCGAAAATATAAAACGGCTAATGGCTAAAAAACCTATGAAGCCATTTTCCTACACGGATAAAGGCAGTATGGCCACAATTGGCAGAAATAAGGCAGTTGTAGACACAAAAGGCATAAAAATACAGGGATTCATTGCGTGGTACATCTGGATGTTTGTTCATTTGATGTCCATCATGGGATTTAAAAACAAAGTATTTACCTTTTTCAGCTGGTTGTGGAGTTACTTTTCTTACGACAGAAGTAATCGACTGATAATAGGAAGACCCAAAGAAGATATATAACATGGATTCAGGCACAATCAAACAAAGGGTTTCTGCAGCAGGAGTTCTGGTTTCAATGGGAATTATCTATGGAGACATAGGCACTTCCCCTCTGTATGTTTTCAAAGCCATTGTGGGCGAAAGCATAATCACGGAAGACCTCGTTTTGGGTGGTGTCTCCTGTGTGTTTTGGACACTCACGTTAATTACCAGTATCAAATACGTTTACCTTGCGCTCAACGCAGACAACAAGGGTGAAGGTGGAATATTTGCATTATATGCCTTGGTCAGAAAATACAAAGCAAAATGGGTGGTCTATCTGGCTATCATTGGTTGTGCCACTTTGATCTCTGATGGATTTATTACTCCGGCTATTAGTATTTCCTCAGCCATTGAAGGTCTTACTATTAATAATCCAAACATCCCCACCGTACCTATTGTTATCGTTATCCTCATCCTGCTGTTCTTCTTTCAGCAATTTGGTACCAGCGTAGTAGGAAAAACTTTTGGCCCCATCATGATGGTTTGGTTCATCACGCTGGCTGTTTTTGGAATGATTCACCTATCACAGAATCCTTCTGTACTAAAGGCATTGAATCCCATGTATGCCATCAACCTGTTGGTCAACTATCCCGGTGGCTTTTGGCTTTTGGGAGCTGTCTTTCTCTGTACTACAGGAGCAGAGGCGTTGTATTCTGACCTTGGACACTGCGGAAAAAACAACATTCGAGTGGGATGGGGATTTGTGAAAGTAAGTTTGCTCATCAACTACTTTGGGCAGGCCGCCTGGTTGCTTACGCTGGAAGGGTCGACTTTAGATGGTCAAATACCTTTCTATGCCATCGTACCCGATGGATTTCTAATCTTTAGTATCGCAATAGCCACCATGGCTGCGGTAATCGCCAGTCAGGCATTGATTTCAGGTACTTTTACCTTGGTGAACGAGGCCATGAAATTAAAGCTATGGCCAATTACAAAAGTGCGCTACCCAAGTCAGATAAAAGGACAGATTTATTTACCTACTATCAATTGGATGTTGCTGGCGGGAACCATATTGGTTGTACTTATTTTTAGGGAGTCTTCAGCCATGGAGGGTGCATATGGTTTAGCCATCACTTTTGATATGTTGATGACCACCACCCTTCTGGTTTATTTCTTCACAACAGTAAAAAAATCAAAACTCAGATCCACCATACTTGCATTGGTGTTTTTCTCCATTGAAGGTATGTTTTTGATTTCCAATCTCAGCAAGTTTGAACATGGCGGCTGGTTTACTTTTACGATAGCTCTGTTCTTTTTCTTGCTTATGTTCATTCTGGTGAAAGCCAGGGGCCTTCGGGACCGGCATACAGAGTTTGTTGACCTGAAACACTACATTCCCATGATGCAGGATATGCAGGCTGATACCTCCATTCACAAAGAAGCCACCAACCTCGTGTACATGGCTGTGGCTGATAGCCAGCGAGCAATCGATTCAAATATTATATACTCTATATTCAAAAAAAGACCCAAGCGGGCTGATGTCTATTGGTTCATCCATGTGGATACAGTAGACAGTCCCTACACCAGTAAATATTCGGTGGATACTATCATTCCTAAAAAATGTTTCTTCATCAGAATCAAGCTTGGGTTTAAATCGGATCACAGGGTAAACATTTTATTTAGCAGGATCTTGCACGACCTGGCTGAGAATGGTGAGATTGATTTGGTAAGCCATTACGACTCACTGAAAAAACACAGTATGCCGGCAGACTTTAAGTTTATCATCCTTCATTCCCTGGCTTCTATAGATAGTGAAATTTCCACTTTCGATAGTTTGATCATACAGGGATACCGGTTTATCAAGAGACACAGCCTCTCTGCTGAAGCGCAGTACGGACTAGAGATGGCCAACGTGGAAGTAGAAAGGGTACCTATCATGGTGGGCCCTCCGGCCAAAGTGAGGATAAAACGTGAGCGATCAGACATTGAACGCGAGAAGGAAATACG
>DDUM01000100.1 GCA_002344795.1 Flammeovirgaceae bacterium UBA2338 | reverse complement strand
GGTTGGGTGAAATCGGAATCAAAAACCGTAAACTCCAGTGTTTTGTTGACCACCACTGTCCTTCCCGATTCGCTGCCCTTTCTGCCTGATGATGTGGGTTTCGTACCGGTGTAATCGTAAGTGATCGACCGGAGTATATCCTGATAGGTGCTTGCAGGAGCTAATCCTGCAAGGGTGAGTACGCCTGTTGACGTATCAAAGTTTCCAGTAACCCCTCCCTGTGGATTAAAACCCAGGATGTCGCCAGTTTGATATCCCAGAACAGTAACAACCGCCCTTGTGATGAGGTCGTTATCAGCATCAGCAATCGCAATAGTAGCATCAACTACCAATGGTCCGGAGCCATAGTTATATACCATCTGGCTAATGCCAGGGGTAGTGATGGGAGGTGGGTTTTGGTTTTGAAAATATTTAAAACGGCCGTTGTTTTGCCCAACAAACAGATCCCAATCGCCATCCTTGTCGACATCCAATAATGTGGCCACGTTGTCGTCAGGATCGGTCATAAAAGCAAAGGGGTTATTGGGATTATCCAACTTAAAGTCTGGTGCTGAGTTGGTGCCTATGTTTTCAAAATATAAAATACCCTGATAGGTGCCCACAACGGCATCCAAGTCTCCATCATGGTCAACGTCAGTTAATTTGGGATAGCCCACATAACCCAAAAAATCGGTGGTAGTAAGGTCGCCATTTAAAGTGGATAACTGGTATACTGGTACATGCGGTGATCCCGGTGCACCAACATCTTCATAGAAATAAATAAATGAAGTGGTGGAAAAAAATGCATCAAGGTCTCCGTCATTGTCTATGTCAGCAAATTCCGCATAGATATAATAGCTTCCAAAATAAATTCCATCAAAAGGATTTTCTGTTAATAATTTTTCAACAAATGCCCCATTTTGATTTTCAAAATAAAGAAACCGGTCTGGTGAGCCACTATCAGCAATGACGAGGTCCTGATCACCATCTAAATCCAAATCTGCCCAAATGGGATTACCATATTGAGGTGCATTGTTATGTCCAAAGGGTGGGGTGTTGCCCAGGGCGGCTGTTGTATTTTCAAAACGAACGGGTTCATTTACTCCAGAGATATCATTGAAGGAATAAAATGTGGTATAGTTACTAAAGTAAACAAAATCACCACCCATTATCACATCCAAATCGCCATCATTATCGGTATCAGCAAAAGAGGCTGTGGCTTGGTCACCTACATCTACGCCATCAAATGGACTATTAAGATCCTTCATTAAGCTGAAATTGCCACCTCCATTATTTTTAAAATATTGTACTGGCTCAAATTGATAGCTTGGATAGGTGGCGTACTGCAAACCTACCACCACATCGAGATCACCATCGCCATCTACATCAGCAAAGGTGGGGATAGCATCATTATACGTACCCAGCCCATTAAAAGGATTTCCCAATGTTCCATCCCACGGCCCTGTTTGTTCCAAAAAGTCAATGGTGCCCGTTTCTACCTCCTGGTTTCGGTAGTAGCTAATGCTCCCATTATTTTCTCCTATGATAAGGTCGAGGTCTCCATCTCCATCCATGTCGCCAAATGCAGGTGCAGGATTTACTACATCAATGGATGATTCGTTGGGCCAGGTTGGTGAAGTGGGTGATGCGAAGGTTCCATCTCCATTGTTGCGCATTTCCATTATATTGGAAGCGTAGGCAGGGTCCCTTCCGGCATAGAGGTCAAGGTCGCCATCGCCATCAATATCTGCAAAAGTTATTTTTGCGTATGGGGTACCGGCAATGCTTAAGTCAAACCCATCGAATGGGTTATTGGCTCCGCTCTGTAAGGCCAACTTGCCATTGTCGTTTCTAAAATAATAAATGAGGCCTTGTTTCTCTGAAGCCACCAAATCCAAATCGCCATCACCATCAATATCTGCCAGAGCCGGGGATGAGTATCCGAATGACGAGGGGAAGGTAGTATTTTCAAACGGGTCTTCAGCGATGGGGGGCTTGAGATATTTTGGTTCTGTAGGACTGCCCACATTTTGAAAATACAGGATGTCGTTATAATCAGTCCCTACGAAAAGATCGAGGTCACCATCTTTGTCGAAGTCTACCAATACCGGGGCAGAGTATTGCCCGGTTTCAATGGGTGGTCGAAGCGGATTATCCTGATCATTATTCACAAATGGGCCAATGGCAGATTGGGCGGACACCTGTCCGCAGCTTAACAGTATGGTCATGGTAGCTCCCGAAGCGGCAATCTTTAGCTGTAGGGAAAGTGTGCGCAGTCGGTTTCGCAACCGTTCTACCTTGCGTATAAGTTGATTCTGCTTTCTTCTGGAGAATTTGTGAAAGGAATGATTGGCAATACTCTTCTCCAGTTTGCATCTGTATTTCCTATACTTATAGGCGGTAGACTTGTAAATTTGCCAAAAAACAGTATTTCCCATCTTAATACACTTGCATCATCAATTTATAAAAAAAAATATAGTCATCCGAGAAAACATTTACTTTCAAAGAAATAGGGTTTGGAAGGTCCCTGTGCCCCTTAAAAAGAGAAAGATGAGCCTTTATCACCCCTTTTTATCCACTGAAGGGATTCGGCCACGTGTTTTTTCTGTGATTTCTATTTTATCCGTGAGAAATCAAAAAGCCTGCTTCCTAGTGTGACTTTGTGCAATAACATAAGAATCTGTTGCACAAAGTACACTAAGGAGGCACAAAGTTGCACGAAGGTTGGGGGTTCTCTTTGAGGAGCTTTGAGATTCTTTGTGTAACTCTGTGCAATAGCCAGGGAAGCTGTTGCCAAAAACCTACCATTAGAATGGCATCTAACTACCTCAAATTTTTTCTTTGGTTTCTATTTTATCTGTGAGAAATCAAAAAGCCTGCTTCCTTGTGTGACTATGTGCAATAACATAAGAATCTGTTGCACAAAGTACACTAAGGAGGCACAAAGTTGCACGAAGGTTGGGGGTTCTCTTTGAGGAGCTTTGAGATTCTTTGTGTAACTCCGTGCAATAGCCAGGAAGCTGTTGCCAAAAACCTACTTTCCGGATCATTGGGATTTACTACCTCAAAGTATTTCTGTGATTATCTCTGCTATCTGTAAGAAATTTCTTGAGATGATTTACTTTTTACCGGCCTGGGTTGCCCAAAAATTACCTTTGGGCATAGTTAGTGCATACCTAAAATCCTCTTTGGTATGGTTGAGGATTCCCGGACGCCTCGTATCGGCAATAACTTTCACATCATAAATTTCCTCCACACTGTTTTCATATTGCAGTTGTCCTACAAGGCTGGCGGTGGGAAGATGTATGACAACAATACCGCAAAAGGGCGAGGTCTTGGCAATAGGTAAATTGCCAAAGGTGGAGCTGGTTTTCCTTATCTTGGATAAGCCGATAAACAGGTAATCTCCAATTTTGTCCATGCCCCTTACAAAACCATTGAATTTTTTGATTACCTCGTATTTTCCTGCTTTTAAGTTAGCTTTTACTAGCTCGCCCGTGGCCGACAAGAGAAAATAAAGTTGATCATCGTAAATTCTGGGAGAGTGGGGCATAGGCAGGTTTTGCAAGACTATTTCATCACTTTCAATGTCAATAAGAATTCCCCCATTCGCTATATTTTTCCTCCAGCCGTTGGGTTCATCCGAATGCCCCAGAGCAGAAGCATATTTTGGATTATTTTGTATTGATACTGCAAGGCCATTGAGATGACAATGATCATTGGGATCAAGGTGCTTGATGAATTTTGGTTTCCAGAGAGGAATAAAGTTATGATCAAATGAAGGACGAGCAATACATGAAAACCGTGTATTAACTGCTATTAAATTGTCCCCATCCCAATGGAGGTCGTGGATATCAAGTTCTCCGGTATAAAGCAATGCCCTGGGTAAATATAGGGCATCGTAGGTTCCTGGTTGTTTGGGATAGGTGGAGGCCAATTTGGGAGCATTTGCAAGTACAACAATTTCATTGCGTGTGGCCAGCGCTAGTTTATTATGAGCAATGGCGATACCCATTGGCTTTTCAAATGACCGGGGCAACTGCACTACTTTGTCTGGATCGATTGAGCTTATAAAAACCAGTTTGCCGGCCTGATACGTGGAGATGGCCAAGGTGCAGTTAAGGTCAAACAGCAATTGGGAAAACCCGGGGGAGTAACTGCAGGAAAAGGGAGGAAGTACTTGGGCCATTTATAAATTTTAATTTAAAGCTCAAACTTTGAACTTTAAGTTAATATAACTAACGCTTCAAAGTTAAGTATCCGGTCATTTCTGGTGTGCCATCGTTGAATTCGATTTTGTAAAAATAGACTCCGGAAGGAAGGGCTTTGCCCTTGTCACCGTCTCCGTTAAATCGTTTGGCAGGGTCGTTGTTATCATAGTTATCCACTTCAAATACCTTGTCCCCCCAGCGGTTGAATATGAATACCTTGTTTTGAGGTTGAGCAGCTTCGATGTTTTCAATTCTAAAATAAGGATTGAAATTGTCTTCATTGGGAGACAAACCATTATAAATAATAATTGAGGGTAAGGTGGGTACAGGTGCATCTACGGTTATACTAATAATACTCGTAGTACATTCATTTGCCAAATCGCAAACTTCTATAGTTAAATTATCTACTCCTGAAAATGTAATGCCCGTGTAATCAACTACCAACTCATTGTTGGTATTGAAACTTGTACTGGCACCACTTGTTGGGGGTGTAATAACAGAAAGTGAAGAGATGTCAAGATTATCATTGAGATCAGATAGCAGAGCGCTCAGTGGTAGGATAGCGATGGTGCCATTCTCTATCTGAATTGAAGCGGAAGGTGCTATCACCGGAGGAACATTGGGGATAGCAACGGCAATAGTTGCCTGATCACAAAGCCCGCATTGATTGCAAATTTGGTAAGTGATCGCATCCGCACCAACGGTTCCGTTGTTGGGTGTGTAAAATATCTTTCCATCGGGTTGTAATGCAGCCACACCTTTTGTGGGTACTTGCGTAATGCTTACCTGAATGATGTCATTGATGTGATGGTATGAAGTAATGACAGGGTCTGCTGTGGAGGGTTGACCCAGAGGTGCGTTGAGAAACAAAGCAGCGGCAATGGGTTGCTCACAACCTCTATCAAGGGCAATAAAATTAGCACGTGGAGGTGTGAATGAGATGTTATGCAATGTAGTTGCTCCGGTTCCGTCAGAGAGTTTTGCTTCTTTAATTGTGGGTGGAAATAGTCCGACAATGCCCCGGGATACCCACCATAATTTATCAGTGGCAAAATCAATTTCTAATCCTCTAATTTCACCAGAGGTATTGTTGATGAGTGGAACTGCAGTGCCGGCAACATCTGCAATATTTGCTTTATAAATAGTGGCAACACCATTAGCCTCAGTAAATACCCAAAAAACCAGTTTGTTTTTAGCGTCTACTTTCACATCGTGCATGTAGCGTTGAGGTCCCGCAGCGGTTTGTGTGATCAATATTTCCTGGCCTGTACCATCCAGGTTCATGCGGGAGAGTGTACCAGTATTGGTGCTTCCCAGATCATTTGAAGTGTAGTATATTTTTCTTCTTATCAGATCAATCGCAACTCCATATGGATTAGGGATAATGGCTAAATCCTGAATGCTGCCGGCAGGGATGGGTGTGGGGGTAAGGTTATAGTCTGTTCTTTGAACTCTGCCGCCAGCCGTGTAGGCAAAGTACATCATGTGATTGGAGGGATCCAATGCTATGCCACCTATACCATTGGCAGAATTGGGATAATCTACCAGTGTGTCTAGATTTGAAAAATTGGTTTCATCAATAAGCCCCTTGATGATGTTGGATTGTGTCTCGTCTGTCCAATAAGCATATCTAGTGACTTGGTCAATGGCGATGCCATTGGGTGTTGAAAAGGGATTGAAATGATAGCGTTCAAAGT
>DDUM01000015.1:17705-22363 GCA_002344795.1 Flammeovirgaceae bacterium UBA2338 | reverse complement strand
CTCTGGATCTCTCCATGGATAAGAATTGAATTCAGCTGATGTAGACTTCGTGATTTGTTCTGGTTTAGCATTCGCTTTGTTCTCAGAGAGAAACAACTCCGTTGGCTTGTTGCTATAGGAGTATAAATCCGCTATCCATTTTTCATCCGGAGATAAAACCACCTGGTGCGATCCGGTAGCTTGGGTAAGTCTTTCTGACTTTTTGCCATCAACTGAGATTTTATAAAAATGTTTTTCTCCGGGATGTACTTCGTTGGTGGTGATGTAAAAAAACTTTTTGTCTCTGGAGAGTTGGGCATTTTGTACTTCATATTTGCCAGAAGTGATGGCTTGTTTCTTTCCCGTAGCTATGTCTACAGTATATAAATGGGAGAAGCCGGTTTCTTCAGAATGAAACCAAATACTTTTATTGTCGCCCATCCATCCGGCATTACCGGCACTGAAGAAATAACCAATACCGGAGCCACCTATCCAGGCTTCATCCCTTTGCCTGTCCAGCGGCTTAAGTTGACGTGTAGCCAGATCCACTGACATGATCCATCGGTCCTTATTATCAACTGAGCGGATGACAACAAAATTATTCCTGCCATCACCTGACCAATAAGGTCCGTTAATTACCACTGACCGTGTTGTTTTTTCTTTAGGTTGCTGGTCGGGATAATCCTTTGAAAAATCCGTCTCATCTGTAATACCCGGTATGTTTTTAGTGTCCACCTGATAAGTCGTATCGCCTTTCACATCGTAAACCCAAAATTCATAGGTGTCAAGATCTACACCGACCTTGGTGCGTGCAGGAATGTCTTCTGTAAAACCAGATTCCGTAACGTAGTTGGGGACAATAGTGGTTTTGGCATTGGCTGCCTCCTTTGTCATTCGGTAAGTGATAAAGTTTTCATCCGGACTCATTATGAGGTTGTCAATATTCTGACCATTCAGGTAAACAGTATAGGGACGATCAGGCCGGTTGGCTTTATTGTTTTTGTCGGTTGCTTTTTTGTCCTCACTTCGTTCTTTGAGTATTTGTATGTAGGCGAGTTGGTCCTGCTTCAGCCATTCTTCATGAGCGCTTAGTTTAGCTTCTGATTGTTTTTTCCCTTTTCTAAAATCAGAAAGCTGAGTGAATGAGCCCGTGTTGATATTCCAGGAAAATAAATTACTCCCCGAAGTGAATATTATTTTGGATTCGTCTTGAGAAAAAGTGGGAGCAAATTCCCTCTCAAGGGTATTGGTGATTTTTATGGTTTTGTTAGTTGGTATATCCAGTAGAAAAAGATCGCCATACTTTTCGTAAACTTTTTTAGAATAGCTCCTGTTGTAAGTCCCATTATCAGTTGTCAATGTTTTTCTTATAGAGGGACTTACTTTGGCAGGCACCTTATTAGATAGGGTAATGGCATACAAGGAGTCACCAGCAGCATGGGTTGGATTCCAATTGAAGTAGATGGTTTTACTGTCTTCTGACCATGACACATCAGAGGGTGACACCCCCATCCATTTTGGGTTACGCATTATCTTCTCAACTGTCAGTTCATTCAGTTGTTGGCCCCATGCAGTAGAGGTTACGAATAGAAGTAGGAGTAGTTTGTTCATAGGATTTTTATGGGTATAGGGTAAACGGTATTACATGGCTAAAGGCCATAAAATTTGTATGAATGGGAAATGCTGATGCTTCGCGGAAAATTAACGGTTTCTCGGCTTCGACATCTCCGAAAACATGCTGTTGAATATGGACAAAATAAGACTGAATGCCAAGGCCCACCAGAACCCATCCACATCAAATTTGGGAACAAAGTAATCCACCATCAGTATGATCAGGGCATTGATGACCAATAGAAACAGGCCAAGTGTGAATACGGTAATAGGGATGGTGAGAACCACCAGTATGGGCCTTACAATGGCGTTGGCAAAAGACAAAACAGCGGCAACAAGCAAGGCATAACCATAATGTTCTACATGTACACCCGGCAATAAGTAGGCTGTGAGCAATACAGCCAGGCCAGAGAGAAGAAAACGAACAATTCCATTCATAAATAAAATTTGATTCAAGTTCCGCTTTTAACTGCAAATGTCAAACTCTAATTTTGAACAATAGTATGTACGCCATAGTTGATGTTGAAACCACGGGAGGGTATGCGAATAATCATCGCATTACAGAGATAGCGATCTATCACCATGATGGTATGCAGATCACTAACCATTATCATACGCTGATCAACCCGGGCAGAAGTATCCCGCAATTTATTACCGGTCTCACGGGAATCAATTACGAAATGGTGAAGGAGTCTCCCTCTTTTTCCGATGTTGCTCACGAAATTTATGAACAGCTCAAGGATAAGGTTTTTGTGGCCCACAATGCACACTTCGATTACAGTTTTTTGAAGAAGGAGTTTGAAGAGGCAGGAATCAACTGGAATTCAAAAAAATTGTGCACGGTAAGGTTAAGCCGAAAAATCATTCCCGGATTGAGTTCATACAGCCTTGGCAGGTTGGCTGAAAGCCTGGGTGTTGAAATTCGGGACAGGCATCGGGCAGGGGGTGATGCAGAGGCCACGTCAAGGGTTTTTGACCTTCTGTTAAAGCGGGATAAAGAGGGAGTAATTGTAAAAGCACTGAAAAGAAATTCGGGAGAAACAACGCTTCCTCCCAATCTTCCGAAAGAAGACTTTGACAAATTGCCGGCCAAACCCGGGGTGTATTATTTCTTGGATGCCCGTGGCAATGTGATTTATGTGGGGAAGGCAGTCAACATTAAAAAAAGAATAGCCGGACATTTTACTGGAGCTGCCCGTGAGTGGAGCCGATCCAACATAAGAAACGAGATCCATCACATTACCTATGAGCTTACAGGTAGTGAATTGATTGCTTTGATTTTTGAATCACAGGAAATCAGAAGGCTGTGGCCAAAGTATAACCTGGCACAGAAGCAGAAAGCGGATGAGTGGGGGATTTATGATTATGAAGATCGGGCAGGATACCTTCGGTTTTGTGTCAATATAGTAAAGCGCGGCACCCGACCGTTGATAAGTTTCAGCTCGAAAGGAGATGCGTGGAACTTTATGTGGGAAAAAGTGAGGGAGTTTGATTTGTGCCCAAAATTATCAGGATTGCAGGTGGCCAAAGGCCTGTGTTTTAGTTATCAAACAGGTGAGTGCAAAGGGGGATGTATGGGCGTGGAGACGGCCAGTAAATACAACAAACGAATTAACGCAGCCATTGCTTCGTTTTTTGAGGAAGGAAACTCACTGGCCATTATAGGAAAAGGCAGGAAAAACAACGAACGATCTCTGGTACTTGTTGAAAATGGTGCTTATCTGGGTTTTGGATTTATCGGCAAGCATGAGGCGTTAGCGGATTTTGAATCGGCCAAGGATTTCATAAAAATTGAAAAGGAGAATCGCATTGTACAAAATCTAATCAACTCCTATTTGGTAAACCCGAGAGATGCTGAGGTAGTTGAGTTTTAATTTTTTTTCCTCCCTTCAACACCCGGATACAGTTGAGGTACCGGATCGCTCACAAAACATTCTTGCGTTTCAATATTCATCATCGAAAGCCGACCCGACCACCCTGCTCCTGTATCCATCATCCATACTTCACAATATTGCCTGGGCTTGTCTTCATGAATCGGTGTGTGCCCAATAAATACGGAATCGTATGAAGTTAGCCGATGAGAATTGTTGTGCTTTTCTTTTGCCATTTGGGCGAAGCTCCTGTCCCACAGGAAAGTTTGGATACCCTGCTTTTCAATTGGTCTCCCGGGGTCGATACCCGCATGCACAAATAATTTGTTGTGATGGATATGATACGGCATTGCACTTTTTAACAATTGAATGTGACTTGCTGGCACTTTACCTTCATAAGAATCGATGGTCGCCTGGCCCCCCTGCATAAGCCATGAGTCATTGGCATACCCGGTTTCCATCCAGTTGAGTGCCCAGAAATCGTGGTTGCCCAATATGTATATTATGTTTTCAATTTGAAGCAGTTCGTCTATGGCCTGCCGTGTCTCAGGCCACCCATCGGCCACATCTCCCAGGCAGATGAGCGTATCTTTTTGGTAATTGAACCCGGAATTTTCAAAACATTGCAACAATGCGTGGCAAGAACCGTGAATATCACCTATAACGAAAGTTTTGGGCATGGATTGGTTTTTACAATGGAATGAAGCCGGGATAACAGCGAGAAACGACCTTTAAATCCGATTACATCCATTTGTAACTAATTTTAAGCCTAATTCTTTAATATTGCGCTAAAATTAACGGTAAAAGCATATGAGTATGGCGTTTGAGACGGTAACCGAAGTACAGCAAGAGCACACAGAAAAGGTAAAAAAGGTATACGCAGAAGTAGCAAAAGTGGTAGTAGGCCAGGAGTACATGGTCAATCGCCTGATGATAGGGTTGTTTACCAATGGTCATATCCTACTGGAAGGAGTTCCCGGACTTGCTAAAACCCTTACCATTAGTACCCTTGCCCAGGTGTTACACCTTGATTTTGCCCGCATCCAATTTACTCCCGATCTATTGCCTGCTGATTTGGTAGGTACGATGATTTACAATCAGAAGGACGGAAAATTTGAGGTAAAGAAAGGCCCCATATTCGCCAATATTATTTTAGCGGATGAGATCAACAGATCACCAGCGAAAGTTCAGTCGGCT
>DDUM01000015.1:0-17408 GCA_002344795.1 Flammeovirgaceae bacterium UBA2338 | reverse complement strand
TGGTAATGGCAACACAAAATCCTGTTGAGAACGAAGGAACCTACCCTTTGCCTGAAGCACAGATTGATAGATTCATGATGAAAGTGTTTGTTAATTATCCTTCAAAAGAAGACGAGCTGGAAATCATGAGGCGTATCTCCAATATGCAATTTGATTACACCGTGAATCAGGTGCTTACCAAGGAAGATATTTTTGCAATCCGTGGAGAAGTAAACAAGGTGAAAATTTCAGAGTCCTTAGAGAAATATATTATCGAATTGGTTTCTGCTTCTCGCAAACCCAAAGAGTACAAACTGGATCATGAGGCACAATACATACAATTCGGTGCATCACCTCGTGCAAGTATTAATCTCAATTTAGCCTCAAGGGCCCTGGCTTATCTTGAGGGTCGTGATTATGTCTTGCCAGAAGATATCAAGGAAGTAGCGCTTGATGTACTCAATCACCGTATCATTTTGAATTACGAAGCGGAAGCAGACAACGTCCGTACATCAGACATCATTAAGGTGTTGCTTTCTAAGGTGCCTATCAACAAATAGACTTGCAGGGGTTGGGTAAAAAATGATCGTCTATTTAAGCGCTATCAATTTACTTTACCCTGCCTTTCTTTATGCAGCTCAATTACTTTTTTAATCTGATCGCCTGCCTGCACTACAGAGTCTTGCGCGAGTTTGTTGTTTTCAAGTTTCTGTATTAACACTGCGTGCTCTAACGCATTGGCCTGAAGGCGCTCTTCCAACTTTACCTTTTCCTGTTCGTTGTTTCCCAACTGAATCGTAAGATCCTTGTTTTGATTAACCAGCCGCTGACCTTGTCTTGTGGTTGCATCAAAAGCACGCTGGGCCTCATCAATCTGGGCTTGAATCTTGTCCTTATAATATTTGATACCGAACTGATATACTTTTTTTTCCAATTCTTTTTTTACGATATCGATGTCGTTCACCACCCATTCATCAGCTTTTATGCCTAACCAGACTTCCGTGCTTTCACCTTTATCTTTGATGTCAGCATAGATAACTCCCTGGCTATATACTGTACCGCCCAGTGCGGGTTCGTTTATGCTGGTAAACGCTGTGCCTTGTTTTGGTTTACCAAATTCCTTTAGAAATTTACCCCAGGAAGCGGCAACCAGTTCTTTCTTACCCTCTAACGTGGTGGCATAACCTTCGCCTTCTCCTCCGCTTATCTTTTGTCTTTGCTTTTCTGTAGTTACCTTTTGCCCAAAGGCGGCCACACTAAAAAGAAGGCAAAGGATGATAAAATCAAACTTATTTTGCTTCATGCTGTTGTTATTAGTAATCAAAGCTAGTAATTATCCAAATGCATAAAAATATTCTGATAACGGGAGCCTCCGGGCTCCTAGGCACAAGGCTTACCACCTTGCTCATACAAAAAGGCTACCAGGTTTCACATTTATCCCGCAGCAGTGGCTCAGGGTCTGTTCCTACTTACCAGTGGGATGTGAATGAAGGTGTGATAGCAACCGAAGCCATTAATGATGCAGACACTATCGTGCATTTAGCTGGTGCTGGAATTGCAGATAAACGCTGGTCAACCTCTAGAAAAAAAGAAATTCTGGAAAGCCGTACAAAATCCAGTGAATTGCTTTATCAAACGCTGAAACAAAATACTCACAACGTAAAGACTTTTATTTCAGCTTCTGCCATAGGTATTTATGGTGATGCCGGATTGGAAAAAATATTTACGGAAGAGGATCAGCCCGCTGATGATTTTCTTGCTGATGTAGTAAAACAATGGGAAGCAAGTGTGGATAAAATAGAGTCCCTGGGTATTCGTGTGGTAAAAATAAGGATCGGTATTTTGTTAAGTGAAAAAGGAGGAGCTTTGGCAGAAATGGTAAAACCGATTAAATGGAGTGTTGGCTCACCACTGGGCTCCGGAGAGCAACTTGTGAGTTGGATTCACATTGATGATGTGTGTAGGATATTTATGAAAGCAATGGAAGATGGGACAATGACAGGAGCCTATAATGCTGTGACTCCCACTCCTACTACTAACAAAGGAATGACAGTTGCCATTGCAAAAGCTCTGGACAAACCACTTTGGGCACCCAATGTCCCGGGTTTTATTTTGAAACTAGTTCTTGGTGAAATGTCAAATCTGGTTTTGAAAGGAAGTGCTGTTTCATCAGCTAAGATTCACGGCACTGGTTTTAAATTTAAGTATAATAATTTGGACGATGCGCTCAGCAACCTTCTTGGTAAGAATAAATAGTATTTTCATTAAAGCTATCTCAGGATAGCTTTATTCCTTCCTTTATATTATTGCAAAGGCAGCATTCCCTTTATATTAGCAAATCAAATAGAAGTATGTATGGAGAAAGATAATGAAAAGGAAGCCTCAACAGAGGAAGAACGTAAAATCAGGAAGGCTTTTGTTGATAAGAATTGGACCGAAATAAAAAGCGCAGACTCGTGGGTTATTTTCAAGGTGATGTCTGAGTTTGTAGAGGGGTTTGAAAAGCTTTCTAAAATTGGGCCATGCGTTTCAATTTTTGGTTCAGCGCGTACACAACCAGACCACCCATATTATAAAATTGCAGAAGACATTGCTTTTAAGCTGGTTCAGCATGGGTATGGAGTTATTACCGGTGGAGGTCCGGGTATAATGGAAGCTGGAAACAAAGGAGCGTATAAGGCAGGAGGCAAGAGTGTTGGATTGAATATATTTTTGCCCCACGAACAAAAAGGAAATATTTATATCGATCCGGAAAAATTAATTTCATTTGATTATTTTTTTGTTCGAAAAGTGATGTTTGTAAAATATTCACAGGGCTATATCGTAATGCCAGGAGGGTTTGGCACAATGGATGAATTGACGGAAGCAATTACCCTGATTCAAACCCAAAAAATTGGGCGATTCCCTATTGTTTTAGTAGACAAAAAATTTTGGGCAGGAATGTTGGCGTGGTTTAAAGAAGTGCTGGTCTCTCATGAAATGATAGATGTAAAAGATCTCGAATTGATTAGCCTGGTTGATACCTCCGAAGAGGCTGTTAAAGTAATTGAAGAATTTTATTCTAAATATTTACTTGAACCCAATTTTTAATTGAAAGTGCGATGGATAGTTTTTTAAAAAAGTACCGTATTGAATTGCTGGTGATCATTGGATTGGCCGTGCTTTTGTTCCTTGTCATTTTTATCAACACACGTATTGAGCGATTGGAGCAAATTGTAGGTTTGGGTAATAATCCAGAAGCGGTGTATGAAGGATTGCCACAAGAAGATGAGCCATTACTCGCTATCTCCTACGAGCTCCCTAAAGAATTGAGTTTTGCAGGAGAGCAGGTGCCATTAGATCGTTCAGACTTGCGTGAGCAGATTGACAAAGAACTTCAGATCAACATCTACTTTCACAGCAACACCATTTTTTTGATGAAAAGAGCCAACGAATGGCTTCCTCAATTTGAGCCTATTCTAAAGCGAAATGGTATTCCTGATGATTTTAAATACCTGCCATTGATTGAAAGTGGGTTACTCAATGTGATTTCACCTGCTAATGCTGTAGGATTTTGGCAAATTGTAAGAAGCGCAGGAAAAGAAAATGGGCTTGAAATAACAAGAGAAGTAGACCAGCGCTATGATCCTATCAAAGCGGCTGAGGCGGCATGTAGTTATTTTAATAAGGCATATGAAAAATTTGGTAACTGGACTTTGGTAGCCGCCTCTTACAACAGAGGGATGAGTGGATTGGGAAGAGCTATTGAAAAACAAAAAGTAGATAGTTATTACGATTTATTTCTAAATGAAGAGACTGCTCGCTACGTTTTTAGGATTTTGGCAATAAAAGAAATAATTGAAAACCCTGTGCGCTATGGATTTAAAATTAACCCACAGCATCTTTATCAGCAAGATTCATTGCGCTTTGTGGAAGTGAAAGAGACCATTCCGGACTTGGTCGAATTTGCTCTGGAACAAGGATCAAATTATAAATTGCTCAAGCGCCACAATCCGTGGTTACGTGACGATAGACTGACGGTAAGGAGAAACGAAACCTATACCATCGCACTTCCTGCCATATAAAATGAGACCCTATCTATTAAAAGAGAACAATTGGAAATACATCAAAGAAGCATCTTTCGACTTAGCTATACTTCCATGGGGAGCCACAGAGGCTCATAATTATCACCTGCCCTATGGTACTGATATCATCGAAGCGGAAGCAATTGCTGCTGAAGCGGCTCGCATCGGCTGGGAAAAAGGAAGTAAGATTATCGTCCTGCCCACAGTTCCGTTTGGTGTGAACACAGGACAACATGATGTGACCCTTGATATGAACATGAATCCAAGCACACAGTTTGTTGTGCTAAGGGACGTTATTGAAGTGTTGAACCGTCAGGGGATTTTTAAATTGATCATTTTAAACAGCCATGGAGGCAACGACTTTAAGCCCATGATCAGGGAATTAGGGCTTCAATTCCCCAGGATGTTTATCAGCAGCTGTGATTGGTTTAAGTCCTTAGATCAAAAATTATTTTTTGAGAATAAAGATGATCATGCAGGAGAGATGGAAACGAGTCTTATGCTTTACCTCCGATCTGATCTGGTATTGCC
Organism: Flammeovirgaceae bacterium UBA2338; assembly: GCA_002344795.1. Classification (GTDB taxonomy): domain Bacteria; phylum Bacteroidota; class Bacteroidia; order Cytophagales; family Cyclobacteriaceae; genus ELB16-189. Next base: position 12,834 of record DDUM01000015.1, on the reverse strand, counting down.
CCTGAATGAGGCGGGTGACGGGAGTGCAAAAAAAATTTAAATTCGGGGCCATTCAGGAAGGGTGGGCCTGGGCAGAAAGGCAGTGGACAAAAGTGACAAAAGATACGGGAGTGGGTGATCCGCGAAAGGCAACAGCAGAAAAAGGAGAAAAATATTTTAAGGCTGTGACTGAAAAAGTCGCTCAATTTTTTATGGACGTGGCTGAAACTGATAAGGATAATTTTTATGAATAATTTCCTTTTAGCCACTAAGAGCACAGAGCGCTTTGTGTTCTTTGTGCCTTTTGTGGTTAAATGATAACATCGAATCGATGATAAAAAAAATAAAGGAGGCAGTTGAGTTTATAAAATCTCAGGGTGTACAAAATCCTGAGATTGGAATAATTCTTGGTACAGGCCTGGGAAATCTTTTTACAAAAAAAATTGAAACCCCAATTGAGATAGAATACAGTGCCATACCTCACTTTCCAGTGTCAACCGTTGAGTTTCATAAAGGGAAGCTGATCAGTGGAGAAATAAATGGAAAGCAAGTATTGGCGATGCATGGTCGGTTTCATTATTACGAAGGTTACTCAGCCGATCAAATCACATTACCGGTTCGGGTAATGAAAGAACTGGGTGTAAAGTATTTGTTGATTTCAAATGCTGCGGGCAATATGAATTTGAACTGGCACAAAGGTGAGCTGATGCTCATTGATGATCATATCAATTTGCAGCCGGACAACCCTTTGCGTGGTCCAAACATAGATTCGCAAGGTCCCCGTTTTCCTGACATGAGCCAACCTTATGATAAGAGGCTTAATGCCAAATTAAAAACCATTGCCAGCCAGCGCGGGATTACATTAAATGAAGGAGTCTATGTTTGTGTTACAGGACCCAACCTTGAAACCCGGGCAGAGTATCGCTTTTTGAGTAGGATTGGTGCGGATGCAGTCGGGATGTCTACTGTTCCTGAAGTAATAGTGGCCAATCATGTCTCGTTGCCTTGTTGCGCTATCTCAGTACTTACAGATGATTGCGATCCAGATAATTTGAAACCTGCCAACATTGATGAAATCATTGAAATTGCAGGAAAAGCGGAAGTAGCTCTCACTGATTTGTATGTCGATTTGATAGGATTATTATAGAAGTGCAACCTTTGGTAGCCATTCAGCGTCATATTGGGGAAACCACCCGATATGTACGATATGAAAACATTACTTACCCTTACAGTTTTTCTATTTAGCATTACCCTTTGGGCTCAAAATGAGGGAGATTATCATTTGGATAAAGAATTTGATATGAGTCCCACGGGTACTATAGAATTAACTTCTTCTGATGCCAAGGTGACAATAACTGGTGCGAGTAGGAAAAACGTTCATTTAAAAGTTGATCGTACAGTAGTTACCAAAGGACTATTTTTTGGTAGTGATGATTTTGCCATTGAGATAGACAACTCGAATGGCAATTTGAAAATCAGAGAAAAATCCGGTTCATCCAGTCATGGCATTGTAGGGTACTACAACGAGGATTACGAGATAAAAATCGAAGCACCAGAAGGAGCCAGTATTTTAGTGAAGGGAGATGACGGAGATTATCTGATTAAAAACATCAATGGGTCTATCGTAATGGGTGTTGATAACGGAGACATTGATTTGTTGGATTGCAAGGGCAGTAAATTTCGTTTCCGTTTGGACGATGGCAACTTGACCATGGATCAGGGAAGAGGAGCCATAGAAATAGCTATTGATGATGGGGATGTAAGAATTAGAAATGGAAATTTCTCACATGTGATAGCAGATATTGACGATGGAGATTTTATGATTGAAACATCATTGTCCAATACGGGTGAATACAATATTAATGCAGAGGACGGTTCAGTTTCAATGGTGGTGACCAAAGGAGGAGGTCAGTTTGATGTGCGTCATGATGATGCCAGAGTGATTGCCGAGGGAGCTTTTGATGTATACGAAAAATCAGAAACCTTTACCAGTTTGAAATTGGCCAATGGCACTGCCAAGGTGAACATCAGAGCGGACGATGCGAGGATAAGACTTTCCAAGCCCAACTAAGAATTTATTTTTTGTAGGAATAGTGCCCAATGATCTGGTATTGGAATAGACAATCAGAAACCTCCTGCCCATTGCCAATATTGTGAACCACCAATGGTCTTTGACCATCACTTGACTTTTGATCAATGAGGATACCGATATGTGTGGTGCCACCACCTAAATCCCAGGCTACAATATCACCCGCTTCATAGTCCTGAGGATTTAAGGTTTTCTTTTTCACTACACCGAATCGAGAAAAGTAAGTCATCAGGTTGGGCACTCTTCGGTGATCAATGTTCTTATCTGTTTTAGTGAGTCCCCAAATTTTTGGATACAGACTGAAATTTTTCATCATGTCCTCATGCACTTCTTTTTGTAAATCAATATCCAAATTTCTGTAAGCACGAATGACTACATCTGTACAAACTCCTTTGTCGGAAGGCACGTCCCCATTGGGATAAGGTATGCTAAAGTATGCTGGGTCGTATTGAACCTTTTGATATGTAAGTTCCACTGCAGCATCAGATAATTTTTTTGGAAAAGATTCCTGTGCCTTGCCAGGAAAAAATATAAAAGATAAAAAAATGGCTATTGTGCACTTCGCCATATACTCATTACTCTTGTTTATAGATAACACCGTCTTTCATTACAAACGATATCTTTCTTAAATCCGATATATTTTTTAACGGATTTCCTTTTACGGCTACCAAATCAGCGAGAAAACCAGATTTTATTTCACCCAAATTTTTCAAATGGAATGTTTTCGCATTTACTGAAGTCACCGATTTTAAAATAGCAACGTTGTCCATTCCATAATCTTTCATCATCTCCAGTTCTGTTACATTTTCCCCGTGAGGAAATACGCCAACATCTCCACCTGCAACAATCACCACGCCAGCTCTTAACGCACTGCTAAAGCTCGACTTTTTACTCACAATCCTTTCAGGGTCTGGGTCGGTTCCTTTCTTCCAGCCATTGTACTGAAGGATGGCATCACCAGCTGCCAGGGTAGGGCAAAAGGCAACTCCTTTCTCCTTCATCAATTTAAAAATTTCATCATCACCCTGATCGCCATGTTCAATTGTTTCGACACCCGCCATCACTGCTCTGCGCATTCCTTCTTTGGTAGATGCGTGTGCCACTGTAGGTCGGCCACTGCTTTTTGCGGTCTCTACAATTAACTTTAGTTCTTCAATAGAGAAAGTAGGTGCAGCTTCACCGTTGGCTCCCCATCGGTAGTCGGCATACACTTTTACAATGTCAGCCCCTTTGCCGATTTGATCACGCGTAACGCGGATCAAGTCATTTCCATCAGCAGGTTCTGCACCCAGCATTACCGCAAAATCCGAATCAAAACCTTTTGGCCCGTAACTTCCTGTGGCCACTATGGCTCTGCCTGCCACCAGCATTCTGGGGCCGGGGATCACTCCATCTTCTATCGATTTTTTCAATCCCACATCTGCGTATCCGGCACCTTCTGATCCAAGGTCTCTCACGGTAGTAAATCCTGCCATCAAAGTATTTTTGGCATGTACTGTTCCTCTCGCCACTCTGTAAGCGTCCGATTCTTTCAGCACCTGATCATTCCAGGGCGTTTGATTGTAAGGGTATAATAATAAATGAGAATGTCCTTCAATCATGCCTGGCATTAGGGTAGTCCCCGGTAAGGAAATGGCAGTCGCTCCTCTGGGTTGGGTTATTTTGTTTGCCGGACCTGCTTCTGCAATTTTATTTTCTGCCACCACTACTACCCACCCTTCATGCATTTCGTTTCCATCAAATACCCGGTCAGGTTGGAGGTAGTAGGTTTGTGCGAAAAGAATTTTGCCGGTAAAAACCAAAGCAACAAAAAGTTGAACAGTCAAAAATTTCATTATTAGGAATTATTCAAAAGTCGAATAGCTAAAGTACACAAAGGAATTTAATATAGAATCTTTAAAACTCTATTCTTGCTCCAATGCCAAGCCCTGAGAAATCAATACTTTTGATTTTGGAAGCAAAGGCTGTGGGTGTCTCTTGATTAGCGAGATCAAGCAATAAAAAAAAACTATAGTTAGTCTCTTCTAAAGTTCGAAACCTAAACCCAGATTCAATTCTTCCGCCAAAACCATTGGCTGGAGTATTTTCAAATGACATAAACTGGTATTGAACGCCCGCTCCGGCAAAAAATTGTTTTTTGTTGTCGATATCGAAAAATCGATCGAGTAATAATCCAGGGGAAAACCTCAGAATTGAAAATCTGTTTTCTTTTGAATTAACCGTTATGGATTTACTGGCAATCCCAAAATCGGCCATACATCTCAAAGTGTAATTGGTGAATTTGATTGTTGGAGAGAAATTCAGATTTATCGCACTACCTATATTTTCATCTCCATGTTTCAAAAAAACAACCCCATTCCCAATTTGATTTTTAATATATTTTTGGATGTATGCATTTACCTCTACAGGGTTAATAAAAACAAGTCCAACCTGAAAAGATGCTCCAAATCTTTTTAATTCAGGTTTATCTTCGTGGGGTAAATCAAAAATGACTTGAGCGTTAAGCGAGGTAATGGAGAAAAACAAAATGGATATGAATGATCCTAATTTCAACCTAGGGGAGTTTTATTTGATTAAAAATCAATTCTCTTTTAGATACATTTTGATCTGAATAAAGTGCGTACCTCTCACTTAGGAAGATAATAGAAGGAACATTCGCATTTGGAATCGTCCCAATGGTATGTTCAGTCTTTTCTGTAGGATTGTATTTACTAATGTTTCCTTTACTTATGCTATAAATAGACCCTTCACCGTTATCCCCAAAATAATGTGTATTACCTTTATTATTAGCATAGTGAGCAAATCGATAGGGGTGCATATATTGATTTACGGAGGTGGCCCTTGGAGTTACGCCATATGATTGAATTTCATTATCTGCGGTAGTGTTAAATTTCACAAAAACAATCTTATTGAACCTCAAAGTGCATGTATATGCTGCCGTGGCAATACTGTTTGCGATTACGCCAGCAAACCCACCGATAGGAATGTAAACTGGAGGGTCACTTGTAAAGGTTTCTCCAATGAGATAACCGCCTTGATTCTCAATTGATTTCAGAAAGCCCATCCAGTAAACATTCTCCTTTGTTTTGATCTCAGTAAAGTCAATAGCATCAGACATGGTGTTCATTTTAGCTACATAAGGAATACCTGGACTTGAGTCTTGCTTTTTTAAGTTTTTGAAAGTCCTCCCTGTTAATATTATTTCTTCTTGATTATAAGGGATGATGTTGTCGATAGTTAGCTTTTTCTTTCCATATATCATTGGAAATAAAAATGACTCATTGCCCGTACTTGGATCAATCGCCCTTATTTCATTTTTTGTTTTATTTTTCCTGGGGTCGTATGTAAATGATAGGAAAAGTTGATTATCAACCACCTTCATGAAATTAACTGAAAGGGTTGAGCCGGCTCCTGTAAACAGCTTCTTCCATATAGGCTCCCCGCTTGGCGCTATAGCAACTAATTCAGAAACTTTGCCTTCAACAAGTAAGTAAAAATTGTTTTCGATAGCTGTAAGGTAGCAAGGTGAATCGCCAGACCAATTGAATTGGAGTTTGACTCTGTGGTCAGTCCCTATTCCAGTATTATTATTGATGATATGTAGAACTAAACCGGAATTAGAAGCAGATCCTAAAAGATAAGCGGAGTTATTCTTAGTAGATGCGTTACCAAGAATACTGTAATTCCCGAACATACTTATTCTACTTGTATCATTAACCACAAGAAGTGAATCAAACTTCACTACGTTAAAATCGGAAAGTCGTTCATCCTTGGAGAAAATCTTATAGACAACTCTAAAATTATTTTTATCAAAATTTTCAACGAAGTAGGATCCTTCAGTATTAATGTTTTTTATAACTATGTCCTGGCTGAGACAATCGAAGAGTATAAGGAAGAGGATTCCTGCAATGATGATTTTTTTTGACTTCACCATAACTTATTAAATGAAAATGACCATCAAAGATGGCCATTTTCATAAATATTATCCTAGGGTAAATCGGTTTTTTAAAGTGCGCTCAATGCCGCATCATAATTGGGCTCTTGCCCAACAGCAGGGACTACTTCTGTGTGTTTTACTTTTCCCTGATCGTCAATCACAACAATGGATCTGGCGAAGAATCCTTTCATTCCACCATCTGTCATTTCCATGCCGTAGGCTTTGGAGAAACCTGAATTTCTAAAATCGGAAAGCGTAACCACTTTATCAATTCCCTCAGCTCCACAAAAACGTTTTAATGCAAATGGTAAATCTTTTGATATAGATATAACTACAGTATTGTCAAGTGCAGTAGCTCTCTTATTAAATTCTCTTACTGAAGTGGCGCAAACACCAGTGTCAATGCTTGGGAAGATATTAAGAACAACTTTTTTGCCTTTGAAATCCGCAAGGCTTACGTCTTTTAATGCGTTATCCACCAAGGTGAAATTGGGGGCAGTAGAGCCAATTGCTGGCAGTTCGCCCATTGTGTTTACTGTGTTTTCTCCTAGTTTAGTTTGAGCCATGCGTTAATTAGTTTATTAGATTCAACATTCATTAGTATAGTTATAGTAATAACAATTTACTGTGCATAAAGTTTAGCGAAGCCTATCGGAATCCTTCACTAACTTTTCATCTTTTCTGATAAAACGGTTGGCCACCATATTACTCACCATAGCGATCACTGGCAAAAACATGGCAAACCCGTATTCTCCTGCTTCCTGATGGGTTTTAATTAGGTCGGTAGCAAAATAAACTGCAGACCCGATACTTCCTGCCATAAAGAAGGAGTTAAGCGCTCCTAATTTTATTTGCAGCATTCTGTTTTGAAATTTGCCAATTTCAAAGAAGGCAACTGTTGCTGCCGCAATGGCAAAAATGGCGCTAAGGCTAAAAGGAAAATAGATGGTCGTTTTTACATCACCTTCCGTAACGGAGTAATGCAATGGGAATAATACTTTCTGTACGCCATCACTATTGGAATGCCATACAGGAAAGAAAATACTGATCAGCATACATGCGCCAACAATAACCAGAAATACAGTTTGTTTCCTTTGCCACATAGAGGGGTTTGATTTAACCGCAATTATACAATACAAATTCTATTGTATAATTTGACGAATGAATAATCACCTGATTACTTATTATTAGAATAAACGCTTCAATGATGCTTCGGTCAGAATGGTCAATAAATCAAAGCAGAATCTATCCTAATATGTAATCTGGGTTTAACTTGCAGCAAAAGTAATGAATTTGAGGCTTTTTGGCCTAATTCCAACTCCAATTCAAAATGAACAGTACATATATTGTGGATATACTGCGTACGCCTGTTGGGAAATTTGGGGGTGCGTTGGCTTCCGTGAGACCGGATGATATGGCCGCTCATGTGATAAAAAAACTGATGGAAAGGAATCCTCAGGTGGACCAAAAACTGGTGGAGGATGTAATTTTTGGAGCTGCCAATCAGGCGGGTGAAGACAATAGAAATGTGGCGCGCATGGCACTGCTATTGGCTGGTCTTCCGGTTGAGGTGGCGGGTAATACGGTCAACAGACTTTGCGCTTCTGGTTTGCAGGCGATCATGGATGCTTCACGAGCAATCGCCCACGGGGATGGTGAAGTGTACATAGCAGGAGGTGTGGAGAGCATGAGCCGGGCTCCTTTTGTAATGCCAAAGTCTGCAGATGCCTATTCCAGGAAAGCAGAAATATTTGACACTACCATCGGGTGGAGGTTTGTTAATTCCAGGCTTTCCAGGTTGTACCATCCTTATAGCATGGGAGAAACGGCAGAAAATGTAGCCGAAAGATGGAAAGTCACCAGAGAAGAACAGGATGCTTTTGGACTTCAGTCTCAGCAGCGATACTTTAAAGCAGCACAGGCAGGAAAATTCAACGAAGAAATTATACCCGTTCAAATCCCTCAAAAAAAAGGTGATCCGATTGAGTTCAGCGAAGATGAATATCCACGTGAAACTTCTCTTGAAAAGTTGGCAGCGCTAAAACCAGCCTTTAAGGAAGGAGGGTCTGTGACTGCGGGAAATTCGTCTGGTATTAATGATGGGGCGGCAGCTGCTTTGCTTGTCAATGAAACGTTGGTAAAACAACTTAGCTTAAAACCCCTTGTGAGGGTAGTATCAATGGGAGTGGCAGGGGTCGATCCAGCCATCATGGGTGTTGGCCCTATTTCAGCCTCTCAAAAGGCAATGAAGAGGGCTGGTCTTTCTGCAAAAGATATTGGACTGGTAGAATTGAATGAAGCTTTTGCCTCGCAGTCTATTGTATGTACCCGTGAGTTGGGCTTTGACCCGGAGATCGTAAACGTAAATGGTGGCGCCATTGCCATTGGTCATCCGTTAGGATGCAGTGGCGTTCGTATCAGTGCTACGTTGATTCACGAAATGCAAAAGAGAAAAGTAAAGTATGGACTGGCTACTATGTGCATTGGTGTGGGACAAGGGGCAGCAGTGATTTACGAGAATGTGAGGATGTAGAGGTCAGGATGATGCGCTACTTCTTCGAAATCAGTTACAATGGCACCAACTATCATGGTTGGCAATCTCAAAAAAATGCAGTTGGCGTACAGCAGGTTGTTGAAGAGGTTTTTAAAAAATTGTTTAGAAGAGATATTGAGATCGTAGCAAGTGGAAGAACCGATACAGGCGTTCATTGCATAAAACAGTTTTTCCATGCAGACTTTGATCAGCAACTGAACTACCCCACTACCATTCAAAAGCTCAACTCCTTTTTGCCAAAAGCAATTTCAATCAATGCCATCCGAATGGTAAGAGCAGATGCGCATGCACGGTATAGTGCTGTAGAGCGTGCTTATGAATACAAGATTACTCAGGTAAAGAATCCCTTTTATCAAGACTATGCCTATCATTTCTTCAAAGAATTAAATATTCAAACCATGAATGAGGCTGCTGCGTTATTAGTCGGAGAACATGACTTTCAGTGTTTTAGTAAGGTAAAAACGGATGTAAATCATTTTATTTGCGACCTGAAAACTGCCCGCTGGAATCAAAAGGGAGATTTGTTGGTTTTTACCATTGTGGCCAACAGATTCCTGAGAGGAATGGTGAGAGCAATCGTAGGAAGCTTGCTGGACGTAGGGAGCGGCAAAACTTCAGTTAGGGAGTTCCAGCATATTATTGATAGCAAAGACAGAAAAAAAGCAGGAATGAATGTGCCTCCGGGCGGACTGTACCTTTTCAATGTTAAATATCCAAAAAGAATTTTTTTAGACTAGTAGTGGAGAAAGAAAAGATCAGTAGTGGCAATATCATCGACTTTAATGTTTTAAAGCGAATACTTCAGTTTGTAAAACCTTATCGCGGCAGATTTTATTTTCTGATAGTATTAACGGTGGTGTTGGGAGTTCTTACTCCCATCAGGCCTTTATTGATTCAATACACACTTGATAATGACGTTGCCAATGGAGACTACTTTGGCATGGTTAAGATCATGGTGCTCATCTTTGCCTTGCTTATTGTTCAGTCTGTATTTCAATATGTACACACCTATTTGTCCGGGAAGATTGGTCAGTATGTGATTCGGGATATCAGAATAAAGTTATATAAACACCTCGTTGGATTCCGACTAAAGTTTTTTGATCGCACACCCATTGGAAGGTTGGTAACACGAACCATTTCTGATGTAGAAGCATTGGCCGATGTGTTTAGCGAAGGGCTTGCTGCGCTGGCGGGGGATCTGTTGCAAATTGTTTTCATCCTGGCATTCATGTTTTACACGGATTGGAGATTGGCACTGGTGAGTTTATCAACCATACCGCTGATGCTTTTATCTACCTATATTTTTAAAGAGAAGATCAAGGTCACTTTTAACGATGTGCGCAATGCGGTTGCCAACCTGAACTCTTTTGTGCAGGAGCATTTAACGGGAATCAACATCGTACAGATTTTTGGAAGTGAGAAACGAGAGTTTGAAAAATTCAAAGACATTAATAAAGAGCACAAGGCAGCTCACCTGAAATCAGTATTGTATTATTCTGTCTATTTTCCGGTAGCGGAAATCATTGCTGCCATGGGTGTGGGTTTGCTGGTATGGTATGGTGCAAGAAGTGTTATTGGCGGAGAAACAGGCGTTACTATTGGTACGCTTACCGCTTTCATTATGTACATCCAAATGTTCTTCAGGCCCATTCGAATGATTGCGGATCGCTACAATACGTTGCAAATGGGAATTGTTAGTTCTTCAAGAATAATGGACTTGCTGGACAGCAATGAGCATTTGGTTAACGATGGCACAAAAGCCCTTTCAGAGATTAAAGGCAAGGTGGAGTTTGAGCACGTCTGGTTTGCTTATAATGAAGCTGAGTACGTATTAAAAGACATTAACCTCAAAATCAATCCTGGAGAAACGGTAGCACTGGTGGGCGCAACAGGGGCAGGAAAATCTTCCATCATCAACTTGCTTAATCGCTTTTATGATATTAATAGAGGCAGCATCAAAGTAGATGACCATGACATTACTGAGATAGAATTGTCGTCTTTGCGCAAAGGTATCGGTGTGGTGTTGCAGGATGTTTTTCTTTTTAGTGATACCATTAGGTACAATATTTCATTAGGTGCCCCCGAAGTTACAGATGAAAGGATCATGCAAACAGCGGATCTGGTAGGGGCTAGAAAATTCATAGAACGTTTGCCCGGTGGACTGGATTACAATGTGATGGAGCGAGGAGCAACTCTTTCAGTAGGGCAAAGGCAGTTGTTGTCGTTTATCAGGGCTATGGTGTATGATCCGAAAATTCTTGTTCTGGATGAAGCGACAAGCTCTGTAGACCATGAAACGGAAGAGATGATACAGGTAGCCATTGAAAAGATGATGAGTAACAGAACCTCAATTGTTATCGCCCACAGGCTCTCAACCATTCAGAAAGCGCATACCATCATTGTGTTAGACAAAGGCGAGATTAAGGAAGTAGGAAGCCATGAAACACTATTGAGCCAGGATGGTTACTATGCTCAACTTCACAGGATGCAATACAAAGAGGTAGTTTAGCGTTTGGCCTTCAAAATTTACAGTTCACTCAGCGGTAATCTCAAAAAAGCTATATTTGCCTTAATGACCTTAAAAAAGCCATTTATTGTGCTATTTGTCATGGTGCTTGCCACCGGGTACACGCACGCGCAGGTCAGAAAAAGCGTAAAAAGCGCCAAGTTTAGGGTGCCAACAGTTTCGCGCAGTAAAATGCGCATCATGTGCCCCATTTTCGAGACCAGTGCCTACCCCTATCAGGGAATTGGCGTGAAGATGGGAGATCCTTTTGCTCTTACCTATAAGTTTTATCCTAATAAAAACTGGTCCTTTACCGCAGATGCCGGAAAGGCAGCCAGTGGATTATACAACAAATACTATAGAGGATTATATGAAGGCTACTTGCCAGACTCATTGTCAGAAGGACAAACCCTAACCTATTTGGCACACAAGGCAAACACAGATTGGTTTATTCAAGCCAAGTTCCTCTACCAATGGAACATGGACAAAGTATCGGAAGGATTGCAATTCTATGCTGGCTTAGGGTGGCAATGGAGGAGTTCTAAATTAACATATGATTACGCCTATCGTGAAGTAGACATAAACAATCTTGAGGTTGACAGCCGTTTTGATAAATTTAGTAGAAATCGTTTTACCTACGGTCCGGTGGCTGTTATTGGATTTGAATATTCCTATTTTACATTGCCAATATCTGCCTTTATTGAGATAGAGTGGTTCACAGATACTTTGCTTGATCCCGGCTACCAACGTTTTCAGGGAGGCGTAGGTCTTCGCTACGTGTTTTAACTCTCCACCTCACTCGAGTGCATCTGTTTTTCGTATAGCTCTCTATAGGTTCCTCCCTTAGCAAATAAGCTTTCATGGGTTCCTACTTCTACGATCTCTGCATCGTGAAGGACGATAATTTTATTGGCCAATTTTGCAGAGGATACACGATGCGAAATAATTATACTGGTTCTACCCTTCATGATTTTTTTCATGCTGTTGAGAATGGTGTTCTCTGTTTTCGTGTCAACGGCAGACAGAGAATCGTCCAGTACTAAAATTTTAGGTTCGCGGGCAATAGCACGTGCTATAGACACACGTTGTTTTTGTCCTCCTGACAGTGTGATCCCTCTCTCTCCTACCCTGGTTTGAAAACCCAAAGGGAAACTCATGATGTTATCGTAGACGTCCGCATCAATAGCAGCTTTCTTTATTTTCTCTTCATCTGAGTCAGAAATCCCAAACCCAATGTTGTTGTAAATGGTATCACTAAAGAGAAAAACATCCTGAGGCACAAATCCCATTTGACTCCGGATGGAAGTTAAATTGTATTTTTTTATGGAGATATCATCAATAAGTACTTCGCCCGTTGTAGCATCGTAAAGCCTGCCGATAAGATTGGCGATGGTACTTTTTCCCGATCCTGTGGTGCCAATAATGGCCAGAGATTCTCCGGGGTTAATACTGAAGGAAATATTCTTCAGTGCAACAATGCCAGTGTCCGGGTATTCAAAGCTTACGTCTTTAAATTCTATTTTTCCTAGAATCTCGCGTTCCAGGTTTTCTTCTGAGACAATGTCCGTTTTGGTTTTTAGAAACTCGTTGATTCTCTTTTGTGAAGCTTCGGCCCTTTGTATTAGACTACTCGTCCACCCCAGAGAGGCGACAGGCCAGGTAAGCAGGTTCACGTATATGATAAACTCAGCGATGTTGCCAAATGTCAAAGCTCCGTTAATTACTTCTACTCCACCAGCATATACAGCCAGTATGGTACTGAGCCCGAT
>DDUM01000060.1:13371-17142 GCA_002344795.1 Flammeovirgaceae bacterium UBA2338 | reverse complement strand
TCTTTATCCTGTAAAGAATTAAGCTTATACACGATGCCTGAAGGAATTCCGTTCCTGGCATTCTCCTCCTCACGCTGCACCAAATTGCACAATTGAATACGCATATCCCTGGGTGATGTAATCAGATTGCGATAAGCAGACGGCTGTGAGTGCCCGGTAATAACGTTAAAGAATTCAGACACGTCATTGGCATAGACTTCACTGGTGCTCAAAAGTCCAATATCTGTGTAAAGCCTGGATGTAGCTTCATTATAGTTTCCACTTGACAAGTGAACGTATCGCACTACTTTGTCCTCCTCTTCCTGTCTTACGATCAACAGTAGCTTTGTGTGGGTTTTTAAACTGCTTACTCCATAAATTACAAAGCAACCTGCTCTCTGCAATCGTTTTGCTTCCCGAAGATTATTCTCCTCATCAAATCGCGCCTTTACTTCAAACAAAACCGAAACATGTTTTCCGTTCTCAGCTGCCTTTAACAAAGCAGCAGTTACCCGCGATTCTTTAGATACTCTGTAAATAGTGATTTTAATAGAAAGCACCTTTGGGTCTTCTGCCGCTTTCTCAAGAAGCTCTAAAACCGGTTCTATTGAATTATAGGGATGCTGCAAGAGAATATCTCGTTCCTTGAGCACATCAAACAAATCTCTTTCCCCAAGTTCAGGAAAAGAAATCGGGGGTACAGGCTCCCCTCCTTTCGATCTTTGGTCTTTGAATTCGTTGTGACCAACAATTTGAACCAACCCTGTAAAGTCAAGCATTCCTTCTTTGGGAATCATGATGACGTTCTGATCATCAATATCCCATTGAATTTTAAGCACGCGAAGCATCCATGGATCAACATTTCCCAATACATCCAACCTCACTACGCGGCCAGATTTTCTGTTCTGAAGCTTTCTGCGAAGTTCTTCAAGAAAATTAGATTCAATATCCTCACTCTCCTCCAGCGTAAAATCACCATTTCTATTGATACGAAAAAGGTTAACACTCCTTATTTCAACATTGCGAAAAAGAACATGAATGTTTTTCTGGATAATTGATTCTATAGGAACAAAAACGATTGTGCCATCAGGCCTTATGATTTCGTAATACCTTGAAATATTGCCTGGTACCTGAATAAAGGACACTCGCTTATTGTTGCTTGTCTCCCCATCGATTCTTGTAACTACACCAAAATGTAACCTGTGATTTTTTAACACAGGAAAAGTATGGTAGTTGTCAAAAACCATCGGTGTAAGCATAGGATAAATAGTAATTGCGAAATATTTATCCACTCGTTCACACTCTTCGGCAGACAATACATCATAATCTGCTATCAGGAAATTATTTTCCTTAAAAAGAGGTTTTAATTTTTTGATGTAATAATCGTTCTGATCATTTACGAATTTTCTGGTTTCAGAAAGCAATAAACTGCGAAATGGGATTTCTCTCAGTCCACTATAATCCACCCGATCTTTATCGTAATCAATATAGTTATAAAGACTACCCAATCGGATGGAGCAAAACTCATCGAGATTGCTGGCAGTAATAGATAGGAATTTAAGACGATCGAATAAACTTCGATCCATGTGTTTGGCCTGATCGAGCACCCGGTAATTGAACTGCAACCAACTCAGATCACGGCTAATGTAATTACTCTCAAAAATTTGACGAGCAATCTTATCTGCTACTTCAGTCTGTTCGCTGGCCAATTCCTCACTCATTCGAAATTATATATCAACACGTGCGTACTTAGCATTTTTCTCAATAAAATCCCTTCTTGGGGCTACTTCATCCCCCATTAACATGGAGAACAGGTGATCTGCTTCAGCCCCTGACTCTATGTTCACAATTTTGAGTGCTCTTCTTGCCGGATCCATAGTAGTGGACCATAGTTGTTCCGGGTTCATCTCTCCCAAGCCTTTGTAACGCTGCACATTTACACTGTCTTCTTTACCCTCTACCGCCATTTCCTTCACAAAAGCCTCACGTTCCTCCTCATTCCAGCAATAGCGCTCTTCCTTACCCTTTTTCAATAAATAAAGTGGTGGTAAGGCAATATAGACATGTCCCTTCTCAATCAATTCGCGCATGTATCGGAAGAAAAAAGTCAGGATCAGTGTTCGAATATGGCTACCATCCACATCCGCATCCGTCATTATGATTATTTTATGATATCGTAACTTTTTCAGATTCAATGCTTTTGCATCATCCTCTGTTCCAAAAGTTACGCCTAATGCAGTGATCATATTTTTTATCTCCTCATTCTCGTAGATCCTATGTTCCTGTGCTTTTTCCACATTTAGGATTTTACCTCTAAGGGGCAGAATGGCCTGGAAATTACGATCCCGGCCTTGCTTTGCTGAGCCACCCGCAGAATCACCCTCTACCAGATACAATTCACAAATAGCAGGATCGGTACTGGAGCAATCTGCCAATTTACCTGGCAAGCCCGTACCTGAAAGTACATTTTTGCGTTGTACCATTTCACGTGCTTTGCGCGCTGCCAAGCGAGCCTGAGCTGCGAGAATAACTTTGTTTACAATTTGTTTCGCTTCGCGGGGATTCTCTTCCAGGAACACCTGAAGCATTTCTCCTACCGCCTGATCCACTGCCCCCATGACTTCAGAGTTCCCCAGTTTTGTTTTGGTCTGCCCTTCAAACTGTGGCTCCTGAACTTTAACTGAAATAATAGCCGTAAGGCCTTCTCTAAAATCATCACCACTGATCTCTACCTTTGCTCTTTCCAACAAACCTGATTTATCGGCATAACTCTTCAGGGTTCTTGTCAATGCCCTGCGAAAGCCTGCTACATGCGTTCCTCCCTCATGGGTGTTAATGTTATTGACATAGGATACTAAATTCTCACTAAACGAAGTATTGTAGCTCATGGCTACCTGAATGGGTATGTCTCCTTTTTCGCTTTCAATATAAATAGGGTTGGGTATTAATTTTTCCCTAGTAGAATCCACATATTCAACAAACTCTCTTAATCCACCCTCAGAATAGAACACGTCTGTTTTGTAGTTGCCTTTTTCGTCTTTATCTCTAAGATCCGTTAGGGTAAGCTTTATAAGCGGGTTAAGGAATGCAAGCTCTCTGAGGCGTGCTGCTACGGTTTCATAATTGTACTCAGAGACATTAAAAATGGTGTTATCGGGCTTAAAATGAACTGTGGTACCTTTTCTATCTGTATCTCCTATTTCACGAACAGGGTATTTAGGTATTCCTCTTTCATACTCTTGCTCAGAAATTTTCCCGTCTCTGTAAACCGTCACCTTGAGCATACTGGAGAGTGCGTTTACACAAGACACACCCACACCATGCAATCCTCCTGAAACTTTATAGGTGTCCTTATCAAATTTTCCACCCGCATGTAAAACGGTCATCACCACTTCGAGTGCAGACTTCTGAAGTTTTGGTTGAATGTCAGTGGGTATTCCGCGTCCGTTATCTTCAACAGTAACAGAATTATCGGTATTGATGGTCACCTTAATGTCATCGCAGTAGCCTCCCATTGCTTCATCAATGGAGTTGTCAACTACTTCCCAAATCAAATGGTGAAGTCCACGCACACTTACATCACCAATGTACATGGCGGGTCTTTTTCTAACTGCTTCGAGACCTTCTAAAACCTGAATATTACTACCGGAATAATTACCTCTGTTAAGTGCTTTATCTTCGCTCATTTTGGGTTTTTATAAGAGGGCAAAAATAAGCTTTTTTGAGGTCGTAAACAGTATTTTAAAGCACTTATTCTGGTAATATTTTACCCTAAAAAGTGAGTGAATTTTG
>DDUM01000060.1:0-13100 GCA_002344795.1 Flammeovirgaceae bacterium UBA2338 | reverse complement strand
AACATATCACTTACCAATTTTCCATAAGGAGTATTTACCCCATATTGGGCAATCTTATACTGGTATAAAGGCTCTGTTTTGGGTATGTTTACATAATGAGAGTTAAAGGTTTTACGTTCTATCTACTCTTACTCATTGGTATTTCATCTGCTTCCGCGCAGTCAGTGGAGAATGTAGTGGCAGAAGTTTTACAAAACGGCAAAGTGGTTATCACCTACGATCTGAATGGTGATCCCGAGACAGAGCGATTCAATACATCCATTTATAGTTCACACAACGGTTATAGTAGCCCACTGAAGAACGTTTCGGGAGACGTGAGTGCCGATTATTCTGTAATCCCTGGAAGTGCAAAAAGAATAGAGTGGGATGCTGCTGCAGAGCTGGGTTCCTTCAACGGTGAGCTGGCCTTCGAAATAAGGGCTGAGGTTTACCGTTTTTTGAGGGTAACAAAACCAGCACCTGGTAAGTCAGTACGGAGAGGTTCCACAGCTACCATTAACTGGACGGGTGGTCAGCCCTCCGAAAAGGTAAAAATTGAACTGCTTAAGAGCGGTATTCCTGTTAACAATTTAGGGGAGGTCAACAACTCAGGTTCTTACAATTGGTCCATCCCTAAAGAAACGGAAAAAGGAAAAGATTATACCCTAAGATTTACAGGAACTTCAGGATCGATCACGAGTGAATCCTTTGCCGTGAATGCAAAATTCCCATTGCTGTTGAAAATAGGTCTTGCTGTACCTGTTGTTATTGTCGTTGCAGTTCTACTTAGCAAAAGTAGTGATGATGGCGGAGCGTTACCTACACCGCCAGATCCTGAATAATGATGATGAAAAAATTATTAATATTATTTTTTACAATTATCAGCTTTAGTCTGAGTGCTCAGGATTTGGGACTCCAGTTTGTCTCGAGTCTGAAAGGAACTACTTCACCCGATCTTGTAGAAATCAATGATGTACAAGTCAAAAGCAATGGAACAATTTTTACGGGAGGCTACTTTAGGGGCACTGTTGATTTTGACCCTCATCCGGTAAATACGTTGTTCAGAACTTCCAATGAGGTCTATGATATTTTCATCGCTAAGTATACTAATGATGGAGACTTACTCAATTCAAGCAGTGTACTCATCGCAGGTGGTGCCGGTAATCAATACATAACAGAAATGGCACTGTCCGGCTCGAGCTTGGTTGTTTTAGGCGACCTTGAGGGAAGTGCTGGCTTCGCTACCGCAGTAGCTGGTACCACCACCGTCAACAGCAATGGAAACCTTGATATTCTGCTTGCAAAATTTGATGAGGGAGGACTTGCCAACACCTGGGCCTACAATATGGGTGGTTCAAACGTTGACTTTAGTGGTGGACTAGCCGTTGATTTCTCTGGTAATATTTATATCACGGGTTCATTTATTGGCTCAGTTGATTTTGATCCGTCTGGAAATGGTATTGCAGCCAGTGTGCTTACCGCGCCAGGTACTCAATCTGATATTTTTGTGGCTAAATACAATACAGATGGTGAACTCATCTGGGCCCACAATTTTGGAGGTGGTGGATTGGTTGGAGATGCCGGATCCAGCATAATAGTAGATGGCTCTCATGTATACCTTACTGGGGTTTTCAATGGCAGTGTTGATTTTGACCCAGGACCTGGGACAGCAACCATTGCCTCTAACCAATCAACAAGATCAGCCTTCATTGCCAAGTATGACCTGAATGGAAATTACGTTTGGGCTAAATCAGTCATTGGCGGTGAATCTTCAAGCAAGATTGCTATAAATGATTTGGGAGATATTGCCATAACAGGCTATTTCCAGGTTAATAATGCCGATTTTGACCCTGGAGTAGGTGAAACCTTATTGCCCTATGAAAGTAGTTTACCTGACGCCTACGTTACTGTTTTTAACAATGATGGCGAGCTCAAATGGGCCAAAAGTATTGGTGGCCCCAATTCAAGTCTCGAAATTCCGGAAGTAGTATCATTTGGTGAGGACGGAAGTGTTTTTGTAACCGGGAGTGGTGGTGGTCAGATCAATTTTAATCTGCAGGGAAGCGCATCCTATATTTTAACCAGCCAATCTACAGATGCTTTTATTGCCAACTATGATGACGATGGCACCCTCAATTATGCCTACTTATTAGGAGGATCTGGCAGCGATTATGGAGCAAAGCATACCATTGACGGTGGTAACCTCATCGTATATGGCAGGCAACGTTCGGCTGCCATTGATTTTGATTTTTCCGATGGTACTTCTATTGCAACTTCTGTCAATTTGGATGATTCTTATCTTGCCAAATACGACTACACTCCCCCTCAGATAAAAACCAACAATACCGGCATACCAACATTGGGGAGTGATCTGCTCGTGAGCGTTGAACTTGAAGACAAGGAGTCGGGAGTGGCTACCGGTGGAGCCACCATAAGGTACCGGGGGATTACAGAAAGTGCCAACACATCATTCCAACAGGTCACTTTAACTAAAAAAGCCGGGAATGTCTTTGAAGGAACTATTCCTTCAGATGATTTTGATGGAGTAGGTATAGAGTTCTTTGGAGTGGCAACCAATACCGTTGGTGTTGTTGGCCCTGTATCAACATTGATCACCTCTAATTTCAATGTGCCCGATGGGCTGACCATTCCACAAAGAGGCAAAGGAGATGGTAGTCAGGAAGACTACAGAATTATTTCGATTCCATTGACCTTGAACAACAAAACAGTGAAGTCGATTTTTGAAGATGACCTGGGTGCCTATAACCCCAATGAATACCGGCTATTCACTTACAGTGATCAAACTACTGAACTGAATGCCAACTCCAGCCTTGAAGTAGGAAAAGGATACTGGCTGATTGTAGCTGGAAATGACAGGACAATCAACTCTGGCGGAGGAGCTACGGTGGCGATAACCAGAACCGATCCTTACACCTTGCAACTCAATCCCGGATGGAATTTGATAGGAAACCCCTATAATTTTAATATCTCCTGGACTGAAATGAAGGCCGCTAATGGGAACCTCACCGAAGACCTAAGGGTGTTTAAAGGAAGCTTTTCAAATGGCACTCAACTCGAAGCCTTTGGTGGAGGATTCGTTTTTGCCGATGACACCAAGACGATTAAATTTCCAGTGGTAAAAAACAAAACCATAAACGGAGGCAGAGCCAAAGAGGAAGAAGTTCAAACTTCAAGAAAACCGCTGAACAAGGGAGACTGGGAAGTCGTGTTAAACCTTGATCAAGCCAATGCGTCTTACCATCTGGGAGGATTAGGTATGAGAGGAGACGCTCAAGTTGCTTATGATATTTATGATGAAATCGCTTTACCACGCTTTGGCAATTATCTGGAAATTAACCATGAAAAAAGTCTGCATGGGTTTAACTACAGCATGGACATTGTCCCCACATCGTTGGAGAAAACATGGGAGTTCACCATTGAATCGGCTCAGGAAGGGGCTACCACCATTTCATGGGATCCTTCTACCCTTTCCACACTTGAAAATCAACTGGTTTTGGTAGACCTTGATAACCAGTGGCCTGTTGGCATGACATCCAATAGTGAGTATACCTTTCAGAGCACTGGTACACGTCATTTCAAAGCGGTATATGGAGATGCATCCTATGTAAAAGAAGAAATCGCAGGAGATCAATTTGTGTTCTACGGTGCGCACCCTAACCCAGCAACAAATCAAGCAGCGATCACCTTTGCTGTTCCTGAACAAATAGCAACCCCATCAGCCGTTAATGTGAGTTTATACTCCTCTTTAGGCCAAAAAGTGGCTTCATTTGCTTACAATGTGGCTGGTTCTGGTATAAAGGAAGAGCTTATGCCACTCCACCAATTATCACTCACTCCCGGCATATATATTGTACAGGTACAGTTCGGAAACATTCAAAAATCGACCCGACTACTCATCAAATAAACAAAGCAATGAAACAACTTTTAGTCTGCTTCGCCTTTGCGTTATTAATCACTCCCACCTTTAGTCAGGAAATCAAAGGAAAGAGTAACACCATACACCTGGAGCTGAATGCTTCTACCCAGGGTAAACCTGCTATTGTATGGCAGTGGCCTGAACTGATCTCATCCGAGGTTCAAAATGGCTCGGTAACCATCAAAGCGGGCGTAAGGTCAGATGAAAAACTGAAGCAGGTTGAGCTTTATGTAAATGGACGCATCCCTACAAGTGACCGCGGCATTGGTATTTCGCCCGCTACAAATTTTGACTACACCATTGAGAAACAAGTCGTCCTTTCTACGGGTTCCAACGAAATCAAAATCATGGCCGAAAATGAAAGTGGTATGGTTACGACAGAATCAAGGGTAATCAATGTAAAAGAAACTGTGATTGCCCAACGTACAGATTATGCACTTATCATTGCTACTAACGAATATGACGAGTGGGACGACCTGATCAACCCTGTATTCGATGCCACCACTATTGGTGATGAACTAAAAGAAAACTACGGCTACAAAGTAGACATGGTGCTCAACCCTACCAAATCAGAATTATTGCGAAAGTTGCGCGAATACAACAGCATGAATTTTTTACCCAATGATCAGCTTTTCATTTTTATTGCCGGGCATGGAAAATTTGATGCACTTATTAAGGATGGGTATTTGGTGTGCAAGGATTCCAAAATAGTAGATGACACCCATGAGAGCTACCTCCCCTTCTCCTACTTAAGAACTGCCATTGACAATAACCCAAGTCGTCATGTATTTCTAGTGATGGATGCTTGTTTTGGAGGCACCTTTGATCAGGCTATTGCCAAGCGCGGAGGAGAAGACAACATGTATACAGAAATTACACAAGATGAATACATCAACAAAAAACTAAAATATAAAACCAGGCTCTACCTTACCTCCGGAGCCAAAGAATATGTGCCCGATGGGCGCGCAGGAAAACACTCGCCCTTCGCTTCTAAACTCGTGGAAGCACTTCGTGGCTATGGAGGAAAAAATAAAGTTCTTACCTCTCAACAAGTTTTCTGGTATGTAGAACGCGTAAGGCCAGAGCCTCGCTTTGGCACTTTTGGTGACAATGAGCCAGGTAGTGAATTCATTTTTGTCGCCAATTAAGATGCCGTGCGACTAAGTTTTATCGTATTAATACTGGTCGCTAGCATAGCCTTTTCGCAATCGCCCTCAGGCATTATCTGGGAGGATCAAAAATATCTGGCCCTGCCCCTCAAAACCGACTTTGGTGTTAGCAAGGTGATCCCGGCAAAATTCTCCTTAAAAGCCTTTAGCCCACGTGTAGTCAATCAAATCAGTTTTGCCACCAGTGCGGGGTGGGCCAGTGTATGGTACGGCCAAACAATAGCCCAGGCTGCCAGTTGTATTGAAAGTGATGCCAACAAAATTACAACCAACGCTTTTTCTCCACTGTACGCCTATCAATCAGTCAACACGCAATCAGGTTGTGATGAACCCGTCAGTCTCATTGATGTGCTTGAGTACCAATTAACCAACGGCTCTCCCAGGTTTTCGGAATTTGGTGATCTATGTCCCGTTAAAATTCCTGAAAATATTATTAACCAAACAGAAAAAAATAAAATTGACGGATTTGTAAAATTGTATAATCCATTCGATACAGAGGTATTAAAAACCCAAGCCATAAAAAAAGCGCTATACAACAGTCATCCTGTAATTATTGGCATGATCGTCCCTCCTTCATTTTCATTGGCTGACGAGTTTTGGCAAGCTCGTGAGCAGCCAGACACTGCATATGCCGCTCAGGCTTTATGCGTAGTGGGTTTTGACGATCAGAAATTTGGAGGTGCCTTTGAAGTTGTTAACCAATGGGGAGACAGCTGGGGTCAGAACGGATTTACCTGGATTAGATATACCGATATGGCACATTTTGCCAGATATGGATTTGAGCTAATTAACAGTGCCTCTTGTTTTACTTTTCCTGAATCTTCTGTTGTTCTATTTAATGAAAATGGAAAAGTTATTGACCAGATAGACATCAACAACAAATTTCATAACGTTAAACGACCGCTCAAAATTGGCACAAAATTCCGAATGAGTATTCGAGCAAGCAGTGGTATTTTTATCTATTTCCTGTTCAAAGACAAAGAAGTGACTACCCTTTTTCCCAACCAGAAAACACACTCCTATGTCTCTCAAAACATCACGCTACCAAGCACAGAGGCTTACTATAGACTTGAGGGAATACCGCAAACCAATGAGTTGTACATCATTGCATCAAGACGTCAACTTGATCCAGTGTGGCTTCAAAGTCAACTGCAAAATCAAACTTTGTTATCATTAGACGAGGAGTCAACAACGGTGCAAGTAGATAACATGATGAAGGACATCCTACGCGTAGCCATCATCCAACTGGAGCAGTACTAACCAACTCTACTTTTTCTTCGTTTTGCTTTTTGTAGTCTTGCGGTTGGACTTTTTCCCTTTTGAAGCATCTTCCTCCGCCAGCAATTGCACTTTTGCCTTCTGCAAGTCTGCCTTTTGAGCTTCTGTTACTGTCGGGTAATGCAAATCCAATTTATTGAAAGCACGATAAATAATCGATGCAATCGCTAATCGGGCAAACCATTTATTATCGGCAGGAATAATATACCAGGGAGCATATTTTGTAGACGTTGCTGTTATCGCATCTTCGTAGGCTTTTTGATAATCATCCCAATAACCTCTTTCCTTTAAATCAGCACCAGAAAATTTCCAATTCTTACTCGGGTCATCTATGCGTTCGAGAAACCTTTTTTTCTGTTCGTCTTTCGAAACGTTGAGAAAAAATTTCAATATCAATGTTCCATTTTGGGCTCTGTTTTTTTCAAACCTCCTGATTTGTTTGTAACGGGCTTCCCAAAAATCTTGATCAATATCCTCAAGCGATTCATACCCCGGAATATTTTCCTTCAATATAAATTCAGGATGAACTTTGGTTACCAATACATTTTCATAATGCGATCTGTTGTGAATAGCAATCTCTCCTCTGGCCGGCAGGGCTACGCTATGCCTCCAAAAATAGTCGTGGTCCAGTTCATGTGCGTTCGGTGCCTTAAAACTATACACCTTCACTCCAAGGGGATTAAAGCCTGACATGATGTGCTTCACTGCCCCATCCTTTCCCGCAGCATCCATCGCCTGGAAAATAATCAAAACACTGTACTCATTATGGGCATACAGTTTATCCTGAATCTCAGCCAAATGTTTGCGGCCAATCTCAAGCATCATTTCAGCATCCTTTTTATTTAAGGCTTTACCGACATACCTGGTTTTATGATCTGCCAGTTTCAGTTGGCTGCCAGGCTTTACGCGCAGTGCATCAATTTGAATGATTTTTTCATCAGAAAACATAGCCTTAGGGGTTGGTTTAATCTAAAGCTACAATGATTATTGATTTCCTAAAATGACTAGCGTCAGCTTTCAGCTAATACTGATTGGTACGCAGTAGCACCAAAGTACATGCCTCTTCTGTCTCAATTCCAGCCTCTTTTGCCTTTTTTTCGAAATCCGCATTCTCAGTACCCGGATTAAAGATAATCCGCTTAGGGTTCAAACTGATGATATAATCGTACCATTCTGGCTGATGTTGAGGGCCTATGTAGAGAGTCACCGTATCCACATCCCCGATGGCTGGTTTTTGATATATATCAAGAATTTTTTCACCAAAGACCTCGCCCTTCTTGATACCAATAGGCACAATGGGATGCCCTTCTTCTTTCAACATGGAAGCGGCTGTATATGCATATCTTCCCGGATTAGTTGTAGCACCTACGATTACTGTTTTTTTCATTTATTGTCATTATTAAAGTACATTTTTACTACAGCCTCCGCGCACCTTTCTCCATCCATGGCGGCTGAAACAATACCTCCAGCGTACCCAGCCCCCTCTCCCGTTGGAAAGAGTCCTTTGAGTGTTGGGTGCTCTAAGGTTACTTTGTCTCTGGGAATTCGGACTGGTGATGAGGTTCTACTTTCAACACCAACTACCTGGGCATCGTTCGTCAGGTAGCCTTTCATTTTAGTGCCGAAATTTCTAAAGCCTTGCTTTAATCCCTCTGTTATAAAGTCAGGAAGAACATCTTCCAGATCAGCTGAGGTAAGCCCCGGTTGATAGGAAGTGTCTAATAATTGTGAAGAGAACTTTCCTTCTACAAAATCCATTAACCGCTGTGCCGGAGCACTTTGGGTATTTCCCGCCACAGCACAAGCCCTTTGCTCTATCTCCTTTTGAAAATACATTCCTGCTAAAGGGCCATACTTTTCAAACGCTTTAAATCTTTGCGCATCCACTGCCATCACTATTCCCGAGTTGGCATATTTTGAGTCTCTCCGCGATGGGCTCATGCCATTCACGACCACCTCGCCTGGTGCGGTGGCGGAAGGTACGATAAAACCTCCCGGGCACATACAGAAAGAAAAAACTCCATGTTCAGTGCCATTCACTTTCGATTGGTGTACCAGTGCGTAGGAAGAAGCCGGCAAATAAGGGTCGCGAGCAGTACAGTGATATTGTATTTGATCAATTAGCAGTTGACTGTGTTCCACCCTTACTCCCAGTGCAAATGGTTTGGCTTCAATAAGGATCCGTTTTTTATATAAAAGCTCGTAAATGTCACGAGCTGAATGGCCGGTAGCCAATATCAAAGTGCTGCAATCCATCTGATCTCCAGATTGGGTAATAACCCCCTTAATTGCATCTCCAGCTATTACCAGGTCAACCAGTTTGGTATCGAAATGAATTTCGCCTCCCGCCTCAATAATGCTTTCTCTTAAGTTGCTTACCACTGTCGGTAGTTTATTTGTTCCGATATGGGGGTGGGCATCAAATAAGATATCCTCCTTCGCACCGTGCGCCACCAATATTTCAAGTATCCTTTTTACATCCCCCCTTTTTTTTGAACGGGTGTAAAGCTTCCCATCAGAATAAGTACCTGCTCCACCTTCTCCAAAACAATAATTGGACTCCGGATTAACGACATGTTCTTTGTTGATGGCTGCCAGATCCCTGCGTCTGGTTTTCACATCTTTACCCCGCTCTATCACTATCGGCTTAATCCCCAATTCAATTAATCGCAAAGCAGCAAACAGACCGGCTGGACCTGCCCCCACGATAACAGCTGATGGGGCATTGGCTACATGCCGATAAGCGTCTTTAACGAAAGGCCCTGGCGTCAGCTCATCTTTCGGTGTAATCTGAACAAGCACCCTTACGCGTACTTTTCTACCACGAGCGTCAATCGATCGTTTCAGCGGCTGGACAATAACATCCGCATGCTTTAGATCCAGTTTGCTTCTAAGAATAGAAGGAAAAAGTTCTTCGTTGTAGGCCTCTTCTGGTGAGAGTACCAATTCTATAGTTTGTATCAATTCTGAAAGGTATTTATCCTTTAAAACCGTAACCACTCATTAAAAAACTCTATTGAATGGTTTAACGAAATTCAATAAGCTACTTACTTCTACAATTCAAGCCTGGTAAATTCCATTGTCAGGGTTATTTATCTTCTTCCATCAAAGGAGAATGAATATCCAAAATTAAACCCAAACCTAAATGAATGGGAAAATTTATTACTATTAAGTGCTGAGAATACATTTTCAAAAATGGGTTCCACATCATAGCTGCGATACCCGATGCCATACCCTACATAGGCATCGATGGTGAACCCATCGCCATCATTCTTTTGCATCAACCGGGTTCCCAGCAAAACTCCGTATTCTGCTCTTTGTTCAGAGGCACTTGCCGTTATCTGTGTAAGCTGTTGTTGTGAAAAGGTCATGTTGGTAAAATGTCCCACATTACTAAATCTTACCTCGTGCGCGAAATACCACATGCCGGTTTTCATGGGGTTGTAAAATTTTTGCTTAGCCGCAATGGAGTAGCCCCGATGAAAGATTATATTATTGGGTACCTCACCATCACTGACAAAAAACGGATCTCTAATGCCTTCAAACTCAAATTCGTGACCCAGTCGTTCCTGATTGTAGAACTCAATGGCAACAGGAAATGTACCTATAAACGCGGAAAATGGATTGCCCTGAATAATCACTCCACGATATTCCGGAAATCGTTCCGTAAAATAATAAAACCCCCTCTTTCCGCTTTTGGATACCGTGACCACGGGTGTAACGGGTTTGTTCAACAGGGAATTGATTTCTACTGCCAAATGATTGTCTTCATAAAATGGTTTGTAGTAACCGGTTAGTGAGCCATCCTCTGCATAAAGTTCCCAGGTGCCCACCCTCAAGTCGTCCTCAATAACCCCTTTCGTCTGCAATGTTCCACTTTGGTAATACCCGCTATAAACTCCCTTTCCCTTTTCAAATTGACACTCCCCTTCCAATTTTCCATTCTCAAAGTAATAACTCCAATGCCCTTCATTCTTTCCATCCACCATTCCACCTTTCACTTTTAAATTACCACCTGCATAGTATTCACGGTATTCTCCTGTTCCGTCAATAAAATCCACTTCACTTTTAAGGCTTCCGTTTTGATTAAAAGCACTCCAGTATCCATTCTTCTTCCCGCCCACAAACTCCCCTGAGGCGCTCAGCTTTCCGTCTTCAAAATAATATTTCCACTCTCCTGTCGGTAAATCAAGTTCATAATTTCCAGCAGAACTTATTTCCCCAGAAGGATAATAATAATTCCATGTTCCATTTTTCTTTCCATTGACAAAGTCTCCCTCACTGCTCAACGTTCCATCCTCCGCATAGTATCGCCAACGTCCTACATTACGGGTTCCGGCTTTAGGGCCTTCGGCCAATACTTTACCAGAATGATAGTATTCGATATACCGTCCATTATCATCAGTGTATTCGATTTCGCCTCTGCGCACTCCATCTTCAAAATACGTTTTCCACAACCCATCCCTTTTATTTTCCTTATAATAACCCTCCTCCTTTAGCTCACCGCTTTCATAAAACACTTTCCATAAACCTTCCCTCTTTTTCTCATTGATGGTGCCTTCCATGCTCTTTTGTCCATTTTCATAATAATATTCCCAGAGACCATAATTTGAATTCTGACGGAGCACTCCGCGCATCTTTAAGTTTCCTGTTTCATAAAAGAATTCCCAGATCCCCGCGGTTTCATTGTCCACAAAATGTCCCTTAGATTCTATATTTCCATTTAAGAAATAGGAGATGTATCGGCCGTGAATAATATTGGAGATGGTGTCCCTGACCTGATAAATCTCTTTCAGGTATTTTTTTGCATTGTCGTGATAGGTATAGCGGGTTACACCCTGTGCCATTATTTTAACACAGCTGCTCAACAGCAAAAATGCCAATAAGACAACGAACCTATTCACGCTATAATGATTGATATAGTAAATCTAGCCAGAAATCAGGCCATTTTCTAGAGATCCAGCGCCTTAATGACTGCTGCCTTACCCCATTCGGCCTTCTCTTGTTCAGACCACAATTCCGGATAAAACATCACTTTTTGAAATCTTGGGGGCAAGTATTTTTGCCAGTTGGTGCCACCGGTTGCTTTAATGTCTTCAGGGGCTTTTTGTAAGTAACGTGCGGTTGCTTTTAGATGGGCCAATGGCCATAGTACGTTGGCCAGGGTATCATACTCCCGCAAGCGGGCAATTACCTCACTGGAATTACTGAAGTGTTTAGTGAAGATTTTTCTCAAGTTAACATCCTTGTACTTTATTCCGGTTTCGAGGAATTCCTTATCGTACTTATGTTCGAACTGTTGAAGGGTAAGGGTCTTTTTTCCTGATTTCAGTTCAGTAGCACCTTGCTTCCAATAAAGTTTATCTACCAATTTTTCAATATCGGATTCATTACTAATGTGTTCTCTTTCCTCCATGGCCACCAAATTGATCAGATCCGTTGAGCACAATTCAATGATTCTATATTGACCCGATTGAAATCCGCTGGCAGGGAGTAATGCCATTCGGAAATTAAGGAATTGTTCTTTTTCCATTCCATCAATCATGATCATGAACGAATTCTCCAGGTGCCTGAAATAGCGTATGATACGATCCAGCCTGGTCATCAACATTTTCTCCGTTGGGTTACTGTCGAAGGCGGCTTGTTCAATTTCCAGTATAATCAGGCGGAAATACAATTCCGTTATCTGATGATAAAGGATAAATATCTTTTCATCAGGGAAGTGCGTCTTCGGGTTTTGAAGACTTAGCAGGGTATCCAAATGAATGTAGTCCCAATAAGTAAGGTAGTCCGAATGTAAAAGTCCATCAAGGTAGGAAGTAAGGTCCTGCCCCATGACGGCATACTTTTGTTCCAGCTTTTTTATTAATTCTACAACTTTGGGGTCAAGAGAAGATTTATCCATGGAATTCTTAATACTTGATTAAATTTGTTGAAAGTTAAAAATTTAAATGGTTGCCGCTAGTGAGCGCAGCCATAAAGTCCAGAACAAAATAAATACCTATGTCAGCATCTGCACCCGCACAGGAATCTAAGTCCAAAAAATCCATGAAACAAGATCAATTCGAGCATCCTGATTTTTATCAATTGGATGGATTGCTCACGGAAGAACAAAAGCTCATCCGCAGTTCGATCCGAGATTTTGTTAAAAAGGAAATATCCCCTTACATCGAAGACTGGGCGGAAAGGGCTCACTTTCCCTATGAAATCGTTAAAAAATTTGGAGATATAGGAGCCTTTGGTCCTACTATTCCAGAACAATATGGCGGGGGTGGCCTGGACTATATTTCGTACGGATTGATCATGCAGGAAATAGAGCGAGGTGACTCGGGAATGAGGTCTACCGCTTCCGTGCAAGGATCACTGGTGATGTACCCTATATATAAATTTGGAAGTGAGGAACAGCGCAAAAAATACCTTCCCAAATTGGCGTCAGGCGAATGGCTGGGTTGTTTTGGTCTGACCGAACCCGATCACGGTTCTAACCCAAGTGGCATGGTGACCCACTTTAAAGACATGGGTGATCACTATTTGCTTAATGGTGCCAAGATGTGGATTTCCAATTCACCGAAAGCGGATATTGCTGTGGTATGGGCAAAAAATGAAGCAGGCCGAATTCACGGACTGATCGTGGAGCGCGGGATGGAGGGATTTTCTACTCCGGAAACGCACGGCAAGTGGTCGTTAAGGGCCAGCACGACAGGCGAACTGGTTTTCAACAATGTAAAAGTTCCGAA
>DDUM01000031.1 GCA_002344795.1 Flammeovirgaceae bacterium UBA2338 | reverse complement strand
AAAAAGGTAACAGGATAAATTGAAGCCAATCCTTGTCTGGTCATTTGGTTCAAACTGTCTTTAACATAATTAAGGTGATTCATAATATCAAATTCTTCGATCAATTCATCACACCTGATTCCGGAAAATATAACGCACACTGACTGGGCTGGTTCTTTAAAATAATTTTCAATATCCCACTCCCGGCTATAAAAATAGCTGTTTTGTTGTTTGCTGAATGCAATGGGGGCACCATGATCCTTCAATTCCTTAAGATATTCGTAAACCATTCTTTTGGAAATGCCCAGTTTCCTGCCCAATTCCTCCGGTTTTCCTGTAGCCCTTCTATGGATGAGCCGGTGTATGAATTTTATTCTTTCAATGTATCTTTCAAGCTGCATTTTGAAAATAGTCCAAATTAAGGGCCTTGGCTTCTCGTTTAAACCAGCTTAGGGAATTTACAATAAAAACAATCTTGTCCGATTTCGAACATCAGTATTCCCCTAATGTGGCACATACAGGAAAATGCAAATTGCAATTTCCATAGTTGATTTGAACCAATCAACAAAAAAAGTACACGGAGATACTTGGAAAAATCCTTCTATTCCAATCTAAAATTGCATGGGGGGGGTACGTTGCGTAATTAATTGAAGTTCATTACACAAATGCTTTATTTAATTTTTTTTGAAACATATTCCGGGCTGATGAATTCCCACCGCACGCAATTACCTCATTTTAAAATCAATTTTAAGGCTTTCGTCAGGAATTAAAGGAAAGAACTATTTTTGGGTTATGCTGAGATTCCTTATCCACAGGCCAATAGCAGTGCTCATGTCTCTTATGGCCCTGCTGGCATTAAGTGCATTGGCTTACTTTAAACTCCCTGTCTCCCTGCTTCCTGAGGCGGATGTGCCGGAGATCAGCATCATTATCAGCTATCCCAACGGAGCGCCTGAGGAAATTGAAAGCAATGCGCTTAAGCCCATTCGCGAAAGTATGCTAACCCTTAACGGCCTCAAAGAAGCCCTGAGCCTGGCCCAAAACCAGGCTGGCAAGGTAACACTGCGTTTTGAATATGAAACGTCCATGAGCCTGGCTTACATCGAAGTGAATGAAAAGATTGACCGGCTGGCACAACGATTTCCGGTTGGAATGGATCGCCCTGTCGTCATAAAGTCAACGACCTCGGATATTCCCATCATCCGTGTTCAAATCACCCCAAAAAGAGAAGAGGATTTATTGGCTGCATCACAACTGGCCTACAACGTGCTTAAGAGGAGGTTGGAGCAACTTGATGGAGTGGGCCTGGTAGATATGAATGGCCTCCTGAAGGAAGTGATCCGGATTGACCCTGACCAGGTGCTCATGAACAGGCTTGGACTGACCAACAATGACATTATCAAAACCATTGAAACTGCTAACCTGAGTCTTGGCGCCATCTCTGTCCATGATGGCAACTACCGGTATTTTGTAAAGCTCACATCGCGTGTAAACTCGCCTGCAGAACTTGGACTGTTGCCCGTCACGCTTCCAGATGGAACCGGACACCTCGCATTGCAACAAATTGCCAATATCAGCACGGGGGTTGAAAAGGCAACCGGGTATCATCTCGTTAACTCCAGCCCGGGAATAGTAATTGCAGTGCACAAGCAAGCGCGTACCAAACTTCCCGATTTGATTCCGGAGTTGACAAAGACCGTAGAGCAATTTAATGCCGATTATCCGCAATTTAATTTCAGTCTCACTCAGGACCAGTCGCTTCTTCTCCACCTCAGCATTCAAAACCTTTCTCAGGCTGTTGTCTGGGGCGGGGCTTTTGCCTTTGGTGTGCTTTTCCTGTTTATGCGGGGATGGCGGGAGCCGCTCATTATGGGCATCGTGCTTCCCCTTTCATTGATGCTGGCTTTTTCCCTTTTTTATCTGTTTGACCTTTCGTTAAACATTGTTTCATTAAGCGGTCTGGTGCTGGGCCTCGGGATGCTGGTAGACAATTCGATTGTTGTCATCGACAATATTATACTGAAAAGAAAAGAGGGATCGGACCTTACAGAAAGTTGTGTGACGGGTACCCGGGAGGTAATGGCTCCCCTGCTGAGTTCCGCCCTTACCAATATGGCCGTATTCCTTCCCCTTGTTTTTATGAGTGGCCTGACCGGCACTTTGTTTTATGACCAGGCCGTTTCAGTGGCTGCCATTCTCACGGTGTCGTTGCTTTGTACATTCATTGTTGTTCCATTGCTCTATTCCCTTTTCTTTAAAAACAGAAAAGAATCATTACAGGAGGACAGCCGGATATTCCATACGCTCAAAGACAAATATGAAAAGTCCTTTCTCACGGCCTGGAACCACAAGAAAACCACGCTGGTTGCATTCTGTCTTTTGGTTCCCATTGCGGTGTTCATTTTATTCAGGCTACCCATTCAGGGTTTTCCCGATATTGAAAGAACAGAGACGGTTCTTTCCATCAACTGGAATGCGCCCATTGATGCCGATCAATGCCGCCAGCAGGTAGTCAAACTTTTGGATGATCATGCAGAATACATCAAGGCCTCTGAGGCAGAAATCGGATTTCAACAATTCATGTTTAACTCACAAAGCACCATACCACAGCAAGCGTTGATTTACATTTTATATGGAAGCAAAAGGGAAAAAGAAATTGGGGATCAACTGATACGCAACTACTTGTCCAGGCTGTATCCGCAGGCCCGGTATAACCTGACTCCCGCCCCAAATGCGTTTGAACAATTGTTTTCATCGAACCAGCCCACACTTGATGTACGTTTTAGGGATATGCACACGAAGAAACCAATTGATATGGCGGTGGCTGACAGCCTGCTCAATGAAATAAAGCTGAAGTACCGGGTGGGCGAGGGCTTCGAGACCGAAACGATGATCAATATTCAGTTGAATAAAATCAAGCTGGTCACTTACGGGATTGATCCCTCCGAAATCATCCGGCAATTAAAAATCACATTTGGCGACTATCTGATCACTGACTTTAGAAATTTTGGAGAAACCATACCCGTAATTTTCAATCAGGCAAGCGGGGATTTTGAATCAATCTTACAACAAATGACCATAAGATCGTCAGATGGTACGACTTATCCACTGAAAGAATTTATAGGATTTTCTTATCATAAGGATTACAAAGCCATTACAGCCGATGAGTCAGGGATTTATCAATCCATTGAATTGGAGGATGTTGACAATTTCAGAAAACTGCAAAACGAACTTACACTTGTTGCAAAAGCAAAGTCGCTTGTTGTTGATTATGCCGGACAATGGTTTGAAGACAGGAAAATCTTAAAGCAACTAACGCTTATCCTGCTGGTTTCTTTGGTGCTGATGTACTTTATACTTACCACAGAATTTGAATCGCTTTCCCAGCCGTTGCTGGTCATGGCCAGTTTCCCTGTTGGTTTTGCGGGCAGTATCATTTTACTATGGATATCGGGTGGGTCGATCAACATCATGTCTGGAATAGGGTTGGTGGTTGTGCTGGGTATTTTGGACAACGATGCCATTCTAAAAGTGGATCGTATTAATCGACTCAGGAAGACATTGCCATTG
Organism: Flammeovirgaceae bacterium UBA2338; assembly: GCA_002344795.1. Lineage (GTDB taxonomy): Bacteria > Bacteroidota > Bacteroidia > Cytophagales > Cyclobacteriaceae > ELB16-189. The sequence goes on along the minus strand of DDUM01000031.1, from coordinate 243,342 downwards.
ACAGAAGCTATTGTTCAGGCTGGAAAGGATCGCTTCAAACCCATTGTGATGAACACTTGCACCAATGTACTGGCGCTTACACCCATCGTTTTTGCCAGCGGCCTGGGCGCTGACCTACAGCGCCCCGTGGCTATTACAACCATTGGCGGCTTAATTGTGGGGACACTTACCGCATTGTATTTTGTGCCGTTAGTGTATTGGTATATGTCGAGAAGGAACTAGGGCTTTTATTATTTGGAAAAAGCTGTTGCTACGGGGGCATCGTGCGCCAACTGCAAATTGTTGGTTATTATTACGCTGTCTCCCTCCTGGATACCTTCCAGTATTTCAACCTCCTTTCCGTTTTCATTTCCCGTAGTCACATAGTTCCATTTGGCCAGATTGCCCTTCATTGTGAATACCACTGTTTTTCCTGAACGTACCACAATTGCCTCTTTGGGCACAATGATGTGGCTTTTATAGGGCACTTTGATAGTTACCTGAACGTGCATCCCTGGAAAGAGGCCCTGGCTGTTATTTAATTTCAGCTTCACTCTTACTTGTTTTGTGTTTTCATCAACCCGGGGATTGATTTCATCAACAACCGCATCAAAAGTCGTTTCATTGTGGGCCAACAAATTGACATCCGCTTTGATTCCTTTCTTGATTTTAGAAGCATCTTCCTCCAGCACCAGGCACTCCACATTCATCCGGGTAGGATCATGGATTTTGCAGATCACCTGATCAGTCGCAACAGGGTTTCCAGGCTGAAGGGTTAAATCCGAAACAATACCACTAATTGGAGCTCTAATGAAAGTATTTTGGAATTCCAGTTTTGCTTCTTTGTAGGCAATCTCCGCTACCGCAAGGCCACTTGAAATTCTTATGTTATCCTTTGCGCCCTGCATGCGCACGCTATCCCCTCCTTGACTATACCCCATTATTTGATCTTCAAAGCTGATTTGCTTTTCTTTCAAATTAACGGTTGCCTTTTCCAATTGAAGTTGTTGAAATTCGTGATCCAGCTCAACTAACAATTGGCCTGCTTTAACATTGGTGTTATTTTTAACCCTAACATCTATGACAGTGCCTGCAGACTTACTTTGAGCGATGGCTTCTACTGATGCCCACACTATTCCGGATGTATTGATCAGGTATTCAAAAGGCCGAATCTCCGCCTTGACTGTTTTCACCTCAGTGGGTGGGATTTCTGTCTTTGGGTTATTGGAATCCCTATTCACATCTGACTTGGTGGTGCAACCCACAAGAACAACGAGAACCATCAGATTCATCAGGACTTTATTCATCAAAACACATTTATGCTTAAATAAAGAACGTAAAAAATAATCTCGAATCAAATCAGCCTTTTCAAGTAATGTCATCTCATCGTTGCGTTTTGCCATTTGTCACTCCGGGGTGTACAGCAGCCGTTGGTTAACAAAGTCATATAATGTCAATCGCCTAAGATCGTAGTATGCTGTCCAGAAAGCATGCAGCGCCTGGATGTAACTCCGTTTTGCAGCATCCTTTTCATTGAGGGCAATGTTGAGATTGGTGATGTCGATCTTGCCCATTAGATATCTGCTTTGTGCGACACTATATCTTTGTTGTGCCACCTCGTCCGATTTTTTTGTAATCTCAATTTGCAGCCGCAACATTTCAAACTGCCTCACCTGTGTAGTAACTTCCTGCTCCACGGCTACTTCATCTTGTGCAATGACGTAATCATTCAACCGCTTGTTGGCCAAAGCGGTTTGTATTGCCGCTTTATTTCTCCCCCAATCCATAATCGGGATATTGAAAGTAACATTAAGTTGTTGCTGTCGCTGAGGGTCCATATATATCCCATTGGCATTAAATGCTGAATTATTCAAACCGTACGAGGCCATTAGGGAAGTTTGAAACCGGTTCCCCCGCGCTTCAGCAACATCGCGTTCAGCCTCCAATCTCCTTCGTTCAAAAGCAATAAAGGCCGCCCGGTTTTGATGGGCCAGACGCAGTGCCTCATCTACAGAAATATCAAACGGTGGAATCACATCGGGAAGCATCAAATCAAATTGCACATCATCAAGCAAGCCAATGTAAGAACGCAAACGCAATGCGGCAGTTTCCAAATCCAAGGACGCCTGTGCTTCCGCCTGTCTCGAGCGCAACAATTGCAACTCTATTTGTAATAATTTGTCTTGTGATGTGGTGCCAATATTGTATCGCCCTTGCTCTATTTTATAGATCGTATCATTGTTGGCCAAATTGAAACGCGCAATCTGTATATCCACCTGGTATTGCAATACAGAAAAAAACAGGTCGACCGCCTGGCGGGAAATGAACTCGCGTTGTTCAACATATTCCCGTTTCGATTCCTCATATCGAAGTGGTTCGGTCATCTTATCCCACTTCAGGGGATTGTAGGCGAAGATAGGTTGGAACAGTTGGATGTTGAATACTGTTCCGTTCCATTGTTCACTTGATCGTTCTATGTCATTGAAGTAGTTAAGGGCAGAGTTGACTGAAATATTTCCCCCTGTCCATTGGATAGGTTGCTGTAACCCAAGATTAATGGTAGAGTTGGTCTGATTAATGGCCCTAAAAATAATGGTTCCGTCATTCTGCCGTACCGGAATGAAGCTTTTACTAAGGCTGGGAGCGCTGCCATTCAGCCTCAATTGAGGATTGTAATTCGTACGGTAGGATTGATATTGCCAAAATCTATTTTCCTTCCTGGTTTCAGCCTGCCTGGACACCGGTGATTGACTGATGGCCCGCTCCACCACTTCCTCCATTGTGAATACATTTTGGCTATTGGCGGATGGGGTTGTCAAAAGGCATATCAAAAGACAAACGGAAAGTTTGCGAAATGAGTTGGAATAATGCTGCATTTTAGAAATTCATGATTTTAATATAGCGGTTAATTAGTCTCAAAATATTAAGCCAGAAATTTATTTAATAAAGCTACAAGCCAAATTCGGGCTCCGAATGAATTTTGGTTTTCCATAGCGATCTAAATATAATAATATTTTATTCGGTATTTTGTATAGTCAGGACACAACGCAACTCCACAATAATAATAGAATTGCATTGTGGTAAACGGTTGAAGGGATTGTTAAATTACCCTTTGCCCGAAAAAAAGGATTGATGTCGAAGAATTTGTCAGTTTGTTGAGTAGACAGGACTTAAAAAGGGTATCAATAAAATAATTGGTGTTGCATCACATCAATTCACAATAATCTCAAACTCAATATCCAAATCAGTTTCTCCTGTGTCGACACTGGAAGTTGTGGTTTTTAGTTCTGGTTGGTGTTTCAACACAATCCTGAAAGTTCCCGAGGAAGCAGCCCCTGCAGTCCATTTTGTAGTAATGCCAATGGGTAAGCCGCCCGCATCTTCATCCTGATAATTGACAAGACCATCCCGATTATCAATATTCCCATCTCCTGTTGGGTCTGAAAATATTCCGTCCGTCCAGGCATAGAAAAACATATGCTCGCCTCCTTCTTCTTTTACTTCTTCAGTAATGTCATACTCGGGGGATGAAACCTCTGCCAATTCGTTAATTAAAGAAAGTTTCAGGGTATAGGTTACACCCGAAGCCAAATTGATTGCACCATCCACCGTAATGTCCTGAACTCCTTCTCCATCAGGGTCAGAGGCTGTAACCTTTACTATTGCCCCTCCACCTTCTGGTGTAAAAGTAAGTGTGGCTTTGGTAATTAGTTCAGGGGTGTCTTCTTTTTGAGGGTCATTCGATTCACAACCAAAAATGAAAAGGCCTAACATTAACGCAAAAAATTGAAACTTGATTTTATTTGTTCTCGAATACTTTGTCATTGTTTTCTAATTTAATTGGCACACACTGCGCCAATGGTTAATACTTAATTTAAAAATTACATTTCAGGGAAATCGAAAAATTTCTACCCAGATCATCTGCATAATAACGAAATCGATTGGTGTATTCCCTATACGAGGTGTTGAGCACATTCTCTGCCGCTAACCTTATATCGTATCGTACCTTCTCTCTATTGATGGAAAATCCTGTGCTCAGGTTCAAAAGCGCATAGCCTTCTGGCGCCTCCATAAAATCAAAGCTATCGTTATTCCCAGAAAATATTTTGATATTTTGCTCTGAAGCCTCTTTGATTTGACGTGGAGTGATTACCCTAGGAGCCCGCCCCTGATGGGCAACATACTTCAGTTTCGATTCCACATAGAATCTCTTTAGCTTGTATTGATCAGGTTCTTCAAACCTAACTGATAGCTCATACTTGTTGGATGGAATAAAAACAAGATGATCATTGTTAGTCACATCCGATGCCCGCAACAATGAAACCTGTGGTGTCACTTTAATTCGATTAGTCAAATTCCAAACAGCCATCAAATCACCACCTACAAAGAATGCATCCGTTTGGGTATATCGAAAATATGGATAAGTACCTCTGATGTTTCCAGTAATACCCGTTGGTCGTAAGTAGATATAATTGAATATATAATTAACAAATCCACTCAATTCTATTTGAATGTTGCGCCACTGCCGCTTGTAAGTACTCACAGCCTTTAGTGCTCTCTCAATTTTAAATGGTACGTCCTTAATATTCATTACCTCGTTGGTGGTATCATTGAGCAGCAATCCATATTCAATGGCTGCCGCACTTTGGTGGGTACCCAAACTATAAAGTTCCGCTACATGTGGAGGGCGCCAGGAACTGCTGATGTTAATGGCCACAGTTTGATTAGGGTCAATTTGTTTTGTTGCCCCGGTGGTTACACTTACATTCCCGAATGTTAACGTTTCATTATAACTGGCATTTTTAAAATCAAATCCTTTGGCGTTATAAAAACGATAATCATACCGTCCCCCTGCATCAAAAACCCAATCATTCCGAATGAACTTGGCCACTCCAAAAATTCCTCCGGAAAAATTGCTGTAGTTGGGAATAAATGGAATGCGTTGTGTGCCAAAAATATTGTTGTTGTTTTGATACATTCCGTTTACACCAATGCATAGGCTATTGATCCCTTCATGTGGAGTTTCCCACTCTGCTTCTATGGTATGTGTATTCAACTTCAGGTCTATACTTTGCACTCCTGCAAGGTTTCCCCTACGAATATCAAACTCTTTACGATTGTTATTCTGAAATCCATACTGCACGCGCCAATCTCCATTGTCAGTTTTCTTATGTGCGCTGAGCTTTAGCAAATTATGACTTACCTTCTGCCTTGGTTCACCAATATCGTAACCAAACGATTCGGTTGATTGTGGCGGTTCCCGTTCCATGGCCGCAATCAAATCATCAAGATTGCTAATGGCTGTTCCCTTGAGTACACCTAGTTCGGTTCTAAAGTGACTAATAAAAACTTCAAATCCTTTCAGCTCATCATGATAGCCTACAGCACCAGAAAAATTCAATTCTTTAATCCCCGTATTTGTCAATGAATAATCCGGAGCATGATAATCTCCAGATCGCTTGCCTGTACCTTGCATGCGCCACCCCCAGCCATCATGATTTTTTATTCCTCCCTCCAACAATCCTGACGCTGTACCGGACCGTCCATTACTTTGTCCAATGAAATTCAAAGTGCCTCCAATCCCTGCCTCCTCCGGCAGTTCTGCTGGGTTCACAATTACTACCCCACCCAATGCATCTGTTCCGTATTTAATAGAAGACGCATCTTTTACCACTACTATGTTGGACGCAATAAATGGATCAATCTCTGGGGCATGTTCAGCGCCCCACTGCTGGCCTTCTTGTCTTATCCCGTGATTCAGTATCAATACCCGTTGGCTATGCACGCCATGGATTACCGGTTTAAAAATTCCCGGGCCAGCCTGAATGGTATTTACTCCTGAAATTTCAGTCAACGATTCTCCCAATGTTTTTCCAGCAGTTTCGGCCAGCTTACTTCCACTCAATACCGCATAATTTTGTGTTGTTTCCAGGTGGGCTACTTTTTCTTCTACTAATATCTCATGGAGGGTTTGTACATCAGGTTGAAGTGAAATGATTTGTTCGGTTTTGCCTTTACCATTAATTAATAACTCAATTACTCGTTGGTTATAACCAAGAAATTGCACCGTTACAGTATAACGCCCTTCACAAATTTCATTTAGTTCAAAATTCCCATTAACATCCGAAACCATCCCTTTGCCAGTAGGACTCAGGACAACAGCAGCACCGATCAACGGATTTCCTCGCTCATCAAGTATTTGTCCGGAGAACACACCAGTGCACCTTTTTTGTCCGTAGCCAAACGTATGCAGCAGTGATAATATCACAGCAAGTGTTAGTATTTTTTTCACAATGGTAAAAATTGAGATGAATCAGCACCCAGAATAAAAATTCATAGATGTTGCAAATTTGTTTGAATAGAGGCTATCTAAACAATTGGTGGCGCCCTGGTGAGGAGGAGTGAAAAACTTCTTCCTATTATCGCTGCCTCTGCTTTAGCCTCTGGCAACTCCAATGAAATGGTGAAGTAGTCAGCAGGTTTTATACTGGCAAAGTGGAACGACTCCAAAGACAAGTGACACAGATCGCACTTTTTGTTAGCAATAATGTGAGTTTTGTGCTCGCAGCCCAGATCCTTTTTGTTATGATAAACACTTTGATGACAGCCATTTGCTTCATTATCTACAGAGTGTAATTCTGTTTGATTCTCGGCATTGTGGAGAAGGGCATGAAAAGAACTGATTTCTACCGTCCCCACTAAATATATAACCAACAAAAAGAGAACAATGCAGAGCGCAAAGCCATTTTTGTTCTTTTTGTTATGTGTGATTCTAAGAAAATGCACTGGTTATAATTTTACTAATATCATTTAAATGTAGAATCTTAGTGGATTACTTGCAACCGCATTCCATGTAAGGGGACTAATTTTGCTTATCAATGGCATTCAAACCGTTACTACAAGGTTCGATGGAAATAAAAGTTAGGGGCAAAATGATTGATCAGCAGACTCGATGCACCCATTATCACTCCGCAAGTGATGTGATTGCCATCAAGTTTAAATGCTGTAATCAATACTATCCGTGCTACCAATGCCACGAAGAGGATGCTGATCATGCCTCAGCGCTTTGGCCATTAAGTGATTTTAATAAGAAAGCCATTTTGTGTGGTGTTTGCAAAACTGAGCTCACTATCCATCAATATATGAACAGTCACAACACCTGCCCACATTGTGAAACCTCATTCAATCCCAACTGTGCAAGACACTACCACCTTTATTTTGATTCAAAAGGGTAGTGGAGTCTATTCCTGGCTCCGAGTTGGTTTTACTAAACTTATCAGGTTTAAAACTGCTACTCTAATTAGTAACAGCCAGGGCAGACCATGAAACAGTGTATCGAACCAATCCATGGGCTTCATCCCCGCAGCTCCGCCCATTATCCATTTTAGTTTCCCCCAAATGTGCGGCTCTGGAACAAATGGGGCAAGACCCAGTGTAAGGCAAAAAAGGATAACTGTTTTCCAGTCGTTAAAAATTTTCATTTTTTATTTTTTACAAATGGATAGGTAACCTGCTCAAAGAAATGTTTTGGGAAAATTTCATCTTTAGAAAAGCCCAATTCTATATCCCTCCCGTTTGAAGGAAGATACACTGTGCCAAACAAATAATCCCAGATGCTTAAACTCAACCCAAAGTTTACACCGGAGCTCCCATCTGGTAAATGTTTTGCATGATGCCAAATGTGCATGGCAGGGTTGTTAAGGAAATATTTTAATGGTCCATAGGTGATATAAAGATTAGCATGGTTAAGATGACCAATAGCTACTGTGAAAATATGAACCAGGAAAAAATCATCTATCCCAAAACCTATCATGGCCAAGGGAACATATTGAATCGATTTATAAATAATTGTTTCCATCCAGTGAAAACGAAGGTGTGCAGCAAAACCCATCTCTTTGACGGAATGATGAACTTTATGGAATTCCCATAAGGCAGGCACTTTGTGCAATAAACGATGGACATTCCACTGAATGAAGTCGGCTATAACAAACATCACTAGCAGTTGAAGCCAGTGAGGCCAGGTTGCCACATTCAATGCTACCAGATTGGTAATCCCAAACAGTCCAAGGAAATCGTTAAAGGCCTGAACTCCAATGTTGGACAAAGCATTATATCCAATAAGGGAAAAGAGGAAAAAGTTAAAAAACATGTAAAACCCATCCAACCAAAAATCCTTTCGAAAGATGGCCTGGTCTTTTCTCCACGGCAGGAAAATTTCTAACAACCAAACCGCCAGAGAAAGGCCCAATAGCCAATAAAAATAATTGTGCCAACTGGGTTCCAGAATTTCACTCTTGAGATAGCTCCAGTATCCTGTGAACGATCCTAAAAAAAGCTCATAGTAGCGTTGCACTTATTTCTGTAGGGTTGTAGGGCAAATGTAATCTGTCATAGGAATTCCTGCTTCACACAATGCCTTTACTCCTCCGGAGACTTCTACAAAGTTGTTCCATCCACGTGCTCTGAGAATTGAAGCGGCAACCATTGAACGATATCCACTTGCACAATGCATATAGAATCTTTCTTCTTTTGGAAATTCGGCCAAATACTCATTGATAAAGTCAAGTGGTAAATTAATAGCCCCATTAACGTGTTCTGCAGAAAATTCAGTAGGCTTGCGCACGTCTATCACCTTAACGTTTTCATTCTTTATACGTTTGGCATACTCATCAGCAGTAATTGACTCTATTGTATCCACTTCCTTTCCTGCATCTACCCAAGCTTGCAATCCTCCTTTTAGGAATCCAATGGAATTATCATAACCTACCCTGGCCAAACGGGCTATCACCTCTTGTTCTCGACCTTCTGCTGCAACAATCAACAAAGGCTGATCAACGCCAAGTATCAGTGCCCCTACCCATGGCGCAAAGCTTCCGTCAATTCCAATATTAATAGAGTTGGGTATAAATCCTTTAGCAAAAATCTGTGCTGACCTGGTGTCAAGTATCAAGGCTCCTGTTTCATTAGCAGCTACCTCAAATTCTTCAGGGGATAGCGCCTGAAGACCTTTGCTCATAACTTTATCTATACTTTCATAACCTTCCTTGTTCAACCTGACATTTTCAGGAAAATAGGCAGGTGGCGGCAGCAATCCATCCGTTACTTCTTTTACAAACTCCTCTTTAGTCATGTCGATACGCAACGCATAGTTCATTTTCTTTTGATTGCCCAGTGTATCCACCGTCTCTTTCATCATGTTTTTTCCACATGCTGATCCGGCACCATGCGCAGGATACACGATTACGTCATCTGCCAGCGGCATAATTTTATTGCGAAGCGAGTCAAATAGCATGCCTGCCAGTTCCTCCTGTGTCATGTGTGCAGCCTTTTGCGCAAGGTCAGGCCTTCCAACATCTCCAAGAAAAAGTGTATCACCAGAAAAAATAGCATGATCTTTCCCGTTCTCATCTTTTAACAAATAGGTAGTAGACTCTGTCGTATGCCCTGGTGTATGCAGTACTTTTATTGTCACCTTCCCTATTTTTACTTCCTCCCCATCTTTAACAATATGACAATCAAATTTTGGAGACGCAGTAGGTCCATACACAATGGTTGCTCCTGTTTTTTTTGCCAGGTCAACGTGACCAGAAACAAAATCTGCGTGAAAGTGAGTCTCCAAAATATACTTAATACTGGCATTGTCCTTTTTTGCACGATCAATGTAGGGAGCCGTTTCCCTTAAAGGATCAATAATGGCTACTTCTCCTTCTGACTCGATGTAGTACGCCCCCTGGGCCAGACAGCCCGTATATATTTGCTCAATTCGCATAACCAGGTTATTTATTCAATTACAAATAGTCAATTACAAAGTTCGGTGCGACCATCACTAAAAACAGTGATTTTAGTCACATTAAACCAATCTCATTTTAAAACAGATAGTCAACTTGCCTCAACTGGCTCCGCTTTTTATCTGCATTTGAGGTCTATTTTATTTCTTCTGTAAAATATCTCCTCTCCTGTGGTTTACTGAATTTCTCTGCGTTAAATTCTTTCGTTCCACCTTTTGAAACGGAGAGTGATATCCAGTCTTTCCCTTTAATTTGTTTTCCTATAAACATTATTTGACCAACATGTGAAGAATAATGTGCCAGTTGCCTCTGGATAGCCTCTACCACTGTCTGTCCTTCATTCCTTATGTATATTATTTTTTCAAGGTCTTCTGGCCTCAATCCTTCGAGTGCGGAAATCAGGCATGACCAGCCTTTATCCCAGGCTGCTATCATGCTCGGTTTATCATTATAACCCACCTCAAATTCAGCCTCTCTGTCACGCCATGGCTTTTCTCCATCCGCAGTAAGAAAATCTGTCCATCGTGACAACATGTTTCCCGAGAGATGATGCACAATAATTGCAATGCTGTTGCTTGCCTCGTTCGGTCTCCATTGCAAATCCTCAATCGAAAGTTGATCAAAGGTTTTATCACCCAGGCTTTTGTAATAAATAAAAAGTTTTACAGTGCTTTGTAGAAAATTCTGATTTATTGATGCAGCCATTTATGCTGATTTTAACACCTCTTCGTACTCTTTTTTTAAATCCCTGGCGTGCGCCTTGTTTTTCGACAGTTTGACATGCTTCGGCACTCCCTTTAAATCCCAAATCAAACCCAACCACGAAAGCACTTTAAGCACATACCATGTAATGTCAATCTCCCACCAAAAAAAACCTTGCCGAGAAGCTACCTCGTAATAATGGTGATTATTGTGCCATCCTTCGCCCAAAGTAAGCAATGCCAGCCATAGACTGTTTCTCGATTCGTCTCCTGTCTCGTATCGTTGATTCCCAAACTTGTGCATGATGGAGTTAATAGAAAAAGTGCCATGATATAAAATGACAGTACTTAGGAAGAATCCAATAAATAAAGTAGAGAGGCCTGCAGATGTAAACATGGTAAGAATACTTCCCCCATTTACAATCCCCCCCAACGCAGTAACCAAAACTGCTAAGGTTACAGGTGGCACCAGGTAATGTTTATTCAACCACACCAACTCAGGGTACTTGGCGAAATCACCAATTACTTTATAATCTGTTTTCTTAAAGTCCGGGCCTACAATCCAGCCTACATGGGAATACCAAAATCCATATATCTTCATGGAGTGTGGGTCTGCAGGTGTGTCACTATGGCGATGATGGTGACGGTGATGAGCTGCCCACCACAATGCTCCTTTTTGTGCAGAAGTCTGCGCCATGAACGCAATCACAAATTGAAACCATCGAGAAGTGTTATACGACTTGTGTGCAAAGTAACGATGATACCCTCCTGTAACCCAAAACATGCGGAAGATGTATAAAAAAATACACACCATCCAGTCAAATAAAGTGGCTCCCGTCCAGATTGCCGCCAGGGGCAGTAAGTGGATGATCAAAAAAGCAATTTCCTGCTTCAGAATTGGCTTTCTTCTTACTTCAGGAGTAACTGTAGTTTCCATTTTATGATAAACAAAAATGAGCGGTAATAATTCAAATACTGTGAACTACAAAGTTATTGCCTTTTGTGGTGGTATTCAAATTGACAGTGGCACTATCTTGATTGGAAAATTGACAATTTGAAATGAATCCCATCATCTTATTACTATCTTTAAAAAAAATATTTAGAAATCCATGGTGAGATGAAGGTGGGGCTGAATGAAATGGGGTTTCTTGATCATTTTGAAAATTTGCGATGGCATCTTGTGCGGTCACTTTTGGCCGTAGGCATTTTTACCATACTGGCATTTGTATTCATCCGTTGGATTTTTGCTCACATTGTATTTGCCCCGGCACAATTAGAATTTCCCACTTTCAGGTACATGTGCCAGATCAGTCAATGGACAGGGATAAAAGATTTGTGCATAACCGAGCTGCCTTTTAAAATTCAAAGTCGTAACATGACCGGACAATTTATGATGTCTGTCACGGCATCCTTTGTCATTGGTCTCATTGTTGCCTTTCCGTACATCGTCTGGGAGCTTTGGCGATTTATAAAACCAGGATTTGGTGAGAGGGGAATTAAACTGTCAAAAGGAACAATCTTTTTTGTTACAATGCTTTTTTTCCTTGGTATTTTTTTTGGTTACTACCTGCTTAGCCCTATGACGGTTTGGTTCTTATCAACCTATTCCATTAGCAGTACCATTGCAAATGAGTTTGATATCACCTCTTATGTATCAACTATTGCGAGCTTAGTGATTGGTTGCGGTCTATTGTTTGAGTTTCCTGTTGTCATCTTTTTTCTATCAAAGATTGGAATAGTCACACCTCAATTGATGCGAAAATACAGAAAGCACGCTGTCGTTGTCATCCTGATATTGGCGGCTGTCATTACCCCCACAGCAGATCCCTTTACGCTGTCACTCATTTCTTTACCCCTCTACCTGCTCTTTGAAATCAGTGTGCTTACTTCTTCAGCAGTAATGAAAAAGAATTTGCAGGAATCGGAGTCATTGGATACCTGAGGCTTCCAATCTAAACCAATGAAATAACTAAATCATCAGTACCCACCATTGTGGCTTCTTTTAAATGCACTGCCTTTACTTCACAAGCCTCATTTGCAGTAATGGTTGTCTCCATTTTCATGGCTTCTATCACAAATAATGGTTCATTCTTTTTCAACTTTTGCCCTTTCTTAACCAAAATCTTTGACAATAATCCCTGCAATGGAACACCGATTTGTTTGGCATTGCCTGGCTCAACTTTTACGTTTTCAATTTTTTCAATCTTTACTGACTTATCCTTTACATCAATATTTCTTGTTTGTCCATTCACTTTAAAGAATACAGTTCGTATTCCGTCATCATTAACAGTCCCTATTGAAAGTAATTCAATGATAACTTTTTTTCCTTCGCCAATCTCCACAATAGTTTCCTCATGTAGCTCCATGCCATAGAAGAAGTTTAGCGTAGGAATGTGCATCACATCGCCAAATTCAATTTGTTTTTTCAGAAAGTCTTCAAATACTTTCGGATACAATTTCCATGATAGAAAATCTACAAACTCAAGTTCCCGCCCAAAGTCAGGTTGAAATTTTTTCTTAAAGGATGCAAACTCCCCCTCCATATCTACAGGATCGAGGTGCGCATTCGGCCGGTCTTTGTAGGATTCCTTTCCCTTTAAAACAATCTTCTGAAGTTCCTTAGGGAATCCTCCGGTGGGTTGTCCTAAGTCTCCGCGAAAAAAAGATTGTACCGATTCCGGAAATGAAATGGATTCTCCTCTCTCCATAATATCTTCTTTCGTCAGCCCGTTGGAAACCATATACAGCGCCAGGTCTCCTACCACTTTCGAGCTTGGCGTCACCTTAACAATGTCGCCAAACAATTTATTGACCTCAGCATACCGTTGTTTGATCTCTTCAAACTTTTCAATAAGTCCAAGGCCACGGGCTTGTGGGCCCAGGTTGGAATATTGTCCTCCGGGAATTTCATGATGGTACACATCAGCAGTACCTGCTTTTAATCCAGACTCGAAGGGATAGTAGTACTCCCTCACAATTTCCCAATAGTTTGAAAATTGGTTGAGCGATTCAATGTTGTACTTATTTTCTCTTTTCTGTCCTTTCATCATCTCCACCACAGCGTTGAAGTTGGGCTGCGAAGTAAGGCCAGACACACCTCCTAAAGCCACATCCACAACATCTACACCGGCTTCAATGGCTTTTAAATAAGTAGCACTCTGCAACGAAGAGGTATCGTGCGTATGTAAATGAACTGGCAACTTGATGGCATTTTTTAATGCTGATACTAATTCCTTTGCAGCATAAGGTTTTAGTAAGCCTGTCATGTCCTTTATGGCAAGAATATGTGCTCCACTTTCTTCAATTTGTTTTGCAAGCTTTACATAATAATCAAGAGTATACTTGGTGCGGGAAGGATCAAGAATATCACCTGTGTAACAGATAGAAACTTCGGCTAACCCCTTTGTTCTTTTGTTTACAAACTTGATACATGGCTCCATGTTTTTCAGCCAGTTGAGCGAATCAAAGATGCGAAACACATCTACTCCTTCTTCCCACGATTTTTCAACAAAAGATTCAATGAGGTTATCCGGGTACGCGGTGTAACCCACTCCGTTGGATCCTCTGATCAACATCTGTAACAAAACGTTAGGAACAGCTTTTCTGATTTCCCTCAACCTTCTCCATGGGTTTTCCTGCAAAAACCGCATGCATACATCAAACGTAGCTCCACCCCATACCTCCATGCTGAACGTTTGCGGATGATGATGCGCAAAGCTTGCAGCGACATCCAACATATCGATGGTGCGCATGCGAGTGGCCAGCAACGATTGATGTGCATCTCGCAAGGTGGTATCCGTGTAATGTATTTTCTTTTCCTTGAGAAGCCACTCACTGAATTTCTGAGGGCCGAGTTTGGTAAGCAAGTCTTTGGTTCCCTTTGGCGGGGCTGTATCGATATCATACTCCGGCACGATCGCTGATCGGAATAACTTGTTCTTATCTGTAAACCTTACATCTGGATTTCCATTTACCGTGATGTCTGCCAGATATTTCACCACCTTGGTCGCCCTGTCCTGCTGATGAGCAAACGTAAAAAGCTCCTTATGTTTTTGAATAAAGTTTACGGTTGCTTTACCGGATCTAAAAACTTCATGGTTGATAATATTGCTGAGAAAGGCAACATTAGTTTTTACTCCTCGTGTTCTAAACTCCCGGAGCGCACGATGCATCTTTCTGCTTGCACCATCCAATGTGCGGGAGTGTGCCGATACTTTCACCAACATCGAATCAAAAAACGGGCTTATTTTCACCCCCTGATACAAACTACCCGCATCCAGGCGAATACCAAAACCGCCTACACTTCGATAGGTAAGAATGGTACCATAGTCTGGTTTGAAATCATTTTCAGGATCTTCTGTAGTGATCCGGCATTGTAGCGCATAGCCAATGGTTGACAAAGATTCCTGGGATGGAATTTTAATCTGCTCGTCAGATAGTTTGTACCCACCTGCTATAAAAATCTGAGCCTTGATTAAATCAATTCCTGTTACCATTTCAGTAACCGTATGTTCCACCTGGATTCGCGGATTAACTTCTATAAAAAAGATACTCCCCCGTTTATCTACCAAAAATTCAACCGTTCCTACATTGTCGTACTTTACTGCTCTTGTCACCTTCAGGGCGTAGTCATACAGTTTATCAAGTACGGCTTGCTTCAAACCGAATGATGGCGCTACCTCTACTACTTTTTGAAATCTTCTTTGAACAGAACAATCGCGCTCAAACAAGTGCACTGAATTACCATGCTTATCCGCTACAATTTGAACTTCAATGTGCTTTGGCTCCTCTACAAATTTCTCAAGAAAGACTGTTCCATCACCAAATGCATTGAGTGCCTCCCTGGTTCCTTCATTGTAAGCATTCTCCAACTCCTCCTCCGACCGCACCACACGCATACCTCTTCCTCCACCACCCGATGCCGCTTTTAGCATCAGGGGAAAGCCAATTCGTTTTCCCTCTTTTACGGCAATTTTTGCGGATGTCAGAGCGACCTTGCTGCTTTCAATAAGCGGCAAACCATTTTCTTCTGCGATTTTTTTTGCTGAGATTTTATCTCCGAGCAGGGTCATTGATTTAGGATTGGGGCCAACCCAAATGATGCCGTTCTCTTCACATTTTTTGGCAAATGCCGCATTCTCCGAAAGGAATCCGTAGCCAGGATGAATGGCGTCCACTTTTTTATTTACTGCTATCCGGATAATTTCATCGATATCAAGGTAGGGTTTCAGCGGATCTCCCTCTTTGCCAATCTGATAACTTTCATCTGCCTTATAGCGATGGAGTGAATATCGATCTTCATGGGTGTAAACGGCCACCGTTTTAAGCCCGATTTCTACACTGGCCCGAAAAACACGGATGGCAATTTCACCACGATTGGCAACTAAAATCTTTTTAATCTTCATCCTATTCATCCTAGTAAGATACTAAAAGGAAGATTCGAATGGTAGAAGAAGTCGAATATATTTCAATTAAATGGAAGATCAACTAAGTTTTATTGAAGGTTTTTCTCAATACAGATTCGTAAAGCTCAAGAAATGAGGCAGCATCCATATCTTGATAGAAATGTTCTTCCTCTTCCTCTACCCCAAAATCAATACAACATGAATCTTTCTTTTTATGATACCATACCCTCTTACCAGAAGATGAAAAGAGTGCCACTTTTAATCGCATCACGTGCCTTCGGCTCTTATTAATTATTCCTCCCAGCACAGGGTTGTATCTATGCTCAACCTCTATTTTCAATAACACTTCATCCAAATTTGTTGAAACATGCTGAAGCTCCTTTTTATTTAATTTTTTGAATTTATTAAATGGATTCTCACCTTTCCATTGAATGGACGTTCCCTCATTCATCGATACATCTGAGAAGTGAAACAATTGAGTAAGCTGCTGTGACAGTGGTAATAGCAACGTTCTGTCATCAATGCCCGGATTATTCGATTCTACCCTAAAGGAAATAATTATGGCTGCTTTATTGAAAGACTGTTTTTGAGCGAATCCAATCGAGCCAAAAATTATCAACAACCCTATCAGCCCTGGCTTTTTCATTCTTTCTTCAAATGAGACAGCACCTCATTCAATTTTAACAAAGCCTCCACCGGGCTAATGGCATTTATGTCAATTTTTCCCAACATCTCCTCCATCTGTTTCAACTTGGGATCTGTTTCAAATAAGCCCATTTGGGATACCTGCTTGGGAAGCTCTTCCATTCTTTTCTTAGATTGATTCTTTTGCTTATCCCTTTCCAGAAAACGCAAGATCTCATTGGCCCGGATCACAATGCGATTGGGCATACCCGCCAACTGTGCTACGTGTATACCAAAACTGTGTTCACTTCCACCCTCTTTCAGCTTGCGCATGAAAATAATTTTTTCTCCGGTTTCTTTAACCGAAACATTAAAATTTTTCACACGAACCAAATCCTCCGCCAATTGATTTAATTCATGATAATGCGTGGCGAAAAGGGTTTTGGGTTTAAATTCTTTATGGTTGTGCAAATATTCAACAATAGCCCAGGCAATTGAAACGCCATCATAGGTACTGGTGCCTCTGCCAATCTCGTCCATCAATATCAAGCTGCGGTTGCTCAGGTTATTGAGAATGCTTGCCGTCTCTGTCATCTCCACCATAAAAGTCGACTCCCCTCTTGATAAATTATCAGAAGCGCCCACTCGCGTAAATACCTTATCCACCATTCCGATCTTTGCAGCCTCAGCAGGAACAAAACTTCCAACCTGAGTCATCAAAACAATCAAAGCCGTTTGTCTTAGCAATGCAGACTTACCCGCCATGTTAGGTCCTGTGATGACTAAAATCTGTTGTGACTCATTATCGAGATAAATATCATTGGGCACATAATTTTCACCAATGGGCAATTGTTTTTCAATCACCGGATGGCGCCCTTCCTTTATATCGATGATAGTAGTATCATTCACTTCAGGCTTGTTGTACCTGTTGGATTTGGCAACAACTGCAAATGAAAGCAGGCAGTCCAGCACAGCAATTACTCTCGCATTTTGTTGTATCTGTGCAATAAAGTCAGAGGCATTCAACACTAAATCCTGAAAAAGTTTCTGCTCAATTACGGTCAACTTCTCTTCTGCATGCAGAATTTTCTCTTCGTATGTTTTTAGCTCCTCAGTAATGTAGCGCTCAGCATTTACCAGGGTTTGTTTTCTTATCCATTCAGCAGGCACCTTGTCTTTGTGGGCATTGCTCACTTCCAGGTAATAGCCGAACACCCTGTTATAGGAAATTTTTAATGAGCTGATTCCTGTCTTTTCAATCTCCCGCTTCTGAATTTTGACCAGATAATCTTTGCCGGAGAATGCAATGCTTCGGAGCTCATCCAATTCTTCATTGACTCCTTCTTTGATTATTCCTCCCTGATGTACCAGCATTGGTGCATCTTCTTTCAACTCCTTATCTATCTTATCCAATAAGAACTCACACCGCTCCAATTGATCCCCAAGCTTTTTGAGCGCCACGGAAGTTTGAGTTAAAAGCAATTCTTTGATGGGAAGTACAGCCCGCAACGATCTTTTCATCTGAATCATTTCCCGAGGGTTGATTCTTCCTACCGCTACCTTCGATATAAGTCGCTCTAAATCCGCAATGTGACTGAGTTGCTCAAGTGTTTTTTCTGAAAGCTCATCATCTTTAAGAAAAGTCTCCACTACATCAAGACGCTCTTGCACCGCAGACCTCTCTTTTAAAGGAAGGATCATCCATTTGCGCAATTGTCTTGAGCCCATGGCCGTAACGGTATGATCCAGAATTTGAATAAGCGGTACCCCTCCGTCCTGTTGAGGATTTACAATTTCTAAATTGCGAATCGTAAACTTATCCAGCCACACATACTTGTCTTCATCAATTCTTGAAATGGATGAAATGTGGTGTGTGTCCTTGTGCTCAGTAGCTTCCAGATAATGAAGAATGGCTCCACCAGCTACAATGGCTTCTCCCATTCCATCAATACCAAAACCCTTTAAATTTACTGTCTTAAATTGGCTGATAAGCTTCTCATAGGTATAGTCGGAGGCAAAAACCCATTCATCCAGGGCAAAGGTGGCATACTCTTCCCCAAACTGGTTCTCAAATTTTTCTCTGTGGGGCTTACTGAAAATAATTTCAGCCGGAGAAAAGCTTTGAATAAGTTTAAATACATACGTTTCACTTCCTTCAGCGGCATAAAATTCTCCTGTGCTAATGTCTAAAAAGGCGATGCCCAATAAATTTTTGCCAACATGAATGGAGGCCAAAAAATTATTCTGCTTCTTTTCGAGAACGCTGTCATTAAATGAAACGCCAGGCGTGACCAACTCCGTAACCCCACGCTTCACAATACCTTTTACAGATCGTGGGTCTTCCAGTTGATCGCAAATGGCTACACGGTGACCCGCTCTCACCAGTTTGGGCAAATAGTTATCCAACGCATGATGGGGGAATCCTGCCAACTCAATTTCTGACGCTGAGCCACTCCCTCGCTTGGTGAGCACAATGTCGAGTACTTTGCTTGCCTTGATGGCATCTTCGCCAAAAGTCTCATAAAAATCTCCCACTCGAAATAATAACAGCGCCCCAGGGTATTTCACCTTAATGGCATTGTACTGTTTCATTAGTGGGGTTTCTGAAGAACTTGAGGCCATGGAGGCAAAGATAAAATCCATGCGCAAGATGCAAGGGGGATGATGGAATTATATTATTTCTCAGCCACTATCAACCACATTTTATCACCCTTTATTTTTTCACGATCGATATAAGGATCTTTCTTGAATACGATCTTGAATCCCGCCTTTTGAAGGTCTTCCAAGGCATAGTTCATTCCTAACTCATGCCTCCTCTCCTGCTCTGCCCTTGACCAACTTCTGCGATCAGCAGCAATTGGCTCACAAATAATCAGCCTCCCTCCTGTCTTAAGCGCTGCTTTAATGTGCTTCAGCATATCATCGTGGTCATCCATTTCATGGTAGGTGTCGATAATCATGGCTCCGTCTAAGGTATTAAGTGGCAAATGAGGATTGTCGTAATCGCCTTTTACGGTAGTAACATTTGTAATTCCTCCTTCATTTAGGATTCGATTCAATTTATCCAATCGATTTTGCTGCACATCTACTGCGTAGACTTTCCCTGTTCTTCCTACCACTTTAGTCAGCTTCATGGTCATATAGCCTTCATGGCTACCGATATCTCCCACCTTGTCTCCCGGTTTCAAATTTAAATGGGCAATGATAGCATCCGCTTTTTGCCATTGGTCACGCTCCTCCCACGCATTTTGGGTGTAAATATTTTTCCATTGATCCTGAGCATAGGTACTGATCACCGAAAGAACCAAAAGTGCTAAAAGTGGAATTGTCTTCATCGTATTATGAAACGGCCTTTTCAAATTACAGTTACGAAAATCATGCTATTGAACCCAAAGTAACTTTTTCATTCTACTTTTGCGATGTGAAAAAGTTAAAACTAGAAGAGTTAGGAAGAATTTCTGCTAAAGAGTATAAATCCGCCACCAAACTTCCCGTTGTTATTGTTCTGGACAATGTGCGGAGCCTCCATAATGTTGGGTCTGCCTTTAGAACCGCAGATGCCTTTCGTGTAGATAAAATATTTCTAACCGGAATTACCGGACAACCTCCGCACCGAGAAATACAAAAAACTGCGCTGGGAGCCACCGAATCTGTAAACTGGGAATATTTTAAAAGTGTATCCGAATTGACGCAACAACTCAGCTCAGAAGGTTATACTATTATTGTTATTGAGCAAACTACAGAAAGTCTGGCATTGCACGATTTCAGTCCTATTGATGGTGCAAAATATTGCCTTGTCTTCGGGAACGAAGTAAATGGGGTAAGTGAAGAAGTAATAGAACATGCCGATTTAGCCATCGAAATTCCCCAATCGGGCACCAAGCATTCCATCAACGTGTCTGTTTGTGTGGGCATCGTGGTTTGGGAGATAGCAAAAAAATCTATTTAGTCCTCATTGTAATCATGTCTATAGGCCGGAGTCAAGTATTATTCGCATTTTTGTAAGCATCTAAAATATGTCAGACAGGTACAATCAAAGAGGAGTTTCCGCATCTAAAGAAGATGTACATAAAGCCATCAGCAAGCTGGATAAGGGCTTGTACCCAAATGCCTTTTGTAAGATTGTAGAAGACCATCTAGCCGGAGACCCAGAATACTGCACAATAATGCATGCCGATGGTGCCGGCACCAAATCATCTCTCGCTTATATCTATTGGAAAGAAACTGGGGATCTTTCAGTCTGGAAAGGAATAGCCCAAGATGCTATTATTATGAATGTGGACGACCTTTTATGTGTAGGTGCTACCGATAATATTTTACTCTCGTCTACCATTGGCCGCAACAAGAATTTAATCCCGGGTGAAATCATTTCAGAAATTATCAATGGCACTGAAGAGGTATTGGCCACTTTGCGAGAGCATGGAATGAACATAAGAAGTACTGGTGGGGAAACTGCGGATGTAGGAGATTTGGTTCGCACCATCATTGTTGATAGTACTGTAACCGCACGAATGAAGCGCAGTGAGGTGATCTCTAATGATAAGATAGAACCAGGGGATGTCATTGTTGGGTTGGCTTCCTATGGACAAGCCACTTATGAGAAAGAGTACAATGGTGGCATGGGTAGTAACGGACTTACCTCTGCCCGTCACGATGTGTTTTCAAAAATCTACCGCGATAAGTATCCCGAATCCTTTGATCCCAATGTCCCTTTGGATTTAATTTACAGTGGAAATTGTAAGCTTACGGACACAATCCCTGATACTCCTGTTAATGTAGGTAAGTTAGTTCTTTCTCCTACGCGCACTTACGCACCTGTAATAATTGAAATTTTAAAAAATCTTCGAAGTCAGATACATGGAATGGTGCATTGTAGTGGTGGCGCTCAAACAAAAGTGTTGCACTTTATTGAGAACCTTCACATCATAAAAGATAACCTCCTGCCCACGCCTCCACTTTTCAAACTGATCCAACAGCAATCTGGAACAGATTGGAAGGAGATGTACAAAGTATTTAACATGGGACACCGCATGGAAATTTACCTTAGCGAGAAATATGCGGATGAGATTATTGCTATTTCTAAATCATTTGGTGTGGACGCGCAGGTGATCGGACGTGTAGCAGCCTTTTCTCAAAAGAGAGTGACCATTAAGAGTGATAATGGAGAATTTCATTACTGAGCCAATCTAGAAGACTACCCCAGAAGACAAGCCTCTTGCAGGAGCGTTACCCTGCATCCACTTTCCTCTGCTACCCGAAGCAGGAATGGAAATATCAGAAATAGTAATATAGTCGGATTCTTGCTTTTCAAATGTCTGAACAATGTGAACCGGATTATTTTCTTCACCATTTATATTGGCCTGGGAATATACTCCTACATAAGAGGCCTCGGTTACCCCACCGGGCAGGGTGCCTTTCTGTGAAATAAATTTCGCTGTAAAAGTCACGTTATCAGACATTCCTTCATAATACCGGAATGCCAAACCGTACATGCCATTTGGAGCTGGTGTTCCAATGGTAATTTTTTCAAAACCTATCCCCACCGAAGCAGACGCAGCTAAAAAAATAGGGCCATCATCTGGATCAATAAAGAATAGGGCCAAATCCATATCCACATCTCCAGGTGTGCCATCTCCTGAATCCCATGACAAATCAATGCTTAGTGATTTTTCAACCTCTTCATTTTCTTTTATCACTAATAGATGTGAAATTTCATCCGTGTTTTCAGAAGGCAAAGCATTGCCTGTGATCCGCGCGAGGCTTATCTCTAATGTTTTACCCAGAATACCTGCTAAATCAATTAAATCACGATCAAACTCAAAATCAGAATCGTCAATAAGGGTAATTGACAAATCCCCTGTGGTTGCGCCCTCTCGAATCGTTGCACTTGCGGTAGTCTCGTAATCTACATCTAGCTGAGCCGATCCTGTGATGGTAAAGTCAACAACAATATCGCGGTATGCCGCCTTGTCAAGATTTAATGTTATTAAGACCAAACCATCATTCTCTGCTACTACAGTTGCCTTACTTGCAAAAGTCAAAGTGGCTGGTGGCGGCACTTCCTCTTCCTTACAAGAAGAAACCAGAAATAAAATAATTATCAGAACAAGAGAGAGTTTTTTCATAGACCAATTGGTTATGGGGGCAATGCATTTGGCAGATAATTCCCGTCCAATAACTAATTATTGACACGCCAATTGAAAATGATCCCTGATCACAATAAAAATACGATTATTGTTTGATACTCAACTCCCCCAAAAGGGGTATTCTTGATATAAGAAGAAAATTAAAAGAAGCTAATTTTCATTTTTAAAATACTTATCCTCATCAAACTCATCGAAATTCTTTTTCTGGGTCATTCCGATCTCAAGTATTTTAAATTCTGTTCTGCGATTGCGCTGACGTCCGGCCGGATTATCCGTACCATCAGGATTAGTGTTTCTTGCAATAGGTTTTTCTTCTCCATAGCCTTTGGCTACCAATCGATCCGGTGCGATTCCTTTAGTAATTAAATATGCCACTGTGGATTCAGCCCTTCGTTGCGAAAGCTGAATGTTATAAGAGTTTGATGCAATACTATCTGTGTGCGAGCTTAACTCAATTTTAATTTCAGGATTATCCGTAAGCAGATCAACTAATTTATCCAGTTCAGCTGCAGCATCTGAGCGGATATCCGATTTGTCTAGATCAAAATAGATGTTGTTAAGCACAAAAATCTTATTCTTCTCCAACTTATCAAGCACCATGAGTGTGTCCAATGTAACATTGGTCAATAACTCTTTTAATGATTCAAGCGGAATAGCCTTACCCTTGGTGGTGAAGGGCTGCCTCTTTACCAGGTAGCCATCTGTCTCTCCTACGAGTGTGTAATCTTCGTTCTCATACACACGAAATAAAAATTTGCCGTCATTTCCAGTCACAAAATCTTGCATTACCTCCCCCCGGCCATCGAGCAGCGTAACTTTTGTATTGGCCAGCACTTCCAGTGTACTGTCTTTTTTTGGTGTCATGGTAATTCCTTCCAGGTAGTAGTTGACCACCTTTAAATTGGGATCCTCATTGACGAAGGTGTAGATATCATCATCTCCTTTTCCTCCATCACGGTTGGAGGTAAAGAACCCTCGGTCTGGTTTGAATAAAAATATTCCAAAGTCATCACTGTTTGAATTCATGGGTTGCCCCAGATTCTCTACTACATTTCTTCCATTTACTCTTTTCACTTCAAACATGTCTAACATGCCATAGCCTGGATGCCCGTCTGAAGCAATGAAAAGTTTGTTGCTCTCACTCACATAAGGGAATGTTTCATTACCAGAAGTATTAATATCCGGTCCCATGTTTCTCACTCGGGAAAAACGGCCTCGGGAATCCATTCGTGCGGTGTAAATATCCAAGCCTCCAAAGCCTCCTTTTCTATTGGACGAAAAATACAACGTGCGTCCATCGGGACCAAAAGCAGGAGTGGATTCCCAGGAGTCAGGTTGGTTGATGTTGATCTGTCTTGGTTCTTCCCATTCACCATTTCTAAATCGTGACATATACAGATCCACGTCAGGATTACCTTTTCTCTTTCCCGTATTCCCTTTTGCAAAAATCATTATTCTTCCATCGGGTGAAAAAGTTACGCAACCATCGTTCACATTGGGTGTGTTAATTCTTTCAGGAAGGGGAGCCAGTGTACTTAAATCTACATTAGCGCCAGAGGTTTGGGCCTTGTATAGTTTTGTAAAGGGTGTGCCTGTAGCCAGGTATATCCGACTATCGTCACGACTTGCAGTAAAATACAATTCACCATTGAGATAAGCTGGGGAATATTCACTCAACGGAGTATTAATAGCATCAAGGTTTTTCACCTTGTAGTAGCTATGCTTTTTTGATAACTCATCTATATAATTCAGTCCATCGATCTCTCTTTGTACTCGTCCCTTAAAGTCCTCATCGTTGGTGCTCACCACAAGGTCTTCCAGTTGAGCTTTTGCCTCATCATATTTTCCGTTTGCCTTTAGCGCCTGAGAGTAGAATAGCGTAACTGAATCGCGATTTACTTCACGGCCTTTGGCCTTTGCATAAAATGGCTCTGACTCCTTAATCCGATTGGATAGTCTGTAAGACTCTGCTACATAAAAGTTGGCTTTACTATTGTTGGGATCTTTCTCCAGAACTGACTTATAGTAATTGATTACATTTTGGTATTTTCCAAAACGCAATGATTTCATTGCCTTCTTCTCGGGACCACAGCCCAGCAGCAAAATGATTGCAAAAAAACTTGATACTGCCCCTAACCTCATATTCTCATCAAAAAGCAAGTAAAATTACAAAAAAGAAAATGCCCTCAGGCTAACGTGCTTTTAGGTAGATATCTCGCCAGCCATGAATCTGCAGCTACCATCCTCCAACTTTGAAGGAATTCTGCTTTGGTTGCTACCAGGTTATTAAACGTAGTCATTGACGCGTTTAGCGTTCCTTCACCAAATAATTCTTTCAATTTCGACATGGGGTAAAGTGAGATCTTGTCATTTATCAAAAAGGCAACCTCCGTTCTGGAAAAAAAATCAAGCCCCATCTTAACTCCCAAATCTTTAAGAATACGAACTGAGCCATCAATGGAGCATCCACTTGCACCTCCTGCATTTTCATCAACCGCCAGAATCAAAAAATGGTTGTAAACAATGTCAAAAGAAGTCTTTAAGGGCGCACCATGCGCCTGCCACTGTGAACAAAAATTCTGCATGACTTCGGCCATTTTCTCTGACTCAGAAGCGGAGATCTCTCTGTTCATTTGGTAAACCCAAACTCTGGCCTGATCTGGCATTTCATTGAATGGAACAAACATATCTCTGTTACTTTGTTCTTATAAACCCTGTGATTCAGCTATTAGTTCAGCCAAATCTTTGACCTGTACCTTATTCTCCTTCTCTTTATTTTTTACTCCATCGCTCATCATTGTCATGCAGAAAGGACAGGCAACAGCCACCGTAGTAGCACCTGTTTGCAGCGCATCCTCTGTACGCTCCACGTTAATATCTTTATTTCCTTTTTCGGGCTCTTTCCACATTTGGGCTCCGCCCCCTCCGCAGCATAAACCCTTTGAGCGGCTCCGCTTCATTTCTACCAAATCAGCATCCAATGACTCCAATACCTTTCGGGGTGCCTCGTATACCCCATTGGCCCTACCCAAATAACAAGAATCGTGGTAGGTGATTTTCTTCCCCTTAAAAGTTCCTCCTTCTTTCATCTTAATCCGACCTTCGTTGATTAATTGTTGAAGAAAGGTGGAGTGGTGAATCATTTCATAGTTGCCTCCCAGTTCCGGATATTCATTTTTGATGGTGTTGAAACAGTGCGGGCATGCGGTAACAATCTTTTTAATGTTATAACCATTTAAAACAGTAATGTTGCTCATGGCCTGCATTTGAAACAAAAACTCATTACCCGCCCTTCTTGCCGGGTCACCCGTACAGCTTTCTTCCGGCCCCAGTACAGCAAACTTTATTCCTACTGTATTCAATATTTTAACAAAAGCTCTTGTTACTTTCTTGTATCTGTCATCAAACGAGCCGGCACAGCCTACCCAAAAAAGAATTTCGGGAGCTTCATTCTTTGCTGCCATTTCAGCCATCGTTGGAACTGTATAGTTTTCACTCATTGCTATGATTTTGATTTTAATTCATCTGCCCAGTTGAACCTGTCGCTCGAAGGAAATTTCCATGGCGCAAAATTTGTTTCAATATTTTGAAACATCACATTCCATTGTGCCGGTGATCCTGACTCTTCCATCGCCACATACCTTCTCATCTCCAAAATGATTTCCAAAGGATTGATCAACACCGGACAAGCCTCAACACAGGCATTGCAACTGGTACATGCATTGATCTCTTCTTTTGTAATGTAATCCCCCAGCAAAGATTTTCCGTCTTGTAATCCGGGCCCTCCGGAAGCAATACTTTTGCCTACTTCCTCCATCCTATCACGGGTGTCCATCATGATTTTGCGCGGTGAAAGTTTTTTCCCGGTAAGATTGGCCGGACACTCTGCCGTACATCTGCCGCATTCTGTACAAGCGTAGGCAGCCATCAAATTAACCCTGCTCAAATCATTGACATCTTTGGCGCCAAATCTTCCGGGTGCTTCTGTTGGCGTTTCTGATGTTGCTAAACCAAGCATCGACTTTACTTCGGTGGTCACTACGGGCATGTTATTGATGTGCCCCATTGGTTCCAGTTTAGAGAAGTAGGTATTTGGGAAAGCCAGAAAAATGTGCAAATGCTTTGAATAGGTTACATAAAGCGCAAAGCCTAAAATACCGATGATGTGAAACCACCATGTGAATCTTTCTAAAGCAATCAGAGCAGAGGTACTAAGGCCATCAAAAAGTGGCATCAAAAAAGAGCTAAAGAATAGTCTTCCCGTTTGCGCATAGTGCTCATCCCTGGATTGTAAAAGCTGATCGGAGGCATTCATCGTAAGAATGGCCAACATTAAAGTCACCTCTATTATCAAGATCAAATTGCCATCAAGGCGAGGCCACGATGTCATCTCGGCAGACCAGAATCGTTTAATTCTTAAAATATTTCTTCTGAACAAAAAAATCACACATGAAATAAGAACTGCCACAGCCAGAAACTCAAAGAAGTTCATAAGTATAGGGTATAAGCCTCCTAGTGGCGGAGCAAACAGGCGATGGGTTCCTAATAGCCCATCCAAAATAAATTCCAGTACCTCCAGGTTGATAATGAGGAATCCAGCATAAATCCAAAAATGCAGAAAGGCAGGAATTATTTTTTTAAACATTTTCTTCTGGCCAAATGCAATCAAAAGCACATTGCGCCACCTCTGAGAAGTCTCCCCTGTAAGAGGTGTCTGCTTCCCTAATTGAATGTTGGACTTGATCCTGGCAACTCTTTTCCAGATAAAAAAGAAAGCAACGACCAGGGTAATAAAAAACAAAATTTGCTGAACTACGGCCATAGGACGAAAATAGGTGACATAATTCTCTTAACCAGAAAAATATAGCCAATTTTTGCGGCAAAACTAAATTTGTCTAGTTTTGTGCCCCGCTCAAATCAGAGATGGGAATTTTCCGGTGACGTAGCTCAGTTGGTAGAGCAAAGGACTGAAAATCCTTGTGTCGGGGGTTCAATTCCCTCCGTCACCACAAATGCCTCCTTTTTTAAGGGAGGCATTTTTTATAAATACCGATATGGAATGCTTCGTCTATATCCTTCAAAGTCAGAAGAACGGTTCTTTCTATAAGGGTTCCACCGATAATCTTTTGAGAAGATTGGATCAACACAACAATGGAAAAGATTTTGCTACCCGAAGATTTCTACCCTGGAATTTGGTTTGGTATACCTTAAAGAAAGATCTATCTGAGGCTGTAACACTTGAGATGAAACTCAAAAACCTGTCTGTTAAGAGAACAGTTGAATTCACACTGAAGTATCCTGTTACCGAAAACATCAGTGGGCTAATCATATGCCCTATCGAAAATCTAGAAAAAAAATAGTTCAATCCTGACGAGGCGCACAGCGCCTGTCTGGATGCTGACCGAAGCGTCAGCATTCCCTCCGTCACCACAAATGCCTCCTTTTTTAAGGGAGGCATTTTTGTTTTAAAAACTTCCATTTCTTACACCTCACACCAGAGAGGTTCTCCTCTGTATATATTGCACTAGGTTACTTCTTACAGTAAATGGTTTCTAATATCCGATCATGCAATGCCAGAAATAACAGTTAGACTTCTGGCCACCTACTTGTCCCAGCTGCTTGTTGGTTTCATCCTTTATATAGTGTTTCGGCACTTTAGTAAGCAATATGGGCTTAAATTTCTCACAATATGGTCATGGAGCTGGCTAGCCTTTTGCTTTTACATGCTGGGGTTGTGTACACTGGTTCTTCAACTAACTCTTAGTCCTACAGAATTAAGTAGAACGGTTAGCAGTCTACTTTCACAAATAGGCTGCTTTCTGCAGTGCGTATTTCTGATAATTGGATCCCTTGAATTAACCAAGGGGAAACGCGTATCCCAGCGCAACAGACTATTAGCTGTAGTACTTGGAGTTTCTGTAGCAGTCATTTCTGTTCTTTTTTATAACAATTCTGTTTCTTCCGATGCGCCCACCTATCGATATGTTCTTAGGTTTGGGCTAAGGTGTTTGGCACTAGCTACTAGTTTTTTGATTTCAACCATAATCATTTACAACAGCTCTGTAATTCATAAAAGCTTAGGGAAACGCCTTCTATTGAGTTCATTTTTGCTTTTCTCCCTTACCCAACTCAGCTATTTTGGGGTTGTTTTGTCCAATGCCTTTGGGGCAAAGTTTGAGATTCCCAGTTTTTTTGGCTTTGTAGATTTAGCAACCATATCGATGATCGGATTTAGTATGGTAATGTGGTTGCTCGAAGATGAAAGAGCCCGTCTCTCTAAAGCCAATAAGGAATTGGATAGTTTTTTATACACGACTTCACACGACTTACGATCACCTATTGCTTCTATTTTGGGCTTAACCAATTTGGCCAAGTATGAAGTGAAAGATCAAAAGGCTACTGAGTACTTCACCAAGATAGAAAACAGGACCAAAAAGCTTGATAAGGTAATCTCAGATATTCTTTTACTCACCAAAACCGTTAAAAGTGAAATCGAGTTGACCCATGTCGACTTTAATGCATTGATAAAAAATAGCATTTTGGATGGAAAGTACCATCAGGGCTCAGAAAGCATATCCATCCAGTATCAACCTCACCCTAATAATACGTTACTTAGCGACTCTGGACAGTTAAAAATTGTTCTGGATAATCTTATTGCAAATGCCATCAAGTATCATAACGCTGACCAACTAAATCCTTTTGTAAAAATAACATTTACAAAAAATAGCAAGGAGGTAATAATAACCATCGAAGACAATGGCGAAGGAATAGCCAAGGAGGCTCAAGCTAAAATTTTCAATATGTTTTACAGGGCCTCCTTAAAAGCCGAAGGTACCGGGCTTGGGTTGTATCTTGTAAAGGAAGCGCTTTTAAAGTTGAATGGAGCAATCGAGTTGGTCTCAACTGAAAACATTGGCAGTGTATTTACCATCAAATTACCTCAAAAAGATTTTAACCCTCAGCACTTGCGATAGCATGGGCCGCAACCCACGCAGTAGTCCAGGCCGACTGGAAATTAAACCCTCCCGTTTCTCCATCAATATTTAGTACTTCACCAGCAAAGTAGATTCCAGGTACAATTTTACTTTCCATGGTATTGAAGTTGATTTCTTCAAGGTGCACTCCCCCACAGGTAACAAACTCATCCTTAAACGTGGTTTTGCCCTTAATTTTAAATTCACACCTTACAAGATTTTCAATCAGCCTATTCAGATGCTTCTTTGATACCTCGTCCCAAATTTTTGTGTCATCAATTTCTGATAGCAAACACAAGCGCACCCATAATCTGCTTGGCAAACTGTATAAAGCATGGTTCATAATTTTCTGCCTGGGATGTTCAATTCGGTATGAATTCAGAAAGCCTCTTACTCCATCTTCCGTTTTACTTGTCCAATTAACAAGTGCTGTGAATTCGTAATTCTTCTTATTCAGATACTCCGCTGCCCAGGAAGAAAGCCTAATAACAGCAGGGCCACTCAGCCCCCAATGGGTAATTAATACTGGCCCGGACTCTTTATAATTAGTTCCGGCAATTTGCACTGTTGCTTTCTCTACCGATACACCCATCAAATCCTTAAACCGCTTTGTGCTGTCATTAAAAGTAAAAAGGGAAGGAATGGGGTTAATCAGCGAATGCCCCAATCGTTCAACCCATTGATAAGACGAACGCTTTGGTGAGCCTCCACTGGCAATCAATATTTTTGTTGCTCTATATTTTTGTTGATTAGAGTCAACAACTAACCACTCCTCATTTTCCATTTCTACCCTTACGACCTCACAATTCTTTTCAATATCAATCTTAAGTTTATCTGCCTCAGAAAGAAAGCAGTTTATAATGGTTTCTGATTGGTTAGTCTCCGGAAACATTCTTCCATCTTCTTCTGTTTTGAGCTTCACTCCTCTTTGATCGAACCAGGCGACAACATCTTTGGCTTGGAAAAGCCTGAATAATTTCTTCAATTCCTTTTGTCCTCTTGGATAATGTCTGGACAACGGAGTGGCCTCAAAACAATGATGTGTCACATTGCACCGCCCTCCGCCAGATACTCTTACTTTAGATAAAAGTTTACTGGTCTTCTCAAGAATAAGTACCCTCAGATTGGGGTTATTTTCAACAACATTGATGGCACCAAAGAAACCAGCCGCTCCTCCACCAATCACAATTAAGTCATAAGTCTTCATGGAGAAGGACGCTCGTTTAGTCTACCTCAATTTGCCCCCGCAACAAATCTTCAAATGTATCGCGTTGGCGGATGAGATGTGCTTTTCCATTTTTGACCATCACCTCCGCAGGTCTGAATCTGGAATTGAATGTAGACGCCATTGAATAACCATAAGCACCTGAATTTTTAAGTGCCAACACATCTCCTTCACGTACTTCACTTATTCTTCGATCAGCCCCGAACGTATCTGTTTCACAAATATTTCCAACCACTGTGTACACTTTTTGACTGCCGGCAGGATTAGTAATGTTTATGATTTCGTGATAGGCATCATACATCATAGGGCGGATGAGATGATTAAGCCCTGAGTTAACTCCCACAAAAGTAACAGAAGGGGTAGGCTTAACAACATTGGTACTCACCAACAAAGATCCGGCCTCACTTACAATATATTTTCCAGGCTCAATCCAAAGTTCAAGTTTACGGCCATAGCTTTCATAAAATTCCCTAAAAGATTTCCCAAGCTTTAACCCGAGATCGTATACATTGGTTACCATATCTCCCTCCTTGTAAGCCACTTTAAATCCACTCCCAAAGTCGATAAATTTTAACGAAGGAAAATCTCTCGCCACCCCAAATAAAATTTCAGACATTTTCAGATACACATCTGTTTCCGAAATTTCGGAGCCTGTGTGTATATGCAATCCGTTAATATTAATATCATACTTGGCCACTAAATCCATCACTTGTGGCATTTGGAACACAGAAATACCGAACTTTGAATTGCCATGCCCAGTTGAAATTTTGTAATTGCCTCCAGCAAGTATATGCGGGTTGAGGCGAACACAGCACGGATACTCCCCCCTGTACTTCTTCCCAAATTTTTCAAGTACGGAGAGATTATCCAGGTTAATGTAAATACCCATCTCCACCCCAGCAACAATCTCATCAAAATCAACACAACTCGGTGTGAACATGATGTCATCTGGTTTAAAGCCCGCTTTCAAAGCAAGCCTGGCCTCATTAAGAGAAACTACGTCAATGCCACAGCCTTGCTGCTGAATGTGTTTCAGAATGGAAATGTTGGTAAGTGCTTTCGCTGCATATTTTATTTTTAAATCACTATCAGAGAAAGCTGTCTTAAGGTTTTGAATCTGCTTTGATATTTTCTCAGTGTCATAAACGTAAAGAGGGGTTCCAAATTCACGGCAAATGTCAAGTACATTGAGTCCCTGAATCTTATAAGTCCCATTAATCAATTCCATCATTGGCATGTATTATTATATTGCTCCACGTAATATTGTACGTGTTGCCAACAAATATATCATGAATGCCTCCGGCATTCGTATCTTCAAGCCTGAATTTTAATTTGAAATAGGTTATGGAATTATACTTTAGAGAATTGGGTCAAGGTTCACCACTTATTATTCTTCATGGGCTATTCGGGTCTTCCGACAATTGGTATAGTTTATCAAAAATCTTTGCAGAGAAGTACAAAGTATACGTTGTAGACCAAAGAAACCATGGACAATCCCCCCATGATTCTGAGCACAATTACAAAGTGTTGACCGATGATCTCAATTCATTCATTGAAGATCACAAAATCGAGAAACCGATTATTATAGGTCATTCGATGGGGGGAAAAACAGCCATGAATTTTGCCATTCGGTTTCCTGAGAAATTATCGAAATTAATTATTGTTGATATTGTACCGAAGGCATATCCCGTTCACCACGATTCAATTTTAGAAGGCCTCACCGCCATTGCTTTAAATCAACTTGAATCAAGAGGACAAGCGGATGAAATCCTAAGTCAGTATGTACCTGAACCTGCTGTCAGGCAGTTTTTGCTTAAGAACCTGGCAAGGGATAAGGATCAGAGCTTTGAGTGGAGGATAAATATACCCGCGTTGGAGGCGCACATTGATGACATGGGAGCCGCCCTTCAATATGAAGGTAAGTTTGAGGGTTCTGCTCTCTTTATCGTGGGGGCACAATC
Organism: Flammeovirgaceae bacterium UBA2338; assembly: GCA_002344795.1. Lineage (GTDB taxonomy): Bacteria > Bacteroidota > Bacteroidia > Cytophagales > Cyclobacteriaceae > ELB16-189. The sequence continues at coordinate 210,539 of DDUM01000031.1, read as the reverse complement.
AAAATATTTTGAACCTGGTGATGATGTGGTGATAAAATCCTATTTCCCTAAAGCAGAAATTGCAACATTAAATACCGGACACTGGGTTCAGGCGGAAAACCCTAAAGAATTTATGGAGACAGTTTATAACTTCGTAAATAAATAACAATAAGGAATCATGAAGGCCAAAGGAAAACTATACCTGATCCCAACTGTTATCTCTGATAACACTGCCAATAAAGTAATTTCTCCCTATGTAAGGGAGGTCCTAAAGCCTATCCGTTTTTTCCTTGTTGAAGACATTCGCACAGCGAGAAGGTTCCTGAGTAGTCTATCCATTTTTGAAAGCATCGAACAGCTCTACTTTAACACCCTCGACAAAAACACAACAGAAGCTGAGTTACCACAACTGATGAGTCCTTTACTGGAAGGAAAGCCAATTGGTATCATTTCTGAATCGGGGTGCCCTGGCGTGGCCGATCCTGGTGCACAGGCTGTTCGTTATGCTCATCAAAAAGGAATTTCCGTTGAACCATTGGTTGGTCCTTCAAGCATTTTACTTGCCTTAATGGCATCTGGATTGAATGGCCAGCGGTTTGCTTTCAATGGATACCTGCCTGTGGAGGCGCAAGAAGCAACTCAGGCAATCAAAAAATTAGAAAGTGAGTCCAGGGCAAAGAATCAAACACAAATTTTTATTGAGACTCCATATCGCAACAATGCCTTGATTGGTCACCTGCTTAAATCATTACATGATGAAACTTTATTGTGCATTGCCGTAAATATAACGGGTGATTCAGAGATGATAAAGACGCAAACTGTTAGGGACTGGAAGTCTACAGAAATTACATTATCCAAAGAACCCGCCCTGTTCCTATTTCAGGCATTCTAAAGTTTTGTTTTAAGGCCATTCCACCTAAATTTGCCGCTTAAATTTCAACAATTTCATATGCCTTATTTATTCACCTCAGAGTCAGTTTCAGAAGGCCATCCTGACAAAGTCTCTGATCAAATTTCAGATGCACTTATTGATTACTTTTTGGCCTACGATGCTAATTCTAAGGTTGCCTGTGAAACATTGGTGACAACAGGTCAAGTTGTACTTGCGGGAGAGGTGAAGTCAGAAGCCTATTTGGATGTTCAGGATATTGCGAGAGAAGTAATTCGCAAAATTGGATATACCAAGAGCGAATATATGTTCGAGGCCAATTCCTGTGGAATCCTTTCTGCCATTCACGAACAATCACCAGATATCAATCAGGGCGTAGAAAGAAAAAGGAAAGAAGACCAGGGTGCTGGCGATCAGGGAATGATGTTTGGCTATGCAACCAATGAGACGGATAACTTTATGCCGCTACCGTTGGAGTTGGCTCATCTTATTCTCAGAGAACTTGCTGCTATCAGAAAAGCAGGAAAGATAATGACCTATCTTCGACCAGATGCAAAGTCACAGGTCACTATTGAATATGATGATGATAAGAAGCCGCAGCGAATTGATACCATTGTCATTTCTACGCAGCACGATGACTTTGGCAGCGATAGTGCGATGTTAAAGAAAATAAGACAGGATATGGTTTCAATCCTTATCCCCAGAATTAAGAAAAAATTACCGAAGAGAATTCAAAAACTTTTTACTGATAAGATTCAGTATCATATTAACCCTACTGGCAAGTTTGTTATCGGTGGTCCGCATGGCGACACTGGCCTTACGGGAAGAAAAATCATTGTAGATACCTACGGTGGTAAAGGAGCACATGGTGGTGGCGCATTCTCAGGAAAAGACCCTTCAAAAGTAGATCGTTCTGCTGCTTATGCTACACGACACATCGCTAAAAATATGGTTGCGGCAGGAATTTGTGATGAGGTGCTGGTGCAGGTCGCGTACGCAATTGGGGTAGCGAGGCCAGTAGGTTTATATGTGGATACTTATGGAACTGCCAAGGTGAATATGAGGGACGGAGCCATTGCGGAAAAGATTGGCAAAATTTTCGACATGCGTCCTTATTTTATTGAAAAGCGATTCAATCTTCGTTCACCTATCTATAGTGAGACAGCCGCTTATGGGCACATGGGTCGTGAGCCAAGAACAGTAGAAAAGGTGTTTAATAAAGGGAAGAAGAATCAGGTGAAAGTAAAGGTGGAGCTATTTCCCTGGGAAAAACTTGATTTTGTAGATACGCTGAAAAAATCTTTCAAGGTATAATGGTCAATGCCATAAAAGAGAAAGGCTCCATTGCTGGAGCCTTTTTTTATACGCGGCTGTTAATGACCTTCCCCTTGAATTTTTTCAACTGTTTTCTCAGGGATTCAGTTGCTAAGTCTATGGCTGCCTCAAATGAAGGAGCCTGCCCTTTTGCAAAGAGTTGACTTCCTGGCACTTTTATTTTAATCTCCACCGTTTTATTTTCTATTCCTTCATTATTTACTCTTAGAAAGACTTCCCCGTCTACCATTCGATCATAGAATGTCTCCAGCTTATCCACTTTCTTCTGAATAAAATCAATCAATTTCTGATCTGCATCAAAGTGGATAGAATGAACTTGCAACTTCATACGCAACAATTTTAAAGGTTAAACAATTTTTCACCCTGACTATTAAACCCATCAGGCGGGTTGTGCTCTATTGTATTTATAATAAAGGTCTCTCTTTTCCCTATAATTTACTAAAACTTAAGCTTTAGGGTGTGCCTGATCAAAAACTTTCTTCAGTTTCTCCATTGAGTTGTGTGTATAAACTTGTGTGGCTGCTAAACTGGTGTGACCGAGTAAATCTTTCACGGCATTTATCTCTGCTCCCTTATTTAATAAGTGGGTAGCAAACGAATGACGCAACACATGTGGGCTTCTTTTCTCCACTGAGGTAAATTTATCCAGGTATTTTCGCACCAGCCGATATACCATCATAGGATAAACGGGCTCGCCTGAATTGTTCACGAAGAGCAGACCATGACTCTTTTTTTCCACGTCTCTATTTTTAACCTTTCTGTACTCTTCTATTATTGAAACGATACTTTTTGTAAAAGGGATCACTCTTTCTTTATTTCTTTTTCCTAAAACTTTAATCGTTCGTTCATGCAGGTTAACATCCTGCTCTTTTAGGCCAATTAGTTCTGATAATCGAATCCCTGTTCCATAAAACAATTCTATGATCAATCGATCTCTCCAGCCTTCCAGGGTCGCCTCAAATTCTATATTGTCAAGAAGCTTTGTCATATCTTCTTCATGAACAAAATGAGGAAGTTTTTTAGAAGTCTTAAGTATTTTAATTTTTTGCATCGGATCTTTTTCAATTGCCTCTTGCTTAAGGCAAAATTTAAAGAAACTCCGAAGGCAGGCTATTTTTCTATTGATAGACCTCGGATCGAGTTTTATCTCCACCAGGCTTACAACCCAGGATCGGATAGCACCATATGTTGCCCGCTCGGGGTGCTTTTCCTCGTATGAGGTAACTAGAAAAAGAGAGAATTGACGAATGTCTGTCTGGTAGGACGCGATTGTTTTTGGACTATACCTTTTTTCGTATTGGAGATATTTAAAAAATGAGTCCACCATTGCTTCCATCCCTTCGTATTAAGCAATGTAAAAAAATATCCCCTAAAAAAATATCCCCTTGAGCGCTTCACTCAAGGGGATACATAAATTATTTAGAAACTATTTTAAATTAATAGTTGTCGTTGGCGTACATTTTTTGTCTGTAGGCAGCTCCCAACACCTCTTGTCTTCTCCTTACCGATGGTTTTTCGAAAGCTGTTCTTGCGCGCAATTCTTTTAAAACACCAGTTTTTTCAAACTTCTTCTTGAAGCGTTTCAGGGCCTTGTCAATTGATTCGTTCTCTTTTACGTTGATAATCAGCATAATGTAAAATTTCTATTCGGGCTGCAAATATAGCCAGATCTGTATGAATTTTGCAAATTTTACTTCAAAACCGCTCTTGAAATCACCAGTTTTTGAATTTCTGAGGTTCCTTCACCAATTGTGCAAAGTTTAGCATCGCGGTAAAATTTCTCCACCGGGAAATCTTTGGTATAGCCATACCCCCCAAATATCTGCACCGCATCATTCGCTACCTCAACGGCAATTTCCGAAGCATAAAGCTTAGCCATAGCAGATTCGAGGTTTACACTCCTTCCTCTATTTTTTAAATCCGCAGCTCTAAAAGTAAGCAGCTTTGCCGCCTCCACCTTAGTGGCCATATCGGCTAGCTTAAATGAAATCCCCTGAAAAGAAGAAATCGGCTTGTTAAACTGGTGGCGTTCCTTGGAATATTGTAACGCAGCTTCATACGCCCCTTGTGCAATACCTAAACTTAAGGCGGCTATAGAAATTCTTCCTCCATCCAATACTTTAAGCGACTGAACAAAACCATCTCCCACCTGACCCATTACCTGGCTTTCGTGCACACGACAGTCGGTAAAAATGAGCTCTGCTGTTTCTGATGCACGCATTCCGAGCTTGTTCTCCTTTTTTCCTGATTTAAACCCAGGCGTTCCTTTTTCAATAATAAAGGCGGTCATCCCATGAGAGTCCCCAACTTCTCCAGTACGTACGATTACAACGGCCACATCACCCGATATTCCATGAGTGATAAAATTCTTAGCTCCATTAATAACATAATGATCTCCGTCTTTCACCGCTACTGTGCGCATATTCCCAGCATCGGAGCCTGTATTTGGTTCCGTAAGACCCCAGGCGCCTATCCATTGGCCAGAAGCTAACTTGGGTAAATATTTCCTCTTCTGGTCTTCATTACCAAACTGCAAAATATGTCCAGTACAAAGTGAATTATGGGCAGCAACAGAAAGCCCAATCGAGCCGTCTATTTTGGCAATTTCAGAAACTGCGGTGACATATTCAGGGTATCCAAACCCAGAACCACCATATTCTTCAGGAACCAACACTCCCATTAAACCCAGTTCACCCATTTTGCGAAACAATGGAACAGGAAACTCCTGGCTTTCATCCCAATCCATTATGTTGGGTCTGATCTCCAATTCACCAAAATCCTGGATCATTTGAGCAATCATCATCTGGTTCTCCGATTCATCAAAGTTTATACCTACTGCAGGTTCTGTCATTGTCGCCATTCCTTGTATTATTTTTAAAGAACCTCAAAAGTATTTTGTAAAAGTGTAATAACCAAACGAATGTTAGTTTGGTTGTTTATGTAAGACAACTTTTGCCCTTAGAACTCAGAAAACACTATTTTTGCGCCTCTTTAAAGCTTTAGAATATGAAAATTGCAGTAGTTGGGACTGGGTATGTAGGATTGGTCACTGGTACCTGTTTGGCTGAAACCGGAAATACGGTAACCTGTATTGATATAGATGAAGAAAAAGTAAAAACCCTTCAAGGAGGAAAAGTTACTATTTATGAACCCGGGCTTACCCTTTTGTTTGAAAGGAATGTAAAACAAAATCGGCTTTCATTCACTACCGATTTAAGGGAAGGCATAAAAGATGCAAAGATTATTTTTCTTGCGTTACCAACACCTCCAGGCGAAGATGGGTCCGCAGATCTCAAGTACATTTTAAAAGTTGCCAATAACCTTGGTCCACTTTTAGATAGTTATACTGTTATTGTTGATAAGAGCACAGTACCGGTAGGAACCGCTGAAAAAGTAAGAAGTGCTATCGCTTCAACTGCCAAGGTAGAGTTCGATGTGGTTTCTAATCCTGAGTTTTTGAGAGAAGGTGTAGCTGTTGATGACTTTATGAAACCTGAGCGAGTGGTCGTGGGGACTAATTCTCCTAAGGCACAAAAACTGATGGAAGAATTGTATGCTCCCTTTGTGCGTCAGGGCAATCCTGTAATTTTTATGGATGAACGTTCTGCTGAGTTGACGAAGTATGCTGCTAATTCCTTTCTGGCTACAAAAATTAGTTTCATGAATGAAATCGCTAATCTGTGCGAACTGCTGGGTGCGGATGTTGATGCGGTGCGTAAAGGAATCGGCTCTGATAGTCGCATAGGAAAACGCTTCCTATTCCCTGGTATCGGATATGGTGGTAGTTGCTTCCCAAAAGATGTTCAGGCATTGGCAAAATCAGCTTCAGATGCCAATTACGATTTTAAGATTTTGAACTCTGTGATGGACGTCAACGAGAGCCAGCGAATTACGCTCATGGATCGTATTAAAAAACACTTCAACGGAGAGCTTAAGGGCAAAAAAATTGCGGTTTGGGGTTTGGCTTTTAAACCTCACACTGATGATATCAGGGAAGCACCGGCATTATATAATATTGAATACCTGCTTGAAGAAGGCGCCATAGTGACTACACATGACCCTGAAGCCATGGAGAATGTGAAAAAAGTTTTAGGTGAAAAAATTAGCTATTTCTCCAATCCTTATGATGCAGCAGAAGGAGCCGATGCTGTATTTATTGCTACAGAATGGCCAGAATTTAGATCTCCTGACTTTGAAAGATTGTCTGCCCTTATGAAAAATAAGGTGATCTTTGATGGAAGAAATTTATACGATGTGAACACCATGAAAGAACTTGGATTCACCTATACAAGCATTGGAAGAAAATCAGTATGAGTAAAAAAAGAATATTAATCACGGGAGGTGCAGGTTTCCTGGGGTCTCATCTGTGTGACCGGTATATCAAAGAAGGTTACCATGTAATTGCTATGGATAATCTGATCACTGGAGATCTTAAAAACATAGAGCATCTTTTCAAACATCCCAATTTTGAGTTTTCTCATAGTGATGTTTCAAAGTTTGTGCATGTTCCGGGAAAACTGGATTATATCCTGCACTTTGCATCACCAGCAAGCCCTATCGATTACCTGAAAATACCCATACAAACATTAAAAGTGGGTTCGTTAGGCACGCATAATCTTTTGGGGTTGGCTTTGGCTAAAAAGGCGAGAATTCTTGTAGCCTCCACTTCAGAAGTTTACGGTGATCCGCTTGTTCATCCACAGGTAGAAGAATATTACGGCAACGTTGATCCTGTTGGCCCACGAGGTGTGTACGATGAGGCCAAGCGTTTTCAGGAAGCCATGACCATGGCTTATCATACTTTCCATGGATTAGAAACCCGAATCATCAGAATATTCAATACGTATGGCCCGCGCATGCGGCTCAATGACGGCAGGGTGCTCCCAGCGTTTATCGGACAAGCGTTGAGGGGCGAAGACTTAACTGTGTTTGGAGATGGGTCTCAAACAAGATCGTTTTGTTATGTAGATGATTTGGTTGAAGGCATTTACCGCCTGCTTCTGTCCGACTATCATTTGCCCGTCAACATTGGCAACCCAGATGAAATTACGATTCTTCAATTTGCTGAAGAGATTGTAAAACTTACCGGGACAAAACAAAAGATCATCAGAAAGCCCTTGCCCGTAAACGATCCAAAGCAAAGGCAACCCGATATCACCAAAGCAAAATCTATTTTGAAGTGGGAGCCCAAAGTTAACCGTGCAGAAGGGTTGAAAATAACGTATGATTATTTTAAATCTCTTCCTAAAGAGGTCTTGTTTGATCGCGATCATAAAAATTTCGAACAATACATTAAATGAGTGCAAAAAAAATATTAATCACGGGAGGTGCTGGTTTCATTGGCTCACATGTGGTTCGTTTGTTTGTAAACAAATACCCAGACTACGAAATTGTAAATCTTGATAAGCTCACTTATGCAGGTAATCTGGAGAATCTTAGAGATATAGAGAACAAAGTTAACTACCGCTTTATCAAAGGTGATATTGTCGATGCCTCTGCAATGTTAAAATTATTCGCGGATGAACAGTTTGACGGGGTCATTCACCTTGCCGCTGAGTCACACGTAGATCGGTCGCTAGAAAATCCCAATGAATTTGTAATGACCAATATCATTGGCACCGTGAACCTGCTTCAGGCAGCCTTAAAAACCTGGAATAATGATTCATCAAAGCGGTTTTATCATATTTCTACAGATGAAGTATATGGCTCAGTTGAGGATGGCAGTTTGTTTACAGAGCACACCCCCATCGATCCTCAGTCGCCTTATTCATCATCAAAGGCAGGGAGCGATCATTTTGTAAAGGCTTTTCATAACAGTTACAAGTTGCCCGTATTGATCAGCCGTTGTTCGAATAATTATGGAGCTAATCATTTTCCGGAGAAACTCATTCCATTGATGATTAACAATATCCTTGAAAACAAACCACTTCCTGTTTATGGAAAGGGAGAAAACGTAAGGGATTGGTTGTATGTAGAAGATCACGCCAGTGCCATTGATGCCATTTTTCACAAAGGAAAAACCGGGGAAGTCTATAACATAGGCGGCAACAACGAATGGAAAAATATTGATCTGGTGAATTTTTTATGCAGCTTAATGGATAAAAAATTGGAAAGACCTGAGGGAACATCAGCCAAGCTCATCACTTATGTAAAAGACCGGCCTGGTCATGACTTGCGCTACGCAATTGATTCCTCAAAATTACAAAACGATTTAGGTTGGTCCCCTTCTCTTGTTTTTGAAGTTGGGTTAGAAAAAACGGTGGACTGGTATCTCAATAATAAAGAGTGGCTAAGTAACGTGACCTCTGGGCAGTATAAGGACTACTACACTCAAATGTACAGCAAGAGATGAAAGGAATAATTTTGGCCGGAGGATCTGGCACACGTTTGCATCCCTTAACGTTGGTGATCAGTAAACAACTCATGCCTTTGTATGACAAGCCGATGATCTATTATCCTTTGTCGGTACTCCTGATGTCGGGTATACGAGAGATTCTCATCATCTCCACCCCACAAGATTTACCATTATTTGAAAAACTATTGGGTGACGGATCAAAATTAGGATGTTCTTTTTCCTATGCCGAACAACCAAATCCTGAGGGCCTTGCGCAGGCATTCATTATTGGGGAAAATTTTATTGGCGATGACAAGGTTGCCCTCATATTGGGCGACAATATTTTTTATGGATCTGGTTTAGTCAATCTGCTTCAGGCGCACAAAGATCCACAAGGGGGAGTTGTCTTTGCCTACCATGTGAATGATCCGGAGCGATATGGTGTGGTGGAATTTGATAAAGATAACAAAGCAATCTCCATTGAGGAGAAGCCCGAAAGTCCAAAATCGAACTTTGCGGTTCCGGGATTATACTTTTACGATAATGAGGTAGTCGCTATTGCCAAAGCGCTTAAGCCCAGTAAGCGGGGAGAGTTGGAAATTACCGATGTAAATAATACTTACCTTAAAAAAGGCAAACTTAAGGTTGCGCAGATGAGTCGCGGAACAGCCTGGCTCGACACAGGCACCTTCGACTCCTTAATGCAAGCCTCCAATTTTGTACAAGTCATTGAGCAAAGGCAAAATTTAAAAGTGGGATGCATCGAAGAGATCGCTTACCGTATGAAATACATTAATAAAGAGCAATTGCTTAAGTTGGCGCAGCCTCTTGAAAAAAGTGGATATGGTGCTTATTTGAAAATGATTGCAAACTACTCTTCGTAGTAAATCACATTGAGTAATGTGACTCCCACCGCTTCAAGCGTTTCTTTACTAATTAAATCCATATTGTCTTTTTGTGTATGGTGATAATCACCAAAATACCCTATACCCTGCTGGTAATGCACAATATTGATCATAGGAATCTTAGCCCATTCGTTTACATAAATGTGATCATCTGTAATGGCGTGAGCATTTTGTTTTACAAAATAATCTGAGTAGCCCAACCGCGCTCCCATATCCCAAACCTTAGACACAATATTGGGAGCATATTGAAGACTGGCTCCTTCTCTTAAAAACTGGGATCTCCTGGCTCCAACCATATCAAGTAACACGCCATAATGAGCAGAGTAGTTTGGCTTATGTTTATTCCTCGACCAGTATTGAGAGCCCATGCACCACCAACTGTCCCAATCGCCAGGGGGCTTTCGCTGTCCCTGATCACTTTCTGGTTCTCCCCAATCTTCTCCATCAAATAATATCATATCCACACCAACCCGAATAGTGGTGTCTCCTTTAAGGTGTCTGGCTATTTCCAACAACACCCCTACTCCGCTGGCACCATCATTGGCGCCATCCATCGGGCCGGTAGGATTGTCCGAATCCTTGTCTGCAAATGGACGGGTGTCCCAGTGCGCTGCAAGAAGCACCCTCTTTTGTTTTTCTTCACCAAATGAGGCTATGATATTTCTAAGCTGAAGCTGTTGCCCATCATAGGATGGCGCTGTAAATTCCTGAACAGTTACAGCTGCTCCATATCCTTTCAATTTTTCAATAAAAAAATCTCCGGCCTTTCTGTGGGCACTGCTATTGGGAACCCTCGGACCAAAGTCTACCTGTTTTTTCACAAAAGCATAGGCAGAATCTGCATTGAACACAGGCACATTAACCATCCTGGTAGGTTTACTTTCTTTCACAGACTCACCTCCCCCTGAACAGCCCCACAAAAAGAGGATGAGCACCAACTGCCCGAACATTAAACCTAACCGACCTTTATCCATCATTATTCCCATCTTATCCGACAACCTAGCAATATTTTGCAATAAATTAAAAATCAATTACCTTTGCGTCAACTTATGTAAGAAAACAATAAGAGGGGACTAAAAAGTCCCCTCTTTGTTTATAATAACTTATGGATTTGAATACAAGTATCACCGAAATGGCAGCTTCCTTATTAAAGGAACCACACCTTTTTTTGGTGGAGGTAGTCATTTCCGGAAACAGGGTTCAAAAAAAAGTGGTTGTAATCATTGACGGTGACAAAGGCGCTAACATTGAGGATTGCTCCAAATTGAGCCGGGCTTTGTCAGCAAAACTGGATGAGGAAGAAATTATTCCCGAAATGTATACCCTTGAGGTAACTACTCCGGGTGTTGACTTCCCTCTTAAACTGAAAAGGCAATATAAAAAACACATTGGCAGGGGATTTAAAATCACCTTAACTGACAAATCTCAGATAAAAGGGAAATTAACCGGCACTGGCGATGAGTTCATCGAAATAGAATTTGAAGAAAAAACAGATAAAAAAAGTAAGAAGAAGGAAATGAAAACAATGGAATTACCATTTGATATGATAGACAAGGCGTTTGTACAAATTTCTTTTAAATAAGTAGTAACATGGATGCTTCAACCTTAGTAGAATCTTTTGCCGACTTTGCGAAGCAAAAGAACATAGACAGACCGACCATGATTCGTATTCTGGAGGATGTTTTCAGGAATATGATTCGTAAAAAGTACGAACATGATGACAATTTTGACATCATTGTAAACTCAGACAAGGGTGACCTTGAAATCTGGCGCTTCCGCGAAATTGTGGAAGATGACTCAGAAGACATTTGGGATCACGACAAAATCAGCCTTTCAGAAGCCCGGAAAGTTGAGCCTGATTTTGAAGTAGGTGAAGAGGTGGCTGAAGAAATTCACCTTGAAGATTTTGGTAGAAGGGCCGTGAGTACTGCCCGCCAGACGCTGATGCAGAAGGTAAAAGACCTTGAAAAGGACATCCTTTTCGAAAAATACAAAGAGATTGTTGGCGAAATCATTACCGGTGAGGTGTATCAGGTATTAAGCCGCGAAGTTTTGTTAATCGATGGCGAGGGCAATGAAATCTCATTGCCACGTACTGAACAAATTCCAAAAGACCGATATAGAAAAGGGGAGAGCATCAGGGCAATTGTTCATAAAGTGGAAATGATCAATGGCAATCCAAAAATTATTCTTTCCAGAACATCTCCTGTTTTTCTTGAGCGATTGTTTGAACAGGAGGTACCAGAGGTCTATGATGGATTGATTACCATTAAAAAGGTAATTCGCGAGCCAGGTGAGCGCGCGAAGGTTTCCGTAGAATCTTATGATGATCGAATTGATCCGGTTGGAGCTTGTGTTGGGATGAAAGGCTCAAGAATTCATGCCATCGTAAGAGAATTGCAAAATGAAAATATAGATGTCATCAACTATACTGAAAACCTTGAACTCTATATAACGCGGGCGTTAAGTCCTGCAAAAATTACCAGCATTAAAATAGATAAAGACAACAACCGTGTGTCTGTTTATTTGAAACCAGATCAAGTATCACTTGCCATTGGTAAGGGTGGTTTAAACATTAAACTGGCAAGCCGTTTGGTAGATATGGAGATTGATGTATTCAGAGAAGATATGGAGTTGCAGGATGAGGACGTTGACTTGCAGGAATTCTCTGATGAAATTGAAGCATGGGTAATTGAAGAACTGAAGCGGATTGGATTGGATACAGCAAAGAGTGTGTTGGCATTGGATGTAGAGGAGTTAGTAAGAAGAACCGATTTAGAAGAAGAAACAGTAGAGCTGGTTCTAAAAGCACTTAAGAAAGAGTTCGAATAAGAATAGAAACAGATAAAAACCAAAAAATACCGATATTTGGGCATCATGGCAGAAAACAAAATGATACGGTTGGGGCAGGCGTCTAGAAAACTCAATGTGGGGCACAATACCATATTGGATTATCTTTCAGAAAAGGGGTTTGAAGTAGAAAACAATCCCAACGCCAAATTAACCGGAGAGCAGTTTGCCATGCTTTCAAAAGAGTTTGCTACTTCCGCATCCGAAAAACGTGAAGCTTCTGGCTTAACCATTGGTGTTAAGCACATTGAAAATGTGACCATTGAAACCGAAAATGAAGCTGCCAGAAAGAAAACGGATGATGATGAGCAAATTATAATCAAAAATCTCGGCTCCAGTGAAATCAAACCTAAAGAAGAGCCCAAACAACCTGAAAAAGTTGAACTGGAGAAAACTAAACTTGAAGGAATAAAAGTTGTAGGGAAGATAGACCTTGAAAAGAAAAAAGGAAAACAGGAGCCCAAGAAAGAAGAGCCAGTTGCCGAAGTAAAGGAGAAAAAGGAAACAAAGGAAGAGGTCAAAGAAGAGAAAAAAGAAGTTGTTCCTGAAAAAGAAGAGCCTAAAAAGGAGCAAGAGCTCATAAAGGCTACGGCCAATAGATTGCAAGGCCTTAAGGTAGTGGACAAGATTGAGCTTCCTGCCGAAAAGAAAAAGGAGCAGCCGGTTGCCTCTTCGGACAAGAGAGACGAGGCCAGAAAAAGAAGACCCCGAAAAAGAATTATTCCTCCAAGAGATGACCGCAGTGGAGGCGCTAAAGGTAAAAAACCATTTGCCCCACGCACTCCGAAGGCTGAGCCAACCGAAAAGGAAATTCAAGAACAGGTAAGGGCTACACTAGCAAAGCTGAGTGGAAGTCAGAAGAAAACTGGCGGAGCTAAATACAGAAAAGAAAAACGTCAGGCTGTATCCGATGCAGAGGACGAAAGACTACAACAGGAGCAAGAGGATTCAAAAACACTTAAAGTAACGGAGTTTATCTCCGCCAACGACCTGGCTTCTTTGATGAACGTATCGGTTAATGATGTCATCTCCACCTGTCTGAACCTGGGGATGTTCGTTTCGATCAACCAGCGCCTGGACGCAGAAGCCATCACCGTAATTACGGATGAATTTGGTTTTGACGTACAGTTTTCTTCCTCTGAAGAAGAGGATGATATTGTTGAAGAAGAGGAGGCAGAAGAGAATTTGGTGCCACGCGCCCCCATCGTAACGATTATGGGTCACGTTGACCACGGTAAAACATCCCTTCTTGACTATATTAGGCATACAAAAGTGACCGACCAGGAGGCCGGGGGAATTACTCAGCATATTGGTGCGTACAACGTAACTACCAAGAGTAATCAAAAGATAGCATTCCTTGATACCCCTGGCCACGAAGCCTTTACGGCCATGCGTGCGCGTGGAGCTAAAATCACTGATGTGGCCATCATTGTGGTGGCAGCTGATGATGATGTGATGCCACAAACCAAAGAAGCGATAAACCACGCTCAGGTGGCAGGCGTTCCTATTGTAATCGCCATCAATAAAATTGATAAGCCCGGTGCCAACCCAGAAAAGGTTAAGGAATCGTTATCAAAAATTAATATCCTGGTTGAGGACTGGGGTGGAAAATATCAATGTCAGGAAATATCGGCTAAAACCGGACAAGGAATTGATGATCTTTTGGAGAAAGTACTTCTTGAATCAGAGTTGCTTAATCTGAGAGCCAATCCAAATAAACCAGGCGTAGGATCTGTAGTGGAAGCTGCCCTTGATAAGGGTCGCGGCTATGTAACCACAGTAATGGTGCAGGCAGGAACGCTTAAGATTGGAGATATAATACTTGCAGGCTCGAACTTTGGTCGCGTAAAAGCGATGTTTGATGACACTGGAAGCAAAGTAACCTCCGTTGGCCCCTCGACCCCGGTATTGGTATTGGGATTGGATGGAGCAACTCAGGCGGGTGAGAAGTTTACCGTAATGGAAACTGACCGTGAAGCACGTGAAATCGCTGCCAAACGCAGTCAAATCCAGAGAGAGCAAAGCATCAGGACGAAGAAACATATTACGCTGGATGAAATCGGAAGGCGTTTGGCCATTGGTTCATTTAAGGAACTTCGAATTATTGTAAAAGGTGACTTTGATGGTTCTGTAGAAGCTCTGGCTGACTCCTTGTTGAAACTTTCAACTCCAAAAATTCAGGTCAGCATTATTCATAAAGGTGTTGGACAAATATCTGAATCGGATGTGCTACTGGCTTCCGCTTCTGATGCAGTAATCGTTGGTTTCCAGGTGAGACCATCAGGTTCTGCAAGAAAAGTAGCTGAAAACGAAGAAATCGAAATTCGATTGTATTCTATTATCTATGATGCCATCAATGACGTGAAAGCGGCCATGGAGGGTATGTTGGAGAAAGAGTTTGAAGAAGTGATCGTTGGTAATGTTGATGTCAGAGAAGTATTTAAGATTTCTAAAATAGGAACTGTGGCCGGTTGTATGGTAACCGATGGTTATATCAAGCGGGCCAACCCAATTCGCCTCATTCGTGATGGTATCGTTATCTATTCTGGTGAAATGACAGCACTGAAGCGCTTCAAGGATGATGTAGCCGAAGTGAAGGCTGGATTTGATTGCGGTATCAGTATCAAAAACTTCAACGACATTCAGGTGGGTGATGTGATCGAGAGTTACGAGAATCGTGAGGTAAAGAAACAATAGAAATTTCGTTCATGAAAAGAGGCTGTCACTTTTGTGACAGCCTCTTTTTTCTAATAAATTTCTCCAGGAATTTCTAAAACTGAACCACCGGTGCAGTATCTGCCCCTTCTTGTGCCTCAAATCCTTTGCGTACGCTAAAATCCTCTCCGCCTCCAAAAATGCTTAAGGCTATTCTTCTAAAAAATCCTCGCACAAATGTATTGTATTCTTGAACTGACGCATTGTAACGCTGTCGCGCCACATTGATTCTGTTTTCTGTTCCTTCCAATTGAGACTGAAGGTCCAGAAAATTTTGGTTTGCTTTCAAATCTGGATAGCGCTCCACCACTACCATCAATCTTGAAAGCGCAGAACTCAAACCATCTTGCGCCTGTTGGAATTGCGCCAATTGATCGGGTGTTATGTTGGATGGGTCAATATTTACAGAAGTTGCTTTCGCTCTCGCTTCAATCACCCCGGTAAGGGTTTCCTGTTCAAAATCGGCATAGCCCTTTACCGTGCTCACCAAATTTGGAATTAAATCCATTCTCCGCTGATAAGTAGCCTGAACATCGGCCCACTGAGCGTTTACATTTTCTTGCTGCGCTACCGCCTTGTCAAAAATACCTGCACCCCACATAAAGAATCCTCCAACAAACAAGACAATGACACCAACAATTACCAATCCTGTTATTAATCCTTTGCTCATAATTTATATTTTAAGTAAAGCTATTTCTTTATTGCTTAAAAAACATGATTAAACCACCAGGCTTTTTTCCATTAAAAATTCAGCGATCTGCACCGCATTGGTAGCGGCTCCCTTCCTAAGGTTATCAGCCACAATCCACATATTCAGACTGTTTGGCTGAGATTCGTCCCTTCTAAGCCTGCCCACAAACACGTCATCTTTGCCCTGCGCATTGATCGGCATTGGGTAAATATTGTTTTGCACATCGTCTTCTACAATAATCCCGGGAGTGGCCTCCAGCAAACTCCTTACTTCCTCCAAATCATAGTCCTTATGGAACTCAACATTGACAGCCTCAGAATGTCCGCCCACAGCAGGCACGCGCACGGTGGTGGCTGTTAACGCAATGGATGGATCCCCAAAAATCTTTTTTGTTTCGTTTACCATTTTCATTTCCTCCTTGGTATATCCACTTTCCAAAAAGGAATCAATGTGTGGAAGAATATTCATGTCTATAGGATGTGGATAAACATTGAGTGTCTTATCTCCTTTCCGTTCATTCATCATTTGATCCACCGCATTTTTACCGGTTCCGGTCACAGACTGATACGTAGAAACTACAACCCTTTTGATCTTGTACTTTACATGAAGGGGTGCCAATGCCAATACCATTTGAATAGTAGAGCAATTCGGATTAGCAATAATCCTGTCGTCAATGCGAAGTACGTGTCCATTCACTTCGGGTACTATTAATTTTTTGCCGGGATCCATGCGCCAGGCGGAGGAATTATCAATAACAACACACCCCTTTGCCGCAAACCGGGGAGCCCATTCCAGAGAAATACCCCCTCCTGCTGAGAAAATCGCTACTTCAGGCGCAAGATTACAGGCCTCTTCTATGCTTTTAATTGTATATTCCTTATTTTTAAATAATAGGGTTTGTCCCACTGATTTAGCGGAAGCTACCAGGTATAAATCTGAAAATTCAACATGCCTTTCTTCCATCACTTTCAACACCTCCTGCCCCACCAGTCCGGTGGCTCCTACTATCGCCAGTTTCATCGTTTATTTTATTTAATTCGTTTAAAGGCAAAATTACCCATTTTGGCCTTACCGATAAAAGTATTTGCCCCGTTACTGATTCTAATTTTTACTCATACCAGTTATTCACAGGTAGTCGATCATTTTTCTGACAATGATTTTACTCTTGACCCTATCTGGGCAGGAGATGAATCGAAATTCGCCATCGACAACTTCCGGTTGAGGTTACAGGCACCCGCGGTCTCAAGCACGGCCTACCTGTCAACAACCAGCAGTGCCATTAACAATGCCATTTGGGAATTTACCGTGCGGCTCGAGTTCAATCCATCGAGCGGTAATTACGTCCGTGTTTATCTTGTCTCCAATCAGGCTGACCTCTCCGGATCATTGAATGGTTATTTTGTGATTGTCGGAGACACCCCGGATGAGGTAAGTCTCTATCGGCAATCAGGATCTTCCATTACAAAAATTATAGATGGCTCTGATGGAAGCGTTAACTTATCCCTTGTGGATGTGGCTGTAAAAGTGACGCGTGATAATCTTGGCAATTGGGAATTATTTTCTGATGTTGGGATAACGGGTACCTATACTTCGGAGGGAACAGCTGCTGACAATACTTTTAAAGCCTCATCTTATTTTGGTGTTCTGTGTACCTATACCTCCACCCGATCAGATAAGTTTTATTTTGATAATTTTGTCGTAACGGGTAATCCCTATGTGGATACAGACCCGCCTTTACTAGCCGAAATTGAGGTGCTTTCGTCACAGGAAATACTTCTTCACTTCAATGAACCTATTGATCCCGTAAGCACAGTTCATCTCCTTTTATACGCCTTAGGTTCAGGCATGATCAATCCGGCAGAAGTGGTGATTCAGTCTGATGGGCAATCCGTTAAGCTCACATTTAATCAGCATTTTCAAAATGGGGTTGCCCAATCATTGAGTGTCAACGGTGTAAAAGACATGGCTGGCAATGCACTTACTACAACTGGTTCCTTTCTTTACTTCCAACCTATGCCTGTTAAAAGAAAGGACATCATTTTCACGGAAATATTTGCAGACCCTAGCCCACAAGTAAATTTACCGGATGTGGAATATGTGGAAGTTTACAACAGGAGTACCAACCCCATTAACATTTTGGGGTGGCAGTTGAGTGATGGCCATTCTATTGCCCTGCTGCCAGACAAAATAGTTTTACCGGATGAGTATTGGGTGATTACCTCCGCATCCAATGTTTTCCAATTTGGCTTGGGTATTCCGGTGCTGGGAGTGTCCAATTTTCCTACATTGAACAATTCCAGCGACACGCTCACCATAAAGACGCCCACAGGCATCACTGTTGATTCATTGAATTACAACTTATCATGGTATAGGAACATTGACAAGCAGGAAGGTGGTTGGTCAATGGAGCTTATCGACACACACCTTCCATGCGGGGAGGAAGAAAATTGGACTGCATCAGAAAGTGAACGAGGTGGTACGCCCGGAGAAGTTAATTCCGTTTTCGGCAACAAGCCTGATCTTACAGGGCCAAAGCTTACCAGCGCAAGTGTACTTTCAAATACCCAACTCCTTCTTTCCTTTGATGAAAAACTAGAAGAACCCATTTCAAAAAACGCAATCTTTACTGTTTCTCCGGGCATAGAAGTTGTCAATTATTATTTTAAATCTAAATCACTGCGATCTATCGTACTTGAACTGGCTCCTTCAATTGTAGCAAAGCAACTTTATACAGTTACTGTTAAAAATCTTTTCGACTGTAGCGGAAACAACATCAGTTCCGACTTCAATCTTGCCACTTTTGCGGTTCATGAAAATGCTGAGGCAGGAGACCTGCTCATCAATGAAATCCTTTTTAACCCAAGACCAAACGGTGTAGATTTTGTTGAACTGTATAATAACTCGGATAAATACATAAGCCTAAAGGATTTAAGAATTGGGAATATCAACGAAGAGTTGATTGAAAACACTAAAGCCATATCTGCTTCCGATCTCATCATTGCCCCATCGGATTATCTCGTATTGACAGCAGATCCAGTCGTTTTAAAAAGTAATTATCCACAAGGAAAAGAAGAGAAATTTCTCCCTACCTCACTCCCCTCCTTCCCGGATGACGAAGGCTCCGTTGCATTGGTTGACAGTAGTGATTCTCTGATTGATCATTTGTACTATCATAAAGATTTTCACGCTGCCTTTATTAAAGATGAAGAGGGTGTCTCATTAGAACGCATTTCGTTTACGTCAATCACAAATACACGGGAAAACTGGACATCCGCAAATTCTAATGCGGGCTTCGCTACTCCTGGTTATCTGAATTCCAACTCAAGACCTGATCATTTGGTGGATATTGGAGAGGTCGAGGTCAATCCTCCCATTTTCGCTCCTTCGGACGGGAGTTCAGAATTTTCTCAAATTAACTTTCAATTTGATCAGCCGGGCTTTATCGCCAATGTGAAAATCCTTGATCACCAGGGCAGGTTGATTAAGACGATAGCTAATAATGAGGCGTTGGGTCAAGTCGGCTCATTTCGGTGGGACGGTGATGCGGAAGATGGCAGCAAGGCCAGATCAGGCTACTATGTCGTCTGGTTTGAGGTATTCAACACCTCAGGAAGCGTCCAAACTTATCGCAAACGGGTGATCGTGGCCACCCGGTAGCTCCCAAATTCCATCTTTTAGTTGCCATAATTTAGAAACAATAAAAATTAGATAAATCCAGTGATTTTCAATGATTTGGAATTAATCCCAATACATTTTTTGTTTAGAGGGCGAGCGGTTATTTTTGCGCAACTTTTTCGAGTACCATAAACGAGAGTAACTATGGCTAAATCAGTAAAAAAGGCTAAAAAAGTAAAGAAAGCTCCTAAAAAGGCTAAGAAAACTGTTAAAACAAAGAAAGTGGTGAAGGCAAAAAAAGCAGTAAAGAAAAAAGTGGCGAAAGCCAAAAAGGTAACTAAAGCCAAGAAAGTGGCTAAGCCCAAGAAAAGTGTGAAAAAAACTGTAACCAGGAAAGCTGCCCCCAAAAAGGCCGCCCCTAAGGTGAAGAAGAAAGCAGCGGAAAAAGCAATCGCTACCAAAAAAGCTACGCCTAAAAAGGCCATAAAAAAGGCTACCCCTAAAAAGGAAATTGTACCGGCAAAGCCAATGCGAAGAGCAGCCACCCCTACGGTACCTATGGTGGGCAAGAAAAAGGATAATCCTATATCTCCGCTGCCAAAAACACCACCCCAGTTAAATATTTTTCCTGCATTGACTCAAAGGCCCATTGCACATAAGCCGGCAAAAGCAGCTGCCCCTTCTGGTAAATCGCGGTATAATGAGGAAGAATTAAAGGAGTTCGAAGCCCTTATTAATGGAAAGCTTGAGAAAGCACGCAGTGAATTCAAAATTTTGAAAGAAACCCTTAATCGCAATAATGATGAGGGTACAGACAGCACATCCGGAGGAAATACCAAAGTTTTGGAAGATGGCGCTGAAACTGCAGAAAAGGAAAACTTGAGCCAGTTGGCTGCTCGTCAATTAAAATACATTACTAACCTGGAGAATGCTTTGATTCGTATCAAAAATGGTACCTATGGAATCTGCTCCGTTACAGGCAAATTGATACCTAAAGAAAGGCTGATTGCAGTGCCTCATACCACGCAATCGATTGAAGCCAAAATGATGCAAACTGACTAAAGTGAATTTCTTACAAAACCATATTGAAGCGCTGATTTTCTGCTCACCAGGCCCAGCCAAGTTAGTAGACATAAAGGCTTGTCTTACAGAAATGTTTAATGCAGATGTACCTGAAGAGGATATTCAGGGAGCCATTCTTGCGCTTGACGAAAAATATCAGTCTGAGGAGTACGCTTTCCAATTGACCAAGGCCGGAGGAGGTTATCAGTTTTTAACCAAACCTGCCTACCAGGCAAGTATTGGAATTATGTTGAAGCAGCAATCTAAAAAAAGATTGTCCACCTCTGCGTTGGAGACGCTTTCAATCATCGCTTACAAACAGCCTATTTCTAAAGGAGAGATTGAGAACATCCGTGGTGTGAACTGTGACTACGCAGTTCAAAAATTACTCGACAAAGGTTTGGTTGAAATTAGAGGAAAAGCCGACACTGTTGGTCGACCTATGTTGTATGGCACTAGTCAGAAGTTTATGGAATATTTTGGCATCAATGACCTGACCGAGCTTCCTACACCCAAAGATTTTACGCAAGAAGTGAACACCATTGGTGAATCCTCTGACGAAAATCAATAAGCTCTCAACAGGCAGCAGTGCCTAATTAATTACCTATGGCACACAAACGCTCAGATAAAAAAACACCCTTCGGGAAAAGGACAGCTCCGCACAAAGCCTTTTTGAAAAAAGGACGCAATACACGCAAAGACGAGGATGAAAAGCCAAAACGCTCTTTTGGCCGTCCATCTGGTCCTGGTAACCGCAGGGTGAAGCCAGAAGATGACCGTTTTTCAAAGCGCGATACACCAAGATCATCCTCTCCGAATGAGAGACCCAAAAAAAGTTTTATTAAGCGATCAAGGCCTGCGGAAGGTGAGGAAAAACCATTCAAAAGATCTGAATTCACCAAAAGAAGCACGGACAAGCGAAGTGCGGACAAACCTTTTTCGAGAGAGAAAAGGGAATCAGACAGGGGTGATTTCAAGCCCAAATCAGGGCGTGCATTAGGGTTTGTTAAGAAGGGCAAGGCTGTCTCTAAAAGTGCCCCTTCCTATGAAAATATAAGAAAAGAGAAGCCGGGCAGTGACGGGCTTACCCGGCTCAATAAATACATTGCCAACAGCGGAATGGGGTCCAGGAGAGAAGCTGATGAAATGATAAAGAAAGGTCTTATCAGCGTTAATGGTGTTACCATTACCGAGATGGGACATAAGGTGAAGCAAGGAGATGTCGTTCGCTACGAAGACAGGGTACTCAAAGCCGAAAAACTGGTGTACGTATTGCTCAACAAACCCAAAGGTTTTATCACCACAACATCCGATCCTAAAGAAAGGAAAACAATAATGAACCTCGTTGCAAATGCCTGTAAAGAGCGCCTATATCCTGTAGGAAGACTAGACCGCAATACAACAGGCCTGCTTTTGCTGACCAACGATGGAGAATTGGCAGATAAATTGACACACCCTTCCTACAACACCAAAAAGATCTACAAAGTAGAATTGGATCGTCCTCTTACAAAAAATGATTTTCAAAAAATTCAGGAGGGAGTAAGATTGGAAGAGGGAAAAGCAATAGTAGACGACCTGGCCATTGTAAGCGATGATAAAAAATCGATCGGAATTGAATTACATATTGGCTGGAACCGTATTGTGCGAAGAATTTTTGAGTCGCTGGAATATGAAGTGGTAAAACTCGATCGGGTTATATTCGCTGGATTAGATAAAAAAGATCTTCCCCGGGGAGAATGGAGATTTCTCAAGCCCGAAGAAGTGGTAAAACTGAAGCACTTTAAATAAGCTTACTCTCCTTTCAGGTTGTCAACCGGGTTGACATAGGTAGCTCTCAAAGTCTGAGATCCAATCGTAAGCATTCCAAACAGTAAGAGAATAAACACCCCGAGTAGTATGACTGGCAGGTCAAATGAGGTATGGTAAGCAATGAGCTCCAGCCAGAGGTTATTAAGAAAATAGGCTGATGGCACTGCAATCACAACCGACAGCAAAAGCAACTTCAAAAAGCCTTTGGACAACATCAGTATTAATGTGTTGTTGCTCGCTCCCAACACCTTCCTGATGGATATCTCCTTTATTCTTGTCTCTGTGGTATAGGTAGCCATTCCCAATAACCCAAGGCATGAAATAATTATTGCAATGGCTGATATAAGCCCTACCACATTTACAATATCTCCAAAGATCAACTGATAGAACCCTCTTATTTCATCTTCAAATACTTTGTGCTCTACTTTTAGTGCAGGATTCACTTTGCTCCAAGCTGTTTCAATGGTTGCTATTGCTGTCTGATAATCTCCTGAATATTTTACCTGTAACATGCTAATTTCATCAGGAATATACATCAATGCCTCCGGCCCAATTTCCGCCATCAACACCTGATGGTTATAATTTTTAATAACACCAATGATTTCTTTTTTAGAAGAATCTGTCTGAGCAATAATTTGCTGCCCGATGGCTTCGAGCGGTGTACCAAAGTGGAAGGCATCTACAGCTGCTTCATTGATCACTACAAAGTTCGTGTTTGACTCCCCTGCACTTTCATCAAAATATCTTCCTTCTACAAGTGTTAAACCAATGTTCTCCAGATAATCTTCATCTACGGCATAGTAGCTTAACTCCTTCCATTCCACTTCATCCAGAGATTGTTTGAATCCTTCACCATAGGTACTCCCTGCAGCCGGTACGTGTGAGGCTGCGGATACATTAACAATGTTCGAATGCTGAAGCAATTCCGTTTTCAATTCCTGAGGCTTTGTTTCGCCTAAGGGTACCACTATATTATTCTTCATATCAAATCCATGATCCGCTTTGATGAAAAGTGAAAGCTGATTGTAAATCACGATCACACTGAGTATAAAAATCAAAGACAAAGAGAATTGTGTCACCAAAAGTGCTTTTCTTAAACCTATCTTCGAAAACACTTTCATGGTACCCAATTGCTTCAACACTTTTACCGGCTGGAAGCCGGACAACACAACCGCAGGGAACAACCCAGCCAGGATTCCCACTACGATGGCAAATACCACAAAGATTCCATACACAAATAGGTTGGCTTCCAGGTCCCATTTAAGGAGGCGGGCAAAATTGAGGTTCAACATCAATGGTTTAAGTGCCAGCAACAAAATCAATGACAGCACTAATGCAACGAGCGCTGTGACAATCGCTTCAGTGATAAATTGAGTAAAAATTTGCCATCGGGCCGCACCCGAAACTTTTCTTATTCCAATTTCTTTGGCCCGTGTCAAAGACCTGGCAATAGAAAGATTGGTAAAATTAAAACATGACGTAAGCATCACTACTGCTGCAAGGCCACCCAAAAAATAAATGAACATCCACGGTAAAAATGGGCCGATTGGATTACTCAACATTCTCCCGGGTGTGATGTCATTTAGGCGTTGTACATCGAATTTTGCCTTTCTCACATCAGGATTTGGGTCTGGCGCTATGTGGTTTTCATAAATTTTCGAGAGGTAAGGCTGTAGGTCTTCTACTTCTTTTCCCTCTTCCAAAAGCAAATAAGTCCACGCATTATAGTGGTTATGCCAGTTGTCTAAATCTTTCCGTGAGGCCCCAGCCGCTTCAAGGCTGCTCACCGTAGCCATACTCGCCAAGGCCTCAAAAACTATATGCGATTTTCGATTGGTCTCTTTGAGTACACCTGTAATCGTAAAGAGTCCGAGTTCACCCACTTTTACAGTTTCACCTACAGGGTTTTCCATCTCGAACAATTTTTCAGCAGCGCGTTTTGTTAGCACCACGGTAAATGGTTCAATCAGAGCCGTCTTAGGATCACCATGCTCAAATTCATATTCAAACACATCAATTACTTCAGGATCGGCATAGAATCCAGCCAACGGAATATTGATGTCTCTGTCGAAATCTACCCATGAATTTCCAAATCCTCTTTTAAGGCGCGCCACTTTTTCAATCCCAGAGTAGTTGTTTTTCAATTCAGAGCCAATGGGTAAGGGGGAAGTAGCAAATTCCATATCAATAAATTTGCCATTACTATTTACAGGTTGGCTCGTAACCCTATAAATGCGATCTCTCTTTGAGTTGTAAAGATCATAAGTCATTTGATCAGCAACCAGCATGATAATACCCATGCAGATCGTCATACTTACGGACAGCCCAAAAATATTGATAAACGAAAAAAAACGATGGCGCAGTAAGTTTCTAACCGCGGTACGGAAATAATTCTTGATCATGAGAAAAGAATAAAAAGTGAAAAATTATTTATCGGATTCCTTCTTCACTATGAAATAGTAAATCAAGAAGCCAAGCGAAATAAAGAAAGCCAGTAATCCATAGGGCAATGGAGATTCTGGGCTGGTAGGAATAAACTCCATAATAATAAGTGCCAATCCTGCGAAGAAAATAATCAGTCCCCATTTCAGCGCTCCATATTTATTTTCATCGGCATGTCTTTTGAAGATTGCTTGAGTATCTTCATTGACATACCCCTTTTCAATCATCTTCTTTTTCAAAATGTATTCTGTAAGCACTTTCACAAAAAAATAAAGTGACGTGCCGAAGCCACCAAAAATTGCCAAGGGCATAAGTACTTCTGTCAAATTCTCATTCATGATTATTCTTTTTAATTATCGTTATTCAGTGTCAGGGGATAAGACACAGGTAGCCTTGCCAAATGTTGCAGTGAATGCGATTATTTTCTAAAAAAGTACGTATACGCATTGAATGAGGATCTACTGCAACCCTACATTGGAATCCCGTGTCTAACAGTCCAATGGTAGAAGATGAGGCCCTTATCTCTAGAATAATAGAGGGAGATATGGAGTCTTTCAGGCGGCTTATCAAGCAGCATGAGAGACTTGTGGCCCATATGGTGGGTAGGATCGTAAAAAACACAGAAGACAGGGAGGAGCTTTGTCAGGATGTTTTTTTGAAGGTTTATGATAAATTGAAAGGATTTAATTTTCAATCCAAATTATCCACATGGATAGCCACGATTGCCTATCGCCACGCTATTAATCACATAAGGAAAAAGAAAATACCGATTGATGAACCGGGAGAATGGGAAGACTTTAAAGAGCAATTTATTGCGGATGACAATCTGGAAGAAGAATTGGCAGACAAAGACCTCGAAGAACATGTATTGGTATACATTAATCAACTTCCCGTTCATTACCGTTCAGTTTTAACGATGTATCATGTAGACGGAATGAGTTATCAGGAAATTGGGAAAATTACCGACATGCCTGAGGGAACAGTAAAAAATTATCTGTTCAGGGCGCGGAATCTATTAAAGGAAAAAGTAAAGAAGTACCTTGGTACGGAAGAATTGAGATGAAAAATACGGACGAAAAACTTCAGGAATCAATTGAGCAAGGGAAATTTGATCCAGCGAATTTGGACAATCAAGCCTACCGCATTGTATTTGATGCGATCAAGAAGGAACCTGAAACTCAGCTACACCCTCACTTCTCCGACAGAATTATAAATAGCATTATTAAAACTGCTGAGCAGCGTGCTTATAAAAGAGACTTCATCTGGTTAGGAGCTGGTATTTTTGTTCTGATGTCCGTTGCCATTTTCACCATGTTACTAACAGGATTCAAACTCAACTCTGGCGCATTTAAATTCATTGGCAACTATGGAGGCCTTTTGGTTTTTGCGATCTTTCTGATTGGCCTCTTTCAATGGATTGAAAGAAAAGTATTGCCACATAAAAGCACTGTTTAAAAGTTCCAGCTGATTCCATTCGTTAGCGTGTATACCATTTTCTTAATCGGGATAATGGGCTTGTCCTCATATTGGCTGGTGAAGTTGGTTACAAACGACAGCTTATCCGTCACCTTTATGGAAAATTGAAAGTCTCCACTAATTCTGTTTCGAAAAACACTGGCGTCACTGTCCCATCCTCCCTGATAGTAAGCGATGAGATAAAAACTTACGATATCGTTGAATTCCGTATTGATACCAATGTAATCAGAAGTTTTCCACATGCCCTTCTCTATGATTGACCTCTCTTCATTGGTCATTTTCCAGTTTTCTCTCTCCCGCATTCCGCCCACCCCTAAATTGACGCTGGTCTTTTTTGTTTCAATTAAGTTAATTCGGAATCCGCCTCCACCCAAAAGACGAAAAGGCATATTTCGACCGTCATCGTATTGCACTTGTACAAATCCTTCATAACTCAATTTTTTTTTCCTCAACAGATTTACCCTGAAATGAGAGTACCCGTTACTGCTCAATGGCCCACCTGTAGATTTGAAATAGTGAATATTATTAATGGAGATATATGCGTGTTGATCACTTAGGTATACGATATCAGTAGTGCCGTTCAGGCCTACAAAAACAATTTCCTCTTCAGATGTTGCACTTCTGTTATGAATATTAAAGTTCAACCCCATTTTCCCAATCAACACACTGGAGGAATCCAACAATAGACTTCCCTTGTCTACCTTTAGAATTTGTGCGCTGGCGGTCACCTGTATGCAGATAAGAAAGAAAAGTCCGACAATTTGTTTCATTCCGAATAAAAAATAAGAGTTTACAATCCATCAAAGGTATTTACTTTAGCAACGAACCCCTATATTCGATACCCCAAAACATTTTAAATATGATTAAAAGAATAGTTCTACATGCATGCTTTTGCATTGCTCTTCTAGCGACAACTTTTGTAAGTGCTCAGGACACTGAAAAGTCGAAATCCGATAGCCTTAAAAAGAAATCGAAAAAGGATTTACCTCTCGAGGCAGGAAGAAAAATTCCCATTAAAACCAATGAAGGCACCTGGATGTCTTTGGATGTAAGTCCGGACGGAAAGACCATCGCATTTGATTTCCTGGGGGACATCTTTACAATGCCCATGGCGGGAGGAAAGGCCACTCAATTTACATCAGGGATGGCTTTTGATTCTCATCCCAAATTCAGTCCCGATGGAAAGAAAATTTTGTTCATCTCCGACAGAAGTGGTGGAGAAAACATCTGGTGGTTCTCACTGGACAAAAAAGATTCCTTGCAAGTAACCACAGGCAATACGGATCATTATCAGTCCGCAGAATGGACACCAGACGGAAACTATGTAGTCGGTTCCCGAGGCACACGAAATCTAAAACTCTGGTTGTTCCATAAAGATGGCGGAAGTGGGGCACAACTTGTTGACAAGCCCGACAACTTAAAAATGGTAGAGCCTGCATTCGGGCCTGATGGCCGTTACATCTGGTTTGCCCGAAGAACGAATGCATGGAATTACAATGCACAATTTCCACAATATCAGTTGGCTGTTTATGACCGCGATAATGGTGAGTTTGAAACCAAAACGCAACAATACGGATCAGCTTTCAGTCCAACACTTTCCCCTGACGGAAAATGGCTGGTGTATGGCTCTCGCTACAACGATCAAACGGGTTTGATGTTGAGAAATTTAGAATCGGGTGCGGAGAAGTGGCTTGCATACCCTGTTCAGCACGATGAGCAAGAATCAATTGCTGCCCTGGGTGTTCTGCCTGCCATGTCTTTTACTCCCGACAGTAAAAGCGTCATTGCTTCCTATGGTGGTAAGTTTTATAGTATCCCTGTGGCAGGAGGTAATGCCACCAACATCCCTTTCGAGGTTGAGACTGAGTTTTTACTAGGCCCGGCAGTTGAATTTAAATATCCGATAAGTGACGAAAAAGAAATGATTGTCACACAAATAAGGGATGCTGCAATCTCTCCGGATGGAAAGCAAATTGCCTTTACTGCACTCAATCGTTTGTACACAATGGCTTTACCCGATGGAACACCCAAGCGGGTTTCTAATTTTAATTTTACTGAAGCACAACCGGCATGGAATGCAGATGGATCACAACTTGCCTGGGTAACCTGGGAAAACAACGAAGCCGGACATATTTATAAACTCAACTACAAATCGAAAGCTGCAAGACCCGTTCGGCTTACAACAGAAGCTGGCCTATATACAGAACCCACCTGGTCATTGAATTCAAACAGGATTGTTTTTATGAGAGGTTCTGCACAGGTACTTATAGATAATTCCGATCCGTTTTTCATCAATGGTCAGGATAAAATCATGTGGATTTCTGGTGATGGTGGAGCCGCTAATTTTATTGATCATGCACGCAATAGAAGCACGCCTCACTTTGCAAAAAATAATGACAGAATATATCTCTACAGTGGTAAAGAAGGTTTGGTCTCCATTCGTTGGGATGGATCTGATCAAAAAGAACACGTTAAGATAACAGGTATCACTACCTACGGTTCGATGTTGGAAGAAAACAGCTGTATGCTAAAAGAGACAGCACAGGAACCCAAGAAAGAACCTTCCAATGCAGCACTGATTAGAATGGCTCCAATGGGAGACAAGGCACTCGCGCAAATCAATAATGAAATATACGTGGTGGAAATACCTAAAACAGGAGGTGAGACTCCTAAAATTTCAGTTGCTGATGCTGACAAAGCGCAATTCCCTTCCCGTAAACTAACCAGCCTTGGTGGTGAGTTTGCAAGCTGGAATCCCAACGGTAAAGTAGTTTACTTCACACTCGGAAATGCTTTGTTCACTTACGATATCGATTCAGCTGAAGCCAAAGAATTGGAAATAAAGAAAAAGAAAGCAGAAGAGGAAAAGAAAAAGAAAGAAGAAGAGGGTAAGAAAGAGGACGAAAAAACAGATGGGGATAAAGAAAAGGGCAAAGATGAAAGTTATAAACCGGCTGAGCTTCGCATCAAAGTAAAAGCACAAAGAGATATTCCCTCGGGCAAAGTGCTTCTTCAGAATGCCCGAATTGTAACAATGAAAGGGAATGAGATAATAGAAAAAGGTGATGTGTTAATTGAAAATGCCCGGATCAGGCAAGTAGGTACTGCTGGATCCATTTCCGTTGACGGATCAACAAAAAAAATAGACCTGAATGGAAAAACAGTTGTCCCCGGTTTTGTAGATACCCATGCTCACATGTGGCCTACATGGGGAATTCACAAGTCGCAGGTATGGATGTATGCCGCCAATCTTGCATATGGTGTTACTACCACTCGTGATCCACAGACAGCTTCTTCCGATGTAATCACCTATGGAGATATGGTAGAAGCCGGTGAAATGGTGGGACCCCGTATCTACAGCACAGGTCCTGGTGTTGGTTTCTGGGCGTATAACTTAAAGAGCTACGAACAGGCCAGAGATATTTTGAAGCAATATTCAGAATATTACAACACTAAAACCATCAAGATGTACCTCACTGGCAACCGCCAGCACCGCCAGTGGATTATACAAGCGGCTAAAGAGGAAAAACTGATGCCGACAACAGAAGGAGGATTAGATTTTAAACTAAATATGACCAATCTCATCGATGGTTATCCAGGACATGAACACTCCTTCCCTATTTATCCACTGTATAACGATTTTGCACAGGCAGTGGCCAAATCAAAAATGGCCTACACCCCCACACTACTGGTGTCTTATGGAGGCCCCTGGGCAGAAAACTATTATTACTCAACTGAAAAAGTGAATAGTGATCCCAAGCTTAACCACTTCACTGCCAAAAGTGAGTTGGATCAAAAATCAAGAAGAAGACCAGGATGGTTTATGGATGAAGAGCATGTGTTTGAAGACCACGCAAAGTTTGTGAATGATGTTGTAAAGGCAGGCGGACTGGTGGGGGTAGGTTCACACGGCCAGTTGCAGGGTCTTGGTTATCACTGGGAAGTTTGGAGTATCGCTTCAGGGGGGATGAACAACCATGACGCACTAAAAGTAGCCACTGTCTTAGGCGCCACTGCGCTGGGGTTAGATGGCGATTTGGGAAGCATTGAGTCTGGCAAACTTGCGGATTTGGTCATACTCGATAAAAACCCCCTGGAGAACATCCGCAATACCAATACCATCTATCAGGTGATGAAAAATGGCAGGTTGTACGATGGCAATACTTTGGACGAAGTATACCCCAACGTACGCAAGGCACCTTCTTTTGGCAATGAACAAGCCAAACCAGAGGGTATTCCAGGATTAAAGCGTTAAGCTCAATAAGCAGCCAGTCGTCCGGTTATTCCACAACCGGACGACTTTATCCATTCTTGTAATTTTTGCCCAGCGCCTTGTCCCTTTTCCGTAATTTTAGACCTCGTGAAAAAGGCCGTTTCCATTGTAGTCCTCACCGTACTCCTGACCCACCTCATTGGGTTCTATGTCTACTTTGTAATAAGGCAAGCGCAAATTCGACAGGAGATGCGGGAATCTATTGGATATTTGCCAAATGAAGAATTTGAAACCTTTGTTTTTACTCTTGAAGAGTATCAAAAAATAAAAGTGAATGACTTTGAGGTGAAAATTGATGGCAAGATGTATGATCACAGCGCGCCAAAATTTGAAGACGGAAAAGTCATACTATTCGCGCGGCATGATAAGGACGAAGATGATCTCATCAGTTTCATAACTAATATTGTCAACTCTTCTAACGAAGATAAAAAACCCGTTCCCTCTCAGTTGTTAAGTTTTTTTAATCTGACTTATTTATCCCCACTTCAATTGACGCTGCCGGTTTTATCGAACAAGATCCAATCATTTGATCGCTATCAATCAAGCCTATTGACTCTGTATTTATCGGTCGAGTCTCCCCCACCCCGATTCTAAGTTTCTCTTCCCGTCCTGAATCAATCTTCAGGAATTGTACGCTATACATAACAGAAAGTATTTAAGATTTATTAAAAGAAAATTGTGTGTTTTTAGGCGTTTCTCTACGCTGTGGCATGGATGATAACAGACAAAGCATTTGTTCTTAGTTGATTTCATAGGGTTTCGCTTACACTCATTTTCGCGTTCAAAACTTTCATTTACATGAAACACATTATACTACTGTGGTTAGTGATAGGAGTTGCACTTGTCTCCTATTCGCAAACAATAACCATAAAAGAGCAGGGAACAGATAAACCTTTGGGACTGGTTACATTTTCCTCTCAAAATCCCAAAGCCTTTGCTATTACGAATAGTAATGGTCAGTTGGATATTTCAACTTTTAAAGGAGCAGAAAAAATTGAAATACGAATGTTAGGCTTTCATACGCTGGTGAAGAGCTATAACGAGCTTTCTTCTGAGGGGTTTGAATTATGGATGGAACCATCCAATCTCAATCTAGAGGAAGTTATTGTTTCCGCAACCCGATGGAGACAAACATCAACTAACATCCCCTCAAAGATTATTTCCATCTCGGCCAATGAGATCGCCTTGCTGAACCCACAAACTGCCGCAGACCTATTGAGTATCTCCGGAAAGGTATATGTTCAAAAAAGCCAGCAAGGTGGAGGAAGCCCGATGATAAGAGGATTTGCCACTAACCGATTGCTCTACACTGTGGACGGTGTACGTATGAATACCGCCATATTCAGAGGTGGGAACATACAAAACGTAATCAATCTGGATCCTTTTGCAATCGAAAACACCGAAGTCTTCTTTGGCCCCGGATCTGTAATTTATGGAAGTGATGCCATTGGCGGTGTGATGAGTTTTCAAACCCTTACCCCACAGTTTTCCTTAGACGAAAATCCGCTTATTACCGGAAAGGCCGTTATCCGCTATTCATCTGCCAACAAAGAAAAGACCGGGCACTTTGACATCAATGTGGGATGGAAAAAGTGGGCAATGATTACCAGTCTTAGCTCAATGGATTACGATCACCTGCGTCAGGGAAATCATGGGCCAGAAGATTATTTAAAACCCTACTATGTACAGCGTCAAGACAGTATAGACAGGGTAATTACTCAAGACGATCCGCTACTTCAAATTCCTTCAGCCTATTCGCAAATAAATATGATGCAAAAAGTCCGGTTTACACCAAATGATAAGTGGGACTTTCAATATGGATTTCATTATTCTGAAACATCTCCGTATGGAAGATATGATCGCCACAACCGTGTGAGAAATGGAACGGCTCGTTATGCGGAATGGAATTATGGCCCGCAAAGCTGGTTGATGAATAATTTAAACATTACGCACAGTGGCAATAATAGCGTATACGACAAAGTGACTTTACGTTTAGCACAGCAGTCCTTTGAGGAAAGTCGGATAGACAGGTCTTTGAACAAGAATGACCGAAGCACTGCCGTTGAGCAGGTAGAAGCCTATTCAGTCAATCTTGATTTTATTAAACCAACTAACCATAGAAATACGCTATTTTATGGAATCGAGTATGTATTCAACGACATAACCTCCACCGGTATGTTGACAGATATTTCTACTGGGATAAAAACAATTGGGCCAGCCCGATACCCTCAATCCACATGGAGTTCTGCCGCGGTATATCTCAATGATGAGTATGCGCTAACCAATCAAATTACATTACAGGCTGGCGCTCGCTACAATCAATTCAAATTAGATGCCCAATTTGATAACACTTTTTATCCCTTTCCCTTTAGTGCAGCCCACATCAATAATGGCTCGGTTACCGGAAGCATCGGAGCTGTCTACCGCCCTACTGACACCTGGGTAGTCAGCACTAATTTTGGCACTGCATTCCGCTCTCCAAATGTGGATGATATAGGAAAGGTATTTGACTCTGAGCCCGGTGCCGTAACTGTGCCCAATCCAAATCTAAAAGCTGAGAATGCCTATAGCCTCGATTTGAGTTTTTTAAAAGTATTGGGTGAGGCTGTGAAGCTGGACATCTCAGGGTATTATACCGTTTTACACAATGCGATGGTTCGAAGAAATTTTCTGCTCAATGGACAAGACAGTGTCATGTATGATGGCTCCCTAAGCCAAGTGCAGGCAATTCAAAATGCTGCGGTGGCCAACGTATATGGCATACAAGCTGGTCTCGAAGTAAAACTTCCTGCTGGGTTCAGCTTTTCATCTGATCTCAATACGCAACGGGGCGAAGAAGAATTAGATGACGAAACGACAAGTCCTTCCAGACATGCCGCACCTCTTTTTGGGGTTTCACGACTCTCTTACAAAGCCAGCAACTTAAACTTGCAAGTCTATGTTGCCTATCAGGGTGAGCGAAAATTTGAAGACTTGGCTATGGAGGAGCGGGGTAAGGACGAAATCTATGCGAAAGATGCTGCTGGAAATAATTATGCACCATCCTGGTATACCTTGAATATAAAAGCGATGTATGAAGTGACGGCACATATAAACTTAAGTGCTGGATTAGAAAACATAACTGACCAAAGGTATCGGCCGTACAGCTCCGGTATTTCAGCTCCAGGAAGAAATTTTGTTTTGTCTTTGATTGCCAAGTTATAAACCATTTACACAGGGTGTCTAACCAACACGCTACATTTTTTTGAGTATGAATTACAAGAAATTAATTAACTCCCTGCGTCAATTCAGAACATGGCATCGTTTCATTGGAACCGGACTTGGGGTCTTTGTAATTCTCATATCCTTAACGGGGATTCTTTTGAGTTGGAAAAAAAATTTTGACATACTTCAACCTCCCGAACAAAAGGGAATATCTTCAGATCTTACAAAATGGGTAAGCGTGGAATCTATTGTTCAATCGGCATCACACGCAGTAGACTCTGTTGTGGGGAGAACGATAGAAGTAGATAAATTGGACGTAAGGCCAAGCAAAGGAATTATTAAAGTTCTTTTCAAGGAAGGATATTGGGAAGTACAGGTAGATGGCACTACCGGGAAATCTCTCTCTGTGATGCAACGCCATACGGATTGGATTGAACAGCTACACGATGGTTCTATTATAAACGATTTCGTAAAACTCACCTACAGTAATATTATTGGTTGGGGCGTATTAATTCTCACAATAAGCGGTTTCTGGCTCTGGTATGGCCCTAAGATGGTGAAGAAAATGAAAACACGTTGATTGTTTACTTTCTCTTTGATCCTATGTTAGATATTGAGTCAAGTGAAACAGGAAGGTAGTATATAATTGTTCCCACAATCATCGACACAACAAAACCATAGGGAAGGCCAAAGGCTATCACCCCAACCAGCAATGCAATAATAAAACCTTTCCGGTCACTCACAACATCTTTAATGAGCGAGCTCAGAGAAATTCCTTCTACCATTAATATAACTCCTAAAACAGGAAGAGGAAAGGCCTGTACCAGGTTGTGAAAACCATTGGCAAAAAACAATCCTAACACTAAGTAAAGTGAACCGTAAATAATTACAGACCCGCCCGTTCTGCCCCCGAAAGCATAATGTCCCACCATTCCCCCTGAGCCATGACAGGTTGGTATTCCACCAAAAAAAGGATTGACCAGATTCATTATAGAGTACGTGATTCCAATTTTTTTAATACTCATCTCAGGTCTTTCCGGGAATAAATCTTTGGCCACCTGCTTAGTAGCAATAATGGAGTTCCCCAACGAAAGTGGAATTTGAGGCAAAGCCAACAATAAAAATCCTTTGGAGATGTCTTCAAAAGTAGGAATGCCAAAAATTGGAAGATTAACACCAAAAGATTCGGGGATGTCCGAAGGCTGAATTTTGAAAATAAATGCATAAATAATTCCCAATCCAATCACCAGAAGCGAAGCGGGGTATTTTTTGTTGTCGATAAACAAGAGTATGAGCACAAAAGAAACGGCTGCTAAAATGTATCCATATAAAGAATCTGATGATATATAATTCTTAAATGCCAATGAACACAAACTGATGCCCAGACCTAATTGAAGTCCCCTAACAACAACTTTTGGAACCCATTTGGCTATTTTGTCCAGCAACCCAGTGACTGACAAAATGAACATGACCACCCCTATAGCCAGTCCTGCTCCCAGCAGAATATTCCCCCCAATTTGTTGGGCAATCACCAAAGTAGCCATTGCTTTTAAAGGTTGCGCAGGCATAGGCATTCGGTAAACCATTCCCGTAAAAATCTGCATTATCCCAAACATGATAAGTGCACCTGCTACATAAAGATCAGCTGCTAATATCATGGCAATGATCAATGGCAAATCGGTGCCGATGTCCCCAAAAGCACCTGAAAGCTCCCGCCTGTTGAATTGTATGGAATCTCTGCTCATCGATAGTCTTGATCTGGTTTTATCAATCTTTTGCCTCTACACAAAAGAAGTCAACTAAATTAAGGTTTAGAAATCTTCATAATTGATAAAAGTGGACAAACTTCAATTTTTATTTTTAAAACCAGTTCGATTAATACCATAGAACCTGTGAAAATAATTACTGATATGTAACCTTTTAGAGAACCTCCACTCTATTTGGTTACAAATCAAAATTTATAAAAATGAAAAATACAAAACAGGCGACCCTATTGGGCGCCATCATTTGCCTTTTTATCTCCTACTCTGTTATCGCTCAAGATAATCCAAAGTTATCTGATGCTGAAGTAGCTTCCGTAGCCGTTGTTGCCAATCAAATTGACATTGCGTACGCAGAAATCGCACAAAAGAAATCGAAGAATACCGAGGTACTCAAGTTTGCTGAAACAATGATCAGTGATCACAATGCAGTTATTGGGCAGGCTGCTGCATTGGTTAAAAAGCTGGGTGTAACGCCCAAAGACAATGCAGTAAGCCAATCGTTATTGTCAGATGCAGAAAAAACTAAAAAAATGCTCAATTCAAAAACAATCAAAAGTTTTGACAAAGCCTATGTGGACAACGAGGTCGCCTACCATAAGGCGGTAATCGCTGCCATTGAAGATTTGCTTATACCCGAAACAGATAATGCAGAACTAAAAGAATTATTAACCAACGTAGTGCCTGCATTAAAACCCCATTTGGGTCATGCTGAGATGGTGCAAAAACAAATGAGCAAATAACAGTGAAAAAGATTCTTTCACTCGTCCTGGGATTCATCATCTTAAGTTGCTCATCTGGAAGTGAATCTACCAATCAAGAAGAATATGCTGCTTTTGAAGATCAGTCCGTAACCGATCAAAAATCAAGTGAAAATATTATCGAGCCCATCGCGGTGAAAAATACTGCTCATTTTCACACGGTAGAAATTAAACGAATGAAATTTGTACCTGCGGAGTTGACTATTCAAAAAGGTGATACCGTCATGTGGATCAATAAAGACTTTGTACTACATGATGTCACAGAAGAAAACAATAAAAGCTGGACCTCATCACCCATCGCCATTGGGAGATCGTGGAGTAAAGTGGTAACAGAGAGTACAGATTATTTCTGCTCTCTTCATCTAATCATGAAAGGAAAGTTATTGGTAAAGTGAGGTTGGTTGGTAAAAGCCGCTTGTGACAGAGCGGCTTTTAAATTTTAATGTGCCTCCAGCCAATTTTTCCCAACACCCACTTCTACTTCCATAGGCACATCAATGATTACCGCTGTTTTCATTAGCTCCACCACTTTTGGTTTTACAATCTCTTCTTCGTCTTTATGCAAATCGAAAATCAATTCATCATGCACCTGAAGTATCATTTTGGTTTTTAGCTTTTCTTTTTCCAGCCAGCTTTGAATGTGCACCATAGCAATTTTTATAATGTCAGCCGCACTTCCCTGAATGGGAGCATTAATGGCATTGCGTTCGGCAAACCCACGGGTAGAGACGTTCCGTGAATTGATATCTCTTAAATACCGTCTTCTGCCAAGAATCGTTTCCACGTATTCTTTCTCCCTCGCCCTATTAATGGTATCATCCATATACCGTTTAATGGCAAAAAATTCCTTGAAGTAAGATTCTATAATTTCAACCGCTTCGGTACGGGATATATTCAGATTCTGAGCTAATCCAAAAGCCGTGCTTCCGTAGAGAATACCAAAGTTCACTTCTTTGGCCTTTCTGCGCATATCTGGTGTTACTTCTTTCAAAGGCACGTCAAATACTTTTGCAGCTGTAGTGGCGTGAATGTCTCTACCCTCTCTAAAGGCTTCAATCATAATTTCGTCCTTAGCAAAAGTTGCTGCTATGCGTAGCTCTATTTGAGAATAATCCGCTGACATGAAAAGGTAATCTTTGTTGCGTGGCACAAATGCACTTCGTATTAGTCTTCCCTTTTCTGTCCGTATCGGAATATTCTGAAGGTTAGGATTCATTGAGCTCAACCGGCCAGTTGCCGCCACAGTCTGCCTATAGTCTGTGTGAATCCTACCATCTGTTTTGCTTATCATTTTCGGAAGGGCATCCACATAGGTGGAGCGCAGTTTTTCATATTCACGAAACTCAAGCATTTTTCTAACGATCTCATGCTCACCTGCCAACTTTATCAATACGTCTTCTCCTGTTGCATACTGGCCTGTTTTTGTTTTCTTTGGTTTATCTACCAGTTTCAATTTATCAAAAAGTATTTCTCCCACTTGTTTTGGTGAGGCAATATTAAACTCAGTGTCAGCGAGTTTGTAAATTTCCTTTTGTACTTTTTCACTATCCTTCTTTAATGTTTTCGACATCTGCAGCAGGACTTCCGTATCCACCAGTACCCCTTGCGACTCCATAGATGCCAATACTCCAACCAGTGGCATTTCAATATCACTCATCAACTTACTGTGACCTTTCTCCTCTAAGATGGACTTCAGCCTTTGCTTCAATGGTAAAATAATCTCTACCCGCTCACACACATTGTTTATTTCATTTTCACTTGAGATCAACTGATAATCCAGAAACTGATTGGCCAGAATGTCCAATTCATGAGAAGATTCGGCCTCAATCAGGTAATGCGCCAACATGGTATCGAAAAGAATCCCCCGCAGTTCCACATCATGCTTTTTAAGCGCCAGCATGGACTGCTTAACGTTGTGTCCGCACTTCGCTATCTGATCATCCTCAAGCAAAGCACTAAATTCGTCTACAACAGATTTAGCTATCTTCTCACTTTCTATGGGAATATAATAGGTCTCTCCGGGTATGGAAAACACCAGTGCTTTTAACTCAAAATCAAAATGAGGCTCATTGGAGATAACTGCTTCAAAGGCAAACTCAGGCTGCTTTCCTAGTTTTACAATTAGAGCCCTGCGTTCTTTACCACCTTTGGCTTCATGATATTTTCCTTTACCTACTTCTTCTGCCTTTTGTGGTGTGCCTCCACCAAACATCGACAACTGGGCATTTCCTTTGGACTTATCCTCAGGTGGAGGAATGGCACCCCCTGAAGTAGCAAAAGCCCGAGTCATGATCGCCCTGAACTCCAACTCTTCAAAAATTGGCCGAAGGGCATCTTCATTAAGTGGAGTATATTTTAATTTTTCTTCATTAAACTCTATTGGTACATCAGTAACAATGGTTGCCAGTTTTTTAGAAAGAATCGCTTGCTCTCCAAATTCCTCCACACGCTCACGCTGCTTTCCTTTTAATTCGTGTGCATGTTTTACAATATTCTCGACACTTCCATATTTTTTTAATAAAGTTGCTGCTGTCTTTGGGCCGATTCCCGGGATTCCCGGAATATTGTCTGATGTGTCTCCTTGAAGACCGAGCATATCAATGACTTGGGAAACATTATCAATGTCCCATTTCTCGCGAACTTCAGCGACACCCATTACATCCACCGCATTGCCCATGTATGCCGGCTTATAGAGGAAGACATTTTCTTGCACCAACTGCCCAAAGTCTTTGTCGGAGGTCATCATATAAACCTCAAAACCTTCTTTAGCGGCACGAGTCGCCAGGGTTCCAATTACATCATCCGCTTCATATCCATCCATTTCCAAAATGGGGATATTAAAGCCTTCAATGATTTCTTTTACAATGGGTATACCATATCGGATATCTTCAGGAGTTTCCTGCCGGGTTGCCTTATATTCTTCAAAAATTTCATCGCGAAATGTTGGAGCTGCGGTGTCAAAACAAACAGCAATGTGCGTGGGCTTTTGCTTTTGAAGTACTTCCAACAACGTGTTGGTAAACCCAAAAGGAACTGAAGTATTTCTACCCTTCGAATTGATCCGTGGATTTTTTGTAAAAGCAAAATGAGCCCTGTAAATGAGGGCATAAGCGTCCAAAAGAAATAGTTTTTTAATGTTTTTTGACATACCAGCAACTTAATCAACGAATAGAAACATTTATATAAAAATTGTATTTTTATCAGACTCCAAAACGGATACAAATTACACCGCTAAACTCGGACCTCATGAATGGACCATTGGAATATTTTTTACACTGGGAAAAGACAGTTCCTAAGGACATCTTCCTTCGTCAGCCTTATGGTGATAAATGGAAAACCAGAACGTGGAGTGAAGCGGGTGTGGAGATTCGAAAAATAGCCGGATACCTGGAGTCGCTTCAGTTTCCGCCACACAGTCACATTGCCCTACTTTCAAAAAACTGTTCGGAGTGGATCATGGCGGATTTAGCAATAATGATGGCAGGGCATGTTACCGTTCCGGTCTACCCAACACTTTCTGCAGATGGTGTGCGACAGATCATTGAGCATAGTGATTCAAAAGCAGTCATCATTGGAAAGCTCGACAATTATTCTTCACAAAGTTCCGCGATACCCGACTCTGTAAACAAGATAAGCATTTCAACATATGGAATAAAAGATGGCGCAGTCTGGGAAGAATTGATTGAAAGTCAATCCCCAATTGTAAATCCCGTTACCCTGGCTCCTGATGATATTCTTACCATCATATATACCTCTGGCACTACAGGTACACCAAAAGGTGTAGTACACACAATGGGCAATTTCGACACCACGGTAAAGATGGCACAAAAACATGTTGGGTTTCCCGATCGCCCCCGTGTTATGTCTTATTTGCCATTGAGCCATATAGCAGAAAGATTAGGAGGAGAATTTGAAGGGCTTTACAAAGGCGCACAATTCAGTTTCCCTGAAACACTTGAGTCATTTGCTAAAAATCTGGTGGACACAAAACCAAATTATTTCATTGCCGTGCCACGAATATGGACGAAGTTTCAGGAGAAGATTCTGGAAAAAATGCCTCAAAAAAAATTAGACAGGCTGTTACCTATACCCATTATCGGATCAATTGTAAAGGGCGCTATCAAGAAAAAATTAGGCCTCAATAAAGCATCACTTTTCATTTCAGGAGCTGCCCCCTTGAGCAAAAGCACTTTTGAGTGGTTTGATCGACTGGGCATTACCATTTATCAGGTATTGGGGATGACTGAAGATTGTGTTTACGCGCACTTCAATCGTCCCGGGGCCAATAAATTTGGAACAGTAGGATTGCCTATGGAAGGGCTACAGGTAAAACTGGCAGATAATGGAGAGCTCAGAGTAAAGAGTTCTTGCCTTATGAAAGGCTATTACAAAAATCCTGAGTTGACCGCTACCATGTTTGATGAAGAAGGTTATTTAAAAACAGGTGACACAGGTGAAATTGATAGCGAGGGGTTTCTCACCATAATTGGACGTGTGAAAGATCAATTCAAAACGGATAAAGGCAAGTACATTTCACCTGCTCCTATTGAACTCAAGCTCATGCAGAATACCGACATCGAGCAGGTATGCATCGTGGGCATGGGTGTACCTCAGCCCATTGCGCTCACCGTCCTATCGACACATGGGAAAGGAAAGACCAAAGAGGAACTTTCGAAAAGTTTAACCTCCATTATAGATAGCGTCAATACAACTTTAGAATCGCACGAGCAGATTGAAAAAGCTGTTATCATGAAATCAGACTGGACGGTAGAAAACGAGATGATTACACCCTCAATGAAATTGAAAAGAAATGCTATTGAAAAAATCCATCTTCCAAATTACCCTAAATGGTATGCCGAAGACGGAAAAATAGTGTGGGAATAACTCCTGATAAATGTCCTCTGTTGACTTGAGCAATATCATACACTGGAGCTGATCAAAAGCCTATCTTACCTGAAAACAGCGTAAGATGAAAAAGAGAGAACCAGTAAGTAATATCATGACAGAGAATGTATTCACTGTCGATATTGGCACTAATTTAAAAGAGGTAAAAGGCCTGATCAATCATCAAAAGATCAGACACGTGCCCGTAGTAAAAGGGAAACAGCTAGTGGGCATCATCAGTAAAACGGATATTAACAGGCTGTCATTCAGCGGACTGTTTGAAGATCAGAATGATGCCGATGAGGCCATCTTCGAAATGCTCAATCTCAGTCAGGTAATGACGCACAAACCAACAGTAGTAAAAAGCACCGACTCAATTAAAGAAGTAGCTGAGATTTTCTCTACTTCAGAATTTCATGCTCTCCCTGTGGTCAATAAAGATGACCCTACAAAATTAGAAGGTATTGTAACCACTACCGATGTAATTCGATATATGCTG
Organism: Flammeovirgaceae bacterium UBA2338; assembly: GCA_002344795.1. Lineage (GTDB taxonomy): Bacteria > Bacteroidota > Bacteroidia > Cytophagales > Cyclobacteriaceae > ELB16-189. The sequence continues at coordinate 169,056 of DDUM01000031.1, read as the reverse complement.
AGTCAGTACTAATTCAAACTTTTAAATACTAAAGCTAGTTCAGCCTTGCCTTAAAGTATTCAATGGTTTTAGCCCTGGAATCCTTGTATGCCTCTTCATCATATACAGGATTACTTGGGTTAGCAAATGCATGGTCGGCATCATAAGAATATACAGTCAGCTTTTTGCCCGCTGCTTTCATATTCGCCTCGAACTTATCCATCACCTCTTTACTAATCCACTGATCTTGAGTAGGCCAAATATTAAGCACATCTGAATTTAAATTTTTTAGGCGCTCCACATTGTCTTCAGGCATGCCATAAAACATTACACAAGCCTCTGCCTGTTTTCCAGCCAAGAGCGCTGCCTGCAAAGAAAGTCCTCCACCAAAACACCAACCTACCGTTCCTACTTTAGCATCTCTACCAACATATTTTAATGCGCCATTTATAATTGCATCTCCCCTCTGTTGATTAAAAGCCTGCATATATTTTCCGGCATTCTCGCGATCGGTTGCCAGCTTGCCATCGTACATATCCAACGCGATGACGTTTACATTTCCAAGCTCCTTATACAAATCCTCCGACCATGCTTTGATGTTATCATTCAAACCCCACCATTCCTGAAAAACAAAAATCCAATTGCTCGTTTTCTTATCCGACATAATAAGATACGCATTGGCCTTCTTACCATCTGCACAATCAAACGTAATCATCTTGCCTCCTTCCTTACTAACGTGCCTATACACCCGAGGCATTTGGTGTTGACTACTAAAATCCTTGTTAGAAGCCATCAATGCAAATTTTTCAACTACTGGGGTATGACATATTGTAATGTCATCCTGTGCATAGCTTAGAGTAGCAATCGCAATCAGCATAAAACTTAGATATGTAGTTTTCATGGGTTTTAATTTTGGTGAGCTATGGGTAAATGATATGTGATTTCAAATAGTTTTCAATCTTTCCACTGCCCCGTAATTACCCGGTCATAGGTAATGAAATCGGTATTTATAGGTTCAAAACCATTTTGGCGCAACAATAACGCTACTTGACCCCTGTGATAAGTAGAATGATTAACCAAATGAATCATGATTTGTTCCACATTATTTTTGTACGGATCCCCAACGTAATTATTATACACCAGTTCACGATCAAAGCTTTCATTATCATTAACAAATTTTAACCATCGCTTTGTGATCTCGTCATTCATTTTTAACAACTCTGTGCGAGAGTATTGTTTCCAAAGTGGATAGGCGTCAGGCGATTTTCCTTCAATTCTATTTAACCAAATGAACAAGGCCGAAACAACATGACTCATGATGGTCAGTATTGCTTCATCATCCACTTCCTGATTTTCAAGTGCACCCAGCACGCGCTCGTTTGCCCATTGATTATACTGATACAGTTTAACAAAGTAATTTTTCATGCCGTAAACACTTCATTTTTAAAATCCACTTGCAATTTAGGCAGTTAAAACAAAAGTTGCTCACTTTTTGTAAGAGTGTCAAAACGCATTCTACTCATTATTCAAATCCTGCCTCAACCGGATTTTAATTCTTTAAATTCGTGTAAACATCTCCAACATGAAAATCATTCAAAATTTATCAGTTATTGCCTTCATTGCAGTTTTAACTGGAGCTTGCTCATCCAGCTCAGATCAAATACCAGATCAATACATAGATCCTGTTGCCTCTCTATATGACCCATCATTAAAGCCCTTCTACCATGGGGTAGCCTCTGGAGATCCGTTACCCGACCGTATTATCATATGGACGAGAGTAACTCCCGAAGAAATGAATACCCGAATTGCTGTTGCGTGGGAAATTGCTGAAGATCCCATTTTTTCTTCCATCTATAAATCGGATACACTCAGCACCACTGCCCATCGGGATTATACTGTAAAGGTAGACGTAGATGGATTGCAACCTGACCATGTCTATTACTATCGCTTCAATGCTTTAGGAAAAACTTCCATCACGGGAAGAACGAAAACTGCACCTGTAGAAACAAAAGATGAACTTCAATTTGCAGTAGTAAGTTGCAGCAATTGGGAATGGGGATATTTTAATGCCTATGCAAAAATCGCGGATCGTCCAGTGTTGGATGCGGTAGTTCATCTGGGTGACTATATCTATGAATACGGTGTTGGTAAATATGGTGATACAACAATTGGTCGGTTCAATCTTCCATCACATGAAATTGTCACTTTACAAGATTACAGAACCCGGTACTCACAATACCGAACTGATCTGGGAGCAAGAAGAATACATCAGCAACATCCGTTTATTACTATTTGGGATGATCATGAAGTGGCCAATAATTCGTACACAGCAGGCGCACAAAATCACCAACAGGAAGAGGGGGATTATGAGGCCAGAAAAAAGGCGGCACGACAAGCATATTATGAATGGCTTCCGATCAGAGAGAACAGAATATTGTATCGTTCAATCTCCTTTGGCCCATTAGCCGATTTATTTATGTTGGATGAGCGCCTGGAGGGAAGAACAAAACCTGTAGATAGTTTAAGCGACCCTCAATACTATGATGAATCACGTACGATGTTGGGCGCTGACCAACTGCAATGGTTTGAAAATCAACTTTCAAGTTCAAAAGCCATATGGAAACTAATCGGCAATCAAGTGATCTTTTCAGATATTGACTTGAGCCAGGTGCTGCCAAGTATGCCACGCAACCTGGATTCATGGGATGGCTATCCTGCTGAAAAAAAACAAATCAAGGAACACATTGTCAACAACAGGATTCGTGATGTCGTGTTCCTGACTGGCGACACTCATGCTTCATGGGCAATAGAAGTAGCTACCGATGTAGCCAACACCTACGATCCCATCACTTCACGGGGAGCGTTTGCCATCGAATTTGGAGCTCCAAGTATATCCGCTGCCAACAGCAACGAGAGGACCGCCACGGAGGAAGTAAAAAAATCTGAGCTTACATTATTAAATACCAATCCGCACATTAAATATACCAACAACAGAGACCACGGATATATACTCCTCACCTTGACACCGCAATCTGCCACAAGTGAATGGTATTATGTGGAAACGTTAAGGCAAGAAGGCAGCACAGAATTTAAAGGAGAAACGTTAACCGTTCAAAGAGGAACAACATCTATTAGAAAGCTTCAAGATTAATCTACCTTTTTCTTAATCAGTATATTTTCGATGTTGCCATTCTCTGTAAGCAATATGGCAATGTTGCGTGTGGCTGGAAATTGAGCAAGGGTAATCATCATGATAGATGTGATAGGCACAGAAAGAAACATACCTAACAAACCCCAAACAGAACCCCAAAATGAAAGAGCCAGCACGACTACCAGTGGACTTAAGTTCAATGACTTTCCCATGATTTTTGGTTCGATATAATTGCCAACTACTAATTGAATAGCCTGAACGCTAATAAACACCCACAAAAACGACCACAATGAGCCAAACTGAACGATAGCAAACAAGGAGGGTAGCAATGTGGCAATTAAAGAACCCATATAGGGAATATAATTGAAAACAAAGATTAAGAATGCCCAGAGAAACGCATAGTCCATATCGAATAATCTGAGCACTCCATAGCTTAAACCAGCAGTCAGAATGCTAATCCCGGTTTTAAGTGTTATGTACTTATTGGTGGACAAATAAATTTCGTCCAACACTTCCTGGATTCTTGAACGCTTGCGCTGGTCTGGAAAAATAGCATCTATTTTTTTTGAAAAAGCAACCTCCTCAAGCAATAAGAATACGATATAAATGATCACAACAACAATAGTACCTACAGTAGCAGACAAAGAAGAAACAGTACTGGTAAGGAATCCCTGTAGATCAAGTTTATTAATTTGCTCCTGTACCTGATCGGTTATGTTCTCAACGCCCATCGATGCTCCAAGGTCTATTAACAAAATATCCAACGCTGACTTATAGGTTGAAAAGTTATCAACTATCTCACTCAAATTGGTGATGATAAGGTTAATCGTGATTTGAACAGCGCCAAATAATATTGCCAGAGAAAGCGTCCCTTTCAACCACTTCGGAAGCTGCCTCCCCCTTATCTTTATCTTACTTATGTAATTGTATAAAGTCTTTATCAGGTACCAAATCATTACTGCCATTACAAATGGCTTCAATAGATCTTTAAAATATATAATAAAAAATATGGCCAATCCGCCCAGTATGGCGACTAGAATAACCCTAAAAATTAAAGTTTCTGAGAAAGACTTTTGTTCCACTATTTAGACGACATTAAAATATCTGTACCGAGAAACCTACCGTCAGGTGTAGTTACCCATTTTCTGGTTTTTGGGATTCGCGTATCTCCTACGCGTACCTCACCCTCAAGGTAGATAACTTCTCCTTTTTTAGTAGGCTCATCCTTATAAAACATATAACCTTCCATTTTATAGGTAGCCCTATTGATATAAAAATACCAAATGTCGGCTGCATAAGGGACACGCAACACATAGCAATCCTTACCTTCAAACTCTTCCTCCATCACTTTCTCATCCAGTACTGTCCCCTTATCCTTTAATTTCATCGGTAATCCCCACAAATACACATAATAATTCCGGGTTCGTTTCACATCATCACATGTCTTCCCTTCAGGAATATCCGTACAATCATCCATGGTTATTGTCATCTGGTTTCCATTTTCCTCAAGATGAAAATACCCCTTACTATTATCAATCAACGCTATTGATTTCCTATCAGGCCCGTTGGGGCGCTCAGACACAAATTGCATTTCATGGTTAAAGCTGCTCCATTGCCCTTTAGGATCATGATATTGTATCGACTTTTCCAAAATTGCAGCAGCGCTCATTTCTTGTGCGACTGCATAAACGCCAGACGAAACAATGACCAACAGAAGGGTAAGTTTTTTATAGTTCATAACCTATTATAATAAACAAATATACTCAATACAGATGGCACTAATGTTGCCGTTATATAGTCTTAAGTAAACGTGAAATATTATTACCTTAGAATTAAATTTAAAAATATGCGCTTAATCTCATTATTCATCGTCTTGTTGGTCTTTTCGTTCTCTTCTTTTGCACAAGTGATTGGCATAACCTTTCCCGAGATGGATGCAGAAACTGTGGAGGACAAGGTGGTTTCCTTACCCCAAGACACAAAGGGGAAATACACATTGTTGGGGCTGGCTTACTCTAAAAAATCAGAAGATGAACTGAACGGATGGTTCTCACCCGTCTTCAACAAATTCATACAGAAGACCACGGGCCTGATGGCCAGCTTTGGCTATGATGTTAATGTGTACTTCATCCCTATGTTTACTGGAGTAAATGCAGCCGCCACAGGAACCGCAAAAAGAAAGGCCCTTAAAAAAGTTGACCCCCAACTGCTCCCTTACATTTTATTTTACAAAGGAGAACTTAAGCGCTTTAAGGATGAGTTGGACTTTGAGAAAAAAGATATTCCTTACTTTTTTGTATTAGATCCGGAGGGAAAAATAGTTTTTGCTACATCTGGATCTTATTCTGAATCAAAACTAGATCAAATAGAGGAAGTGATTGAATAATATTTTCACCCACAAAATCATCCAATGAGTTTACTGGCTCTTCTCGCCATAGCTATGGCACCTGGTGTAGCGATCGGTGTCTATATCTACTTAAAGGATCAGCATGAGAAAGAGCCCATCAGCTTGCTGGTTAAGAGTTTCTTTTATGGTGTGTTCAGCACTTTTGTAACGCTGTTCATCAGTGGTATTATCAGTCAATTTGTTGCCATCAATGACCGTGATGTATCTGAACAAGCAGTTCATGCCTTCCTCATTGTGGCACTGGTAGAAGAGTCTAGCAAATTTATATTTGTACGAGGCATACTCTATAGAAATAAAAACTTCAATGAACCTTTTGATGGAATTGTATATGCCGTAATGGTAAGTATGGGTTTTGCCACTTTTGAAAATATATTTTACGTGGCCGATGGCGGTCTCAGCGTTGCACTTACACGTATGTTCACCGCAGTGCCTGCACATGCTACTTTTGGCGTATTGATGGGATACTTTTTGGGCAAGGCCAAGTTTGAACATAAAAAGTCTTATTACGCATTCCATGCGTTGGGGATAGCCACACTTTTCCACGGAGCCTACGACTATTTTCTGTTCATCTCATTCGTGCCTGGTATTTGGCTGGGAGCAATGGCCTCGTTGATTTTGGGGATTTACCTATCCAGAAAGGCCATTAGAATTCATCAATTGGCCTCTCCGTTTATCCCCCAATCTAAGCCATAGGTCAATAGACTTTGAGCTGGTTACTTGGCAGTAATTATCAAAATGAGTAGGTTAAAGTACTTAATTCTTTTGGTATGATCCGAGATGGACTAAAAAGACATTACATTGGGATGAATAAGGAGTTCCGGTATCGAGGCGAAGATGGCGGCCGCCTCGAAGCTATTAGTGACTCAGTATTTGCACTTGCTATTGCCCTGCTGCTAATCAGCACCTCTGCTCCCGAGAAATTTGAGGATATTGTAAAGTTCACCTACGAATTACTCCCGTTTGCATTCTGTATCTCGCTTATCATTCTCATCTGGCACGAGCATGTAATTTATTTTCTCCGATACGGGCTGCGCAATCCAAAGATTATTTTTTTTAATACCATTTTCCTTTTTATTGTTCTCTACTACGTCTATCCGCTCAAGTTCCTCACCAAGATGCTGTCACTTCCCATCATGTATTTCTTCTCTGGAAATAAAAAATTCATCGCTGACCTTACAACAATGATCAATGGCGATCAAGTGGGCGACCTGATGATTATATACGGGATTGGTGCAGCAATGATTTTTCTTACTCTGGCCTGGATGTATCAGTATGCGGGGAAAAAACATGAAGAGCTTGGCCTGGATGAAATAGAACGTTTCGACACCAACACTAGCATGAAATCAAACCTGTTGATGGCGTCCATTCCAATTCTTTCGGTTCTTATCACCTTACTGTTTAAAAACAATATGTTTGTTGGAGCTTATGCCGGGTTCGCTTATTTTCTTTATACCCCGGTAATGTTTTGGTTTTTTGGGAGATCTTCAAAGAAAAGAAAAAAGCTGATCGAGCAACTGCTTCCGGAGAAACAGTAAGCTGATCAGCTTATTCAGTTTTTTAAAAGTTAGATTTTAATGCGCTCCATTATCTCCCCTTGGAGTGCTGATGTGTGAGCCAAAAAATAATGCATTAAAGAAAAGTTTATTGGTACCGTACCAGTAGCCCCGGAAAGAAGGATCGTCTACAAAAAGAACAGCTCTTCCTCTGCCTACACCACTCACTTCTACAGAAACCGAATTCTTTATTTTTTCCAAATTGGCGGATTGTATATAGCCACTTAGATGAGGATTGGCAGTGTATTTTGCTACCGTACTAAATGGGCTCTTGCTCTCCTCTAAAAACACCGTGTGATTTCTATATACGGGCAAACTTCTGCTGGTATACCCAAACCCTATAGGGTGCGTGATGTCCAGGTCTGTCATATAAATCGACCCTCCAATTTCTTTCGCTCCCAAATAGTCCTGAGCCGTTACATAATCCATTCTTTTTGTATCGCCATCTTCTTTGGCTTTAACCAATTTTTCATCTATAAGCTTATTGTTTATTGCCCAATTCACTGCATAGCGTTGAAGGATCAATGTACCCCCATCTTGTGTCCAGGATTTTAATCGTTCCACCCCTTTGTCTCCAAGCATACTGTAATTACCCGAAACGATAATTATGGTGTTGTAATCTGAAAGCTTCAAACGACTAAACTGATCGGTATCCACCTTGGTAATAGGCATTCCCACTTTAGTATCCAGCATATGCCAAATTGCACCTGCTTCTGTTGGTGAAGCACCATCGCCAATCAACATCGCTACTTTTGGCGTTTCAATCGTTCGCATGTTTCCACTTCCCAAATAAATTCCTTCACTGGTGATTCCGGTCTCTACGGTATAGACATCAAGACCACTTAGCTTGGAGGCTTCTTTGATATAAGTATACACGTCATCAGCAGACAAATCCTGATCGGCTGCAGAAACGACTATTGTGCCATACCCAAAATTCTTTTTCACACCATTTACGGTTGTCGTAAAGGGTTTGAAAGCAGCCTTTACAAATACCTTATTCTTAAGCAAATGGTACAACGCCTTAGGAGCATAATATTCATTCCACTCAAAAATGTAGGCGTAGTTGGATTTTGCAACGGGCGCAGGTTTTGCTGCGATGTCTTCAAATGTCACTTTTTCTCCTTTCGTATATTTTACAGAAGAAGAAAGCGCATCATTGGGCAGCCCATATCCCAATGACATGGTCCAGGCAGAAGCATCATAAAAAACACTGTCATAGAATTTTGTTACCTTCTCAAACATGGATCGAACCATACGGTATTGACGCTGATCAGTAGGAACAACAAATGCTTTTCCTTTTTCATATCGGTTGCCGCCCACTGTAAGATCACTTGTTAAGGGATAAGTGTCTATCCTGTGTTTTAACAATAGATCAGCAAATGCATTAGTCCTTCCCTTGTCATTGTTATCACCAAATACATACGCTTTGATGGAAGACTTCTTGCCTTCCTCTAACGCAGACTTAAAATAATCTTGCTGGTGCTTCAACAGTAGTTCGCGGTTCTCCACAGAAGCTCTGACCGTAGCAAGACTGGTGCGCACATGATTGCGAATGGTGAATGGGAAGGTGACTATCCTGGTATCACTTTGCTGTATGTGTCCGCGCGAACTGGCTTGTTCGAATACAAGACCCAATCCTCCATGAATATCCGGATAGGTAGAGCCATATCCAGGATAAGAATTATCAAACGCTTCCTTGGCCCAATAGAATGAGCCGATCTCATCCAGTGAGCTGGCAAAGTATTTTTCAAATAGAGGATTCAGTTTATCATAGTTATCTCTTGGTACTACCGGGTTTTCAGATCCGTATGGTTTTGTTGGCTCAAAGAAATAAGTGCTGTTGGTGCCCATTTCATGATAGTCGGTGCAGACGTTGGGTAACCACTTATGAAAAAATTCAATTCTATTTTGACTTTCTACGTGAGCCAAAGGCAACCAGTCACGGTTCAGGTCAAACCAATAATGATTAAAGCGTCCTCTTGGCCATCCTTCATTGTGTTCGCGATCCATCGGATCCGCTACTGGAGGGAAACCCTTGTGCATATTGGCCCAGGTGCTGTGGCGGTCACGACCATCAGGATTGTAGTTGGGGTCAACATGAATTACACTTTCACTTAAAGTTTTGTCTGCCTCTGCTCCCTGACGGGCGATCATGTAATAGGCCGTAAGCATGGCCGCTTCACTGCTGGAGGGTTCGTTACCATGAACATTGTAGCCCAGAGTAACTACCACAGGCATATTTGAAATCGCAACAGACTGTGATGGATCCGCTAGTTTAAGGTGCTCTTTTTGTATGGCATCAATTTTCGCATAGTTCTCAGGGCTGGTGATCGTGAGTACTACCTGAGGCCTTCTTTCATTGGTATATCCAATGATTTGAAAATGTGCCTTCGGAGAAACCCTTGCGAGTTCTTCAAAATAAGATACTATCCTGTCATGACGTGTGTGCCAGTCTCCCACAGGATAGCCCAGAAACTGCTCTGGTGTAGGGATGGCAGGGTCAAATGAGGTGCCTGGTGGAAAAAAGTAATTATTCTGTGCCTGGCTTTCGATTTGAATCAAAAAGGACATCAACAATACAAACAAGAGGTTTTTCATATAAATTTTTTGACTGAAATTGAGTTGAAAGTTAGCCACATGAACCCGCTTGAAAAATACAGATGTGATGAATGGTGCCAGGGGTTCGCAGATCAACTAAAACCCGTCATCATCTACCTTTTTTTCTTTTTTCTTGGCACCACCCGTTCCTCCTCCGAGGCTATAAGGAGCCTCAAGACCATAATATTTGCTTCTGAACTTATTAATAAACGAAAGGGTTTCTTCGTCACTGCCCGGGATAAAGACCATTTCTCCAATCTTGGCCTTGGCTGCATTGGTTCTCTTGGCTATTACACTGTTAAAATCGGGGTTGGATGAGTGCACCATCATGCGGTTATCCTCCATACCAAAGTAATACCATGAATCCGGAGAAGCTTTAAAGAACACATGAAATACACTACCTCCATCCTCGTTCTTTCGCAGCTCCATAAAACCTTCAAATGATCCGTTGATGTCGTTGCGCAAAATATTACTCAAACCAAGATTGCCTTCACTATAAAATGCCTTATGCGCTTGTGAGCGTTTGAGGTTGACGTTTGAAAAAACCAATGGCCTGCCCAACACAGGAATCGAAGTAAGTGGAGTATAGGCTTGTAATGATTTGCCTTCATAATCCTTGACCGCTTGCTCTCCCACTATATCTGCAATTTTGTATAACAATTCTGTCTGATCACCCAACCCCTCCTCTGCACCCTCGTTCTTAATGACCTCTTGCAAATCCAGCGCCATTAACTGCAAGGCCTGAGCCGGCACATTGATATCTGCCATCAAAAAAGTATTCATTCGAATGTCGTTGGTCTCCAGGTTTCCTGAGCCCAATGCACTTGCCGTTATCTGAAAATCTTTACTCCCGCCCGTGAAGAAATTTACCTTTCCTTCAAATCTCACTTCCTGCTTGTCCTCATTGTAAGCAAATACTTTTCCGGTAAGTTTTTCTCCAGTAGCCTTCAGCCGATCTTCAATTTTAAATTCCTGACTTTTCTGATCAAAAAACAACGAGCCGCTCGGCAAGAAGAAATCATCATCGTCTGGATTTTTTTTATCAAAAACAAAAGTGATATACAAACTGTTATCGTCAGCAAAATGCAGCCCTGCCTCTACCTTTCTCCCCCCCTCCGTGATGGCATTGTCAAAATCCAAAAACACATCTTTCTCATCTCCACTTTGTTCATACACAATCCACGTATCGTAATTTTTAATTTTTTTAATGTCCAGCTTCACACTCCCTCTTAGTTGAAGTGCAGGCCGTGTGGCATACATCACCATATCCCCTTTATAATAAATTCTTGGAGCCAGAACAAGGTGATCTTCTTCAATTACAGTTCCATTGGCAACTGTTTGCTCGGTGGCGATCAGTTCTGTTTGTCCCCTTCTTCCCCTGGCTACATCTTCAATGGGCTCCAGATGGAAGTCTGTCATTTTGATGGCAAAGGTGTCGTTGACTGCATTGACATATTGATAGGTGGCTGATCCTGAAAATTCTTTTCTCGAAATAACATCTACAATTCCCTCCGTGAGTCTGTGATAACCATTGAGGGTATCCATTACAATAGTGGTATTGGTCAGTCTGCCTATTTTCGCATTCTCCAAAATCAAAATTTCATTGTTCTCCGGAGTGATCTTTGCATCGGCAACTACTATGAATGGTATTCCACTCACTTTAAGTTGCTGCGTCTGGATGTCGTACTCCGCCCGTTCTGCCAGGAAGTTCAGTGAGTCCAGTTCCTCTCTTGTGGTGTAGAAATATGAATTTTCCAATGGCACATCAGGATCTTTGTTCATCACAATCTTTTGTGTGTTCAAATCCCATCGGGCTTCCGGGATGGAGGTTTTAAATTGTGCATACGGAAATTCCAACGCTGCCTCTCCTGCAATCTCCGGACTTATATCCGCATAGTTTTCTTCCAGGTTAAATTTCAATCTTACATCATCGCCTGATAGTGCGGGCTTATCCGGGTTGGTAGTCTTTACCTGAAAATCGGCATGCCTCGCGCCAAAGTCTTTGGCAGAAAAAGAAAGTTCTTCTGAAATCGCTTCCGATCCCCGTGTTATCAGCTTCCCTCCTCCGCTGGTTCCTGTTTTTGAAACGGTCAGCCTTCCATCGAGTTGAGCGCTGGCATCGTACAACTCGAAAGGATCGCGTAAATTTTCAATATTGAATTTGTCTTGCTTGGGCAACCAGTTCAATTTGAATTCTGTAAGGGTAACCTGAGGAAACCACGCTGCCCCAAACTGTTTTTCTTTCAGCTCCCCAACATTTCCTCTACCCACCACGGAGTCTGGATAGAACACAAAGTCCTTGGATTCAACACTCGCTGCCAGATAATCAATGCGGCCCGTAGCACGGATACCCGCATTGTCGAGGTTCATAGCACCCACCATTTTACCGTCTCCCTGAAACAATTGATACCCTTCACTTGGAATGGCATGGGTAAATCCCAGCGATTTATCTGCCATGGTATGAAGTTTCTCTTTGAAATTGGGAAACATCCCACTGGACACAAACGTACCGTCAAAATTGATCGACCCTGGATCAGCGTCATTCAAACTATCTAATTTGAATGGAGGAACTACAAAAAATACTGATCGGTCATAAGCACCATTTAAAACTTCCCTGCGGTCAAAATAAATCACCCCTCCGGCAGTGGCATCCAGGCGGGGATAGTTAGGGCTTTTTTCCTTTCCTGATTTATTATCCGGCCGACTGATAAAAAGTGTACCTGATGATTTGGATGTATTGGCCATGCCCGCAGCAGCGGCAGCCGTAGAGTCCGCGCCCACCATAGCGTTGTTCACACGCCTTCTTATGCTTTGTCCTCGCGCATTGGTTTCTGTTACATAAAAACGAATGGAGTCAATATGATTTAAGTTGATAAAGAAACTGTCGTACTTCAGTGTAAAATCCTTTCCATTGATCTCAAAGTTTCCTGCTGTGATCTTACCATCAAATTTTATATCGCGATTTTGCAAAAGCGTAATGACACTGCTGTCCGGTTTGATCACCACGTTGAGTGAATCACTCACATTGAATTCTTCCACACCTCTTACGTTCATGCGACCATCCGCAAAATTTACGGTGGCATTGGCCGGTCCGTCCACGATAGAATGGATCTTCAGGTTGTCATAGTCGGCATCGCCTTTTACTGCATCATAATAATGCAATGCTTTTTCTTTCACTTTCACATACCCTGTACTGGCATTGTATTCTATCATTCCTTTCTGCGCAAGAAAGGTCATCGCCATGCGCATGCCATCGGATCGCTGCCCGGTACCTGTGGCAAGGTCATCCACATAAAATTCTCTCATCCCCATCCTTAGCGAATAACTGGCTACTAATGCCAATGGATGAAATTGAAATCCGTAACCTGCCAGCAATCTGAAATCTTCCGGATCGTAATAATCGACAGACTCGATTACCATCGGTGACTGACTTCTTCCCCCAAAGCTGTAAATATTTAAACTGTCAGAATTTAGGTCCCATTGAATTTTATCGGCTCCAAAGTCGATATTGAAATAAGAGGCGGAGTAAGGTGCATTTTTCAAATAACCATTTTCCTTCTGCAACACCAGTTCATTTTTGCCAAAGTTGTAATAGAACTGTGTAGCCGGATGATAAATAGAATCATTTTGTTGAAATATTTTCACCATGGCACGCCTGGAGAAAATGGTAGAATCCTGAAACTCAAAAAGCCGAGATCGCGCCTCAAACTTTCTATCCACTTCACCTAACACCAATAACCTGGCAGGCTCACCATTGACGGACGAGCTATAAATTTTGCTGCCGTTAAGCGCAAAACCTCCCGTGTACTTTAGTTTGTCATTGCCTAGCCCAAGCATTTCCACATCACTATTGAAAGACATAAATCGCGGATGCGTGGACGACTCAGGTGTTTTATGGTTCACACTCTTGAATTCAAAAATACCATCCACCTTTCCCGAGGCTCTTCCCACATAAGTCAGTTTTCCCTGAGATGCCTTTAACTCCGGGCTAGAAACTTTGAAATTGTAGGCCGTGAAATCAAAATAAACAGAGTCTTTATTCAGTCCTGCTGTAGTCCAGTCAAACCTTCCGCCTTCTCCCACAAAAGTATCATCCAGCAAAGACACGGCTCCTTTTGTATCGCGAAGAAAAGCTGAATCATAAGTGGTGGAGAAATTTAACGTAAGCTTATCAAATCGAATAAGTGGTCCGGTAAGTTCAGGTTGTGGCTCCGGCTGCATCCAAATAGGAATGGCCGGAGGCATTTCTACTTCCTCCTGGTCATCCCAGTTCACTTCTTCCTGATCATCCCAATTAAAATCCTCTTGAACAGTATTGTTATCCCATTGATCAAATTGGTTTTGATCTTCAGGCTGACTGTCAAAATCATTAAAGTTATCCTGATCGTTACTATTAAAATCAAGCAGAGAAGGAAGCACCTCTACTTTCACATAATCAAAGTGGTATTCATCATCTCTTGCGAAGAGCCTGTAGGAACGATCGTAGTGAAGCGTATGGTATTCAAAAAACTGTCTTACCTTTTTAAAGAATATCCCCGCATGGGTAAGGCTTTCGTTTTCTATCACCTGGCCCGCTACGCTCAAAAAACCTGAAATGGTGGCAGCATCTGCCTTCTCACGATCAACTGCACTTGAGATGGCTCCGTAATAATTGACAAATTGGGGGCTTAATCGGTATCCTTTCCCCTTCATTAATTTGACCTGCTGCCTGATTACTTCTTGCTGATCCCGGCCCAACTTGCTCCATGCCGCAGCAAAATCTACCCCCACAACCCCAGCATCTGCATTTCTTGAGTTTTCCAGCACTACACGGATACTGTCCGGAAAGTTGAGCCTAACGGGTTCGGCAGCCTTTTGCGCCCTGAGTGCAAAAGGTACTGACCATGCAATCCATATGTATATTAAAACCCGCTTCACAATAGCCTAATCAGTGAAATTCGTAAATAATGGGCAATTTAGCTAAAAGCGCCCCGTGCTTAAACGACCTTGGACCTGGCAATAGTTTGAATGGAGATTAAATTTCCTCTATTTCTTCAATTGAAGCAGTAATGAAGCCCAGTTTTCACGGACATCCCTACTTACTTGTTTTAGCTGGTATACGTGTGCCCGGGTCATCAGGTCTGGAATATCCCTTTCGTAAAAACCACTTAATAAAAGATACCCACCTGGATTGAGGTAAGCCACATATTGGGGAAGCTCCTGAAGCAAAATATTTTTATTGATGTTGGCCAAAATAATATCGTAGTTATCCTCAAATGTCAACTCACTGATCATCCCCTGCCTGATATTTATATTTTCACAATTGTTCACTTCAATGTTTTCTTTCCCGTTGATCACACTCCATTCATCAATATCAAATGCCTCAACACTTTTCGCGCCAAGCTTTGATGCCATGATAGATAATATCGCGGTGCCACAGCCCGCATCCATCACCATTTTATTCTTGTGATCCATGTCCATCTGCGCTTTTATCATCAGATAGGTAGTCTGATGATGTCCGGTACCAAACGACATTTTAGGTGTGATGGTAATGGTATACGGGTATTCCTTTTTTATTTGATGAAATTCTGCCCGTATCACGCATCTGTCATCTACGATAATGGGTTCATAGCTTTTTTCCCACTCCTCATTCCAGTTTTTTTTCTCAATACGATCCCATGAAAACAAAAGCGGCTTTACCTGATCATATTTATTTTTAATTTCCGCTACAAGGCTTTCATCAAATCGATCTACTTCCGCATATGCCTCAAACCCATTTTCGTTTTCCAAAAAAGAATCAAAACCCGCTTGTGAGATTTCAGCAATTAGTATTTCTGAAAAAAGAGGATCGCAGGTAACACTAAGGCGTGTGTGGTACATGCTAGGCCGACTTGATGATTTCCACAAAATCCCGGGACTTCAATGAAGCACCACCTACCAATCCACCATCCACATCTGCGCACGAGAAGAGTTCTTTTGCATTATCGGGCTTCACACTGCCTCCGTAAAGGATGGGAACCAGGTCAGCCGTTTCTGCACCAAACTTAGTTGCAAGGTGTTTCCTAATCACCATGTGCATTTCCTGAGCCTGCGATGTACTTGCTGTTTTGCCTGTACCTATTGCCCACACGGGCTCATAAGCCAGTACAATTTTTTTCATCGCCTCCGCATTCAGGTGAAAAAGCCCTTCTTCGATTTGCGTTTTCACCAGTGTTTCATGAATGCCAGCTTCCCTTACTTCCAGGGGTTCTCCGCAACAAAATATAGGCTTTAGTCCATTGGCCAATGCTCCATCTACTTTTTGAGCCAACTGCTTTCCTGACTCCAGAAAATATTGTCTGCGTTCACTGTGCCCGATAATTACATATGGAATTTCCATCGATTTCAACATACCGGCAGCAACTTCTCCTGTATAGGCACCTGATGCATGCTCACTGCAATTTTGTGCCCCTACTTCAATTCTTGCAGCCTTTCCCAATTGCGATTTCAATACTGGCAAATACGGGAAGGGAGGGCAAATAATAATTTTCACATCACCCTTCACTTCATCCTCCACCATTCCCATCAGCTCCGCGGTAAGCGATTGTGCTTCGAGAAGCGTTGTATTCATTTTCCAATTTCCGGCCACTATCTTTTGACGCATAATCAAATTATCTCATTAAAATTAAAATGTAAACTTATCAGAAGGCTTGTCCTTCATCAGTCGCATGCTTTTGATAGGTCCTTTATAGGTAACATGAACCAGGTTCGACTGATCATCATAAGTCTCTGTGATGACCGTGTTCTCAACCTCTATCACTTTGAAGCTTTTTATCTTCTCAATTTCGATATAGCAGATGAAGGCAAAGTTCTCCTCTTCGTACCCTAAAAAATTAAGCTGTTGCTCCTTCCCATCCAATCTTATTTTTAAATGATCTTTTAAGTAGTCCGCAATGAGACCCTTGGTAGTTAGTCCATTTTTGGGGTTAAGAATATCCAGTTCTGGCGATCCGATTTTGGCACGGATGGCTACTTCCAGATCATCTACGAAAATACGAGATATGATCTGCAAGGCTTCTGCTTTTTCATTGTACTCAATCTCTGTCACGGAGATATGAAGGGGATGAAAAAGAAGTAAAAATGAATATAAGATGCTTAACATATCCAATTAAATATCAAAAATAGCGCCATCTCGAACCCGAAACAAGTGACATTCAGCACTTATTCCTTTGGTGTAATTGAGCTACTCAAATTGAGATATAAATCCTATTATTGTCTCCCAAAAAATAAGCGCATGAGCGAATTTCAACTTTACTTTATATTGGGTAAGGATCATATACTGGATTATATCAATGGCTATGACCACATCTTATTTGTAGTGGCACTGTGCGCCATTTACCTCACAAGGGATTGGAAAAAAATTCTGATCTTAATCACTGCATTTACAATTGGACACTCCATTACCTTAGCGCTTGCCACACTGAATGTGATTTCTATTAATTCTGATTTAGTGGAGTTCCTTATCCCTCTCACTATCTTTATTACTGCTTTCGGTAATTTATTCAGAAGAGAGGAGAGTTATTCTACTAAACCGGTTCAAACCAATTATTTACTGGCATTGGGTTTTGGGCTCATTCATGGCATGGGATTCTCCAATTACCTTAGGGCGATCCTGGGCAAGGATCACTCTGTCATTACCCAACTTCTTGCATTTAATTTAGGCTTAGAGTTTGGGCAAATAGTAATAGTTGGCATCTTTATGGCAATAAGTTTTCTGCTAGTGGATCTGATCAATGTTTCACGAAGAGACTGGAAGATGGTAATTTCGTCTGGTATTGCCGGAATAGCTCTTATTTTAATGAAGGATGCGATTTTCTGGTAAACCATCAGAAGCACCCAACGTATAACAACTGAAAAATTAAAAGTATGATTAAATACATCACCACGCTTTTCATTGGTATGAGCTTGATTGCCCATGCACAAACAACACCCTGGCAAGGTAAATTTGAACAGTTAGGTCAAATACTTCCCACACCTAATGAATTTCGTACCGGTTCGGGATCACCCGGACCTGAATACTGGCAGCAGCAAGCCGATTATGTGATTACCGCAGAGCTTAATGACGAGAACCAAAGCATAACTGGCGCTGAAACCATTACCTACCACAACAATTCTCCCGATGTGCTTACTTACCTGTGGCTTCAATTGGATCAAAATCTTTTTGATGCCGAAAGCAATACAGGAAAAACCAATAACACTTCCATCCAGGACAGCATGACCACCAAACAGATAGCTGGAGACCTTGACCTATATGATTTTGATGGAGGGTATAAAATAAAATCCGTGAAAGATGTCAACGGCAATGACCTAAAGCATTTTGTGAATGCCACAATGATGCGAGTCGATTTGCCAAAGCCACTCAAAAGAGGAGAAACATATTCTTTTAAAATTGAATGGTCTTATAATATTAATGATCGAATGAAAGTAGGGGGCAGAAGTGGCCTGGAATACTTCCCTGAGGATAAAAATTATGTTTACACCATCGCCCAATGGTTTCCACGCATGTGCGTGTACGATGACCTGGAAGGATGGCAGCACAAACAATTTCTAGGAAGAAGTGAGTTCGCTACCGTTTTCGGAAACTACAAAGTGAAGATTACCACACCCGCAGATCATATCATGGCAGCAACAGGTGTACTTCAAAACCCAAAAGATGTTTTAACAGCAGAACAAATCGCTCGCTATGAAAAAGCCAAAACCTCTTTTGATGCTCCCGTGATCATCGCCACACAACAGGAAGCCATTCAAAGAGAAAAAAGTAAATCAAAAGAAAAGAAAACATGGGAGTTTCACGCTGAGGACGTTCGCGACTTTGCCTTTGCCACCTCCCGCAAATTCATCTGGGATGCACAGGCTGTGAAAATTGGCAACAACACCCCGCTGGCCATGTCCTTTTATCCAAAAGAAGGAAACCCATTATGGGAAAGAGAATCGACCAAAGCGGTAAAAAATACACTCGTTACTTATTCAAAATTCACCATTGATTATCCCTATCCTGTTGCCATATCTGTTCACGCTGCCAGCATTGGCATGGAATACCCGATGATTTGTTTCAATTTTGGAAGACCCAACAAGGACGGAAGCTACAGCGACAACACAAAGTGGAGAATGATTGGTGTGATTGTACACGAAGTAGGTCACAACTTTTTCCCGATGATCATCAATAATGATGAAAGAGAAACTACCTGGATGGATGAAGGCGTAAACTCCTTTGTGCAATACCTGACGCAGGTAGAAAACTATAAGGACATGCCAGCGCGAAGAGGTCATGCACAGGGCATTGTGCCCTACATGAAAGGTGATAAAAGTACGATGCGTCCCTTAATGACAAGCGGTGAGCAAGTAGTACAAATTGGTAATGAACAATACAATAAAGCCGCTACAGCACTTAACATCCTCCGCGAGGCGGTTATGGGGCCTGAGCTTTTTGATCACGCATTTAAGGAATACGCACAGCGGTGGGCCTTCAAGCATCCAAAACCCTCCGACTTTTTCAGGACGATGGAAGATGCCTCTGCCTTTGACCTGGATTGGTTTTGGAGAGGATGGTTTTATACGACTGACCATGTAGACGTATCTGTTGATCAGGTTCGCTGGCTCAAGCTAAGAGAAGACAATCAAAACTTAGAAAGCAAATCCAAAAGAGTAACAACAGGAGACCTTGCTTCAGGCAACAGTGGAAATGCGAGTAAAGATTTTAGCAACGGGCCCGAACCTTTCAGCCTCATTGAAACGGATGGTCGTCTTTATGGCGAATTCCTTAGCCGCATTGACGATAAAGCCGTGATCAATAAAATGAAGGGTAAAAACTTTTATGAAGTAACACTGAGCAATAAAGGTGGTCTGGTAATGCCTGTGATCATCCAATGGTCTTATAAAGATGGAACAAAAGAAATAGAACATTTACCTGCTGAAATCTGGAGAACCAATGAACAACGCATCACCAAAGTATTTGTAAAAGACAAAGAGGTAGCAAGTATAGTTATTGACCCACTGGAAGAAACTGCAGACATCGATACCCATAACAACATGTTTCCTAAGGTTGAACAACCCTCCAGGTTTGATCAGTTCAGGAAAAATTAAAACAACATGACAACCCTAAAAAATATTAATATGAAGAACCTGTTAGGTTTGATTTTAATTGCCATTGCAATACCCTCTTTTGCTCAAGAGGGATGGAACAGTAAATTTGAACAGTTGGGGCAACAGTTACCTACCCCTAACCAATACCGATCTGCCTCCGGTGCTCCCGGTTACAAATACTGGCAACAGCAGGCAGATTATGTGATCGATGTAGAATTGAATGACGAAACACATATGATCATTGGTAAAGAAACCATTACCTACACCAATAACTCTCCCGATCAACTTAAATATTTGTGGCTTCAACTCGATCAAAATATCTTGGCTGAGGGAAATACAACAGATAAAATCAAAACCAATAGCCTGGGTGAAAATGTTTCCATAGATCAATTGCAGCGCGATCTGGATCTGTATGGTGATTACAAGGGTGGTTACACCATCAAGTCAGTAAAAGATCTAGTAGGAAAAGATCTGCCTAATTTTATCAACGCCACCATGATGCGTGTAGATTTGCCAAAGCCATTAAAAACCGGAGAAAAATATTCTTTCAACATCGAGTGGTCGTATCCGGTAAGTGACAGGCTGAACGAGCGCGAAGTGGGTCGCAGAGGTGGAATGGAGTATTTCCCAGCGGATGACAATTATGTGTATGGCATCACCCATTGGTTTCCACGCATGTGTGTGTATGACGATTATGAAGGCTGGCAAAACAAACAATTCCTTGGTCAAGGTGAGTTCACACTTTCCTTCGGAAATTACAAAGTAAGTATTACTGTCCCTGCAGACCATATTGTGGGTTCAACAGGAGAATTGCAAAACCCTCAGGATGTGCTTTCCAAAAAGGAAATAGAGCGATTTGAGCTCGCTAAAAAATCATATGATAAGCCTGTAATTATTGCTACACAGGATGAAGCCATCCAACGCGAAAAATCAAAATCAAAACAAAAGAAAACCTGGGTATACAAAGCCGATAACGTTAGGGATTTTGCCTTTACCAGTTCACGAAGATTTATTTGGGATGCCCAGGCGGTAAAGCTTGGCGGCAAAACTGTGATGGCGATGTCTTATTATCCCAAAGAAGGGAATCCACTTTGGGAGCGGGAATCTACAAAAGCTGTTAAAAATACAATTACAACCTTTTCAAAGTATACAATTGATTATCCCTATCCCGTTGCTATCTCTGTTCACATGGCCAACATTGGTATGGAGTACCCGATGATTTGCTTCAATGGAGGAAGGCCACAACCTGATGGAACAATTCCCGATCGCACCAAGTGGGCAATGATTGGTGTAATCGTTCACGAAGTCGGCCACAATTTTTTCCCTATGATTATCAACTCAGACGAACGTCAATGGGCCTGGTTGGATGAAGGCTTCGATACTTTTGTGCAGTACCTTACACAAGTAGAGCATTACCCTGACATGCCTCAACGCAGAGGCCCCGCGGAAGCAATTGTTCCCTACATGATGGGGGATAAGGAGACGCAACGCCCGCTTATGACAAGTGCTGAAAATGTGATCCAGTATGGTTCAGAGCAATATGGAAAAGCAGCCACTGCGCTTAACATTTTAAGAGAAACCGTTATGGGACCCGAACTATTCGACAAGGCATTTAAAGAATACGCTGAACGCTGGGCGTTTAAGCATCCAAAACCTGCGGACTTTTTCCGCACCATGGAAGATGCTTCCGGAGTAGACCTGGATTGGTTCTGGAGGGGATGGTTTTACTCTACTGACAACACGGATGTATCGGTTGATGCGGTGAAGTGGTATCAGGTGAAAAAAGATGAGACCACCCTTGAAAACAAGGGCACAAAGGTTAAAAAAGGGGATTTAGCCACTGCTGGCGCTGGTGAGGGACATAATTCAGATAATTTTAATGACGGTCCTCAACCCTTCAGTGTGATTCCTGCGGATGCCAGTTTTTATGGTGAATTCCAAAACCGCATTGATGATAAAGCGGTAATCAGTAAGCTGGAGAACAAAAATTTATATGAAATTACCTTGAGTAACAAAGGAGGCCTGGTGATGCCTGTAATCATTGAATGGACTTACAAAGACGGCACTAAGGAAATTGAACGTATCCCGGCTGAAATCTGGAGGCTGAATGAAAATCAAATAAAGAAAGTTTTTGTAAAAGATAAGGAGGTGGTGAACATCGTTATTGATCCGCTCAAAGAAACTGCAGACGTGAATACCGATGACAATGTGTTTCCTAGGGTAAAACAAGCTTCTAAATTTGACGAGCTTAGGAAAAAAGGGGGAAAATAGTCTTACATTTATTTATCAATTTTGAAGTCATTTCGTTTTAACGAAATGACTTCTTCGTTTATACATGATTTAATTAATACCATATGCGCTCATTTTCATTATACCTGATTCTGTTTTTTGGTTCATTGTCCGCTTTCGCACAACAAAACTGGCAAGGCAAATTCGAGCAGTTAGGCCCTGAACTTCCTACTCCCAATAGCTATCGCAGCAGTTCTGGAGCTCCCGGCCCCAGCTATTGGCAACAACGTGCTGATTATGAAATCGATGTGGAGTTGAATGACGAAACGCAAATGATAACCGGTAAGGAAACGGTTACTTACTTCAACAACTCCCCTGAGACATTGCGTTTCCTCTGGATGCAACTGGATCAAAACAAACTGTCTGAAGGCAACATGACAGACAAAACCAGTAATAATATTATCCGCGATTCAGTGCCCGCAAAATTCTTAGCCGAATCCCTGGGCGGGTATGGATACGATTATGAAGGCGGGTATACCATTAAATCCGTAAAAGATGCTGCCACAGGTAAAGCACTTCCCTATACCATCAACTTCACCATGATGAGGATTGATTTGCCCACAGCATTAAAAACTGGCGACACCTACAAATTTATAGTAGAATGGAGCTACCGCGAATACGATCGCATGAAATTTAGCGAGCGGGGTGGTTATGAATATTTCCCTGAAGATGATAACCGATTGTATACCTGCGCACAGTGGTTTCCCCGCATGTGTGTATTCGATGATTATGAAGGATGGCAGAACAAACAATTTTTAGGCCGTGGTGAGTACGCGCTTACTTTCGGTAACTACAAAGTAAGAATCACTGTGCCCAGCGACTTCATCGTTGGGGCAACCGGATGGCTACAAAATCCACAGGAAGTGTTGAGCAAGGATCAGTTGGAGAGGTTCAACCGGGCACAGCAAACATTTGACAAACCTGTTTTCATCGTAACTGAGGCAGAGGCAAAAAAGAATGAGAAATCCAGGTCAAAGAAAAAAAGTACCTGGGTATTTCAAGCTGAAAACGTTCGCGATGTTGCCTTCGCCACTTCGAGAAAATTCATTTGGGATGCGATGGCCGTTAAGGTGGGTGATAAAACACCATTGGCACAATCCCTATATCCGAAAGAAGGCAATCCGCTTTGGGAGAAAGAATCTACCAAAGCCATTAAAAACACTTTAGAGGTTTATTCTGCAAGAACATTTGATTATCCTTATCCAACGGCTTACTCTGTTCACACCGCTGATCAGGGCATGGAGTACCCGATGATATGTTTCAACTATGGAAGACCCGACAAAAATGGCAAGTATTCTCAACGTGTTTTAGAAGGAATGGTCGGGGTGATTGTGCATGAGGTGGGACATAATTTCTTTCCCATGATTGTAAATTCAGATGAAAGACAATGGACCTGGATGGATGAGGGATTGAATACTTTTCTTGAGCATGAAACTGTGCGCACACGGTACGATGGCTTCGATATCACCAGCGGCACCCCCAAAGGTATAGTTCCGTTTATGAAAGGGGACAAAAGCATCATGCGGCCTATCATGGCGCAATCTGACAATCAAGCCACCAGCTTTGGCCCGAACGGTTATACCAAACCCTCCGCTGCGTTGGTGCTTTTGCGTGAAACCATTATGGGGCCTGAAAATTTTGACAGGGCCTTTAAAGAATACGCAGAGCGTTGGGCTTTCAAACATCCTGCCCCGGCAGACTTCTTTAGAAGCATGGAGGACGCCTCTGGTGTAGACCTGGATTGGTTCTGGAGAGGATGGTTCTACACTACAGACCATGTAGACCTGACGCTGGAAGATGTAAAGTGGTTTCAAGTGAAGGAAGAACAAATGGATCCTGAAAAGAAAACTGTAACTGTAAAACAAGGAGACCTTGCTGCCAACACCACCGCCAACAAGGCCTATGACTTCAGTGCGGGTCCTCAACCATTGACTGTAGAAAATACTTCTGAAGATACTTATCGCGATTTCAGAAGTAGAATCAATGACGATGCCGTACGTCAGAAATTGCAGGGAAAAAATCTTTACGAGCTTACGCTGCGCAACACGGGAGGTTTGCTAAGTCCTATCATTATTGAATGGACTTACAAAGATGGGTCTACTGAAATTGAAATGATTCCTGCGGAAATCTGGCGATTGAATGAAAAGGAGGTGACCAAGGTTTTTGTAAAAGATAAAGAGGTCACCCATATTGTTATCGATCCTAATCGCGCAACAGCAGACGTGAACGTTTCTGACAATGTGTTCCCGAAGAGGACAGATTCTAAGTTCGATCAGTTTAAGAGAGGGAATTAAATGATTTCAATTGCTGAGACGGAGAGGACTTTGTGCCTTTGCGTCTCAGCGGTTAACTAATTGATTCAAATAATTTAAAGGCCCTCTCCAAATCTACATTGCCCCCAGAAAGTATAATCCCTACTCTCTTACCAGAGAACTTCTCTTTTTCTTTCAACACGGCCGCAAAGGGAACCGCGCATGATGGCTCCACAATAATTTTTACGCGCTCCCATATCAACCTCATGGCCTCAATGATCTCTTTGTCACTAACGGTAATTACCTCATTTACCATTTCCTTAATAAGTGGAAATGTTTTGTCTCCCAGAGAGGTGAGCAGTCCGTCCGCCACTGAATTGGCCTGAGATTTTTCAATCTTACCACTTTGGATTGACCGGTATGTGTCATCTGCGCCTTCCGGTTCACCTGCAATCACCTTGGTTTTAGGTGAAAAGTATTTTGCAGCCAATAATGTTCCGCTTAACAAACCGCCTCCGCCAACCGGAACCAGTAAAAAGTCTAAATCTTCCGTTTCATCAAACAACTCAATGGCAGCCGTTGCCTGGCCAGCCATCACATCATAATTATTAAATGGATGAATTTCTGTTGCCCCCGTTTCTGCAATCACTTTTGCTAATGTGGACTCCCTTGCTTCGAGTGTTGGTTCGCATTCCGTGATCTCGCCACCAAAAGCACGAACCCCTTTCTTTTTAATATCAGGCGCTGTGCGGGGCATCACGATGTAAGCTTTCACTCCCATGATCCTGGCAGCTCGTGCCAATGCCTGCGCATGGTTACCCGATGAGTGAGTTGCCACTCCCTTTTTCCTTTCCTCTTCCGACAAATTCAAAACAGCGTTCATGGCACCTCGCGCTTTGAAAGCCCCTATTTTTTGAAAATTTTCACATTTAAAAAATATTTGGCATCCCGCAATGGTATCAATACTTCCCGAAGTCATCACGGAAGTTTGATGAACATATGTTTTAATTCGTTCATGTGCCAGTAATAAGTCATCCTGAGTAGGAACCTGATTCATATTTTTCTGTCTAGTTTATCCATTGTACTTTATCACCAATAGGTTTTCTCCTCCCGGGTTTCAATTCACAGTCAATTACACCCAGGTTAAAGAATCCAATCAATTTGTCGTGTTCACCCCATCCAAAAAAAGACTTCGCCTCATCAAAATAAGTAATCCCTCCCGTACTGAGGTAACACCCTACTCCATAAGCTGTAGCCGTGAGGTACATATTTTGAATCGCACAAAAAACCGCCCCAATCTCCTCCACTTCCCTTATTCTGTTTTCTTTATCCCGTTTCATTCCCACTGCTATAATATGAGAGGACTCCATAGGTTTGGTAAGCAAATTTTGATACCGCTCTTCTTTAAATCCACCCTCTTTGGCAGTCACCTCTTTGTAACATGCTGCCTGAAAAGCCGCCAGTTTTTTTAACCCTTCTCCACTGAACACAACAAAACGCCAAGGCTCTGTTAGCCTATGCGTTGGCGCCCAATTGGCATTTTCCAAAATCTGGTTTACAATTCGATCGTCAACTGTCTTTCCTTGAATATAATCTTTAGGGAAAACGGATCTCCGTCCGGATATCAGGTTATTGATTTGTTCAACATCAAACTTCATCTGTAAAATTTAAAAATGACTGGTTAGACTATACCTATTCTTTCACAATTCTGGGTAATTTACATAACAAAGTTTTATACCGCTATGCCAATCACACGAATAATCACCCTCATCCTCTTGTTTGCCACTTGTATTACCAATGCACAAACCAACAAGCCCCGGGCAAGAGATTTAAAAATCCCCTTTGATGGGACTCCAGGAAAATTGAATGCCATTACTGATGTTCCGGGAGTAGAAGTAGGGCATAAAACCATTATCAAAGGAGACGGAAAACTGGAAATAGGAAAAGGGCCCGCGCGAACAGGGGTCACTGCTATTTTCCCGCTTGGTAAAAATTCCATCGAACGCGTATTTGCCTCCTGGTTTACTTTGAATGGCAATGGTGAAATGACTGGAACCACGTGGATCGATGAATCGGGTTGTTTGGGGTCGCCCATTTTAATTACTAACACACACAGTGTAGGGACAGTACGTGATGCAGTGATTCAATGGTATGTGAATAAAAAGTTAAGTGACGGTGGCTATTCAGGCGATTATAGTTTGCCCGTAGTGGCTGAAACATGGGACGGTTTTCTCAACGATATCAACGGCTTCCACGTAAAACAAGCCGATGTTTTTGAGGCCATGCAAGGGGCTACATCTGGTCCTGTTGCGGAAGGAAATGTGGGGGGCGGCACCGGCATGATCGTTCACAGCTTCAAGGGGGGCATTGGCACTTCTTCCCGAATAGTAGAAACTAAAATTGGAACTTATACCGTTGGTGTTTTAGTACAAGCCAACTATGGCGCACGCAGTCAACTGACTGTTGCGGGTGTGCCTGTAGGGAAAGAGATTACAGATCTTATGCCCACATCAGGAAAACCCGATGAAGACCAGGGCTCCATCATTGTGGTGGCCGCAACAGACGCACCCTTCTTACCCCATCAACTTGATCGTTTTGTAAAACGAGTGGCGCTTGGTGTAGGTGTCGTTGGTGGCCGGGGAGGTAATTCATCAGGAGATATTTTTATAGCATTCTCCACTGCCAACCCTGAAGTAGGCGCTATGGATAAGCTGGCTAATCTTAAAATGTTTCCCAATGAAATGATTAATCCGTTCTTTGATGCGGTAGCACAGGCCACAGAAGAGTCAATTATAAATGCCATGATTGCTGCTGAAACCATGGTGGGCAGAGACGGAAATAAGGTTTATGCCATCCCCCATGATCGATTAATTGAGGTAATGAAGAAATACAACCGATTGAAATAGTATATTTCATCCCTCAAAACTGTCTGTCATGCGCTTTAGCTCTTTTATTGTCATTATTGCTCTTCTATCCTCGTGTGCACCCATGTACGTACCCAACATGAGGAACACACCTTTATTCAGTGAGCAGGGCGAATTTCAAGGATCAGCATTTATCGGAACAGGATTTGATTTACAAGGTGCCGTTGCCCTTACCGACCATATTGGGGTAATAGGAAACTACTCCTTTCTGAACGAGACTCGTAACGATCCCGATGATCAAAGTCAAACCTTTAAACGTAAGAACAATTTTTTTGAAGGGGGTATAGGATACTATCAGGCCACTCGAGCACGAAAGATAGAATTGTACGTAGGCTATGGACAAGGTAAAGGCACCACAACTGGGCAATACGGTTTTCTCGGCCTGGGGCAGCAAGAGGTAATCGTTACTGGAAAATACAATCGCATCTTTATACAACCCTCTATAGGCACCAATTACAGAAGCTTCAACCTTGCCTTTACACCCAGATTTTCTCTTGTGAATTATAATGAGTTTCAATCTGGAGTTATTGTAGAGATGCCAGAGGAAGGAGCACATCTGTTTATTGAGCCAGCCGCCACTGCCCGATTTAGATTAGGGGAAAATCTCAATGGCATGTTTCAATTGGGATTGAATGTGGCTATGCCTAATGATGCATTCTTTGACCACGTTCCGGTTCAGGCTGCCTTTGGCATTCAGTTGCATTTAGGCCGTAGCCTGAGAACGAGGGTGTACTAAACGCTACGTCCTCAGGTGCTTCGGTATCAAAGCCTTCTCCAATAACTCAAATAAAAATTCAACTACAACAGCCAGGACTGCAGCAGGTATAGCGCCTTGTAAAATCAACTGTGTGTTGTTCAGCGCCAAACCCGTAACAATAAACTCTCCCAGTCCCCCGGCTCCAATAAAGGCAGCCAATGTAGCCGTTCCTATTGTAATCACTGCCGCTGTGCGAATACCCGCCAAAATCGCTGGCATGGCCAACGGCAACTCTACAAAACGAAGTTGTTGAATGGTGGTCATCCCCATGCCCTTAGCCACTTTTCTTAGTATGGGATCAACAGAGGTAAGCCCAGTGGTCGTATTTCTTAAAATCGGCAACAACGCATAGAGAAACAACGCAGTAATGGCCGGCACTCTCCCTATCCCAAGCAAAGGAATCATTAATGCGAGCAACGCAATGGAGGGTATCGTTTGTAACAGCCCCACAAAATATAATACTGGGCGACTGATCCCCGAAAAAATAAAAAGCAGAATACCTAACGGCACCGCTACCAGAATTGCCAACCCCAGCGAAATAGCAGTTATCCCCAAATGCGCCCAGGTCTTGCCTGCAATCTCCTTCCACATACTCGGGTCTGTTCTCAATGTATTTTCCTGCACCAGATTCTTTCTCATTAAAAATGAATGTGCTACTTCGCTGAAAGACTTTTTTTCGAAAAGCACTTCCGAATTCATCTCCTGCATCTCGTCCTCAGAGATCATCCCTTCCAATTTATTGGCAATCGCTTTTATTTTTGGGTCAAGGGTCTGGTTATACACTGCCACGGCATAATAAGAGGGGAAGAACCTCAAATCATCTACTAATAAAAATAAATTGTATTTTTCTATCTCCCCATCGGTCGAATACACATCTGTAAGTTCAATTTTGTTACTGTTAAGTGCCTGGTACGCCAATCCATGTTCAATACCCGAAGGGTTCAATTTCAATTGATACGCACGCTTCAAGTTTTCCCATCCATCCTTTCGTTTTAAAAACTCATAACTCACTGCCGCAACTATGTTATCTGCTTTCTGCAAATCTGAAATCGTTATCAACCCTCTGGATTCTGCAATTTTTGGTGTGGTGGCGAGTGCGTACGTGTTATTAAATCCAAACGAAGGGGATATCTCTAACCCCAGTTGAGATTGTAACTCTTCATTAAGTGTCTGGTGGTCGAGTTTCTTATCACTTTTCAATATTTCTTCTGCCAGCGAGCCCGTGTATTCCGGGTAAAGGTCTATTCCCCCTCCACGCAAAGCCGCATAACAAACAGCTGTTCCCCCCAAATTGAATTTTCTTTCAACCCTATATCCTTCATTTTCAATGAGCTGTGCCAGCATTTCACCCAAAATATACCCTTCGTTAAAATGCTTTGCCCCTACGCGTATGGTCTGGCCTTGTGCGCTCGCACAGAAAATCAACAGGACCATTATGGTAAGGAAGTGCCTCATCTTTGAAGTGGAATTAATTTTCCGTCTTCAAACTTGAGTTGTGTGTCCCCTAATTTTATCGCTTCCTCAGGGTCATGGGTCACCATTACGATACATCTAGGCTCTTTGCGTTGAAGTTTAATCACCTCTGCATGAATATCTTGCTTCGTTTCCGGATCCAATGAAGAAAATGACTCGTCTAATAACATGAAAGGAGGGTTAAGTAATATCGCCCGGCAAAGTCCTACTCTTTGCTGCTCTCCTCCTGATAATTGATAGGGGTATTTTTTTTTATGACTTTCAGACAAGTTGACCAACTCCATCAATTCTTTTGACCTCTTTGACTTTTGTTCTTTGTTCCAGCCCGCCAGCACTCCAGGCATTGTTATGTTTTCATAAACAGTCAGGTGAGGAAATAAACCCGCTGATTGCACCGCATAACCTATAGTCAGTCGAACCTGATGAATATTGTCGTAGTCAATAGGCTTGCCCAATAAACTTACGGTGCCTTCATAGGGGCGGATAAGTCCGTTTATAATTTGGAGTAACGTAGATTTGCCACTCCCGCTTTTTCCAAGGATGGCAGTTATTTTTTCTGCTTCAATTTCAAGGGAAAGTTTTTCGAAGATGATATGATCACCATACCGATGAGAAACCCGATCCAATTGTATGGCGCTACCCATCACCTCTCAGTGTTTCGCTTACAATCCGCAATCCATTTAAAGTAAGGTTGGGTTCTACCCAATCAAAAAAATCATGAAGCGGAGTGATTACGGAAGAGAGTCCTCCTGTAGCTACCACAGGACAATCCTCTTTCAACTCTCTGCGTATTTCATCCACCATCGACTTCACCAAGCCGTTGTAACCAACCAATATACCCGATTGGATGGCGGTAATGGTACTTGTGCCCAGGGCAGAATGTGGCATTTGTAATGGCACATCAAAAAGCTTCGCTGTATTTTGTGTAAGGGATTTGATAGCAGTTTTTAATCCAGGTGCGATAGACACTCCCAATATTTTTCCTGTTGAGGACAAAGCAGTGAACGTCAGTGCAGTACCAAAATCTACAACAATGCAGGTATTCTTATAGTGATCATAAGCTGCAATGGCATTGGAGACAAGATCTGAGCCTATCTCGTATGGATTTAATACTTCAATCGCTAATTGATTATAGATCGATGGCCCAAGTAGGATCGGTTTCTTACCCAACAAAACTTCAATTACTCCTGTAATTTTGTCAGTAAGCGCGGGGACTACGCTACTCAACACAATGGTTTCAATTTTAGCAACGTCTACATTGGCCTCAAAAAAATAGTCTCTGAGCTTTATTCCATAAAACAACTCCGGTTGATCCGGCTTTGTGGGAATACGCCAGATGTGCAGCCATGTTTTTCCGTCCCAAAGTCCGATGGTGATGTCACTGTTACCTGTATCAATCGCAAGAAGCATCGTGTATCGAACTTTAGAAGAAAATTAATTTACAACTTCTACTCCCTTCCAAAAAGCTATTCGGTCTTTAATTACTTTGGCTGCTTCTTTTGGTTCCGGATAATACCATGCCGCATCAGGGTTTTCTTTACCATCTACTGTTACGTTGTAGTAAGATGCAATTCCTTTCCAGGGACAAACCGTATTAGAAATTGATTCAGAAAAAAATTCTTTTTTAATAGCATCTTCCGGGAAATAGTGATTGCCCTCTATCACCACGGTGTCATCACTCTCTGCTATTACTTGTCCATTCCAAATTGCTTTCATAATATTTATATTTATGTACAATTCATCAACCCCAACCCAACCCTTATTGTTCCTAAACTCTATTGAATACGAGCAATTGTTGCTGAACTGACAATTAGTAATCTGTTTTAATGGTCTTATTCAAAGGAAGTCCCAACTGATAGCGAATGTCTTCATCCCGGGTTTCATCCGCCACATCCAATCCGTACTTTATTTTCTTAGGATCATCATAAACCATCGTTCCGAATATCCGATCCCAGAATGAAAAGATATTACCAAAATTGGTGTCGGTCCATGGCCGTTCAAAGTGATGATGGAACTTATGCATATTGGGTGTAATGAAAACCAGACTTAGTGTTTTATCCAGCCACCTGGGCACATTAATATTGGCGTGACTGGTGTATGTAAAAAAAATAGTACTAAATCTATAAAATAAGTAAAATGCAATTGGCGCACCCAAAATAACAATAGCGATAAGGGCAAAAACTTCTCGAAGAAAATAATCACCCGGATGATGGCGGGTGCCTGTGGTGGCATCCACCTTGGTGTCACTGTGATGAACCATGTGAAACTTCCACATCCACTTTACCCGATGAAGCAGATAATGCGCTACATATTGAGCCACAAAATCCAAAAACATCACCGCTAAAAGCAGCTCGAGCCAGATGGGCCAATCCACGAAGTATAACAACCCAATCTTATGGGCGTCCATCCAGGCAAAAATGCCTACTGTAAGAACTCCAAACAGAAGATTGATGACGAATGTAAAAAGAAGAAATACCAGGTTGGCTCCATCGTGCTTTAACTTGCTGTACGAATGTCTGGCGAGCGGGTAATTTCCTTCCAGCACCCAGCATACCACAAGGCAGGTGACCACCCATGCTAATCTTTGCCAGGTGGGCATGGTCTCAAAAAACAATAGAAATGATTCCATCGTGATTAGTGCTCACTAAAATACAATTTTTTAAAGAAATAATGAGAAGAGAAAGAATGCTGACATAAGGTTGTCATGTGAGTTAGCGATTTTAGCATTTCAATTAACAAAGACGATTCAAACTGATGGCGGAACCTCTAAAATATTTATACAATCCAGAGTTTTTTGAATACCTGTGCGTGGTGTTGAAAAAGACAATCCCCAATTTTGATCGCAATCGATTTATCCATGCTGTCTTTGACACCGAGTGGCCGGATCTGGAACTCAAACAACGGACACGGAAAGTAACATTGGCGTTGCACCTAATTTTACCAAAGGAGTTCGATAAGGCGGCTGAATATTTAGTTGACACATCAAAGCGCTATCTGGAAGAAAAGTATGATAAACCGATCTACCCCCTCATATTCCTTCCTGACTATATTGAGGTATATGGACTGGATCACTTTGAGCAATCTATGGATGCGCTGGAACAAATCACACAACTGATCAGCGCTGAATTTGCTATTCGTCCATTCATTATACACTACCCTAAAAAGGCCATACAAAGAATGCAGCAGTGGTCTAAACACAATAATCATCATGTCCGCAGGCTCGCCTCAGAAGGTTGTCGCCCCAGATTACCGTGGGTGATGGGGCTACCGGCTTTCAAAAAAGACCCTTCTCCTATTCTTCCTATTCTGGAAAATTTGAAAAAAGACAAATCAGAATACGTAAGAAGAAGTGTGGCCAACAATCTCAATGACATTGCTAAAGATCACCCGGATATAGTGCTTAAGATTGCCAGGCAGTGGAAAGACATCAGCCCCGAAACCAATTGGATACTCAAACACGGAAGCCGAACTCTTTTAAAACAAGGCCAAACCGAAGCATTGAATTTTCATGGGTTCAATCCCAATATGAAAACACAGGTGACTGATCTCAAAATGGATAACAAAAAAATCAAAATTGGACAGACCGGAGAGTTTGCGTTCAATGTAGCCAATCAGGAGAAAAAGAAATCCAACCTAAGAATAGAATACGCCATTACATTTCTAACCTCCACGGGCAAGTATTCAAAAAAAGTATTTAAAGTAAGTGAGAAAGAATTTCTACCGGACGAAAAAATAAATTTTGTGCGCAAACAGAGATTCACTGATTTTACCACAAGAAAGCATTTTCCTGGCAAGCACAAACTGGAGGTGATAGTAAACGGAAAAACGAAAAATAGTTTAGATTTTCATCTCATAAAAACCTGATTCCGACTTTTCCACCCCACCACATTTTTAATTCATTGCCATTGGTAAAACTGTGGGTTTTGATAATTGAGGGGGTAAAGTCAGTAAATAAAGTAGGGTTTTCAGTATAAGACGGATCAGAAAGGTAGCCATTGAGTGTAGCACCAGCAGTTATCGAAAACTTCCTGGCTACCTGAAAATCAAATCCCAGGTACAATTTATTAAGCAGACTTACTGAATTAGTGAAGCTGCCCTTGTTCACCTGATTAACAGTAAGGTCAACATTCAAATACAACCACTTTGTAAGTTGTGGAGCTGTTCCTACTCCATATCCAAACGTCCAAATATTTTGCTGGTCAGGGTTTAAAGAACCTGGGTTGACAGAACCATCAAAACTTTCAGGCTTCATACCCGCTTGTAGGATATTATAAAATTGCCTTACTCCCGTTCTGAAAGCGGCATTGACATAAAATATCTCATCTGCCGAAAATTCAATCTTGTGATAGCCCTTACTTACAATGCTCATCAGTCCAAGCGGAACGCCTCTTATACTATCTGCATAATTAATAAGCCCGATTTGCCCACCATGAATATTGTGTGCGTAATTCACAAGGCCTGCTACTTGGGTGCCATACATCTGATGTGTGGCCACGTTAAACAAACCTGCAATTTGTGCCCCTTTATAATAACTGGGCTGAACATTAAAAAGTCCGGCTATCTGTGCGCCTTCGGAAGCCCGGCCATTCACATTGAACAAGCCGGCAAACTGACCTGCTTTTACGGAGTCAAGATTGGCATTGAACAAGCCGGCAAATTGCCCTCCCTCAACTTTTTTCCGTGTCAGGTTTCCCAGGCCCGCAAACTGTCCTCCACTCGTTCGTCCGCCTACCGTATTGAACAACCCGGCAAACTGAGCATAGGATACATCTCCTCTATCGATATTAAATAGTCCTCCAAATTCTGCCTTGGTAGTACCCATCGAAAAACCTCCTAATATGTTCAATGAGTATCCATTAATTACGTTTCCGCTGAGTTTGTGGTTCGTTCCAACAAAGGGAACAAAGGATACCTGAAAGTCGCGGTAAATAGGATCTTTAATATTTTTGACGTTCACATCCCCCCGCTTTTTGGAGAATATATTTTTAGAAAAAATTTCTTCTTGTAAAAATTCACGGAAGGTTCTTTTACTAGCAGTTACGGGTTCTGGTCGTACCACAGGAGGCCGTACAGCTATCGGACCTGTTACCACCGTTACAGTATCTTCCGCTGGTTGGGTTTGAGCAATAACATAGTTTTCTGGCAACATCACCATATTGATAAACTGTATTCCTGGCCCCAGCACGATTAAGGTATCTAAAAATGCCCGCTTACTAAAATGCAATTCTGCCGATTGATCGGGATTGTCCAATACAATTTGGAAAAAGCCAAACTGATCTGTGATCGTAGCGGTCAATGATTTTTTATTATAAACACTTACTTCATCAATTTTTTCGCCAGTAGCTCCATTGGTCACGTATCCCGTTATTGTGACCGTATTGTTTACAATTTCTTTTTTAGTAGGGGCGGGAGCCTTCGTGAGAATAATATAATTTCCTTTCCCTTTGGTTAAAATTGATTCTCCAAAAAATCCATTGAGTATCTCTCTTACCGATTTGTTTGTATAGTCGCTGCTCACTACATGATTGGAGTTGAGAATGGAAGGACTGTAAGAAAAAGTAAAGTTTCCTGCCTGTGAAAGTTGACTCAGCGCTGACTCTATTGGCACACCTCGAAATGTGACTGAAACTTTTCTCTCTAATGGGGGAATGTTTTGGCTCCAACCAATTGAGTAAGAAACGAAAGACAAGAAGGACAGGGTGAGTAGAATTTTTTTCATACTATCAGTTTCCACAACCATTGCCATTTAATACATAGTCTTCACCTTCTCTGGTTACTGTTAACTTCAGGGTCTCCGCAATAATTTCAACTATATCTTCCAGCCTTTCATTTTTGAAAGCCACATTCAATCGGCAGCCTTTAATTGCCTCGCTTGAGAGTCGTATCTGAGCTTCATAAACAGAGTTCAAGTCTTTTACAATAGTCTCCAAATCAGCATTCCTAAAACTGAATATTCCGGTTTTGTAGGCCAGACGATTTGTGTCGGTCTTTAACAGTCTTGCAAAAGATTGATTGGCCTTATGATATACTCCCGTTTCTCCCGCCACCAAATTGAGTCCTGTATCTTTTAAAGTGTAGAAGGCCACCTCTCCTGTTTCCACATATACTTCTATTGTTGGGCTATCAGGAAAAGCGCTGACATTAAAAGTGGTTCCTATATCTTCAATAATTACTCCATTGGCTTCAATGATAAAGGGTTTATCCTCCTGATGCTTGACTTCAAAAAATGCCTCTCCTACCAGCGCTATTTTTCGTTGATTGCTCCTTGTGTTGTAAACATACTTAAGGGAACTGCTCTTGTTGAGCACCGCCAAACTTCCATCCGGTAAAGTGTCTCGCACTATTTCCTTTTGAGCAACAATGGTAATAACCTGATCGGGAACATTCATCCACTGATAAGCAATGTAACCCACCCCTGCAGTCACAAGTAATACAGCGGCAATACGTAGCGCATTCCAATACTGTTGGAGTCGAATTATTTTGGGTTTGGCCATTTTAGACTTCACCCTAAGCCATGCCTTATCCGCATCGTATGCCTGGGTGGTTTTTACCAATTTTGCTCTCTCAAAAATCAATTTGAAATGGTTGAATTGATTTTTGTTGGAATCGCTAATAGCCACCCACTCCTCTACCTGAGTGCGCTCTTGCTCTGAAGCTTCCCCGGAAAGGTACTTTCCAATTAAATCATCAATATGGTCAAACTCTTCTCTCAACCCATTCAATTAATAAACCCGTTCATTAGTATAATGAGTATAGGCAAATACTCTTTCAGTTCTTCCCTCATTATTTTTAACGCCTTTCCAATTTGATTCTCCACAGTCTTTATCGAGATATTCAATTGTTCCGCAATCTCTGCATACTTCAATTCTTCAAAACGACTCATTTTAAACACCAGCCGACATTGCTCCGGAAGTACCATCAACGCATCGCCTATTTTTTGATCCAATTCCGAGGAAATTACTGACTGAGATACAGACTCATGGCTGGAATCTGAAATATAAAGAGATTCCTCTTCGTGCTTCTTTTTTACTTTCGCATGCTTTATTGCATTGAGGCAACTGTTGCGAACAGCTCTGTAGAGATAAGATTTTAGCGAAGTCTCAATAGTAATATCCTCTTTCTTTTCCCACACGGTAAGAAAGGTCGCTTGAACTACCTCTTCCGCTTCATCACGATCGAGGAGAAAAGTATAGGCATAGTTACACAGTGGTTGATAGTGCGACTTGAAAATCATCTCAAAAGCGGTTTCGTTCCCCTCTTTAAATGCCTTAAAACGGTCGATTTCCGCTATTTCCACTGGATGAATTTGGTTTTCCAGCGTAATTTACGTTTTTGAGGCATTTAGGTTTAAGACAACTCAAAAAGATAATACCCCTATACCGATTTGATTTCTAAGACCAGAAATAGAAATCCGATGGCCAAAGGAGGGCAAAACACCTAATCCCCTTGTCATCGGATTAAATCAAAAGTGAAAACTTAATTCAGTGCATCAAACTGATAAATTTTCAAGAGGCCGTTATTTTCATTTACCGTCACTTCCAGGTCGTTGATCAATCCATTCCGGATGTCATATACCCAGCCATGAATAAATGGGCTTTTAGATTTGTTCCATGAGTTTTGAATGATAGAGGTTTTTCCCAAATTATAAACCTGCTCTATTATATTAAGCTCTATGAACCTGGCTTCTTTCTTTCCTTTATCTGGAATTGCATCCAGCTCTTTTTGATGAAATCGATAAACATCTTTGATGTGCCTGATCCAATTGTCTATTAGTCCAAATTGCTGATTGCTCATGGCTGCCCTTACACCCCCACATCCATAATGACCACACACAATCACATGTTGTACATCCAAAACATTTACTGCATAGTCCAATACACTTAGCATGTTCATATCCGTGTTCACGACCATGTTTGCAATATTGCGGTGCACAAATACCTCCCCGGGAGGCGCTCCAATAATTTCGTTTGCCGGTACCCGGCTATCTGCACATCCAATCCACAACACAGGTGGTTTTTGTCCTCCTGCCAATTTGCTAAAGTATTCCGGATCGCTCGAGATCATCTTCTCAACCCATGCCTTATTATTTTGTAATAACTTATTATACAGTTCCATTTAGTTTAGTTTGTTTGTTTTGTTGCCAATAATTCATTCACTTCTTTTGAGCCTTTATTTTCAAGATTTTCAGTCAACCAGAGGGTCGCTTTTTCGAAATTCTCGAAGCATTGGGATTCAGGCACGAGTGCTGGAATGATTCCTATTTTTTTGAATTGTTCCTTTACATTTTCACGAAGCCCACTGAACAATACCCAGGTGTTTTTACTATTCAATTCACGAATAACATCCATCAATGCATACATGCCCGATTGGTCTGCAAATGAAAGGTGTTTGAATCGAAATACCACTGCTTTCATATTTGGATTCTTATTGTATTGTTCCTGGAATTTTGAGGAAAATCCAAAGAAAAGTGGTCCATGAAACTCCTGAATAAATACCTGATCTCCATGATGCCCTTCATTTACTTCTTTCAGTTCTTCATCACTGTCTGGATGGCCGTTGGCTGGGTCTATCGTACTCGATTCCTGTCCTTGTTCGGCTGAACGCTTCACAAAGAATAGGGCAGACAAAACCAGGCCTACTCCCACAGCCCACAACAAATCAACAAATACCGTCATTAGTACCACGGCAATTTTAACAATTGCATCAGCCTTTGGCACTTTCAATATATCGCCCAGCCCTTTGTAATCAATAATGCCAATACCTACTGTTATTAAAATACCTGCTAACACTGCCAATGGTATCTCAGCTGCATACTTTCCTAAGCCCAATAAAACGATTAATAAAAATAATCCATGAACAACTCCAGAAATTCTTGTTTTTCCTCCCGACCTTACATTTACTACAGTCCTCATTGTTGCTCCTGCCCCTGGTATACCACCCACCAAAGCAGACATCATATTACCAAGTCCCTGCCCAATCAATTCTCGGTTACTATTGTGTTTTGTCT
Source organism: Flammeovirgaceae bacterium UBA2338 (assembly GCA_002344795.1). Classification (GTDB taxonomy): domain Bacteria; phylum Bacteroidota; class Bacteroidia; order Cytophagales; family Cyclobacteriaceae; genus ELB16-189. The sequence continues at coordinate 130,565 of DDUM01000031.1, read as the reverse complement.
TTGTAATATTATCCGCCACCACTGATGTAAGCAGGGAATCGATCGAGCCTAAAGCGGCAAGGGTAATTGCCGGAATAATAACCAAGCCCAGATTTGACATATTCAAACCACTGAATATTCCAAAATTAATATGTGGTAATCCCGCGGGTATATCTCCTATTTTGGGAATGTCCATAACAACAAATTGCGGAATCAATGATACAGCAATTAAAGCCACCAATGTACTGGGCACTGCTTTAGTGATGCGTGGAAAAATATATATGATCGCAATGGTAAGCAATCCTAACATAAATGCAGCCCGATTCATATTTTGAAGTGGCGTCATTATGTTTACAAATACATCCACAATTTTATTTGGAGAAGAGTGGCCAACCAGAGGGAAAAGTTGTAAAAAAATAATAATCAATCCAATACCACTCATAAATCCGGAAACAACCGGATAGGGAATGAATTGCACCATTTTACCAACTTGAGTGAGGCCAAAAACTATTTGTAGTACTCCAGCCATAAAAAAGGTGAGCAATACTAAAGCCAGGCCAATCTCGGGGTTGGGTGCCTGGGCCATGGCGGTAGCAGCAATCAAAGAGGACACAACTGTCATTGGGCCCGTTGGTCCACTTATCTGTGTTTTTGTTCCTCCAAAAATTGCCGCCACAATTCCAATAGCAATGGCGCCATACAAACCTGCTTCGGCACCCAAACCAGATTGAACTCCAAAAGCCATTGCGAGAGGGAGCGCAACTATACCAGCGGTAACACCGCCAAATAAATCACCCTTTATTGTTCTTGTATCAAGTAACTTCATGAAATTAAATTTTTTGACGCACCTATCTCCAGCGAGATTTTCTAAACTGGAGATTGTGCATCGGAAATAAATCCAGATACTGCTGTATCCTTTATTTTTAAAGTAGAAATAAGCTAAGGATGGTATTCCATCCAGATGACTTATCTTTTAGGAGGGGGTGAGCTAATTTCTTTTTGATAGGGTGCGTAGGTTTCAATATGAAATACCAATGGGACAATGTACACATCAGGACTAAAATTCATTTCATTCAATAAATCTTTAGCACTGTCATCATCATCCTCAATCAGCATTCTTGAATTGACACTCCTGGTTTTTTTGTTATCACTCGAATTGTCCGTGTTGTTATCATCTGACAGAAGCATGACTATTTGTTCCTGAGATGCTTCAATCGGGGTAGTTTGCGTAGCCACAAAATAAAAGCCAAAAACCAGCATAAGGGCATAAATAAACAGCCCAACTGTTAAAACTTTATGGATTTTCAATTTCATGAACGCCAAATATAACAATTTACTTTCGAACTGGGTATTTTTTGACCACTTCTTCAGTAACGATATAAATCACCATTTGTTCAAAAAAACAATTATAACACTACTTAAGTTGCCACTAAAAGAGTCATATAGCTTTTAGGCACAGTCGTCTGGTTAGTAGTAACCCGTTTAAATTGTTGCTTGTGCTGAGGCCCTGGGAGACCCAAATAGGGCCAGAAGAGAGCAAACAATTTTCATTGAAATGATATCCTTTGGCCCCAACCAATGTGTTTATTAAGGAATGAATCCCTATTCACAGCATAGGGGAAAGGAAAGAGCGGAAAGGTTGTTTCAAGATGCGCATAGTTAAAACAAGAGCATCACAAAATAAATAATTTCATGAATTCAAATCAATAGGACTTATTTAAAAATTCGGCATGTAATAAAAGTGCTATCCAAAAAACTTAGCGGGATATATAACTTCGGATATTGAGTCTGTTCAATTTAGGGTAACAAAACATTTAATGAATTTATGTTCCTAGGGAAATTGTTAAGCGTCCTGAACAAAAATCGAGTACAGGTTGCGTGATCCACGGCTCCAAGCATAAGCACTATTTTGGAATTACTGGTAAAATAAGTTTGGAGGGATATTTTTTAGAGTGATGAATTATATTTACAGCAGATATTAAATTTTTCTCTGTGGCAATTTCTGTCCCCGTGTTGGGGTTGGGGTCATAATGTGGCGCTTTACTGCTCGTAATCTGCACTCTGATGCGATGGCCTTTTTTGAAAAGATTGGCCGTATAAAGCTGTCCTATCTTTATTTTATAAACCTCACCTGGCTTCATCAGTTCCTGTTTGTCAAAACCATTTCTATATCGCATTCTTAAGTATCCGGCATCCATTCCGGAAAGGTTGATGGACTTACCATCCGGATAAACATCCGTAAGTGTTATTGAAAAGTCTGTGTCTTTGGCGGAGGAACTTACAAAAAGCTCAGCCACTACTTCCCCCACCACCGTTAAGTCATCTTTCAATGGTGCCGAAGTGTATACAAGCACGTCTTTTCTGATTTCATTATCTCTTTGATCATAAGGGTATGATTTCTCAAAAGAAATATCCCATAAGGGGTTAGCAGGATCAAAAACATAACTGTCACTTTGTTCCTGTCCCGGCACTTCATTGCTCAATATGCCATCGGCTTTACTCACCGTAGCATTACCTGTGCTGTGCAAATAAAAATCAGTGGATATGGCTCTGCTTAAAGGCCATTCTTTTCCAGCCAGCCATTTATTCTCACCCATCACAAAAATGCTTACTGGCGGCAATTTACTTTGATTAGGAATTTCCTTTAAATGTTCATCAAACCAGTTGAGCAGTTCACTATCATAATCCAACCCGGCAGATTCATAAAACTCCATTTCTCCAAAATGAGTCTTTCGTGTATTCAAAGAAGTATGATTCCAGGGGCCTAAAACGAGCTTGGTGTTTTTCTTCGCAGTTTCACTGGCCGCCTCTTCCTGTATTTTTTGGTAAGCAAGTGAAGCCCCTCGTGGCCCATATCCGGCATCGTACCAGCCACTTAAAAGAAAAACAGGAATTGTAAATTTTGTAAAATCATCTTCCACATTCACAAAATCCCACCATTCGGTTTGATCCGGGTGCTGAAGCCACTCATAATATTCTGGAGCATATTTTTTAAGTATAGGTAAATCGATCAACGGTCTATAGGAATACCATTTTCTTCTGTTGCTGTTAACCCAATCTTCCTCTGCTTTTACATCATCCCATGTGCCCGAGGTATCGTTTGCTTTCTTTCGTTTGTCAGCGACAATATAAGGCATGAACCAATCTAACCAGGGCATAGAAAAAGCTCCTCCATAATAAAAAAAGTGATGACTGCTGATGGGTGTCATCTCTGGTGCAGCAGCCACAAGATGTAGAGGCATTTGCGACATGGCCAGCCACTGTACTATCCCTGGATAAGATCCCCCATAAGTCCCCACCTTCCCATTGCAATAAGTGGAGGTTCCCACCCATTCAATTACATCGTATCCGTCATTCTTTTCATTCTTGTACGCCACAAATTCACCTTCGCTTCTGTATCTCCCTCTTACGTCAACTAAAAAAACCATATAGCCCTGCTTGGCTGCCTTAAGCGGAAACTCGGCATAGGCATCATAGTCATCAATCCCATAAGGGGTACGATAAACAATAGCCGGAAATTTTCCCGGTTGATCGGGTCGGTAAACGATTGCTCCCAACTTCACACCATCTCGCATGGGAATCATTAGTTCTTCGCGAACTATATTCTGAGGGTGTTGCGCTTGCAATCTCATGGAAATCAATAGCAGGATGGGGAAAATTTTTCTCATAAGGCATGGATTTGTGTGTAATTTAATTCATAATGGAATACGTTCCACATTCTTCTTTAATTCCTGTTTGTCTACAGATTCAGCTGGTTATCGATTGTTTTGAGGTTTTTTTTAAAATGCTTGTCATTGGCGAGGGAATTGTAATCCCAATCAAAGAAAATCTAAAACCTTACAATTATGATTAAGAAAGTAATTATCGTTTTGTCTATGGCTGGAATTTTAGGCGCCTGTGATTTTAATCCCGGGGAAAAAGAAAAATTAAGAAGTGAATTGGATTCGCTAAAGATTGAGCTATCCACCAATCAGGAAATGGCCAGCACATTAGAACAAGTAGGAGTATTGATGGACTCCATTGATGTGAGCCGTAATGTGCTTCGTACCAGTATGCTTGAGGGCACCTCCTATGACGAGTATGCCAGAAGAATGGAAGACCTTCACGAACATGCTAAAAAAACGCAGGCCAAAATTGATGAATTGGAAAACGCTGTGAAGTCTTCCAGGTCAGCAGCCAACAATTACGCCTCTGCATTAAAGAAACTAAAAGCAGAGCTTAAATCGACCAACGAAGAAATGATTGCCCTTCAGACACAGGTGGATCGTTACAGAAATGAAAATGAAAACCTGGTACACACAATAGACTTACAAAAGGCTGAGTTAGCAGACAAGCTTCAACAACTCAGTTCATCTCAAGACGAGATTGCCAATCTTGAATTGAACATCAACCAGATGCTGGCCCAATCCAAAATTGATGAAGCCGAAGCTTACTACCTTCGTGCGGAAGCCATGGAAATGGCAGCCAACCGCACACACTTTGCCCCTCGCAAAAAGAAAGAAACGAGAAAAGAAGCATTGGAACTCTATCGATTGGCCTCCTTCTACGGAAAAGAAGAAGCGAAGTCTAAAATAGAGGAGTTGGAAGAGAAGATTTAGACTTTGAAAAGGTCCAAAAGTAAACCCAGGGTTGTTTCCAATCCTGGGTTTAGTTTTTTACTGCGCGATCTGAGCGATCTTACTCAACGGAATGGTATTGGCCAATGATTGAATCTCGTTCTCATTGGTATCCTCCATTTCAATAGTAAACAATGTATTGTTCAATGGAATCTGAAGTGTGTATCCTGTTTTACCTGTCGTTTCGTTTTCATTTTTATTCAACACCGATTTGTATCCCTGTATCTTCACCACCTTTTGCGTTCCGTCTCCGGAATTCCCAATGAAAGGAATGGCCAGTATTGCATTGATAGAATTGATAAGAGGTGAGTTGTTAATCACATCAATACTGCTGCCCCCTTGCTCTCCATAAGAACGATGAACGAACAACCCTGTCGCCATCCCCGCACCACCTGTCACATTATCATCCTTCTCGTTGTAGGTGGCCGTGCCCAACTTTGTAGGAAGTTCTTTTAAAATTTCCTTTCCGATTACTATGTCCAATTCGTGTAAAGCCTGCTGAAGAGCAAACCTCGTATTTTCTAAATCGCCTGAGTTATAAGAAGATTTTGCTGAAGCAATATTTTTATCAAAGTCCTGCGCCACAACAGCTATTGAACAAGAGATAAGAATTATAAAAGTTGATATTTTTTTCATCGTTAGCATCATTTAAAATTTATTGTTCACCAAGTGTTGCTTTAATCCCATCCACATCTACAGCTTCTGCGGCTTTCATCATGTCCGGTTCACTGGCAAAATTTACACCCTCAAACACAATCAAAGAAGACTGTCCTAATGGCACGCTCAGTTTATATCCACTACCTTCATTGTACTCTATTATAGCCCGATGTCCTTTTAGCTTTGTTTGCTTCCAATTTTGTTCTCCCCCCGTAGTTTGTGAATATCCTCCGCTAGACAAATACATATTCACTGCCGACATCATCATGGAGTTGTTGGCTACCATGATCCTGAACTCTTTATCATCATTATCATTATACTCTCGCTGAATAGTCAACCCTACCCAACCAAACCCGGTACTTGTTACCTGATCCGCAGAGGCATCCTTCTTGAGTCCACTTATTGATTCTGGCAGTGAGTTCAGTATTTTATTTCCTATTTCCATTTCCACACCCAGCATGGCCTGCTGTACAGCATAACGCGCCTCTCCATATTTACTGGATTTGTATGAGCTCTGTGCATCGGCAATGTTCTGCATTACATCTGGAGGGGTAGTGATTAAACCACCACCTGTTTTGTTACCTGGATTATTTCCAGGCGCACCCGGATCCCCTGGGTTATTGGTGTTTTTGTCATCCCCCAATCCAAGCTTTTTTTCCAGTGCATTTTCTGCTTTTTGTGATGCCTTCTGCTTGATCTTATTCAGGATTTGCGCGGAGGCAGGCACCAACCCAAGTGTAAAGGCCACCCCAATTATTAAAAGATGCTTTATCATAATAAGTGATTTTATTATATCAAAGTTAATAAAATAGTACAATCCTATTTATAGCAATTGTATTGTCGAATAAGACATTAATTTGCAGGATTAACCGCTACCACAATAGTTTTGGCCATATGAAAAACTATAAAAAATACTTTATCATCTCCGCACCTCCGGAAGACATTTTTCTTGCTCTTACCAACCCTGCCACCATTCAGTTGTGGTCAGGGGAAGAGGCGGAAATGTCAACAGAAGCAGGCTCAGAATTCGCTCTTTGGGAAGGCAGTATTACTGGTAAAAACCTGGAATTTGTGGACGGAAAAAAGATAGTCCAGCAATGGTACTTTGGAGATCAAAAAGAGGATTCCATTGTTACTATTATTTTACACGAACACGAGAATGGAACATCTGTGGAATTACGGCACATCAACATACCAGACGAAGCCTTTGAGGACATTGTAGGTGGATGGAATGAAGTATACTTTGGCTCTCTTAGTGATTTTTATGATGAATAGAAAGCCATTTGGTCAGCCATTTTAAGAACAACTTCTTGTCTGTTACTCCTTGCCAAATGTAGTCAAGGAGACTCTTACGAGGATTGTTGAGTATTATCATTTTAAAAATAAATACCTCAAAATAAGATCTTCTCTTTGATTTCTAGGCAAATCCTCTGTAATTAAAATATAAAGCATACATTGTTCTTACAGACAGTACAATTTATTAAAAGCAATTCCCTACATTCATATTGTGGCTGTTTTCCAACCACATTTTTCGCTTCACTGTTTCAATAATGATGATACATAAAATTACAAATACCATGAGAACCAAAATAATCCGTATCGCCACGTTCGTTCTATTTATTGTTTTCTTAGGTTGTGCTCAAAATGAAAATGATTCAAATGCTTCGGAACATTTGTTAAATAACTTATCCGAAAGATTTAAGCAAAATGATTATGTTAAAGTTGCAGACATGGGCTTTGTAAACCCACACGAACAAATTGGTAAAAATGTAGAGGATCTCTTTCAAAAAATGATTAAGCATCCCTTATACGAAGAAATAAGTGAATTGCCTTATAATGAAACAGCCCCAACTTTAGGAATTAAGGATCCTAAAAAATTACTTCTGGCTAAGGCAATGTGTACTGAAGTTCTGAATAGTGAGGGGTATTCAATTCTTGAGAAGCAACTTGATGATATGAATTCTTGGCTTAGTAAATACGCATTAAATTCCGAAGGAGTAATTACTTTGTTTAACGATGCGGAAAAGGATAAAGCATTAACGTTCCTGGAACATGAACTAATTAAATTGCAACTTCAAGAAGTGACAACAGCAAAGACTTACTCTCAGATTCAAGATATAAGCTCAACTACAGAGTTTGAGATATACAATTCCCAATTACCCGATAACGATAAGTCTAAACTGTTAGTCCTTAATAGCGTGATAAGGAATGTTTTCAATAGACTAACTCCTCAAATAGGTAAACTTAACGTCCCACCTATTCTTTTTTCCGAGGATCCAATTTTTTTGCAAACTGCAGGGACAGAATATGTCGTTGTAGGGGTCGTTTTACTTATTGCTGCTGTAAATGGTTGGATAACGGCTTATAATAATCCTAATTGTACTGCCCCTTGCATAACAGCCGCTGCCGCTATTGCGTGGGGTTACATAGGTGTTGACTATCTTAGTGAAAGAAGACCAGATGAGCTATAATTAATAAAAGTTTGAGACTATTTTTCAGTTATGTCATTTTCATCCTTGCTTGCTCATCCGCTTGTGGGCAGGCTACGAAAAGGGAGCTCCCTTTTGGGATATTCACCATGGCTGGCAACAGTGCGGGAAGAGATAGAAATATAAACTCCCTTGTAAATAATCAGGTCGAAGAGTTTAGGCATGGCTATGTAGCCACTGGATTTTACAAGTTCATCAAGTTAAAGAACGACTCTATTCAAGGCTATATTCGATATCTAAAAGTTGATCTTGCATATTTCGCATTTAGATCTGGCACCTTTGACATCGGCAATGGAAATCTTGCAAGACTTGGCTCTGGAACAACAGACCTTTCGGTAATTTTGCCATTGTCGTTCAAAGTAACATCTGAAATTGAAGGTTATATTGCTGCTGGTCCTTATCTAAGCTACAGGTATGAAAGAATCGTCACTCCTACCCAGACAGCATCTGCCATAGGGCGGGGAACTGCATTCCGGCTGGGATATGCGGTTGAATTTGGTTTCAAGACCCTTAGTGGTTCCGCAATTGGAACCCGTTTAATGGTTGAATTAAACAACAACGATTACCCGTTATCCTCTGCTGGCATCTTCTTTGCTTTCTTACCAACAAGCAAAACAAGAATTAAATAGTGTGTAATTGCCACCCGATCTAATCAGCCTACATGAGAAAACAAGGTCAGTGATCTACTAATCTTAACTCGTGGCGATGTTTAGTCTCGATTCAAAACTTGAATTATGGTTCCTTGTGTTTATTCAACTTTTTATTGCGATTATTTGTCCACTTGCGCTTTACATAGGCTGGGGTGGGGACACACCATGGGTCTTTACAGTATTCATCTTCCTATTCCCACTGTTCACCACTGAGCATTACTTGTGTCGGTCTAAAAAGTGTAAATATTTCATAGGGTTTTTCTCAATCTCTTTTTTCCACTTTCTTTCGGGATTTGGGTTATTCACTGACATTGAATATAAAACCATTGTAGTCATACTACTCATTAATTCAATAATTCTATCAATCCCATGGGTTTTGTACGTTACAATTAAAGATACATTCAAGCTACATTTTGCCCTTCTCTTTTTATCAACGACTTGGTTGGCGCTGGAATACTTAAATGCACAGATCAATATTTTAACTCCTTGGTATAATTTAGGAAACTCTTTGGCTGGCTCCATCCAATTAATTCAGTGGTATGAATTTACTGGGGTTTCAGGTGGAACTTTTTGGATTTTATTGACAAACATTCTCTTATTCTATTCGTTTCAAATGTTGTTAAAAAACAATCTCAAATATTTTTTTTCAGGGCTTGCCCTCTTGCTAATTTGCTTCATAGTTCCTCCTGTAATTTCCAGTAAGATTGAGTTTTTTTATAATGGAGAAGAGCGCGAGGTATTGGTAATTGATACTAATAACCATAAAGACACCTCACTCATGAGAATAACTTTCAATGAACTTTTACTAGCTAGCAAAAAATATATTTCTGATCAAACTTCGTATATCGTTTGGCCAGAAGGTGCACTTGGAATTGAAATTGATGAGGATCGTATTGAAACGAGTTCCATTGTAAGAAGGATAAAACAAATATTGGTCTCTGATAAAACATCCTTTATTGGTGGATTAACTTTAGCTAATGATGAAAGGCTCTTTAACGCAGCCATTATAATTAGTCTTAATGAAAATTATTTATATATAAAACAGAAGCTAGTTCCATTTTCGGAATTTAATCCTCTACCAATTTTTCATCAGCTAAAAATTCTCAGACTGGAAGGTTTGAAATATAGCACTCGCTACAACAATATTAAACCAAACCAACCCGTAAGTATTGCCATTTGTTATGATGCGCTTTTTGGAGAATTACTTTCAGAAAACTGCTTGAAATCTGAAGGTCAGATTATCGCAATTCTTTCCAATGAAGAATGGACACAAGGGGCTTCTAGAGGTCTTTTGCAAATTGCTTCACTGCGCGCTATTGAAACCAGAAAATACATCATTCGATCCACAAATAGTGGCTTCACCTCAATGATAGATCCGTACGGATCTATCATTGGGTTACCTAAATCAAATGAACGTATTATGGCATCCAAATTTAAGGTAATCCCAAATGGCCATGTGACTTTCTATATGCTCCATGGAGACATTATTGGTCAGATCTCAACTATTTTGTTTATAATTCTGATATTATTTTTTGTTCTTAGAAAATTGAGTTTGTAAGTCACTCGTTAATGCTCCTTCTTGACACAAGAATACATATCCAAATACTATCATGGAGTCCAAAAAAAAGAGTCTATTGTTTCAATTATTCTTCATCAAAAAGGAACATCGGTGGAATTACGTCACACCAATATCCCTGACGAAGCGTATGAAGATATCGTAGAGGGCTGGAATGAAGTATGGCTCTCTTAGTGATTTCTATGATGAGTAATCAAATAAAAAAGCCTGACTCAATTAATTGAGCCAGGCCTCCTTTTTAAGAAAAATTGAAATTATTTCTTTAGCGTTGGGTAAGTAATTCCCAACTGCTCCATGTAGCTCCCATACTTGGTTTCATCATAATAAAACTTCTCTAATTCAGGCCTGAATTCTTTCATGATCTTTTCATTCAAGTGAATAGCCGGCTTGTCTTCTTTGCTGATCATAGGCTGATATTTTATTTTACTTGACTGCTCCTCTCTAAAATACTTCCAGGCACTTTCTACAAGTTCTGGCTTGGTCAACAAATCAAGTATCGTCATAGCCTGTACCTTGGCGCCCGCTACTACTCCTTTGTGAGCAATAGGTGTGGCCATTGCTATTGCATTAGACCAATGATGACCCTGTAACCCCGGGATATTAGACGGATAACCTAATGTGATCGTAGGCACCTTCCATGAAATGTCTCCAATATCATCTGAGCCACCACTTTGAGGAGTTGTTACCGGTCCTCCAAGTTCACCTATCTTCATCGGCATTCCATCCGTATCTCTCTTGGAATTCACCTCCTTTTGTACCGCTTTCGCCAGCATTTGATCTTCATTCGTCCAGGTAGGCAATCCAACAGTTTTAATATTTTCATACATCGTTGTTGCCACCGTTTTATTATAATGACGAGGCCATGCCGAACCCAAGATCCTTTTTTCCACAGTAGTGTTGGTCATCATGGCAGCACCTTCTGCCATCTTATTTCCTTTCTCATATAGCTCCATAATTTCAGGATAAGTAATCTGACGGAAGTAGAACCAAATGGAGGCTTGAGAAGGAACAACGTTGGGTTGATCCCCTCCATTGGAAATAATATGATGCGACCGTTGCAATGGATCCAGGTGCTCGCGCTGATATTGCCATCCTGCACTCATCAATTCTACCGCATCAGCAGCACTGCGACCTCTCCATGGCGCTCCTGCAGAGTGAGCCGATTCTCCGTTAAAGGTATACTCTACAGATATCAATCCTGTTCCGGATGCTTCGCCCCACGACACTCCCAAATTTGAACTTACGTGTGTAAACAGACACACATCTACATTATCAAAATAACCATCACGTGTAAAATATGCTTTTGTACCTAGCTGCTCTTCCGCAACTCCTGGCCACAATACTAATGTGCCCGGTATTTTGTCGCGCTCCATAATTTCTTTCACGGTGATGGCTGCCAGCACATTCAAAGGCACACCAGAATTGTGCCCTTCTCCATGGCCTGGCGCTCCTTCAATAATAGGATCATGATACGCCACTCCTGGTTTCTGAGAAGCCTTCGGTATGCAATCCACATCACTTCCTAATGCAATCACGGGCTTACCATTTCCCCACTTCGCCATCCACGCTGTGGGAATTCCTGCAATTCCCGTTTCAATGGTAAATCCATTCTCCTTCAAAATTTCGGTGATGTATTTGGCGGTTTCGTATTCCTGAAATCCAAGTTCAGAAAAGCTGAAAACCTTATCGACCATTACTTGTGCCATTTTAGTACGGCTGTCAATTTTTGTTGCCGCTTCAGTCTTGATAGCTGCAATTTTTTTTGATGACATCTTTGGGGCTTGCGCAAAGCCCATCGTGAGTGTAGCACAGAAGAGCGCAGTGTAGAAAATCTTCATGGTTTAAATTTTTGGTTTATTCCTAATGTAAGCATTATTATCAAATCGGGATACCATAATTTTATCTGTGGAGCCAAATCGTTTACGTTGTTTTCTAAAATTGCTATTTCTCCCTGCCCTGATGAATATTTTACATAAAATTTACCTGACCCTCATTGTTTTTTGTCTTGGTTTAATAGCCCCATTCGTGGGCATTGCACACCAACCGGAATTACAGAAATACTTTGAATGAACAAATCTCTCGTTTTCTAAAACTGTTGCTTCGGTCTTTACTGAAGGTGAGGTGTTAATAACGGCTAATGGTGTTGAGGAGCTCACAAAAGCACTCCCAAGAACGCTCAAAGAACTGGAGGAACTTATAAAAATGAGGGCTTCATAACCTTAGGTAATTACAGATAACTAATTATTGTTTGAATTACCCAATAACAATACAATATTTGCCGGTGCCAATTTTAAATCACTCATTCCATGTATTCAACTAAGAAAATAGCAACCGTAGCTGTTTTCTTCGCTCTTATTGCTTTTTGCTTTACCCCTTTCTTCAACCCTCCTGTAGCATTGCTTTCAGGGATTCTGTTTTCAATAATGTTGACTCACCCCTTTCCCGTTATTGGTCGAAAGGCCATTACAATTCTATTGCAATTGTCCATCATAGGGTTGGGCTTTGGCATCAACCTTTTTGATGCTGCGAAAGTAGGAATGGATGGGCTCTGGCTGACCATATTAAGTATTAGCGTCACTATAGTTGCAGGGCTAGCCGCTGGCAAATGGCTAGGTCTCCAAAAGAATATTACCCTCCTCATTTCCATGGGCACCGCTATTTGTGGTGGAAGTGCCATTGCTGCCCTTTCTCCAATTTTAGAGGCAAAGGAAGAAGATATGTCCATCTCTCTGGGTACAATTTTTATTTTAAATGCAGTGGCCCTGTTTATATTCCCGTTGATAGGTCATTGGATCAACCTGGATCAGCATCAATTTGGAATATGGTCGGCCATTGCTATCCATGATACCAGTTCTGTAGTGGGTGCCGCTCAAACGTATGGGAATGAAGCATTGCAAGTAGCCACAACAGTGAAGTTAAGTCGCGCATTGTGGATTGTTCCCATCGCGCTGATAACGGCCATCGTGTTTAAGAAGAACAAGAGCGTAAAGTTTCCCTATTTCATTCTTCTGTTTGTGATCGCCATGGTGGCGAGCACGTTTGTTTCACAGATTCAAAGCATTGGAGAATGGATTGTTCCGATTTCAAAAAAAGGAATGACGGTAACATTGTTTCTCATCGGTGCAGGGCTTAATTTTTCTTCTGTAAAAAAAGTAGGGGTAAAGCCATTACTGTTGGGCATTGGTTTATGGATATTAATTGCTGCAGGATCTCTTGCTTTTATTCTCAGTCCCTTTTTCTAATTAGAGTCTTCCATCACAGTTGTTTCTTGTTTCTGAATCCCGGTCAAACTTGTATCTTATCCTCTTAACCGATACAGTATGGCCACTCTGACGCAATCAAAATCCCGCTTTGCCAAAATCATGCTTCCTGGCATTATCCTTCAATCTGTACTGATAGGGGGAGGATTTGCTACCGGAAGAGAAATTGTAGAGTATGGAGGGCAGTATGGCGCGAGCGGGTGGATAAGCGGCCTTGCTATTTTTGTAGGCTTTTCATTATTGGCAGCACTTACTTTTGAAGCGTGCAGACAATGGGAAGTGTATGATTACAAATCTTTATTGAAGAAATTAATTGGAAAAGGGTGGGTCGCCTATGAAATATCTTACTTGATGCTTGGAGTATTAATTATTGCTGTAATGGCTTCCGCGGCCGGAGAAATACTGAACAATACACTGGGCTTCAATGTGTGGGTAGGCATTGTTCTCATTATTTTATTGGTTGGTTTTCTTAACTACATGGGAGAAAACTTTATTGCCCGTATGAAAACCATTGGAACGGTTGCGCTCTTTGGCGCCTACACAATATTTGGTGTCACAGTTTTCACGAGTAGAGCCGATCAAATTTTTGAAGTGTTCAGGGGATGGAACACAAGCTTCACGCCTGAACCCGCAAGCGTGTTACTTTTGATTTGGACAGGAATCACCTATGTAGGATACAATCTTGCTGTATATCCATCCACATTTTTTACCATTAAAAACATTCAAACAAAAAAAGAAAGTATTCTTGCTGGCTTCATTGCTGGATTACTAATGACCATACCCTGGTTTTTAACATATGTTGCTATTATGGCGTATTATCCCAGTGAAGAAGTGCTCGGGGCGTCTGTTCCATGGCTAAAAATGCTGGAGCCTTTTGGCCCATCTTTCGTTGTGATTTTTGGAATTGTTGTCGGCTGGACTTTAGTTGAAACAGCAACAGGGATTATCCACGCCTTCATTGGTAGAATAGACACCGAAGTTTTTCAAAAAAGCAAACAACATCTTTCGGGCACCCGAAAGGCGCTCATTTCATTAGTGGCCTTAGTCGCGGCCATGGTGCTGGCGCAAGTAGGTATTATCGACCTGATTGCAAAAGGATACTCTTATATGGCCTACGCCATGATTTTATTCTATGGAATACCGCTGCTCTTCGTGGCTCCCAGATTATTATTTAATAAAATTCCGTAGCCTAATTATTACTTTGCCATTCCAGCTTCAGCTACAGTTAATAGCAAGGCAAACTTGATGGCCTCAGCTCCATCTTTATTCATCCACCATTCATGCAAAGAGTGTGCTCCTCCTCCTATTCCACCACGACCAATGGTGACAGAAGGAATACCTAAGGAAATAGGAATGTTTGAATTGGTAGACCCTGGAGAGGTTGAAATTTCGGCATTAAAGTATTTTGCTGCAGCCATTGATCGCTGTATCACTGCCAGTTCATCTTTTTGAAAGCCCGATGGTCTCAATCCTATTACCTCCAAATCCAACGTCAGAGGATCTCCTTTTTTTACTCCCTTATTGTATTCCTCTAATCCCTTGTTCATAGAGGCCTTAAAAATTTCGTCTATCGTTTTTAACCGTTCAGGGTCAACCGAGCGCATATCCACCTCCATCCACGACTCAAAAGGAATAGAATTCACAGAAGTCCCACCCCCAATTCGTCCTACATTGAAACTCACCTTGGAGCCTGTAGCCGTGAACTTAGAGGCTTCTTCTGAAAATATATATATGGCTTTACCTAAGGCATGATGTGGGTTGGCCAATCCAAAAGCTCCCCACGAGTGTCCTCCAGGTCCTTTAAAAGTTGCTTTGTATCGAATTGATCCAAGTCCTCCCGTAGCCATTCTCCCTATCTCACCACCATCAATCGATATCCAGGAGTCTATCTTCAGATCGCCCTTTTCAAAAAGGTGTTTCACTCCTCTTAAATCACCCAATCCCTCTTCTCCTACTGATCCTATTAGCAGTACATCCGCTGTTGTTTCTACGCTTGCTTTTTCCAATGCGCGCAATACGGCAATCACCACTGCCAAACCCCTTGTATCGTCACCGATGCCAGGCGCCTTCAAAGTATCTCCACTTATTTTAACAGTTACATCCGTTCCCTCAGGAAAAACCGTGTCCAAATGTGCATCAAGTGCTACCACTCCGCCTCCAGTCTTTCCCTTCCGTAATGCAATCACATTGCCTACTTCATCAATCCATACTTTATCAGCTCCGGCCTCTTCCAACATTTTCTTAAACTGTAATCCGCGCTTTTCCTCCATAAAGGGAGGCGCTGGAATTTCGGTTAGTAAAATCAAATCCTTCATTGTTTGAGGCTCCAACTCATCTATGACGTTGAAAGCTTGTTGAATCGACTTGTTTTTGGCGATCTTTTCAATCTCTTTATCATAGTCAACCTTAAAATCGACCTTGTCTTTTTGCTTTTGCGCATTGCCTGCTATGGCTAAAAATACAACTAGTGAAAGGGTGAATAAAGTCCTCATATTCATTTATGGATTTGAAATTAAGCCCTTAATGTACTCATTAATTCTAAATTGAGAATACAGCACTGGGCAGGGCGGTCTAAATTAAATGTAAAACCCTAGTATTACAGTTTAACGTTAAACAACTAACTTCGTAAATATCTGATTTGAATGAGAACAACATTGCTGATATTATTTTGGGCTGCCCTGCTGATCTCGTGCAAGGAGGTTTCATTTAAAACACCACAACCTGCCGGGATAAAAGCCTTGCGTGAAATTCCACCATCGCTCCAGGGACATTATCTGTCCTACGATGAAGTAAACGGAGAGGAATCAGATACCCTTATTATTGAATCCTGGGGATATCACTTTAAAGATAAAAAAGATGTGGACTGGTTGGGAAGGGGTCATTTGAGTGATTCACTGGTGGTGAAATTCTATAAAAATTATTATTTCGTCAATTTCAAATCGGGAGATCAATGGGTATTGCGACTTATCCGTCAAAAAGCCTACGGAGGTATCGAGTTTCTATCTATCGATATTCAGGATGACACCAAACGAAGAGAAATCTTAAAAAAGATTTCCAAAGAAACAGCAGTCAGGGAAATTCATCGTGGTGAAGATACATTTTATCAGATTACTCCCACCCCGGATCAATTGATGAAATTCATAGATAAAGGCTTTTTTTCAGGTAGTGAGCTCAGTAAAATACAATAATTATACATTTCGCATAATGCATTTTGTATAATCAAGATTCAAGTTGAGTGCAAACAGGAAACTCCTTAATTATTCTTTTTCTTTTTCAGTAAGCTGTTCAATTTATTCTGTAACAACTGCTCCACGGGTGCTGCCTTGGTTGTGTCCTTTGCGGCCTGTGTTTGTTGTGCTGAGTCAGGCTTGTTCCCTTTCAAAAGATTATTCACAATATCTTTAGGGTCGGTTCCTTTCAACGCCTCAGAAACAACCTCTTTGGATTTCTCCTGAACCACTGTAGTTACAGCTTCCTTCACTTGTTGCTTTTGTTCTTGCATCACTAATCGGGCTTTAGGATCATTGTAACTTCCTCCCACTCCAATAGTAACCGGAATTTCACTGGTAGAATTACTACTGCCCGTATACTGATTCACAAACCCTTGCAGTTGGCCTCCCAGTTTTCCTGCCGGCACATTCATCTTTAAGGAGTAATCAATACTTCCATCAAGTCCTGTACTGCCTGCTACAGTCGTCTTATAACTTCCGAATTGCACATCAAAAGGTTTTACGCTCAGCCTTCCATTATCGATAGAGGCTGACATAAGCACATCTCTTAAAGTAACATTATCACTGTCTTCCAGTTTTGTCAACGAGGTAATTCCCGAAACCAATTTTGATTGGGTAAGTGCTGCTTGCGCTACTTTGATTAATCCTGCGCCATTTACAGTTGCGAGGTTAGGCATCATGGTTGGCAAAAGCTCACCACTTATCTTAAAATCCGTACTAAAATCTCCATTCACAAGCCCGGCAATAGGTGCGTATGTTTTTACCACAGAAAACGAGCTGGCTGCCTGCTGAATTGCAAGGCCTTCTATTTTCAGGTCCATATCATATTTCGGATGGGCTATGTCTCTTGTATTGTATGTGCCTGTCATCTGAAATTTACCACCCAGCATACTGAATTTTAATCCGTTAAGATTGGCAATACCATTTTTAACTATGATGTCTCCCGAAGCATTCGTAATCGTATAATCCATCATCTTAACAGTATTGATGGACGAGTGAAGAGTGAAATCAATATTTTCTGGCACAGGAATTACACCATAAGGTTCTTCTTCTGTGGTCGCAGGTGTCTCTTCCGTTTCTTCCATAAACTCATTCAAGTCCAAAAGATTGGATCTAAAGGTCATATTTCCTTTGATTGTTTCCTTTTCTGAAAACACATAGGCGATATAATTGCTGACCGATCCCTCCAGAGCAAAATCACTTTTCCCAATTGTTCCTGCTGTGTTCTTCAATTCAATCTTACTCGGATCAAAAACGGCTTGTGCCTTGCTTACAGTGACAGCATAGGGTAAATCTTTCGAGGAAAACTTAAAGTTTTCAAGGGATGCGGTACCACTCGTAGGCAAGCGATCATACCTGCCTGCATCTACGTCAGACATTTTTCCTTTGGTCTCAATGTCTGCTTTGACTTTACCAGCTAATGTCATCCCTTCAATTGGAAATATCTTTGTCATTTTTTCAAGGTCAATACCTCCGTTGGCTTTTATATCCCAGTTATAGTCATCCAGGTTCTGGATAATCATGTTGGCAATGAATTTTTCTCCATCCATTAGCAATGAAAGGTCTTTTACATTGATGGTTGTCTCCGCCATTTTACCTGAAGTATTTTTTACCGTTGAGGTGAATTGCATGTTTTCAATGGGTAATGGAAATTCGCTGGATTTTACATAACCGTCTTTCAATGACATGGCTATATCAATAGCAGGTATTATTTTCCTTATACTATCATAAACTCCCTTTGCCGTTGCATCAACAGAAAATGCTCCTTTCACCTCCAGTCCTTCCATTGGAAACATCTTGTTGAGTTCTGCCAGGTTAAGACTTGCCTTTACATTTCCATCCAATTTATAATTCTTCAGGTTTTCAATCAGCATTCTTGCATCCACTGGATTGTTCCCCAACTCAAGGTGTAATTTTTTCAAATCCACTACCGTGTTGTCAATTATACCGTCCTTGTTGTCTACAAATAAATCAAGGTTGATGTTCTTAATGGCAGTTGGTAGATCCGGATACTTAAACATTCCATCCTCTACTTTTACTGCCAGATTAAATGCTGGCATCTGGATTTCACTGAAGACACCTTTTACCATCCCGGTAAAGGCAATGTTCCCATTGGTTTCAATATTGCCAAAATCCTGGGTATACATACCGGGCACCAATGACAGCAAACTTTTGAAAGTGCTTTCCTCAGTTTGGTAGTTGATGTCCATATCATAACTATCGTCATTCATTTTAAACCAGCCGTCAAACGCCAATCCAAAATCATTGATATAGGCCACATTTTCTTTAAATGTAAATTTGGAATATTCCTCACTGATGGCCAGAACCATATCTGCCGTTAATTTCTTATGGGTAATGTATTCTACACCATCATAAGTAACAGAAAGTGTATCTGCATTTGTTTTGGTTCTAAGGTCAAATTCTTTCTCATTGAAGTCTCCGTTACCAGTGTGGTTAAGCCCGATCATATTCATAGCATACGGAATAGATTGATCGTCATAGGAAAGATCCCCATCCACAATTTTCCAGTTGTCAATTCCAAATGAAAACTCTCCCCCTTCCTCCTCTTCAACCGTTACTGTATCCGTTGAAGGATAGGTGATGTCCCAATTGGCTCTTCCATCGGCCAATACTTTAATGTTGATTTGAGGCCGCACCAAAGTAATTCCCTTCAGTCTCAGCTCATCACCAAATAACATCTCCTTCAGGTTTACTTCAACCTCAAGCTTTTCGACTACAAAAAGAGGAACCCCCTCAAAAGGCTCCCTGTTAAACACTCCTAACTCACTGATCACTGCAGTAGCGTTAGGGAAATTTTTGAAAAGGGTAAGGTCAAAATTATCTGCCTCAAAAATCACGTCTGCATTAACAGATTTTGCAATCTCCTTATCGATAGCTGCCTTAATATCATCCTTAAATAAGATGGGAATAAGAATGGCTGCGGCTACAAAAAGGATTAAAACTATCCCAAACCCAATCAATACCTTCTTCATGATTTTCATCTTACAAATTGTTTTTTGGTTGCCTTTCCCCTGATCTACACAAGATTTAGAAATGCAAAATTACTAAATCTCTTGTTGACCCCTATACCACAAAAAGTGTGCAGTAATGTTTTAACGAAAGTTTAATTTAAAACGTGCTTAAAACCACCTTAGGATTGGTTCAAGCAGCATTTTCATCCTTTTAGAAAACGGAGGATAAAACAGGTAAGATAGGGCCAATCCTCTCTTCTGTTTTAGAACTGGCTTTTTATTGGAAAAAGAAAGGAAACCATAAAAGCCATGAGCTTTTCCGATACCACTATTATTGACCCCTCCAAAGGGTAGATTGGGATGGGTAAACTGCAAAACACAATCATTTATACATACCGAGCCAGCAGATGTTTGGCGCAATACTGCCTCCCTGAATTTTTTATTTGTGCCAAATACATAAAGCGCAAGGGGCTTGGGTTTTGAATTGACCATTTCTATTACCTCCTCCAGATTCTGGAATGTAATTATTGGTAAAATAGGCCCAAAAATTTCTTCTTCCATTATCCTGGCATGCAAAGGGGCACTTGAAATTATAGTTGGATGAAAGAACCTTGTTGTTGGATTTAGGTCGCCTGACAACTCTACCTTTCCGCCTTTGTCAACGGCATCTTCCATCATTTCCCCCAGGCGGCTAAAGTGGCGGTCGTTAACAATACGCCCATAAGAAGTGCTTTGTTCTGAAATGCCAACACCATCACCAAATAACTTAATGATCTGGGTTTTTAATTCCTCAATGAATTCCGCTTTAACATCTTCATGGATCAGAAGGTAATCAGGCGCAATACAGGTTTGCCCGTTGTTCAAAAACTTTCCAAAGGTGATGCGCTTTGCGGCTTCCTTGATTCTTGCTGAAGAGTGAATAATTGCTGGCGACTTTCCGCCAAGTTCCAACGTAACAGATGCTAGATTGGCCGCGGCCGCTTTCATAACTATCTTCCCAACGCCAGGGCTTCCGGTAAAAAATATATGGTCAAATGGCTTTTTCAGCAGTTCCGTGGCCAGTTCCTTATCTCCCTGAAGGACGATTACATCTCCATCAAACACTTCTTCCACCATATCGGCAATGAGTTGAGAAGTATTCGGTGTCTCTTCTGAAGGTTTTAACAATGCCACATTGCCAGCCGCAAGACAAGAAACCAATGGTCCCACACTCAAATTGAATGGGAAATTCCAGGGCGAAAGAATCAGGCACACTCCTTTCGGTTCGTACCTTATCTCCGAACGGGTGCCCAGGTAATTGATGGTTGCATCCACTTTTGTAGGGCGTGTCCATTGATCAAGATTGCTCAGCGCATGTTTGATCTCACCGATTACAGGGTACACTTCTGAAACATCTACCTCTGCAGATGGTTTTTGAAAATCCTTATGAACTGCTTCTTTCAACCTGGTGCGGTTGTTCATGATCCAATGCAATAGTTTTTTCAGTTTTTCCTTCCTGCTGGCAATAGAGGGGTTTCTCTGAAGGGATTGCCTTTGCTTTAAAGCATTAAAAGCAACATTGACAGTCTGAGTAATTGCTCCTTCTTTGCTTTCCACCTCCATTTTTTAAAAATTAAATTCTCGGTCTTGATCCTAACAATAATATTGAATAATAAAATCGGATTGGTAGTTCCTTAAAATATTAATCCGCTCATACTGAACTACTGCATGCAATTTTCAAAGCTTCAAAAAGACGCCCCGCAATTGTAAAGCTTCAAAAATATAAGTGTTAGTTTTTAATAATTCGAAGCTCTACTCTTCTGTTCAGCTGATGTGCTTCTTCTGTATTCTCCCTTGAAATTGGGGCTGTTCCTCCAAAGGCTTTGGTTTTCACTTTACTTTTAGGAATATTCTTTGAAGTCAGATAGTCCTTTACTGCATCTACCCGGGATTGGGATAATTTAAGATTGGCTTTGGGGTTTCCGCGTGTGTCTGTATGTCCCTCCAGCTGGATAACCATATTTGGATTTTGGCTCATCATTATCACCACCTTGTCGAGTTCAGCATAGGAGTTAGCTCCAATCTTAGCGCGGCCTTGCTCAAACATCAATTCCTTCAGCACCAAAACTGTCCCTTCTGTGTGTGTTTCATGTGCCACATCCAACGCACTGTTGGGAAGTCCCAATTCAATATCTTTGACGAGGATACGATCCTCACCGGCTTCTGCAGGATCCAGCATGTATTTTGAAGGAGCATAACCAGCTGCCTCCACCGTAATAGAATATTTTTCGTTAAACAAAGGAAACCTGAAACTGCTTCCACTCAGTGTACCCACTACACTTCCATAGGGCAAACTCTGATAAGAAATGCGTGCTTCAATAGGCTCCTGGGTTTCAGCGCTAGTAATTTTTCCTGTGACATAAATTAAGGTATCGGCATTTTGTGCAAACCCATAACTTATTGCCCCAGTAACAAACCAAAATAACAGAAATACTCTTTTCATTTATGATTCGTACAGCGTTTAAACTGAATTATAGTTTTAAAATTTTAAATTCTACTCTTCTGTTCTTTCTACGACCTTCTTTCGTCTCATTTGATTCCACAGGTCGGGTCTCTCCAAAGAAGGTAACTTTTACGCGTTCTTTTGCCACACCCTTGTCAGTCAAATAACGTACCACGGATTTGGCTCTTCTTTCTGATAGTCCCAAGTTATAATCTTCTGGCCCTGTGGCATCGGCATGTCCAGAAATTTCAACCTCAAGGGTTGGTTTCTCTCCCAAAAGAGTAACAATTCTGTTCAACTCAGGGAAAGACTCAGCCTTTAGCGTAGCCTGATCAAAGTCGAAGAATATGTTGTTCAAATTGATGGTTGCATCCGGCTCAATCTTTGCAACACCAATAGGCTCAAGGCGCATGTCCTGATTTTTTGTTACACCATCTTGTTTTACATCCCTTAAGTCCAAATTCTGATTTTCCGAAATGTGGCCATCCGCTTCTGCCCTTACTCCATACAGTTGACCTCCGGGTAAATGAATTTCGTACTCCCCCGTCTCAGGATCGGAATGCGCAACTCCTACCTCGGTACCATCAGGCAATTTTTCATAAATAATTTTCGCTGAAATCGGTTCTCCTGTTTTTGCATCTATCAATTTACCCCTCACAATTACAATGGGCTCAGGGCTCATGAACACTGGCAACTTAACGCGGTATACATCCGCATTATCAACAGCTACCTCCCTGGAGTAATAGGCATAATCACTGGTAGATGGGATGTTAAAAAATAAGTCGTTCAATTCTGAATTGATGTCTGGCCCCATATTCTCTGGCTCCGACCAGTTGGTCCAGGTATCATCCAGTCGTTTGGTCATGTATACATCACTTCCACCATAACCGCTAAATCCATTGGATGAAAAATATAATGTCTTATTGTCAGAGGCAAGAAACGGTGCGGACTCTTCACCAGCGGTGTTAAGTGCGTCTCCCAGATTTAAAGGAGTTGACCATAAGCTATCATTTTTCTGAAAGCTCACATACAAATCCCTGTCTCCCCTTGAATCTTCACGTTCTACAGACATTAGCAAGGCGGTGCGTGTATTGGCCATAAAGTAATTGGCCTTTTCATTGAAATTATAATCGTTTTCAATTTCTAATGGCTTCGGAGTTGACCACGTTCCGCTAAGGTTGTCACTTACGGAAACTCCAGCCGTCATCTTTCCATCTTTTTGATATTTATTACCAAGTAAAATAATAACCGATTTGCCATCCGGGGTAGCCGAAACGGCATTGATAAAGTTCGGATTCTCGTTATTGAACTTTGTCCCCATGTTTTTTGCCAAACTCCAGGTGCCATCTTCCGAAAGTTCACTGTACCAGATATCTTCTTTGTCCTTTACCCCTCCAATATTTTCCGGGTGGTTCCTTCTGCTGAAGTACAATGTCTTTCCATCAGGTGATAGTAAGGGATTAAGTTCACTATAATCACTATTTACTGACTCATCCAGCCGCTCAACAATGAGTCCTTTACTTAACAATTCAGGTATTGAAATGTTAGCAATTATTGGATATTGAGAGTCTGAAATAGCAACAGCATCAATAGAAAAGTAATCTGACAATACAGCTCCGTCAAATTCTAGTTTAATCGCTGCTACTTTATAAGGAGTTTTCTCAACGAATACATTCAGCATCCTTCCTTTTAGGGGTATGGGCATAGGGTTAAAAGTATGCACCAGGTACTCATTGTCCTGTTCGTCATACAGATACACATTAAATAACCCACTTGGGTTATGTGATTCTGCAATGGCAATTTGCTGAATTTGGATAGGGTTCTCGTACCCAACTTTAATAAACTCCTTTCTTTTAGGTTTATCCGGTGTCCATGCATTTGGATTTTGTCCCCCTGCTGGCAACACGTTAGGTTTACCTAATATTTGTTTAGCTGCGTATTGAACGGGCGTTAGTTCCGATGAAAAATCAATCACTTTCACCCCCCATTGAACAACCTGGCTATTTGCAATTCCGTGTGCTGAAAGGACAAAAGTAGCAATCAATAATATTCTATTCATGTATATGCTCGGACTATCCCGAATTAAGGATTAAACATACTTAAAAATTTAAAAACGGGAAAAAATAATACACCATTACAAATAATGTAAGCTTACCCAATTTGACTTAAAAAGGCTGTTTGCCCTCTTCTACTCCATAGAAGTCTTATTGAATAGAAGAAAACCTACATGAAGTAAAACACCAAATTGGTTTTCCGGATCGTCATA
The DNA here is from genome assembly GCA_002344795.1 of Flammeovirgaceae bacterium UBA2338. Taxonomy (GTDB): domain Bacteria; phylum Bacteroidota; class Bacteroidia; order Cytophagales; family Cyclobacteriaceae; genus ELB16-189. The sequence goes on along the minus strand of DDUM01000031.1, from coordinate 106,388 downwards.
ATAATTAAAGCTCAGGCTAATTGGCCCCACCGTACTGTGATAAACCATTCCGGCCGTCCCTGCGAAAAACATCTTCTCAAACGAATCATCCAGTATTCCTTCCTGGTTTTGTCCTTCTACGATAGCTTCAAAAGGTTTAAAAGCGTATGCCTCAAGCCTAATGTCCAGTTTGTTGCGTATCGTAAAAACATTTCGCCAACCTCCTGCCACGTAATTATATGCTCTAAAGTTTTGCAGAAGCAACGTTTTACTATCCTGTAGGGGATAAAAGCCAGGCGCGGTTATCAATGATCCCTGATAGTTGGTAAAAAGAGGCTGATTAGAGAGCACTCCATCAAAATAGTAACCTGAGCTATAGAAACCAGACTTAAAATATTGCTGAAGTGTGATTCTGGCCCTGAGCCAGGAATGATTTTCTTCAACATTCTGACTGATATTCGAAGTGGATCCGGGAGTATACCTCTCTTTAACAGTGAACCAATCTGCGTTTAAGGAAAAAGACTTACCCTGTGAAGGATATTGTTTTCTGTTCATGCTACCTGAAGTTAAACTAATACCGGTTCTAAAACCATTTAGTTGCATATTGTCCAGGGTGTCGATGGATGTCAGGACATCAGTATTAATATATTTATCATCATTATTCAGGTAAAAGCCATGTAAAGAAGCCTTATACTGTCTTCCTAAAGGGAAACCTATACTTGCGCCTATTTTGCGATCAATACGATCCAAAACCGTAGGTGAGAACTTGTCAATTACCACATCCCGACCTTCCAGGTAATCCCAAGCGTTGAAAGTAACTTGTGGTTCAATATAGAACTGTCCAAAGTTGGGCAAGTCCATTCTATATTTCACCTCTGCTGATTTCATAAAACTCCCTGCATAGAAGTTGGCACTTGCATGGATGAGGGTGCGGTTAAAATAATAATAATGAAGCCCCAGAAAAATAGTACTAAAGCTTCTGGTTGCAATCACCCCTCCAAAATCGACCTGAAAATTGTTTTGAGGCCTGCGTGACAACACAAAATTGAACGCATCAGCAGCGGTGTCATACACAATACTGGGATACACACTTTTGAAATAGTCTTCTGAAACAAGTTTGAAGTAACCCTTTTTTACATCGCTAAAGTACATAGGCTGCTTCTTGTTTTGGAAAATCCTATTGAAATACCTCCTTTGCTTTGAATTGAATTGATCAAAGTTGACATCTTTGATTACCCAGGGTCGTGCATTGCTATTAAAAATATTTCGTTCCACTGCTACCGATTCACAGGTGCGTCTTTCTGCAATCTTTTCTTTTATATCATCCATCTGCCTTAACGTTTGTCGATATCCGCTATCAATCATGTTTTTGGCATACTTAAAATCAAAGGCTGTATAATTTCTTAGATTGGGTTGAATATAGACACCACTCTCAGGCACTTTTGCCGGATCCGATTTATCCAGCAACATATAAAGAAGAGATTTTGAAATCAGTTTATCATCCTCCCCATAAGGGTATTCCTCAAACACTTTTGTGGAGACGTTTGACCCAATAACAATTTCGGGGTTAAAGTCTTTCTGCATGACGTCAATGGGAAAGTTATTATAAACACCTCCATCAAAAAGGTATTTACCATCTACCTTTATAGGGTGATAAAAAAAGGGAACAGTTTGAGTGGCCCGCAAGGCGTCACTCAACACACCCTTCTTTAGCACCACGTCTGTTTGTGTAAAAATATCTGCAGCAACTACCCGCAATGGAACAAAGAGGCTGTCAAAATTATTTTTAGAAATGTATGAGGCCTGGGCAAACATTTCTGCCAGTGCAAAGTTAAGAGACAGGTCACTTGCAATACTGCTGTTGAGCAGAAAACCATATGCAGAGTCGAGAGAAACATTAAACCGAACAAAAGAAGGATAATCTTCCTTTTTGTTGTACTGATAATTATATCCTTCTTCCAGGCTTCCTGTAATCCAGCCCATGAACTCTTTTGATAAGGCAATATCCTCAATCTGATTGGGACTCATTCCAGCAGCATAGGCACCTGCAATGATCCCTCCCATAGAGGTTCCTACTACATAGTCAATTGGAATTTCGTTTTCTTCTAATGCTTTTAATACACCAATGTGTGCAAGCCCTTTGGCGCCCCCTCCACTCAATACCACACCCACCCTCTGAGCTTTGGCGCTCAGTGTTAAAAAGATAAGAACAAAAAATAATGGGGTTGTTTTATTCATTCATCACGTACATCATACGATGCTCTCTTTAGCAATCAATTGTGATGAAAATTACGACTTTAGAAAGTAAAAAGGAAAATTAGCGGCCGGAAGCAAGGACTTCTTCCTCCTGAACTTCTTCGGGGAAGGATATTCTGTCTAAACGATCCGCAATACCTCGTGCAGTTACAAAGAATGCGTCTTTACTCTCCTCTTTGATGGGTTGAGAGGGGGGTAGGTCAACCCTTAACGCATCAACCTGAACTCCATTCTTCCAAAAGCGATAACATAAGTGTGGCCCTGTGGCAAGCCCCGTACTTCCAACGAATCCTATCGTTTGTCCCTGTCGCACTCTTGTGCCAGGCTTTATGCCAGAGGCAATCTTAGACATATGCAAGTACTGAGTAGTGTAAGTAGCGTTGTGCCTTACTTTTACATAATTTCCATTATTGGATGAGTATTGCGCTTCTAATATAATGCCATCACCAACAGACCGGATGGGCGTACCTGTACTGGCTGCAAAGTCCGTTCCCAGATGAGCCCTGTACACTTTTCTTACCGGGTGAAAACGACTATGTGAATACCTAGAGCTGATTCTGGTAAACTCTATAGGATACTTCAGCAACGCCTTACGTAAACTATTACCCTTTTCATCGAAGTAATCCAAACCCTCCCCCTGGTCATATGGGAAAGCATAATACCCATTGCCAAAATGTTCAAAATAAACTCCATTGATCTTTTCTATTCCAATGGTAACTCCGTCTACAAGATTCTCTTCATAAATCAATTTGAATTTATCCCCCTTTTGCAATCGCTGAAAATCAACTTGCCAGGCGAAAATGTCTACAAATCGATTGGTTAGCTCATGTGTAATCCCCAGATTTTCGATTGTTTCAGATAAGCTGGATTGTATAACACCCGTAATGATTTTCTCCTGAGTAACAACCTCTCGCTGGCACACCTCCACTAAAAGAGTATCCTGTAAATGAAAAATCACGTAATCAATTGCATTCGGTTCATAAATAATCGCCTTGGCGGATTTCAGTGAATCCCGCCCTGACAAAAGTGTGTACTTTTTATTGGCAGCAATTTTCCTGAAATCAAAAATGTTTCTTGGCACAAAATGAAGTTGCTGATAGATCTCTGGAGAAACGTAATAATCTGACAATAGATCAGTAAAGCGTTGATTCCGTTTCACAATGCCTTCCGTCAAATGGAGGCTGTCGACCACCATGCCATACAGCAATGTCGGCTCGGTAATATCCATGTTAAGAGGTGTGCTGATTTCTGATTCGTAATCGGCCTCTGATAATAGCTGCTTTGAACTAAACAGTGAATAGACAACTCCCAGAGTAACGATTACCCCAACAAAAAGAATAGAAATGCCTTTTATAGACTTTAAAAACTGCATCCTTGCTAAAAAAAATTTTGCGACAAGCTCGCAAAGCTCAAAAAAATGACCCTTAGAACCCAGTAATGCTTTGGAAATATAGCCAGTATATCCCTAAAAACCACTCATTTTATCAATTCCCGTACAGTTCCCGGTATTTTTTGGTTCCTAAATCAAGAAAGTCGGCAAATTTCTCAGGATTCTTATTGTATCCATAGGGCCATACCAATACCTTTTCGTCCGCGCCAACCAATACATAAAAAGGTTGCGCATTGTTCTCAAGGTTAGCAATCTGCAAATCGGCATTTTGTTTACCTAAGGTTTTTTTAACCTTATTATCATAAGAAGAAGTAAACCACTCTGATTCCGGCAAAACGGTTTTGTCATCAACATATAACGCTACGATAACATAATCTTCACGCAAACGATGAAGTACCTGGGGATCGGACCATACAACAGCCTCCATCTCCCTGCAATTGGTACAGCCATGACCGGTGAAGTCAACAAACAATGGCTTCTTCAGTTTTCTTGCACACGCCAACGCCTGGTCGTAGTCAAAATATCCCTTTAGACCATGAGGCAAGTGAAGGAAGTCTGCATACTTTGGTTCTTCACACGATTCGTTTCCACCGCCTAAACTGTTGTCGCTAACCAAGTCAAAATCCAATGTGTATTTAGGAGGCAGGTAACCTGCCAGTGCTTTAAGTGGAGCCCCCCATAACCCTGGCACCAGGTAAACCACAAATGAAAAAGTGAAAATGGCAAGAAACAGGCGAGGCACTGTTACCTTTTCCACCGGATTATCATGAGGCAATCGAATCTTACCAAGGAAATAAAGTCCTAACAAACCAAAGATGACAATCCATAAAGTAATGTTTGTGTCTCTATCCAGTATCCCCCAATGGTATGCCTGATCCGCTATACTGAAAAATTTCAAACACAACGCCAACTCCAGAAAGCCTAAAGTTACTTTAACAGAATTGAGCCATCCTCCAGACTTAGGCAGACCTTTTATCCATTCGGGAAATACGGCAAACAATGTGAATGGAATGGCAAACGCCAAGGCATAAGAGAACATGGCCAGTATGGGCTTCAACACATCTCCTCCGGCTGCCAGCACAACTACATTGCCCACAATTGGGAGCGTACACGAAAAAGAAACCAACACCAAAGTGGCAGCCATAAAGAATATCCCTATCAATCCCCCCTTTTCTGCTTGCTGATCTACCTTGTTAACCAATTGATGGGGAGCATTTATTTCAAACAATCCCAGAAACGAAAGTGCAAAGACAATGAAAATCGCAAAGACAAAAAGATTTGGTGCCCAATGTGTGGCCAATGCGTTTAGCCCTTCTGCGCCAAGTGCAAAGGCAAATACTGTACCTGCTAATGTATAGATGAGAATTATTGAAACTCCAAAAATAAGTGCATAACGAATGCCCTTGCTTTTTGACTGGCCCTCCTTCAAAAAGAAGGTTACCGTCATCGGTATCATAGGAAAAACACAAGGAGTAATCAAAGAGGTGAGCCCAAGAACAAAAGCAAAAATCAAGTAGCCCAGAAAAGAATCATTATTTAAACTGTTTTCACCATCCAAAACAGATTCGTCAATGTAAGGCCCTTTGTTTTCTCCATATTCAACTGTTTCTTTCTTAGAATTATCAGTAACAGTAATCGGATTGGTCGCTTCAGTGGTTTCCTCAATCTTTGGAACTACGCTACCCCCTTTTACTTCAATCTTGTCAAACAGAAATTCACCATCGCCTGGAACACAACGTCCATCCACTTCGGTGCACACCTGATATTCATACTCCCCTTTTATTACCACTCCCTTGCCCAGCAGTTTTACTTTTTGCCTGAACTGAGCTGTTTTCTTAAAGACTTTTACATCACACTCGAAAATATCATCAAACTTGTCTACGGGGTTTATAGGAATAATGCCGCCCACCAACTCATAGCCTGCATTGGGCACAAAAGTAAAACTCGTTGGAATGGGTCCATCTTCACAAGGAAATTCGCTTGAATACAGGTACCAATTGTCATCAATCTTTACATCAAAAATTAACTCAATTACATCACCAGCATTGGCACTGGTCACAGAAGGCTTTGATGCCCATTTGGTTGGTTCAAGAATTTGAGCCTGTAATGCCGTGACAGCGCTAACAAACAATAAAAGAATAAGGACTCGTTTCATGTTAATTGCAGAAAATTGATCGCTAAGTTAATGAATGTGGCGACTGATTAATTGTTACCGAACGTAACAACACCATTACTAGTAAAATTCATGACCTCTGTTTTAATTCCAGCTATTTTTTTGAATAGTGTTTATAAAATGAAACGATGGTTTCAATACCCAACAAAAAATTTTTAATCCCATAATGCTCATTCGGGGAGTGAATAGCATCACTATCCAGACCAAAACCCATTAATACAGTATTTAAACCCAGTTCCTTTTTGAATAGGGCAACAATAGGAATACTACCTCCATCGCGTGATGGAATGGGCGTTTTCCCCCAAACTTCTTCAAAGGCACTACTGGCAGCCTTATAGGCCGGAGAATCTGTAGGAGTTACAGCGGGTTCCCCACCGTGGTGCGCCATCACCTTCACCTTTACATAAGCAGGCGCTATGGCCTTGATATGCTTTGTAAATAATTCTGTGATCTCATGACTGGACTGATCCGGAACCAGCCGCATAGAAATCTTTGCATTGGCTTTTGATGGTAAAACAGTTTTTGCTCCTTCTCCTGTGTACCCTCCCCAGATTCCATTTACATCCAGCGTGGGCCTCACCCCGGTTCTTTCCAAAGTAGTGTAGCCATTTTCTCCTTTTACCTCATTGATCCCTAAATCTTTTTTGTACTCTTCCAAATTAAAAGGTGCCCGATTAAGCGCTTCTCTTTCTTTATTACTAAGGTCGACTACCTTATCATAAAATCCTGGAATAGTAATGTGTCCATTTTCATCAATTAAAGAATGGATCATATCACACAAGGTATTTATCGGATTGGCTACGGCTCCACCGTAAACACCTGAATGCAAATCTCTGTTTGGTCCGGTCACCTCCACCTCCATGTAGCTCAATCCCCGAAGGCCCACTGTGATCGATGGGTGATCCAGGGAGATAATTGATGTGTCTGAGATAAGGATAACATCTGCTTTCAGAAGCTCCTTATTGGATACTACAAATTTACCGAGGTTGTCGGATCCTACTTCCTCCTCCCCTTCAATCATAAACTTGATGTTACAAGGCAATGGTCCCTGCTTCATCATTACTTCCAGTGCTTTTATATGCATGTACACCTGGCCTTTGTCATCGCAGGCTCCTCTGGCATAAATCTTCTCATTCTTAATCACAGGCTCGAAGGGAGGCGAATCCCAAAGTTCCAGGGGATCAGGTGGTTGCACATCGTAATGGCCATAAACCAATACGGTTGGCAAATCTTTTCCGCTCTTTTTCTCTCCATATACAATAGGATGACCCTCCGTCTCATGCACTTCTACCGTATCTGCTCCTGCGGCTTTTAGTTTATCCGCTATAAACTCAGCGGCTTTTCGTACATCTCCTTTGTGACGGCTGTCAGCACTCACTGACGGAATTCGAAGTAGGTCAAATAACTCTGCGAGAAAACGATCTTTGTTATCTTCTATATATTGCTTTACCATGAATATCGGGTTATGACGCAAATTAGTTTTAGAAATGGGTGACTACAATTATTTGATAAAAATTATAGAAGGAGCACCCTAACTCCCCTTAATGGGATTGACATATGCATAAAAGCAGGCACTTTTCTTAAGTTCCATAGAAATACGTGTTTTCAAGTAAATCGATTTCTATTTTTACGAACCAAATTCTTTATAACCATGGACTACCGCATCGAGAAAGACACAATGGGCGAAGTAAAAGTGCCCGCAGATAAATATTGGGGAGCACAAACAGAGCGTTCTCGAAACAATTTTAAGATTGGCCCCGAGGCCTCAATGCCCAAAGAAATCATTTATGCTTTCGCCTATCTGAAAAAAGCTGCCGCCATGGCCAATAGTGAGCTGGGCGTTTTGCCTAAGGAGAAATCCGACCTCATTGGCAAAGTGTGCGATGAGATTTTAGCAGGCAAACTGGATGATCAGTTTCCTCTTGTGATCTGGCAAACCGGTTCGGGCACACAAAGCAACATGAATAGCAACGAGGTAATTGCGTACCGGGGACACGTACTCAACGGTGGAAATCTTACTGATGAAAAGAAAGTATTGCATCCCAACGATGATGTTAACAAATCTCAATCATCCAACGACACCTTCCCTACAGCGATGCACATCGCGGCATACAAACTTACTACTGAAGTTACGCTGGCAGGAATTAAAAAATTGAGAGACACCCTTGCTGCCAAGAGTGAAGAATTTAAGAGCATTGTAAAGACAGGGCGCACCCATTTTATGGATGCTACCCCGTTAACCCTGGGTCAGGAGTTTTCAGGGTATGTGCAGCAGCTTGACAACAGCCAGCGGGCCATTAAGAATGCCCTTGAAATGGTGTGTGAGCTGGCCTTAGGAGGTACAGCCGTGGGCACAGGACTAAATACACCCAATGGATATGATGTGTTGGTGGCTAAAAAAATTGCGGAACTCACTGGCTATCCGTTTGTAACGGCCCCCAACAAATTTGAGGCATTGGCTGCGCATGATGCCATGGTGGATTTATCCGGAGCGTTGAAACGCACAGCTGTTTCTCTGATGAAAATTGCCAATGACATAAGAATGCTAAGTTCAGGGCCACGATGTGGAATCGGAGAAATTATTATTCCCGATAACGAACCCGGATCATCTATCATGCCTGGTAAGGTAAATCCAACACAACCGGAAGCACTTACTATGGTGTGTGCTCAGGTGATGGGCAATGATGTCGCTGTTTCAATTGGAGGGTCAACAGGTCATTTTGAATTGAATGTTTTTAAGCCTGTTATCGCAGCCAACGTTTTACAATCAGCGCTGCTTATTGGAGATGCCTGTGTCTCGTTCACAGAAAAATGTGCCGTTGGCATTAAGCCCAATATTCCAGTACTCAAGCAACACCTTGAAAACTCACTGATGTTGGTGACAGCCCTGAACACCCACATTGGGTACGAAAATGCCGCTAAGATTGCCAAGAAGGCCCATAAAGAAAATAAGACCTTAAGAGAGGCTGCGGTTGAATTGGGATTGCTTACTTCAGAGCAGTTTGATGAATGGGTAAGACCCGAAAAGATGACAGGAGCAGGGCTTTAAGGTGTTGAAAATACCGTTGATTCAACCTCAATCAAGGTGAGCAAACGTTGTAAAGGGCCTTAAATCAAGTTTTTTTATTACTTTTAGTTCATATTTTAACCCAATTGTGAATAAATAAGACTTGCTCTATCGACCTTTGGGCTGAAGTAGAAACAAGACGAATTTTAAAAATTAAAACAACCAAATATTTAAATATGAAAACTAGAGTATTATTCCTCTGCCTGGCTTTGATTTTTTCCGGCACGCAAGTTTTCGCGCAGCTCTCCAAAAAGGAAAAAAAAGAGTGGAAAAAGAAAGCCAAAGAATACGCAAAAAATCCTGCCAACTTCAAAACTTTTGTTGAAGCAAAACAAACGGCTGACAGCCAGGTTAATTCCCTCACCACTCAGGTTAACCAGTTAAAATCATCGGTGAGCGATAAGGATGCAAAAATTGCTGAGTTGGAAGATCAAATCTCAAGAATGAGAAGCGACTTGTCATCCAGTAAGGCGGAACTCGCAAAATTGAAAGAGGCTCCTCCGGCAAATTCAATGGACTTTTCCAAGGGTGTGGTTTTTAAAGTTCAGATTGGTGCTTTCAAAAACAAAGACCTTTCCAAGTACTTTGAGAACAATCCCAACTTTGGCGGAGAAGTTGCTGATAGCGGTGAGCAAAAACTGACCATTGGTATCTTTCGCGATTACTGGGAGGCTGATACATTTAAAAAATACATGAGGGAAATGGGTGTCAATGATGCCTGGATCGTTCCTTACAGAGATGGACAGCGCGTAGAAATTAAAGATGTGCTAGAAGGAGTTGTCGATGGCAAAGTCCCTGCCAAGAAGGCCTCAGAGTAAGAATTATAAATATTAAAATTACAAAGAGCAGTGCCTTGCACTGCTCTTTGTATTTATAGAGTTCGCCAGATCACGTACTTTTGCAAAATGAGATTTCTCACCTTTTCGTTACTCCTGTTTTTAGTTTCCAACTTATGCTATTCACAAATCCGAATGGAAAAATTGGTGATCCCCTCAGGAGAATCTTTTGAGCTAAAGCAATCAGACATCCTTGTTGTCGATACACTTATAATGGAAGATTCTTCTAAAATAATCCTAAACAGAAATAAAGCAGATAATTTCATCCATGCCAAAGTGATCAAAACAGGTAATAATTGTATGATTATTGGAAACGGAAAGGTTGGGCTTGATGGAGAAAAAGGACTTGGGGGATATACCGCTGTTGGCCCCTGCAAAGATGGCATTCCGGGCGGGCGAGGAACTCCCGGAACCTCTGCTACTCATGGAGTAAATCTCTTTCTCTACTTTGACCAAATTGATATTGAGGGTAAACTTCTTTTCGAACTCAGCGGAGGAAATGGTGGTGACGGGGGCAGAGGAGGAAACGGAGGGGGTGGCAGCCCTGGCACCCGGCTTTGCGCTGGCGGAAACGGGGGCGCAGGTGGTGACGGGTCCAGAGGTGGAGATGGCGGAAATGGTGGAAACCTCACCTTTACAACCAAAGGGGCAGGGAATTTAAGATCATTATTGGGAAACAAAATACAGATAAGGGTTTATGGAGGTAGTGGCGGGCTCGGAGGAGATGGGGGGTTAGGCGGACTGGCAGGGCTGGTAAGTGCTGGGAGGACATCACAAGATGGGGACCTGGGCCCTAATGGAAAAACCGGAGAAAGTGGTAAATCCGGAAAAAACGGAGCCATTTATTTTGAAGAAAATTAAAACATGGAAAAGCGCTGGATTCAAAAGCCCACGGCTGACCAACAAGTTGTTGAATCGCTAAGTAAAAGCATCAATGTCAATCCCTATTTGGCTATGCTTCTGGTTCAACGAGGGATTTCCAATTTTGATGAAGCAAAAAATTTCTTTAGGCCTTCATTAAGTCATCTTCACGATCCCTTTCTGATGACAGATATGGACAAGGCGGTTGAGCGATTGCATACTGCCATCACAAAAGGAGAAAAAATTTTAGTGTTTGGAGATTATGATGTAGATGGAACGACCTCAGTGGCGCTCGTCTATAGTTATCTTCATGATTTTTATCCGCATTGTGATTTCTATTTACCCGACCGATCGAAAGAGGGTTATGGTGTTTCTAAAGATGGAATAATCTGGGCAGAAGAAAATGGGTTTTCGCTGATTATTGCACTTGATCTGGGTATCAAGTCGGCAGACATGGTAACAATGGCTGATCACAAGGGAATTGATTTCATTATTTGTGATCATCACTTACCCGGTGATCAGATACCGCAAGCTGTTGCCGTTCTCGATCCTAAACGAAAAGATTGCACCTATCCGTTCCCTGAATTGAGCGGCTGTGGATTGGGTTACAAGTTGTTGCAGGCTTATGCCAAAAAACACAGAGATGTAAATGAGCTCGCGAATTACATAGACCTTGTTGCAGTAAGCATCGCGTCAGATATCGTGCCTGTAAATGGCGAAAACAGAACGTTGGCTTTTTTTGGTTTGGAAAAACTCAATCGAAAACCTATGCCGGGGCTCAAAGCACTAATAGCGCTTTCTGGAATTAAAAATGAGTTAGATATTTCTACTGTTGTATTCACAATAGGCCCTCGCATTAATGCAGCTGGCCGGGTAAGCCATGCAAAATTCGCAGTAGAATTACTTATTGCAAAGACGGATGAGGAGGCGATGGCCCTCGCAGAGAAAATAAATATTAAAAATGATGAGCGAAGAGAGTTTGATTTAACCATTACCGATGAGGCCATCAGTATGATTGAAACAGACGAAAAACTACTGAATGCAAAAACCACTGTTCTCTATAAAGAAACCTGGCACAAGGGAGTGATAGGAATTGTAGCCTCCCGGTGTATCGAAAAGTTTTATCGCCCTACGGTTATTCTTACCGAGTCCAACGGTATGATAACCGGATCTGCCCGCAGCGTAAAAGACTTTGATTTACACGAAGCCATTTCCAACTGTTCTGAATTGTTGGAAAAATTTGGCGGTCATAAATATGCAGCCGGGCTCACCATGAGGAAAGAAAACCTTACCGCATTCCAACAAAAATTCGAAAAAGTTGTTTCCTCCACCATCACAGATGAAATGCTCATTCCGGTAATAGAGATAGATTTGGAACTACCCTTAGCTGTTATTACTCCTAAGTTTCGTTCTATCCTCAAACAAATGGCACCATTTGGTCCGGAGAACCACAAACCTGTTTTTAAATCAGGCGGGGTTTTTGTGAAGAACTCCCTTGCAAGCTTTAAGGACAAGCACATTCGCTTCCTGGCAGGTCAAAATGGTAGTGACGTTGTTGTAAATGTAGTAGGCTTCGATATGATGGAGTATTATGAGCCGCTCATGAATAGCAGCTCTTTTACAATGGCATACACCATTGAAGAAAATACGTATAATGGAATGACGTCTTTGCAATTGCGATTGAAAGACATCAAATTTGAATAGCATGATATTAAAAGCCCAGAACCTGGTAAAGAAATACAAGAAACGCACAGTCGTAAATGATGTCTCCCTTCAAGTAGAACAAGGTGAGATTGTGGGTTTGCTGGGGCCCAATGGTGCTGGCAAAACGACCAGCTTCTATATGATTGTAGGGCTTATTAAACCCAATGGAGGAAACATTTTTCTCGATCAGGAGAACATCACAGATTTGCCCATGTACCAGAGGGCCAAATTGGGCATTGGGTATCTCGCGCAGGAAGCATCTGTTTTTCGCAAACTTACCGTAGAAGAAAATTTGATGGCGCCCCTGGAAATGCGAAACATAAGCAAGAAAGACCGAAAAGAAAAAGTGGAAAGTCTTTTAGAAGAATTCAGCTTGACTCATGTAAGAAAAAATCTGGGGATGGTTTTGTCTGGTGGAGAGCGAAGAAGAACTGAGATAGCGCGAGCATTGGCTGTGGATCCTCACTTCGTTCTATTGGATGAGCCTTTTGCCGGAGTAGATCCTATTGCGGTCGAAGAAATTCAATCTATTGTTTCAAAATTGAAGAAAAAAAATATTGGTATTTTGATCACCGATCACAATGTAGATGAAACATTATCTATTACTGATCGTGCCTACCTGATGGTCGAAGGAAAATTATTCCGTGCGGGCTCTGCCGAAGAACTGGCCAATGACCCAATGGTGAGGAAAGTATACCTTGGACAAAATTTCCAATTGAAACGCGCTCGTATTGAGCCTTCTTCTTAGTACTTTTTTCTTTTTATTCTGTCATTACATATTCAGTTTGTTTAATATGCTGGTTCCGCTTTATTTTGGGCTTAATCATTAATATGCAAATACTCAACTCTTTTCTAACATGGGTGATGAAGAAGCGAATGCACCAAATGGAGCTCTTCATGAAGTATCCCCATGAAGTACAAGATGAAGTATTTAAAAAGATTATGTACATGGGTCGGGGCACCGAGTTTGGTAAAAAATATGCCTTCGATGAACTCATGAGCTATGAGCATTTTAAGCAAAGAGTTCCTGTTTATACCTATGAACAAATATTTCCCTACATCGAACGTGCAATGCGCGGGGAGCAAAATGTACTTTGGCCCTCTGAGATAAAATGGTTCGCCAAATCTTCTGGTACTACCAATGCCCGCAGTAAGTTTATCCCTGTATCTCCGGAGGCGTTGGAAGATTGTCATTTCAAAGGAGGCAAAGACATGCTCTCCCTATACGTAAATAACTATCCCGACACTCAAATCTTTTCGGGCAAAGCTGTAGCTGTAGGTGGAAGTCATAAGGTGAATGAATTTGATCCCAGTTCAACCTCATTCTACGGTGATGTCTCTGCGGTGATCATGCAAAATCTTCCACCCTGGGCACAGTTCATTCGCACTCCCAGTCTGGATGTAGCATTGATGGATAATTGGGAAGAAAAAATAGATAAGCTTGCTGCTGAAACGGCCAAGGTGAATGTTACCAATATTGCAGGTGTGCCCACCTGGACCGTGCTCCTCATTCAGCGCATTCTGGAGTTAGAAAACAAAAGTAATATTCTTGAAGTATGGCCCAACCTTGAAGTATTTTTTCACGGAGCCGTAGCCTTCCAACCCTATAAAAGTCTTTTCAAATCACTTATTCCATCAACTGGAATGAGGTATTGGGATACCTACAATGCAAGCGAAGGATTTTTTGGAATTCAGGACAGAAAAGATGCGGATGATTTGCTCCTCATGCTGGATTATGGTGTGTTTTACGAATTCATACCCATGGAAGAAATCAACAAAGAATATGCTGAAACAGTAACTTTGGATCAGGTAGAAATTGGTAAAAATTACGCTATGGTAATCACTACCAATGCAGGCTTGTGGCGATACAACATTGGTGATACCGTGAAGTTTACGAGCACCTCACCCTATAGGATAAAAATTACCGGCCGGACCAAACACTTCATTAATGTATTTGGTGAAGAGGTAATTATTGAAAATGCTGAGACGGCCATAACGGAGGCTTGTGAGCAAACGGGAGCTGTAATTGATAACTTTACAGTGGGGCCTATCTTCCTAGAAAAATCTCACCGTGGAGGACATGAGTGGATTGTTGAATTTAAAGTAAAACCCAACAACCTGGAAAAATTTACGTCACTGCTGGATGCTTCTTTACGAAAAGTAAATTCTGATTACGATGCCAAACGTGCTTTTAATTTGGCTTTGATGATGCCCAGAGTGCATAGTGTAGACGAGGGTACTTTCTATAACTGGATGAAGAGACGCGGGAAATTAGGAGGGCAAAATAAAGTGCCTCGGTTAAGTAACAGCAGAGAATACATTGATGACATTCTGTCGATGATTCAATAAAAAAGAAGCCGTCTCAAAAGTGGAAGAATGTCATTTCTCTGAGCGAAAGCGAAGAATCTCCGTAGTTTGAATTTACAATTTAGAGATGTGTCACTTTTGAGTTAGCCTCCCAAGCAATTCAATTAATTTTCTTTAAGAGTTTCTCCACTTGATGGTACAGCCTATCGCCTTGGTCTGGGTAACAGGGACATTCTTGGATTGCATTAAAGCCCCAATTGCATCTTCCACATATTTTTTAGTAACAGTCTCAGCATTTCTTGAATTATCATCAATGGCACCAATATAAACCACCTTTAATTTCTCGTTACTGACTTTATCCAGCACATAAACATGGGGTGTGTTGGTAGCTCCGTAAGCTCTTGCTACATCTTGTGTTTCATCTACTAAATAAGGAAAGTCGTACTTATTCCGCTTTGCCTGCTTTTTCATTTCATCAAAAGAGTCTCCAGGAGAAAGATCCGGGTCATTTGGGTTGATGGTGAGCACCGGAAATCCTTTCGATGCATATTTTTTGTTTAACGCAATAATGCGACTGTCATAAGCTTTAGAATAAGGGCATGTATTACAATTAAAAATAACGATGTATCCTTTTGCATCCCTATAGTCTGCCATTGATACCATTCTACCATCGTAATTTTTCAGTTTGAAATCCATGGCCGTGTCACCCACTTTATAACCCGATTGCACAGGTGCACTCGCAGTTATCATCACTAATAAGGCAATCGCAAAAAATGATTTTATTGTATTCATATAAATGTTTTATTTAACGCTATTAATTATTTCTTCCAGATCTCCAGCTTTCAGCTCCTTCTCTACAAACTTTCGTTTTCCATTCTTCAAATTCACAACCAATGTAGCCGGTATGGCTCCCGACCAGCTTTTGTCAATTTTATCAATCCAGGTATTCGGATCCCTTTCATCCAAAATGTAAACTTTGGACTTTAGTTTTTTGCGATCGATAAAGCGATATACTTTATCAGGGTTGGGATCCAGGTCCAGATCAATACTCACCAGGCTAACTTCAATATCATTTCGGCTTGCATTTATTTGTTCAAATAACGGAAGCTCTTTAATACAGGGAGCACACCAGGTTGCCCAAAAATTAAGCACCTGAATTTTACCAGAGCTTCTGCCAACCATCTTTTGAAGGTCTTCTATTTTAACCTTTTCTGCAGTTTGCGCATGGAGAGAGCCAATACTCACCACTAGTGCAAATGTTATTATCAAGACCCTCATATTAGTTTCAAAACGGAGAGTTTAAGGTTAAGTTCGCCTTTGGGGGATGAATTTAAACATAGATAAAATCTCATGTAAGATTTGTGAAAGGATTTTATAAAAAGTGTTAAGATTCAGACACTTATAATTACCAAAAACAGAGCAAAATACTTTTCCACAAAATTGTTCACTTATCCACATCATCACTGTGTTATTGTTTAAGTATCTGTTATACAGTAAGTTAGGTGGTTATAAATCAATCAGTTCTTTGTGGACAACTAAAACAGGAGGAAAACACCGCCTAAAATTGCTTAAAAATCTAAACCCCAGATTTTCAGACTTATAGCTTACAATGTTAGACCCAATTTGTAATATAAAAATGCAAAACAGAATAATTGACCTATTTAAAATCGACCTCCCTATCATTCAGGCAGGCATGGTCTGGTGCAGCGGGTGGAGGCTGGCTTCCGCAGTAAGCAATGCCGGGGGACTGGGTTTGATTGGTGCCGGATCGATGCACCCTCCAACCCTTGAGGAGCATTTGAAAAAATGCAAGGCAGCTACTACAAATCCTTTCGGGGTAAATGTTCCTTTACTCTATCCTGAAATAGACCGGCTCATGGAGATTATCATTGCTCAGGAAGTAAAAATAGTTTTTACCTCTGCTGGCAACCCCGCTACCTGGACAGGCTACCTAAAAGACAAAGGGGTAACCGTAGTGCATGTGGTTTCCAGTGTAAAGTTTGCGAAGAAAAGTATGCAGGCCGGAGTTGACGCAGTGGTGGCAGAAGGATTTGAAGCAGGTGGCCATAACGGGAGGGAAGAAACGACTACATTTTGCCTTATCCCAATGGTGCGCGATGCGGTGGATATTCCCCTGATTGCTGCTGGTGGCATTGGCTCCGGACGGAGTATGCTGGCTGCTGAAGTTCTTGGAGCTGAAGGTTTTCAGGTAGGATCACGGTTTGCCGCCAGTACAGAATCTTCTGCACACGACCAATTTAAACATCGGATTACCAATAGCGAAGAAGGCGAAACAGTACTAACCCTTAAACAATTGACTCCTGTTCGCCTCATTAAAAATAAATTTTACCAACAAGTATACGAGGCCGAACAAAGGTGTGCCACTAAGGAGGAGTTGGCAGACCTATTAGGCAAGGCCAGAGCAAAAAAGGGAATATTTGAGGGTGATCTGGATGAGGGAGAACTTGAAATCGGCCAGATAGCCGCAGCTATAAAAGAGATACAACCCGCAGGAGATATTGTCAAAGAAATGTGGGCAGAATATTCCGATATTAAAGCCAGACTATGCCGATGAACATCAAACAGATAAAAGAGACCTGTATTTATATGCGCGACCTTGAACAGGCGCGTAATTTTTACCACGGCTTATTAGGACTTCCCGTAATAAGCCATGTCGATGGTAAACATATCTTCTTCAGGGCGGGCGCCTCTGTGCTCCTTTGCTTCAACCCGGAGGATTCCAAAAGCAAAAAGAGCCCTCCTCCCCATTTTTCAGAGGGCCAATACCATTTTGCTTTTGAAGTTCCTGAATCGGATTATCTAAAAGAAAAGCAATCATTAATATCGAAAGGGATACAAATTACTGATGAAGTGGAATGGAAGAATAGACTAAAGTCTTGTTACTTTGAAGATCCAGCCGGCAATGTGCTTGAGATTGTTCCTGAAGGAGTGTGGGACTAACGTTGGCGGATTTTTATTGATTCGCTGCTTGCCGACACCGTGGTCTGATCTGGTGTCGCCTCTTTTTTAAAATTCTGATTGAACCATGCTTCGTAGTGTTTAAACTGAACACAATCCGTTAGCAGCTCGCTTTCTCTCAATATCTTTATAATATGATCAGAAGGAATTGCCTGAACAATTTGTTTCCTTTGCTCTTCGGGCAGTTTCGTAATTCGAATGAACTCAATCCCCTTATAATTCTCAGCCAACACTTTCATAGTCACGTCCAATGTACAATATTAATACCACCGGATCACTTAAGTAACCTTTCAGTTTTTGATGGCAAATGGAATTTAAACATCAATAAACTAGTTTTCAAAATATGCATATAATTAGATTAATTCCAATCGCAACGCTCCTGACAACCCTGCTTGGCTCCTGCAATCAATCTGCCACGTTACCAAACAGAGATACGGGGTTGTACGACAGCGAAGCTTTCAAAAATTATTGGTATGCCGGAAAAGCTGAGGTGAATGCCTACAATTTGGATCAATCCCGATACGGTGAAAACAGAAAAGGTAAAACCATTCTCATCTTTGTTACCGAGGCTTTTTCAAAATCAAAGCATGTAAAACTGGATCATCCGGAAGCTGCTGGTGATGATAAGGTCACCGTGATGAAACTTAACTACACAAAAAATTTTGTTACTGGTATTTATCCCTACTCCATGATGCTCTCCTCATTTACCCCTGTGAGCAGAAATCAATATCCCAACACGTTAAAGGTGACAATGACTTCTCAGGAATGGTGTGGTCATGTCTTTTCTCAGATGAATTTACAAAAGAATAAGTACGATGTATCCAGTTATTCCTACTTCGAGCAGGAAGGAGATGTTCAGTTTAAGACAGACAAAGTACTCCTTGAGGATGAGCTTTTTAATTTAATCCGCCTTGATCCTGATCATATCCCCTTAGGCAAAATCAAAATTCTTCCAGGTTTGTTCTTTACAAGATTAAAACACGAAAACCTAAAACCTGTGGAAGTAACCCTGTCCAGGGAGGTTAACGACACAGAAACTATTTATAACCTTCAATATGCCGAACGCCTCTTAACCATTCATGTTGCCAATGAATTCCCGCACAAAATTCTCGGATGGGAAGAAGAATTTATAGAAGGGGGCAAGAAAATGTATACCAAAGCCTCACTAGATAAAACATTGTACACTGACTATTGGGAGAAAACTAAAAACGAAAATGTTAATTTGCGTGATTCTTTAGGACTTTCTTCAACTAACTACTAAACATGCTTTCACTTCAACGCTCAAAATTCTCTCTCCCTAAAAGCATTACCTATCTCAATTGTGCCTACATGTCCCCTCTATTAAAAAAGGTAGAAAAAGCCGGCATTGAAGGAATCAAGGGCAAGAGAAACCCCATTCATATTTCACCCAAAGAATTTTTTACCTCTGGAGAATTATTGAGAAAACAATTTGCAAAGTTGGTGGGCTCCAAAGATCCCAAAAGAATAGCCATAATACCTTCCGCCTCTTATGGAATGGCTAACGCAGCACACAACATCAAACTGCGTTCGTCAGAAAAAGTAATTGTAATGGGCGAACAATTCCCAAGCAATTATTATCCCTGGCAAAGACTTTGTCTTGATTCTGGCGCCCGACTTGAAACCATTGCTCCTCCGCAAACAAGGGTAAATCGTGGCAAAGTTTGGAATGAACGTATTCTGGATGCCATCGACAACAACACCAGAATTGTAGCGATGGGTCATGTACACTGGGCCGATGGCACTTTGTACAATCTTAAAGAAATTAGAAAAAGAACATTAGAGGTTGGTGCATTGCTGTTGATTGATGCAACACAATCTGTTGGTGCGCTACCTTTCAATATACAAAGCATACAACCCGATGTACTGGTCTGTGCAGGATACAAGTGGATGATGGGGCCTTACTCTATTGGGCTTGCCTACTATGGACCCTACTTTGATAATGGTACTCCCATCGAAGAAAACTGGATCAACCGACTGAACAGTGAGGACTTCGCGGGTCTTGTCAATTACGAAGTGGCCTATCAGCCTGGTGCCTTGCGTTATGAGGTAGGGGAACACAGCAATTTTATTCTTGCCCCTATGATGCTGGAGGCGCTTCAACAAATTAATGAATGGAAGCCAAAAAACATCCAGGAGTATTGTGCCAAAATATCTAAAAGACCTATTGAGTTACTACGCGAAAATGGCTTTTGGATTGAGGATGATCAATACAGGGCGAATCATTTGTTTGGTGTCCGTTTGCCCGAAGGCAAGGACATCAAAACTGTAAAAGCAAAACTCAAGAAAAAAAATATTTCTGTTTCTTATCGAGGGGATGCGATCAGAGTCTCTCCGCATGTGTACAATCAGGAAAAAGAACTCATGAATTTTGCACGCGTGCTTATAGAATAATTCATGGGAGAAAAATCTTCAGGTTATCTTATTGGAGGTGTACTTATCACCATACTGGGATCAATCTGTTTTTCTGCCAAAGCCATTTTTGTAAAGCTGGCCTATTTCGAAACTGACGTTGACCCCATCTCTCTTCTGGCACTTCGAATGGTCTTCTCCATTCCATTCTTTCTGGGCTCTGCACTTATCACTTCCTCAAAAAAAGACAATGTAAAGTTTACCGGCAAGCAATGGGTTTACATTGCCTTTATCGGATGCCTGGGCTATTATGTGAGCAGCCTTCTTGATTTTCATGGCCTGAAATACATCTCCGCTGGTATGGAGCGATTAATCTTGTTCATGTATCCCACCATCGTGGTGATCATGTCTTCATTGATCTCCAAGGAAAAAATTAAAACCAAACAATGGGTAGCATTGATTTTAACTTACGCGGGGTTAGCCGTTGCCTTCGCGGGGGAAGCATCACTCGGCTCCTCATCCGATCCCAACTTCTACCTGGGATGTTTCCTGGTTTTTGCATGTGCAGTCACTTTTGCGACCTATATCGTAGGTAGTGGCAAACTCATACCCATGGTAGGGCCCGTTAAATTTAACAGCTATGCCATGAGCTTTGCTGCCGTAGGTGTACTCCTGCATTTTTTTATAACCAGCGATAAGTCATTGTTACAGTTCGACAACAACGTTTATATTTTCGCTTTTCTAATGGCGATCATCTCTACCGTTATCCCCTCCTATCTGCGATCTGAGGGAATTAAAAGAATTGGCCCTGAAAACACTTCTATCATCACCAGTATTGGACCTGCCTCCACCATTATTCAAGCCAATATATTTTTAGATGAGCCCATTTTTGCACTTCAAATAGCAGGAACTGTTTTGATTTTGGCTGGCGTAACTTTGATTAGTTGGAAGGCAAAAAGAAATCTTTCGTGAAGGATGCGTTATTTCGGTTCGAATATTTTCCGTTTGAGGGCAGATCGGAACTACTTGAGCAAGTAATCTCCATCAGCGTTAGACCAGATGAATAATAATTCGTTAGTTAGAGGAGAAACCAGCGCATATAATATGAGATGGCTAATTATTTTCTTCATTTCCCTATTTCTTAGTGATGGGTATTCACAAGACATAAAGTATACTTTCGTATTTCTAAACACCCGAGACGATAAGCCGGAGCTGCCCAAAGAAGAAGTAGATGAGCTTATGAAAGGGCATCTGGCCAACATACAGCGACTGGCCAATGAAGGAAAGCTCTTAGTAGCAGGGCCGTTCGATGGTGGTGGGGGTATCTTTATTTTCAGGGGCAATTCTTCCGATAGCGTAAAACAATGGTTGAGTACTGACCCAGGAATCAAAGCCAACAGATGGAGATTGGAAATGTTTCCTTATATCCCCAGGGTCGGTTCTGTTTGCGTTGTTGATGCCCAAACAGAAATGGTTAGCTATACCTTCATCCGATATATATCCACCATTACTAAATTCAACGTGCAAAAAGCGGGGCAAACGTTTAAAAAACATGATGACTATCTAAAGAAGATAGCAAAAACCGGAAACGTGGTAGCCGAAGGCTTCTTCCCAAATAGAGATGGCGGCATTCTGATAATGAAAGGTGATGTCAATCCAGAGCTTATTGAAGCAGATCCATCCATGTCGGATACGGTATTCACTATTGAAATTAAAAAATTATGGGTGGGCAAGGGTAGCTTTTGCGAATCCGATTAACGCTACTCACTTACCACTACTGCCAATTTTTTTCCATCCCTGGTCATCGCCAATCTGGTGATCCCTGAAATAGTTGCTCCCTCCAGACTCATTTCAATTTCTGTCCAATCATTTTTTAATTTAGGATCGTAAACAAAAAGCTTACTGCCATCGCTCATAATGATCCTTCCATCTTTAGTCCACGCCAGGTCCTCACTGCCCTCCATAGTGGATGTAATGGGAGTAATCTTTTGAGAAGCGATGTCCAGCCTGTTAATTACCCAATCATTTTTCGACCTTTTATGAACAAAGCTCATGGCATTTTGTCCGGGAATTTTATGCAATGACCTTCCAATATTTTCTTCCAATACAGTGCTGCTTTTGCTTTTCAGATCATACCATTGAAGCGTCATTGGTTCACCTAAAACAAACAAAATCAAATTATTATCATCCACCCATGCG
This sequence comes from Flammeovirgaceae bacterium UBA2338, assembly GCA_002344795.1. Classification (GTDB taxonomy): domain Bacteria; phylum Bacteroidota; class Bacteroidia; order Cytophagales; family Cyclobacteriaceae; genus ELB16-189. The sequence goes on along the minus strand of DDUM01000031.1, from coordinate 84,267 downwards.
TGATAGCCCACGATCAAATTGTCTATCAGCGTAATTGCCTCTCCTCCTTCAATCGGATATTTACCCAAATCCTGTGCATTATTATCCCGTTGAATGATGCATGAAATATATTTTCCGTCTGGGGTCAAGGTAGGTGAATATTCTCTTTCACTGGTGGAAGTAAGTGCTGTTGTTTTCCCTGACTTATAATTATAAACTTTTATATCTGACCTTCCCTCTTCATTAAAGGACGAATAAAACAAAAGTGGTTTTGAAGTATGGAACGAAGGTTGGTTGTCATAACCTGGATGGTTCGTGACATTTTTCGGATTGCTCACAACAATGTTGCTTCCCGACAGTTGCACATCAAACAAATAAATTTCTGATCCCGTCTGACTCATTGCCAGCAGTGGCAGTGAAAAAAGAAATAAGCAAAATATTTTTTTCATTAGTAAGAATTAATGAATCAAGCTAATGAAAATTTCAGAAACCTAATTGTTTTCATTGAACACTGGCATTGTTCAAAAACAAACTATTCAAAGATTCTGGAGTTATATCCACTAATCCTGTACAATGAGGCGTGCTTGAAATTGATCTCCACCTATTTGGATACGTGCCACATAAATTCCTGCAGGCACATTCCGCAAATTAAATTTTCCATTACCCTCATAAGAAGGTGTTATTACCTGACCCAACAACACATTCACCAATTGCATAATAGGTTCTGCCTTTGATAGGGGGGATTGAACTTGTACATAGTCTATCGATGGATTTGGATATAAGTTGATTTGGATGCCGTTGTCTTTAGCAACGCTTATCACACTTATTATTTTCGAATATTCAAAATTTCCATCATAATCGATCTGCTTCAGTCTGTAGTAATTGGCTCCATCAAACACATTAGTATCCTGAAAAAGATAAGTATTCTGGTCAGTAGTTGTTCCGTTTCCATTTACCCAACCAATCTCTTCAAATGACACTCCATCTGCACTCCGTTCTACAGAAAACCCTTCATTGTTTTCTTCGGTAGCAGTCTTCCACTCCAATTCATTATATTGTGATTTTGCTACACCTTCAAACGAATACCAGGTGACAGGCAGAGCACAACTTATAACACTATAATTAAATGATACCCTGTTTCCTCCACCTGCTTCATAATATTCAATCACTAAATCATAAATACCGTCAGTAATACTTGTTGCCGCAGAGCTTACCGTTCTATACCCGTGATTGGAATAATCATTAACTAACCATGTTGCACCTCCATCAATACTTAAGCGAACACCATCATCTGCTCCAATAGTGAAAGTATAATCACCACAGGAGAAATTTTTTCTCATTTTAAACCTTACCGAAAATGTCTCCGTTTGGAAATCACAGCCAGTAGTACTGGTCGTTGTGTTGCTGCCGCCAAAGCTTTCGTCAAATATTTCCGTCTCAAACAATTCTCCTTTATAGTTGGAAGTGAAGTTATTTGCACCATCATATACATATCCAATCCATGACCCACTACCATAGCTTACCTGGTCGCCAGCGCCTGAATTAGAAGAGCTTACAATTGTTAATGTGTTGGAGTATGCAGTTAAAGAAGCTCCATTAGTTGCTTGTCTTCTATAATACCTTGTTACACCAGCAGGAAAGCCAGAAGGTATATCATAAGCAGCACTCGTTGCTCCTGATATGTCAGTCCATACAGAATTATTATTTGACTCCTGCCATTGATAAGCCATAGTACCTGAAGTAAAAATGGCCGGCTCAGTACTTATGAATGCTTCAGGATTTATGGTTCCGGAAGCACATATATTCTGACTGCCTGATACCATTCCTCCATAGGAGTTACCCATGTTGGTATAAGAAAAAGAAACTCTGTTATCTCCAGAGTTCTCAAAATATTCCAAAATAAGATTGCTGCTACCATTCATATGAGCAACTCCATTATAAGTTGTATAAGCTTGATTGATATATCCGTTTATCAGATAAGTAGCTCCATTATCAACACTTAGTCTAACACCATCATCTCCACCAATGGTAAAGCGATAAATAGCATTGCTAAAGTTCTTGTTCATTTTATAACGAACGGTAAAGGTTTCAGTGGTAACGCTACATCCATTGATTGCGTATGCGCAATTGTTGCCGCAAAAGGTTTGGTTAAATGTTTCTGACTCAGTGTTATAACCTTGATAATTCCCACTCGCAAAATTATTTGCACCATCATAGAAATAGCCAATCCAGCTTCCTGTTCCAAAAGTAGTTTCATCACCTTGGGCACTTCCACATTGAGCAAAGCCGTTTGAACCTATCAGTATCCCCACAATTGCCAATATAATCTTCAGGCTTTTCATAACTATTTTTATTTATGCAATGGAAATACTATACCATAGTCAAAATGCTGTATTTCAGACGTTAAAGCCACTTTTTTTTAATTCAAATTCCCATAAAGGGAATCCGGCTTTAAAATTGGGAATACATAAAAGGGTTTTCTTTTGTCAAGATTTGAAGTAAGAATGGCCGATGATCGAACTATCTTGCCATTGATGTTTTAGAATTGTGTAACCGCTAAGCAGCAACTGCTAGAAATGAAGGAATACGATGTCATCATCATTGGTGCAGGACCGATTGGCCTTGCTTGCGGAATTGAAGCAAAAAAAGCAGGATTAAAACATCTTATTATTGAAAAAGGGTGCCTGGTCAACTCACTCTACCATTACCCTTTCAACATGACTTTCTTCTCTACTTCAGAGAAATTAGAAATAGGAGGCGTCCCTTTCATCTCGCATGGCCACAAGCCCAACAGGGCTGAAGCATTGGAGTATTATCGAAGGGTTTGCTTAAGCTGGGAATTGAATGTGCAGTTGTATGAGGCCGTGGACAAAGTTGAGAAGACGAATGGCTCATTTAAAATAACCACCCGTAAGGATAGTTACGCTTCAAAATCTTTGGTGCTGGCTTTAGGTTTTTATGATTTGCCTTACCTACTCAATGTTCCGGGTGAAGACTTGCCGAAAGTGAGACACTATTATGATGAACCACATCCTTACTTCAAACAAAAAATAATAGTTGTGGGTGCGGCCAACTCGGCTGTAGATGTGGCGCTGGAAACATGGCGAAAAGGCGCTGAGGTAACCATGGTGATACGAGATTCGGAGATTAGGGACACTGTAAAGTATTGGGTACGGCCAGACATCGAGAACCGTATCAAAGAAGGAAGCATTAAAACTTATTTCAACTCTGAAATTGTAAAGATTGAACCCCATTCAGTAGAAATTAAAACACCAGATGGAGCACTTCATTTGGAAAATGATTTTGTGCTGGCCATGACGGGGTATCAGCCACCATTTGATTTTATGAAATCACTGGGTATACAATTTCAAAGTGATGAGTTTCATACTCCTGTATACAACGATCGGACCATGGAAAGTTCTGTTTCTAATTTATATCTGGCGGGTGTTGTTTGTGGTGGACTAAAAACCAATAAATGGTTTATCGAAAACTCGCGCGTACATGCAGACTTGATCATAGATGCCATAAAACAAAAACCCCTGTCGTGATAAGTATCAGGACAGGGTTTTTATATTTTCTTTTAATATACTTACAGCGCGTCTGCAGTTATTTTTGCCTTTGCTTTCACAGTAACAACAAAGCTAACTGGTCCATCCGAAAACTCACCGGCCATAGTTACAAGCACAGATTTGTCATTCTTCAATTGAGCCGCAACTGCATTTACTTCATCCTGGCTCAGATCCAAATCCATTTCATCACCTGAAGTAGAGGCCGCAGATAAACCAACTGCCGAAATACTTACTGAACCAAGATTACCATTCACCCCAAAAAGGATATCACCGGTGAAAGTAGCATCAACTGGCCCAACGTAATTACTCACTTTGTAAGTAACTTCATTAAGCTCGATGTTTTGAATTTTTTCCTTGTACTTGGCTACTTCTGGATCAGTGGTAGCATCAAGTGTGATCTGATCTGAATAACTACCCTTAGGCGCATCATTTACGGTAATTGATTCATCAAATTCAGTAGAAAACGAGATGTCGTCTGCCTTGTCAAACAAGTCGCAGGAGGCCATAAGCCCCACTATAAACATTGCTGATACCATTGAAACCAAAAAGCGATTTTTCATAACGTGTTTTTTTATCATTTATTTAATGACCTAAAGTTACAAAACTCTGCAACTAGGAGAAGTGATTAATAATACGTTTTACCGGCTGAAGGTAACTGTCACCGAATAAAATTGCATGCACCAATAAAGGATACAGATGATACACCTCCATTCGCTCGTCAAACCCACCTTCAAGAGGAAAATGATGCTCGCATGACTCATAAAAGTCAATTTCGAACCCTCCAAAGAGCCTTGTAAATGCCAGTTCCGCTTCCCTGTGACCATAATATATGGCCGGGTCAATGACATATGCCATTCCCCTTTTATCGCTAATCACATTGCCACTCCATAGATCGCCATGCAACAAACAGGGCTGTTCTTCAGGAAAAATTTCACCAAGTCTGGCGTACAGTTGTTCAAAGGATTCAATGAATTTGGCATCAACTCTATTAGCTAGTTCTAGCTCCTTTAACAACGGCCTCAACCTTTGATTTTCAAAAAATTGTGGCCATGTGAGATGATACATATTGTTTTGAACAACGGAACCGATATAATTATTATATGATAATCCAAAATGAGAATTCTTATGATGATGCAACTCCGCCAACTGTCGCCCCAAATCTTTCCAAAAGAATTTTGAATGACCTGTTGACACAATGAACTCAAGAATGAGGTATTGCCACTCCTCTGCTTCACCTGCACATACCACCTCAGGCAAGTAAATGGTTTTTGTTTCTGACAAGGTTTTAATTCCTGCTTTCTCCTTTTCAAACAGGTGAGGAAACTGTTCTTTATTATTCCACTTGATGAAAAAGTCACCCTGCGAAGTAGATAGTTTTCCTCCTTCATTAATACATCCACCAGAAATGGCGCTGAATCCATTGATTTTACAATTCAGATGTTTTGAAACTGCGCTTTGAACAGAGCCTGGAATCATTGAACTATCAAAAATTGATCTATCAAATTTAATTATCTTCGCTTTATCACAGAGTTCAAAATAAACCCTATGAAAAAAGTTATTGTATTACTCTTACTGCTTTCGGGTGGACTGGTTGCACAAGCACAATACAAGGCCATCGTTGGAGCTACATTAATCAATAGCAACGGAGATAAGCCTCTGGAAAATGCAACAGTACTCATCAACAACAACAACATTGAAAAAACAGGAAAGACCGGAAAGGTAAAACTGCCTGAAGGCACTGAAATAATTGATGCCACAGGGAAATATCTTATCCCCGGACTCATTGACGCTCACGTTCATTTTTTCCAGTCAGGCGGATTGTATACCCGGCCAGATGCTATCGACCTGCGTGAGGTGATTAGTTATGAGCAAGAACTCGCCCTAATCAAGGAGAGATTACCCAGAACATTCGCCCGCTACTTAAGTGCTGGCGTAACGACCGTAGCCGATGTGGGTGGGCCGATGTTGAATTTTGATATCAGAGCACAAGCCAACAGCGCTCGCAGTGCCCCGCGTGTGTTTGTTGCAGGGCCGTTGATTTCAACCGTTGCCAACCCAAAATTAGATGTCGGTGACCCTCCTATTGTGAAAGTATCCAGTAATGAGGAGGTAGATAAACTGGTTCAGCAGCTGGCCGGTCAAAAAGCAGATTTTGTAAAAATCTGGTTCATCGTATCACCACAACTTAATTTTGAAGATAACCTCAAGCTCATACAACGAACGATTGATCAAAGTCATAAGCACGGCATCCGTGTTGCGGTACACGCCACACAACTGGCTACTGCAAAAGCTTCCGTTCGGGCAGGGGCTGATATATTGGTACACAGTGTAGACGACAAAGAAGTAGATGATGAGTTTATAAAACTTTTAAAACAAAATGGTACGATTTATACCTCCAGCATTAGCGTGTTGGATGGATATAACCGCACGTTTGCTCAACGTTTTGATTTTACTTCAGCTGATTTTGAAATCGCTGACCCGTATTTTATGGGTTCTCTTTTTGACTTGCGAAAAATAGACAAAGAAAAATTACCCGATCGGGTTAAGTCCATTATGGCAGACCCAAATCCTGCCATTGAATCAGCAAGCGAACGCATCCGGATTGCGAAAAAGAATTTAAAAAAATTGCAGGAGGCCGGTGTGACGATCGCTACCGGAACGGATGCTGGAAATATTGGGACATTGCACGCCTCCTCCATGCATCAGGAATTAAGCATCATGCAGACGGCCGGATTGTCTCCCAATGAAATTCTTATCAACTCCACGTTGAACGGGGCCAAACTAATCGGAAGACAAAAGGAATTGGGTTCAATTGCGTCCGGGAAACTGGCTGACATGGTGATCCTGGACAAAAACCCATTAGAAGATGCAACAAATTACAGTTCCGTTGCATTGGTGATTAAGGATGGAGAAGTATTTAATCCTAAGGAATTACTTTCTCCAACGCCAGAGGATTTGGCTCAGCGTCAATTAGTCGCCTACAATGCGCATGACCTTGAAGGTTTTTTGTCTGTGTACAGCAAAGAGGTAAAACTCTACAATTTCCCTAACGAACTTATATTGGAGGGGATTGATCAAATGAGAGAGCGCTATGCTACGCGATTTGAAAGTGCCAATCTGTATGCAGAAGTAGTGAACAGAAATGTGATGGGAGATTACATTATTGATCAGGAGAGAGTGATTGGAAGTGGAAGTGAAGAAGTAAAGGCCACAGTCATTTACCATGTCAGTGAAGGGTTGATTGACAAGGTCTGGTTTATTATTAAATAATAAAAAGCACTAATTACTCTGAGAAAGAGTAAACCTAAAATTAATTTGTGTTTAAATTGGCGCACGAAAATTTTTGACGCCAAATGAAACTTACAGCACGCAACACCCATAGAGACATCGCCTACTTTTATGTAGGTTTAATAATCGCTTTTTCATTCTCCGGAATATTTCTCAATCACCGGAGAACACTCAACCCAAGAAAATACACGGCTGATACAAGAGAAGTCAATATAAACCCGGTTGCTAAAGAGCAGATAACGGACGCCTATATTTCAAAATTCACTAGCGATCAGGGCATTGATGATGAGCTAAGGCGCTATCAAGTCAGCGAAGGTGAGTTGACGGTTTCCTATGTTAATAACGATGTAAAAATAGACCTGGCCATTGGTAAAGGAAGCATTGTTACGTATCGTACTATTCCTCTTTTGGGACAAATGACTCAACTGCATCAGGATACCAGCAATTGGTGGATTTACTATTCTGATCTCTTTGGAGCCGCTATGATGGTTATCGCTTTTACCGGTATGTTCATAGAGAAGGGCAAAAACAGTTTTAGAAGCAGAGGCTTCAAATTGGCTTTGATAGGAATAATATTTCCATTGATCTTTCTTTTTTTGTTGTCGTAACGCCCAGAGAGTTAAAATCTATCGCCTGTTAAATCCTATATAGGACGTTTAGCAAAACTTTATTGGAGTATCCCTCCAAATGAAGCATTTTTATACAAGACTGAATAGACTCAAATTCTAACCCTTTAATATGACATCCAAAATCTTTAGGTTTCTTATTCTGCTGCTGTGCACATCCCCCATCACACAGGTTGATGCACAGGTATCTGCTTCTGACTCTACATTTTTCAAAGCCCTGACCTTTCGCAATGTAGGCCCTACCCGTGGGGGTAGATCTACTACGGTGCAAGGCGCTGTAAAGCAACCAGGCACTTTCTATATGGGCACCACAGGTGGAGGTGTTTGGAAAACAGATGATTATGGCACCAACTGGTTCAATATCTCTGATGGCTTTTTCAAGTCACCCTCTATAGGTACTATCAAAGTATACCAGGAAGATCCCCAAATTATATATGTAGGTACGGGTTCAGATGGTATCCGCTCCAACATCATTGTAGGGGATGGGATGTACAAATCTGAAAATGCAGGAAAAACCTGGACACACATTGGTTTGGAAAAAGTAGGACAAATCGGAGCTGTTGAAATGCATCCTACCAACCCCAATCTGGTATACGTTGCTGCCCAGGGACAGCCTTTCAACTCCAATAAAGAAAGAGGAGTATACCGAACCAAAGATGGAGGCAAGAGCTGGGAAAACATCCTTTATGTTTCCGATAGTGTAGGTGCAGTGGACATCGAGTTTGCTCCTAATAACCCAAATATTATTTACGCCTCCATGTGGCGCAACAAACGCACGCCATGGACAATTATCAGCGGTGCTGATAAGATTGGAGGTATATACAAATCCGTTGACGGAGGTGACAATTGGAAAAAAATAACCAAAGGATTGCCCCAGGGGCTGATCGGGAAAATTGATTTTGCTGTTTCTCCGGCTGATCCTAATCGGGTATATGCATTGATTGAAGCCCCTAAAGAAGAACGCGGTGTATATCGCTCCGATGACCAGGGAGAATCATTCCGATTGGTGAATAATAAAAAGGCACTTACGGACAGACCGTTTTATTATTGTAACATTGATGCCAATCCACAGAATGCTGATGTGATTTATGTGTTGGCCACTAATTTTCATAAATCAGTGGATGCTGGTAAAACCTGGGGAGAAGTAGAACCTCCGCACGGTGATAACCATGATATGTGGATCAATCCTACAGACACATCACAATATATTCAATCCAATGATGGTGGCGCCAATATTACATTCAATGGAGGTAAGTCGTGGTCAACTCAGGAAAACCAACCTACCGCAGAACTGTATCAGGTTGAAGTAGACGATCAATATCCCTATTGGCTGTACGCAGGACAACAGGACAACACCACTATCGCAGTACCTTCCCTTCCTCCATACGATGCCCCCGGGGGTGCGCGCGCTTTCTGGATGGCTGTAGGGGGTTGTGAAACAGGACCCGCTGTTCCCAAGCCAGGGAATCCCAATATTGTGTATTCAAATTGCAAAGGACGTTTTGGGGTGTATGACAAGCGTTCCGGGCAGGAGCGTCAATACTATGTGGGCGCTACCAACATTTATGGTCACAATCCAAAGGATCTGAAATACCGCTTTCAGCGTGTATCCCCTATTTATGTGTCGTCACACAATCCGGATGTCGTGTACCACGGATCACAATTTTTGCACAAGACCACCAATGATGGTGTTACCTGGGAGACCATATCCGGAGACTTAACTGCCAATGAGCCAGGCAAACAGGTAATTTCCGGATCTCCCATCACCAGGGATGTGACAGGAGAAGAATACTACAGCACCATTTATGAGATCAACGAGTCTAAATTAAAAGAAGGAGTGCTTTGGGTGGGTGCCAATGATGGTCCTATACACGTAACAAAAGATGGTGGCAAGAACTGGAAAAATGTAACTCCAAAACAACTGCCCCCCGGAGGTCGCGTAGATTGTATTGAGCCCTCTCCTCACAAGGAAGGAAAAGCTTATGCGGCTATTTTACGTTATCAGTTGGGTGACTGGATGCCTTATATTTACAAAACCTCCGACTATGGCGAAAGCTGGACGTTGCTTACCACGGGCACGAATGGTATCCCTGAAGGATTTCCTACAAGAACGGTTCGTGAAGACCCTGATCAGGAAGGTTTACTCTATGCAGGAACTGAATACGGTTTATTCATTTCATTTAATGATGGAGCCACCTGGCAATCGTTTCAGCAGAACTTACCCATTACTCCCATCACTGATATCAAGGTCTTCAGAAAGGATTTAATTCTTTCTACCATGGGCAGATCGTTTTGGGTGATGGATAACATTTCGCCTATCCATGAATTGGTAAAAGCCAAAGCAGCTAAAACAGCCTACTTGTTCCAGCCAGAAGATGCTTTCCGCTTGAGGTACCGCGGCACTGGAAAAAATGACATCCCCTACTACCCTGGTGCTGGTGTTACCATTGATTATACACTGAAATCCAAGCCCACACAGGACATAAAATTAGAAATTCTAAATCCTGACAACAGAGTTGTAAGAACATTCACCAGCGCAACTCCTCCAAAAGATACCACTAAGGTAGGTGTTGATATGGCTACTGGTTTTGAAACCAAAAAATCAAAAGCAGATTTGAACAAAGAAGTGGGGACACATCGGTTCCGTTGGGATTTATCTCATGAGGGTCCATGGGATAAAGATCCGGCAAGAAGCTTACGCGGAGGGCCAATGGTGCGCCCCGGAGTGTATCAGGCGCGCTTGACCGTGAATGGAGAAACACAAGTGCAATCCTTTGAAGTAAAAGTTGATCCTAAGCTGGACGTAACCAAAACTGGCATGGAAGATCTTCGCGCTCAGGAAAATCTTTCAATGCAAGTCATTGCTTTGGAGGATTCCAGTAAAAGAGTGGCTGAAGAAATCAAAACCCGTAGAAAAGAATTAGCCAAACTGATAAAAGACGGAAAGAGGGTAAAGCAGTATACTCAGGAAGATAAGCGCTTGGCGCAAATCGAAGAACAACTGGTTACTACAGATGGAATTTACATGACCCCTATGTTGATTGACCAACTTCGCTATCTGCGATCTATGTTGAATCAAGCTGACCAAAGGCCTGGAAAAGATGCTTATGACCGGTATGAAGAACTTAAAAATAGGTTCAGTACGATCGTGACACCCTATACAAAACTGGGGCCTAAGATGTAAACAACCAGCATATAGTAATTGATTATAAAAACGGCTCTGAAATTCAGAGCCGTTTTTGTTGGATTCAAGTCAGATTAGATACTAATAATATTAGGGAAGCGCATAATCCTTTGGCTGTTTCCGTCCCTTCTCAGAAACGAATATTAACGGCAATAAGGACAAACAATCTCTCCTACCACTATAAGTGATATCTGTTTTAAAATAAGTAAATTCGATACTCCAGGAAATATAGATATCCAACGTTTAGAAATTACTGATCAACTTCAAATGACAAAATCCCAGCCCATGAAACCAATTATTACCGTTGCATTCATAGCTCTTTTATCCTCTCATTGTTTTGCACAAAACCTTATTAAAGCAAGCCCGGAACGAATGGAGGAAAGGATAAAAGCCCTTTCACAATTTGGTGCTAATCCTGAAGGAGGCGTGAGTCGTGTAGCCTATAGCGATGCCGATATTGCCGGAAGGCAATATGTAATGGGTTTAATGAAGAATGCCGGACTGGAAGTAAGTATTGATAAAGCGGGCAACATAATCGGAAAGCGAAAAGGGAAAAACAACAACCTCCCCGCTATTGCCTTTGGTTCTCATATTGATAGTGTTCCCGGAGGAGGAAATTACGATGGAGATGTGGGCTCGCTTGGTGCGATAGAATGCATTGAGCTGATGAACGAAAATAATATCGTTACGGAGCATCCGCTTGAGGTTTTCATTTTTCAAAATGAAGAAGGTGGTCTGGTGGGAAGTGAGGCCATCAGCGGCATTCTTACAGAAGAAGAATTGTCGTTGGTAAGCAGCAGTGGAAAGACCCTACGACAAGGAATGATTGATATTGGAGGTGATCCCACACGCTTTCGCGAGGCAGCCAGAAAAAAGGGCGACTTCAAAGCCTTTCTTGAACTGCACATTGAGCAAGGTGGGTTTCTGGATCGTGAAGGAATAAACATTGGTGTGGTGGAGGGCATTGTAGGTATAAAACAATGGATGGTCACTTTTACCGGAAAGGCTAACCATGCAGGAACCACACCCATGGATCAAAGGCAGGATGCCATGTTGGCTGCCGCCAAATTTGTGGTGGAGACCAATCGAATAGCGCGTTCTATTGAAGGCCGACAAGTGGCCACTAATGGAAAAATTAATGCATTGCCGGGTGCGCCTAATGTGATTCCTGGTAAAGTAGAGATGACATTGGAAATAAGGGATCTTGATTTTGAAAAAATCCTTGCTGTCTTCGATAAAATTGAACTTGCTGCCAAAACAATTGAAAAAGAAACAGGTGTGGCCATCAGCTACAGCGATCTAAATGAAGATATTCCGGCCATGACGGATAAGCGCATTCAAAATTTAATTGCCGCCTCTGCCAAAAATCTGGGATTAACCCACAAGTTCATGCCCAGTGGCGCAGGTCACGATACACAAGACATGGCCCGAATTGCGCCTACAGGAATGATCTTTGTTCCCAGTAAAGATGGCATCAGCCACTCTCCAAAAGAATTTACCTCTCCTCAGGATATGGCCAATGGTGCCAGTGTGTTGTTGCAAACAATTTTAAAATTGGACAAAGCTAAGTTTTGATCTATGGCCTATAATGAAAAGTTGGCGGATCGTGTTCGCGAAAAATTGGTCGTTCATAAAAAGGTGGAAGAAAAGAAAATGATGGGTGGGCTCTGTTTTATGTATAAAAGCAAAATGTGCTGCGGTATAGTGAAAGACGATTTGATGGTAAGGGTGATAGCAAGTCGGTATAATGAAGCACTTTCTCATCCCTATGGCAGAGAGATGGACTTTACTGGCCGGCCTTTAAAGGGCTTTGTCTTTGTAGCGCCTGATGGATTTATAAAAGAAAAGGATCTCTCTTATTGGATACAAATGGGAGTAGAATTTGTAGATGCCTTATCTCCTCAAAAAAAATCAATCAAAAAGAAATTGCCTAAGCAAACAGCAATTCGTAAAAAATCGTTGGCCTCAAACAAGTCAAAGAAAAAATAATTCCTATTTTTGAACCCTATAGCTAAAAACCCCATTATGGGTATAATCGGTATCCGTTCAAACAATATCCCGTTCAATTAACTGATTTTTTAGGGTAGTTTGAATATTCAAACTTTAAGCATGTTTGGCCATTCTTATATAATCAATATACTCGCAGTATTGCTTTTTGCTGTCGCTTCCTGGTCCTGTGATAGTGAGGCAGACCCAATAACCTATTGTGATTGTTCCTCGTGGGAGAACTGGAAAAATAAGGAAGATGTTCAATGCGGATTTCTCACCGTCCCTGAGGATCATTCCAAGCCAATGGGAAAATCAATTCAGATTGCTTTTGCCATATTTAAATCAAAGAATAAAAGCGCTGATGCCATTCCTGTAATTTACCTCCCAGCCGGGCCTGGTGGGCGAACATTGGATAGACCCGACCGCTGGGAGGATCATGAAGCCCGACAAGTAGGGGATCTTATTGTGGTGGAGCAACGAGGCATCGGTTTATCGAGCCCGCTACCCGACATCAGTGAAACGTTCATCAACATTATTGCTGCAGATGCTTCTTCTGAAGAAGAAAAAGAAATCACCTTAAAGGCCATGCAAGACAAAGTGGCTGAGATAAAGAGTCTTGGAATCAATCTTTCCAAGTATAACTCTACCCAAAACGCGAAAGACCTTGGCACTTTAATGGGAGCCCTTCCTTATGAAAAGTACAACATCTACGGCACCTACTATGGCACGAAGCTGGGAATAATGACGATGAAGTATTTCACTTCAAAGATTCATGCTGCCATTCTTGACAAGCCCACTATTCTCGACAACACAGCATTGGAGGCACGCTTTCCCCATTTAATCAGGGCCTTCAACCGACTCTATGAACAGTGCGCCAGTGACTCTGCTTGTAGTGCTGCTCACCCTAATCTCCAGGCAGAAACGATAGAGGCCATTCAATCATTGAAGGACAATCCTTTTACGGTAAGATTATTGGATAGGGACTTCACGCTAAATCCACAGGATGCCGTATTCTTCATCCGATACCTATTTTATAAGGCGGATGCTTTTGAAACCGTTCCCCGATTTGTTCATGCCATCAATGTGAGAGACACCACCACAATAGAGGAGTTGGGCGATTTCCCGGCAAGAATGCTTAAAGGCGCCAACAATTCTACGTTCTTTAGCTTTACTGCATATGAAGAATATTCTGATAAAACACCTTCCAACGTCTCTGCTTTTATGGAGTCCAATCCTGAATTGGCCGAAGGTGTAGCATGGTTCCAGGCTTTTATTCCTGCCCTCGTTCAATGGCATGATGGTCGCGTTTCGCAGGAAGAGAACACGCTTGAAAATATTCCAATACCAACACTGATTATCACCAACGATCTCGATCCGCTTATGCCTCCGCACAACACCCAACTTTTCGAGGATGCTTTGCTGGATAACCAGGTGCTTCGTCTTAATCATTATGAGGAAGACTATGAGGGCAATTGTGTTTCTAAAATCAGAACGGATTTCTTCCTCAACTGTGATGGTAAAATAGACACTAAGTGTCTTGAAAAGTCCTAATATCTATTTTATTCTATACATCACACTCAGTTGAATACTTGAGTTGTAGAATTTATAAGTTTCTGTAAAGGTTGCGGGGCCATTGTTCAATTTAAACTCCTCAAAAGGTAAAAAGCTATAATTATACCTTGCAGCCAACCGTATCATATTATTTTTTCAATTAGGCTTTTCGCTAATCAAAAGAACGGAAAGGTTTTGGGTTTATTTCAAAATGCTTCCAATATTTCTTCCACAGGTTTGTGGGAGGGAAAAAATTCAAGAATCCGAAGCATTACCCTGTCCACAAGGGTATCCGGGCAGGAAGCCCCACTAGTAAGTACTATTTTTACGGGATTTTCTGAAGGGATATAGTCATTAGAAATCACTGCCCTTTTCGCGTTGTAGTCAAAGTGATGGATCTCATCTCTTGACTTCAGCTCTGCTTCAGAATTAATAAAGTAGGTAGGAAATTTTCGTTCACACAATTCTACAATATGAGAGGTGTTTGAACTGTTATACCCCCCTACTACAACTGCTAAGTCCGCATCCGTTTTTAACAATTCATAAGTGGCATCCTGGTTGTCATTGGTAGCATAACACAAGGTATCACGCGTGTCAGCAAAATGGTTTTTGATCAGATCTGTGCCATACTTTTCTATCATCAGGTTTTTGAAATAATCGGCAATGGCCTGTGTTTCTGTCGCCAGCATAGTTGTCTGGTTCACCACACCTACTTTTTGCAAGTGTATTGATGCGTCAAATCCATCTGAGTACTTTCCTTCAAATATTTTTTTGAAATCAGCAAGGTCCTTTTTACCTGTTACAAAATCGCCCAATAAAATGGCGTCTTGCATATCCTTTACAATTACTGAAGGAGCACCCTGAGCACTGTGCGAAAAAGTAGCCCGTGTTTCCTCGTGCCTGGGTTTGCCATGTATAATTACCGTGTACTCATCCTTTCCCAACTTATTGGCCCTGTTCCACACCTTTTCTACAAAAGGGCAAGTGGTGTTGTATTTCTGCACCTCAATCCCCATATCGTGCAACCGATGCTCGATTTCGATGGTAGTACCAAAAGCGGGGATAATCACCACATCGTCACTTTTCAAATTTTCCCATGGTACCAGTTGAGTCCCATCCGTATCCATAATAAATCGCACGCCCCTGCTCTGCAGATCATTGTTCACTTCCTGATTGTGAATCATCTGGCTCAAAAGAAGTACGTTTTTATCCGGGTTCTCCTCCAGCGCTTTGTAACTAATTTCAATGGCGTTCTCCACACCGTAACAAAAACCAAAGTGGCGGGCGATGTAAAATACAACTGGTCCAAAATCCAATCTGGCTGGAGCAAAGTCTTGCTTGCGCAGGTCCTTACTTCTTCTGGCCTCTTTTACTCTACCCGTAATGGAAGATCGGTAATACGCAGGAATGTCAAATTTTTTGATGGCTTTTGTATTTAATAGTACAACTGTTTCTTGTATACAATTGTTCAGCAAAGGTAAATGTTTGTGTTTGGATTGTTGCACCTACGGTGAGAAATGAAACTACCATTGCAATGTTACAACCGTTCCCTTTCCCATTTCACTTGCAACGCTCAGACTTCCTCTATGCAGCTTCATGATTTGCCTGGAAAGACTTAAACCTACTCCTGTTCCATTCTTCTTTGTAGTAAAAAACGGCACAAAAATATTGTCCAATGTTTCTTTATCCATTCCCTCTCCATTGTCTCTGATAATGATACAATTATCACCTCCATATTGAAATGCCGAAATTTCTATTTTGGGTGATTCAATATTCTCCAATGCATCCATGGCATTTCTAATGATGTTTATCAATACTTGTTCCAACCAGGAGGCATCTCCCTTTGCCATTAAGTGATCTCCAACTCCACTTTTATCAAGGATTATTTTTTTTCTTTCCAATTCTGTATTGAGCAGGCTCAAAACTTGCTTGATCAATCCACCTATATCCACCTGCGCTAAAACAATTTCAGGTGTTTTTGTTAAGTCTTTATAGGCATTCACAAATCGCAACAAGCCTTTTGATCTCTTTTCAATTGTTTCAAGACTGCCAAATAAATCCGCTTTGTCCTCTTCGTCCAGCTGCTCCAATTTCTTCCGTTCACCATCCTTATCCGTTAACATCCTGTTGACTGCCTCGGTCAATGAAACAATTGGGGTAACAGAATTCATAATCTCGTGCGTAAGTACCCTGATGAGTTTTTGCCAGGCATCCACCTCTTGTTCTTCCATTTCCTGATTCAAATCCTGAACAAGCATGATCTTGTAAGGAATTTCATTCATAATCAACTCCTTCACCTGAACAGACAGGTGCACCTCCTTTTTAGCAATTACCGTTCTGAACAACTGCCGCTGCCCAGGCGCCAAATCATTTATTACCTGATACAACTTCGCGCTAAATCTTTTTATCTCATCAATATTCCCTAATCGGAAGGCTCCCAACAATTGCAAGGCCGCAGGGTTGGCCAACTCTACCTTTCCAGATTCATCAAAACTTATGATGCCGGCCTGAATGTTTTCTGTGAGTGTTTGTAAATATTGGTAATGTGTCTCTCGCTGTAAGTTTACTTTTCTGAACTCTTCAATTACGTCATTAAAGGCCTCTGATAGTTTTCTAAATGTCTTGCCCTTTTTCCCAGGTGGGAAGGACGTGGTAAATCCACTTTGTTTAATAGAAAGAATAAAATAGGTGAGGTCCTTATTGGTTTTTTCTATATAGTAAATCAGGCTCCAGATAGATATGAGAAGTAACAGCGCAATAACCAAAGGGGTAAAGAACCAATCCTTGTTAGTAAGAACATAGGAAAGCAACAAAGCAAGGGAAGTGATCACCACCACCCTTAACACAATGTTCAGTCTGAATTCTTTCAGTATCAATTTTAACTGATTAACATCTTACAATCCATACTTTTCTATTTTGCGATAAAGTGTGGTCCTGCCCAAACCCAGTTCTTTTGCTGCCTTACTCAAGTTCCCTTTGTTCTTTCTGATGGCCTCCGCAATTGCTTTGCGCTCCACATCATGTAGCTTGGTTAAGTTTTCCGTTGAGACACTGTGCTGACCAGGAAATTGAAAATCCAAATTGGTAATGTTGTCATTTTCACAAAGAATTACCGCCCGCTCTACTGCATGCTGAAACTCTCTGACATTGCCCGGCCAGTTATAGTTTTTCAATGTTTGAATCACTTCTGAATCAATTCCTAACGATTTATTGTACTTCCTTTTATAGATAGAACAAAAGTGATCCAATAACAATGGAATGTCATCTGTTCTTTCACGAAGAGGGGGAATGGTGATCTCAACTGTATTGATTCTGTAAAGCAAATCTTCTCTGAAAGATTCTTCGGCCACCAATTCTAAAATATGTCCATTGGTTGCACTTATCAATCTTATATCAACAGGAATTTGTTCATTCGACCCCACCGGGGTAATCACTCTGTTTTGCAGTACCGTAAGCAATTTACTTTGCAACATCAGAGGCAGGTTCCCAATTTCATCTAAAAATAAAGTTCCTCCTGAAGCCAATTCAAATCTCCCAACACGATCTTGCTTTGCATCAGTAAAAGCACCTTTTACGTGGCCAAATAATTCCGACTCAAATAAACTTTCGGGTATAGTGCCTGCATCCACTTTTACAAATGGACCTTTACTTCTGGCCGACTGATGATGAATTGCCCTTGCCACCAATTCTTTTCCTGTACCATTTTCACCAAGTAATAGAACATTGGCACCTGTATTGGCTACGCGGCTAACAATTGAAAAAACATTTTTAATCTCGTTCGATTCACCAATAATAGTAGCATCAGGTTGTGTATACACCTCGGCCATTCTCGTTTGATGAAGTTTTAGTTTCGCAACTTCTCTTTTTGAAGCAGACAATTGAAATGCAGCGTTTACCGTTGCAATCAATTTTTCGTTTTCCCATGGCTTCACTACAAAATCTACGGCTCCAATCTTCATGGCCTCTACCGCCAGTTTCACATCACCAAAGGCGGTCACCATCACCACACTGAGTAAGGAATGATCTGTCAATATGTTTTCCAACCAATAGAGCCCCTCTCTTCCCTTTGTTACGTCCTCAGTAAAATTCATGTCCAGTAAAACAACATCGGGATGCTTCTGATGGATCAAAAAGGGAATCTGTTGAGGGTTTGATTCAGTACTGACTTGATCAAAATGTTGTCGCAACACAACCCGTGCACTTTGAAGGATATCCGGATCATCATCAACAATGAGAATGTGAGCTGGGGTTTTCATGTGAATAAAGATAATAAATGTTTCAAAATGGAACAATCAACTGTTTCATTCTGAATCACTTCAATAATTCTCCAACTTCCTATCTGCCTGTTTTTCAATTGATTATAAGTATTGGCATCTTAGTGGCACCTGGAATGCAAAATCCATTGTATGCTTAAAAGCTATCTGCTCATTGCACTAAGAAATCTGCTCAAAAACAGGTTGTATACCCTCATCAATGTGATAGGCCTTACCGTTGGCATGGCGTCTGTCATCATGATACTTCTTTACGTACAGGATGAGATGAGTTACGATCGGTATGATCCGGAGACTGCCAATGTCTATCGCATTTATTGGCAATCCGGTAACCCACAGACGCGTACTCCGCATCCAATGGCACAGGCTTTGGTAAAAGATTTTCCAGAGGTCACCAGCGCAGTTACGCTTTCTCCTATCTGGGGGCCGGGATTAACCCAACAAAGTTTCTCTGTAAAAAATCTGGAAAGAGACATACAATACAATGAAAAAAGCATCCTGTCGGTAGACAGTACTTTCATTGACGTATTTCCTCTGAAGATTATTAAGGGAAATAAAAACACAGTGTTGCGCACGCCTGGAAAACTTTTGTTGTCTCAATCAGCAGCCAAAAAATATTTCGGAGACGAAGAACCGGTAGGGAAGTTTTTAGCATTTAATGGTGATGAAAACCTGATTGAAATTGAGGGAGTCTATGAAGATATGCCCAGACAGTCTCACTTCCATGCCATGGCGTTGGTCAGTTATGTGCACATGAAAACATTTGAAGATCCTGAGAGTGCCTATTACACCTGGGCCGACTTTGGCCACTTCAATTACATAAAGCTTCGCCCCGATGCCGATCCTAAAAAGCTGGAGGGTCAATTGCTGTCCTGGGCCGCCCAGTATATCAACGTTAATGATGAAGTTATTCAGAGAATAATTCAAAACAAGGAAGGCTTCCGACTTCAAAACATCAGAGACATTCACCTCCAATCCCATCTCATGTGGGAGTTGGAGCCGAATGGTAATATTGAATACGTCTACATTATGATGGCTGCCGCTTTCCTAATTCTCACCATTGCTGTAATCAATTTTATGAATCTTACTACAGCAAAATCCGCAGAACGTGCCAAGGAAATCGGAGTGCGCAGAACACTGGGGGCGTTTAAGAAACAATTGTCGGTTCAATTTATTGGAGAATCATTGTTACTGGCTTTGTTCTCTATGATCCTTGCTGGCCTGGCTGTAGAAATATTGCTCCCTTATTTCAATTTGTTCAGTGGAAAAGAATTAGAAATAAATTTTCTTCACAACCCTTCTGTTGTGGCCATTATCCTGGGTATCGGAGTAGTAACAGGAGTCTTTGCAGGACTCTATCCCTCAGCTATTTTATCTTCCATTCATCCTGTACAGATATTGAAAGGAAAGTTTGTTACCAGCAAAAAAGGAAATCTGTTTTCACAACTTTTGGTGGTCTTTCAATTTACCATGGCAATCATTTTGATTTCCGGAACAGTCATCATTCTCGATCAGATGAATTTCATCCAAAACAAAAATCTGGGTTTTGCCACAGACGCTACGATGCTCATTCCTCTTCGTGAAGGAAGCATGAGAAGAAAATTTGAAACCATTCAAAATGAACTGAAAAGTATTGCTGGAGTTGAAGAAGTGGGTGCCTCCTCCAATGTGCCAGGGTCGCAATTCAATCAAAACCCCATCTATGCTACAGATGATCCCAATCATCAGATTGATGCTTCTCAAATGTATGTTGATTACGATCTGATAAAAACCCTGGATCTGGAAATTGTTGAAGGGCGCGGATTCGATCGTTCTTTCCCTGGTGATTCGGCTAATGCATATATCATTAATCAGGCAACAGCACATGAATTGCAACTTGCCAACCCAGTGGGAAAGGAGATTGTGTTAGTAATGGATGAAGATGAACTCCGGGGAACAATTGTAGGAGTGGTAAAAGATTTCAATTATCAGTCGCTACATCAGCCTGTTCGGCCTGTGATCATGCAAAAGCTTCCTTATTATAATACAGTGCTTATACGACTCAATTCAGAAAACGTACAGCAAACAATTGCCAGCATTGAGTCCACATGGGAAAAATTTGATAACACTTTTGGTTTTGAGTATTCTTTTCTGGAAGAGAATATCAACTCACAATATACTTCTGAAAATAAAATGGGGTTGGTTTTCGGTTTGTTTGCGGGTATCGCCATCATTATCTCATGTATGGGTTTGTTCGGTCTTGCCTCTCTCAATTTTGCACAACGCAAAAAAGAAGTAGGCATAAGAAAAGTATTGGGCGCACCCACCACCACACTATTGATGAATCTGGCAAAAGGTTATTCTAAACTTATCATCGGCTCCACCCTTTTGGCAGTGCCAATTGCCTGGTGGATCATGAGTGGTTGGCTCAATAATTTTGTTTTCAAAATAAACATCAACATTTGGATTTTTCTGCTCACCGGACTGGGTACACTGTTAATTGCCTGGCTTACCATTGGCTATTTAACTGTTCATACCGCTTCTCTCAATCCTGTTGATACATTAAAGGAGGAATAGTTAAACTGCTATCATAGATTAGAAATTTTGTTGCAGAACAAAAAAGCCCCCGATCTTTGACCGGAGGCTTTTTCTTAGGCCGCTTTGGAGAGTTTATCCTCCTTTATTTTATTGACTCGTATTTCTTTCTTTTCGAGATCAAACCATCTTACTTCTACAAGATTGTTCTTTATGTATTTCAAAACCTCCATCACCTTTCCATCAATCCTGCTACGAACACGTTCGCCCTTTTTAAATAGTCTTCTCATTTTTCATCTTCATTTAAGTCCTACATTCTAAGTGCATAGATATATTCCCGGGGGAAGTCTTCATAAATACCGGAAAACGTGACAAGGTCACCCTCTTTTTTCTTATTCAGTATTTCATTAGCCTCTTTTACTGTATTTACCGCCTGATCATCTATATGTGTAATGATAAAGCCTTCACGCATTTCTGTATACCGGGCAAGTCTACCATTATCAAGTTTACTCACTCGAACGCCATTTTTCAACTCCAATCTATTTAAAATTTTCTGATCTACATCTTCCATAGAAAGTCCAAGGGACGCAACGACACCCCTTTCTTCTCTTTTTATAGTGCCTAACTCTCCATTTCTGTTTTTAAGTGTTACGGGAAGATTTACAATTTTACCTTTGCGGTCTACTTTTACATCAATTTTATCTCCAGGTCGTTTTCTGCCAATATATTCTATCAGGGCTGCGCTGGATTTAATTTCAGCGTCATCCAATTGAATAACCACATCACCCTTTTGCATGCCAGCCTCTTTTGCGGAACTATTTTCTGCAAAGTCAACGATAAAGGCCCCTTCATTTCTGTCCAGCATTTCCTGCTTAGCCAGATCGCTCGTCACATTTTGTACCGTTACTCCCAGCCAGCCACGCTGTACTGCACCATACGCAATCAAATCTTCTACTACTTTGCTCACAATGTTGGATGGAACGGCAAATCCGTAACCAGAATAAGCACCAGTAGGACTTGCTATGGCAGTATTGATTCCTAATAAACCACCGTCAAGTGAAACCAATGCCCCTCCGCTATTTCCTGGGTTAATAGCTGCATCTGTTTGAATAAATGATTCAATAGCAGTATTTCCCAATTGCTCACTCTCGCTCCTTGAATTGGAGTTTATAATATTAATGTTTCTTCCCTTTGCACTGATTATTCCGGCAGTAACTGTTGAGTTAAGGTTAAACGGATTTCCCACTGCCAACACCCATTGCCCCACTTTGGATTGGTCTGAATCAACAAATGACAAATAAGGTAAATCTTTGTTATTCACTTTTATCACAGCCAAATCAGTATCTGGATCAGTGCCAATTACCTCTGCTTTGTAAGTGCTGTTGTCGGACAAGGTAACCTCTACAAAACCTGCACCTTGCACCACATGGTTGTTTGTAACAATATATCCATTCTTATTGATGATCACTCCTGACCCCGTACTTTGACTTGGCCCGCGTTGCATTGGAGATGGGCCATTAAAAAAATCTCTCAGCGGGTCACGTGAGCCTCTCTGCATGCCTATTTCTTGTGTGGAACGAATGTGAACCACAGCCGGTGTTACTTTATCCGCAGTACCCGTAAAATCCAGGGGCACTGCTTCTCCATTTTCATCAATAGTATAGGCTACCGATGTAGCCGGAACACCATTCACATGTTCAATTCTTACATTTGAATTTCCGTTACCGTACCATTGATTGGCAACTAAGGTAATGCCACTACCCATTATAGCAGCGATCACAAGTTGAAAGAACTTATTCATAGTTCGTTGTATTTTTTTGTTAAACAAATTTGAGCCAGCAGGATGCCTCTCAAGTTAAACTGTACTGTAAATTTTTTTACTTTTTCTGCACTTCTATTCAACGCCTTTTCCACACTTTTGTTCGGTGGTAACAGTAAGTACGAAATTCTTCGGATTTTGGTTCGAAATTTTTTAAAAACATCTATTTTTTTATCAATTCCCCATTCCTATACTCATATTCTATGGTCAGATTTCCTTCCTGGTCATACCATTTGGACAGCCCATGCCGTATCCCATTTTGGTAAGCACCTTCTTCCATTATTTTGCCATTGTCGTAGTAAATTTTTACAATACCTTCCAGTTTACCGTTCTGATAGTTGCGTTCCTCTTTTACTGTGGAATACCTAAACTCGCGATAGTCGCCATGCAATTGATCATTGTGATATTGCATGCGTTTTTCTAGCTGACCGTTGTTACTTATCTCTAAAGCCAACCCTTCTTTCTTCCCGTCTACATAGGAAACAACGGATTTAACAATGCCATTTGGATGATACTCAACCCAATTGCCCACCCGCTTTCCGTCTTCTATCACACCAGATTGTGATATATTTCCAGCACCATCATTCAACCTGACACCCGCAAGAGAGGGTGTGTCTTCAAATCGTTCCTGAATCGCCCCCACAGGTATTCCTTCTCCTGTAGAGGCACCAGGATAAGTGCCCTCAGAATCGGACAATGAACAAGAAATCAACACAGCTGAGAAAAAAAGAAAAAAGAGTTTCATGGTTTGATCAAATAATACAGATCAAATATAAAAATGAAATTCAATTGATGTCAAGAGGGTGAAGATGGTAATAACACAACAAACTTACTGCCTTTATTCTTTTCACTGCTCACAGACAATGAACCACCATTTTTTTCCACAAAGCTTTTAACCAGTAGCAACCCCAACCCAGTTCCACGTTCCCCGGAAGTTCCCTCGCGGCTAACTGCTCCTTCCAATGAAAAAAGCTTTCCCTTCACCTCATCTTCCATTCCAATTCCGGTATCTTCAATAGTAATTTTTGTTTGTCCGTTTTCTTCAACAGCCTTAACTATAATTTGATCTCCTGACTTGGTGTATTTAATGGCGTTATTAATAATATTTCTCAGTATCAACGATAAATGATTCTTATCAGCATACACATTGGCTTGCTCATCAGTGTCACGCTGTAATACAATTCCTTTTTTTGTTGCTTCCTCCACTGCGATTTTAAACGTTTCATTAATAACTGTTCTTACGTCTATGGTTTCCGGATTTGTGTGTTCTTCGTGCATTTGAGATCGCGCCCATGTGATTAAGTTCTCAGTCATTTTTAATGTGTTGGCAACTGATTCGCTGAGCTGCATTCCCATTTTTTTAATCTCCTCCTTTGACATCAATTCGGTATGCTTTACGAGCAAATTAGAAAAGCCAAACAGGGAATTAAGCGGGCTTCTCAGATCGTGTGCCACAACTGAAAAAAACTTATCTTTTGTTTGATTCAACCTTTCCAGCTCGGTGTTTTTGATATCAATAGCCTCACGATGAGCCGCCAAAGTTCTGTTCATCCTTCTCCGACCTCTGTTCGACATAAAAAGTAATATGAGCAAAACAAAAAATAGTACACCCACAAGCGCAACAGCAATCAACGTTTTCTTCTGCTGTGCTATCACTAATTCTTGCTTATCAATGTTATCCCGGGCTTTTTCAAAATCGGACTCCAATTTGGCTGAGTTAATTACACTTGCTATGATAGATGCTTGATTCTGTCTTCGCTGTTGTGCAATACTGTCATCGATGATAACAAACTCATTTAATAATTCTCTGGCCTTTTCAAAACTGCGGGCTCGTAAATAATATTCAGACAATCTTAAGTAAGTCTGCTTTCTTAATTCCATGTAATTGAATTGCTCGGAATATCGCTTTGCCTCATCGAGTAGCTTCTTTTCTTCTTCAAATTGTTTGCGCGCTTTATAAATTTGAGATTTCCCAATGAGGGTTTCTACAAAGGCTTCAGGGTTAGAATTGTCTTTCAGCGCTTCATGGAGTTGTATTACCTTTTCAAAGTATTTTTCGGCCTCATCCCAATCTCCAAGTTGAGTCAGTACAAGTCCAAGATTACTATAACTATTAATTAATATTGATGTGTTGTTAACAGACTCATTAATTGCAATAGCCTCTGCCAAACTCTCTCTGGCATCTTCATATTGCTTCATCTGATAGTAAACAAAACCAAGGTTATTCAAACAAACAGCAACCCTTTCAGGCATGTTCGCATTTCTAAAAATTGGAATAGCTTTCAGGTAAGAGTCAATTGAACTTTCAAAATTCAATTGTCGGTCGTAGACAACCGCCTCAGTAATGTAACAATTGCCGAGGCCTACAGAGTCTTGCAGGTTGATGAATAGTTTGATTGCCTTTTCCAGGTATTCTGAATAAGACAAGTACCGATCGGTTGTCCCACTAATTGATGCCAATACGCGATATGAATATGCCTCGCCACGTTGGTACCCAATTTTTTCAGCTAGTTTCAATGCCTCATTGGCCAACTCAAAAGATTTACCTGGGGATCCATAAATTTGTTCTCTGCTCAATTCATTTAAAGCCCATACCTTTACGGTATCATGAATGGGTGTTTTTAATAGATTTTCAAGACTATCTGTATAGTTGGATTGGCTGAAAGATGGAAGTCCTCCAAAAACAAGAATGACTAAAATGACCAACCTGTTTGTTGACATAAAGGAATATACCGCCAATTAAGGCTTTGCGGTAGCCCAAGGTAAGATAAACAAAATATGTATTTATGAATATTCAGCGTGCTTTGGTACTTAAGAAAGGAAAGGAAGTATCGATACAGCGTTTTCACCCATGGGTATTCTCCGGAGCTATCCATGAAGCTGATGGCGATGGCACTGATGGTGATTGGGTCTGTGTCAAAAGCATTCAAGGCAAAATTTTGGGATATGGCCATTTCCATGATGGAACCATTGCCGTTCGGGTTTTAATTTTTGGTGATACCGCACCCAATAGCAAATTTTATGAGGAAAAGCTAAAACTATGCTATTCTCAAAGGTTGAATGTTGGAATCATAACCGATCAGACCAATGCCTATAGGCTTGTTCATGGAGAAGGTGATGGATTATCAGGGCTTATCATAGACATCTATAATGGGGTTGCGGTTGTTCAGGCACACTCTGTAGGTATGTATAACGACCGCGAACTAATCTCAAATGCCCTAAAAAACATATTCAATAATCAATTAACAGCCATTTATATCAAGGCCCCTTCTGCACTAAAAACAACGCAGGAAGATGGGTATCTTTTTGGCGGGGGCACAATTCCTCACCTTATCAATGAACATGGAAAAAAGTTTCTTGTGGACTGGGAAACTGGCCAGAAGACGGGATTCTTCCTCGATCAACGAGAGAACCGAAAGTTGTTAGGAGAATATTCCAGAGGAAAATCCATTTTGAACACTTTCTGTTATACAGGAGGATTTTCTATTTATGCCTTGCAAGGGGGCGCCACTCTGGTGCATTCTGTAGATGCTTCTGATAAGGCAATTGCATTGACAGAAAAGAATATTGAGTTGAGCGGATTCAGTAATGAGCAACATTCCTCCTTTACTGTGGACACGTTCGAATTTTTAAAAGACAAAAAAGATCAATACGATATTATTATTCTCGATCCGCCTGCTTTTGCAAAACACAAGAGTGCTAAACACCAGGCGATGAAAGGTTATCAACGTCTTAATGCAGAAGCTTTTAGAGTAATAAAATCCGGAGGGATAATTTTTACTTTCTCCTGTTCGCAGGTAGTTAATCGTCAATTGTTCTATGACACCATTGTTTCGGCTGCCATACAATCAGGCAGACAAATAAAAGTATTGCACCATCTCTCGCAACCGGCAGATCATCCCGTTTCTATCTATCATCCTGAGGGCTCTTACCTAAAAGGGCTGGTACTCTATGTAGAGTAACAGCCCTTTTCTCAGTTGATTCTATATGTGCTTAATTCCCGGCTCCGCTCAATATCGCTGGCGGTGTCTCAGGATGTTTAGCGTAACGCTCAAAAAATTCTATTATCCTGATCAGCCTGTCCATGATCCTTAGTGGATTACCACTTCTCGATAACTCGTGGCCTTCATCAGGATAGCGAATGTACTCTACCGGTTTGCCCAAAATTTTCAAGCTCTTATACAACATCTCCGATTGAATGACTCCTGTACGTAAGTCCTGGTCGCTGTGCATGATGAGTAGTGGCGTATTGATTTTATCAACATAAGAGTAGGGCGAATTTTCATCCAATATTTTTTTAACCCCCTTCTCCCATGGATATCCAAAGTAATCCGGTACAAGTCTCCACGCGTTTCCTTCTCCCATAAAAGTAGTAAGCTCATAAACTCCACGCTGGGCATTGGCCGCTTTAAATCGCTGATCCTGACTTACCAGCCATGCCACCATGTAGCCTGCATAGCTTCCGCCTGTTACAAAATACTGGTCTTTATCAATCCATGCGTTTTTGCTGGCGGCATCATCCAATGCGGCTAAAATATCGTTGGCAGGTCCTGTCCCCCAATCCTGGTAATTGGCTCTTTTGAAATCTTCCCCATATCCACCACTACCTCTTGGATTGCAAAATACCAAACCGTATCCCCAGCCCACTTGCATTTGAAATTCATGCCACATAGAAAATCCTGAGGGTCCCCACATGGCTGTAGGTCCTCCATGAATATTTAAAATCGTTGGGTATTTTGTTCCATCTTTTCTGTTCAAAGGTTCCATCACCCAGTACTGCACTTTGGTGCCATCAGGTCGAGTGATCCAATATTCTTTTGGGAGAGTAACCTTTTTATCTCTCAACCATTCACTGTTCAGTTTTGTCAGCTGTGTTGTCTTTTTATCCTTAATGGTCATTTGGTACACATCCCACGGGTTGGCTATTTCTGTCTGTGCGTACACAATTCGATCGCCTTTTAAATCATAATCCATCACCCCTTTGTCATCGCCAATTACAACTGTAGGCTTTCCTCCTTTTGCAGAAATGCTGTACAAGGGTACGTCACCATCTGTAGAAGCAGTGAAGTAGATGGTCTTTCCATCTTGTGACCAAATTGGTGAAGACACATCGCGATCAAAACCTTCTGTTAAAAGTGTAGGATTAGTTCCTGATGAAGTCATAACCCCCAGCTCCAGCTGACCGCGTAAGAAATCATCTCCGCTTCTGGACAAATACAAAATCGATTTTCCGTCTGGAGAATAAGTTGCTCCTAGGGCCGGATACTCTTTAAAAGTCAAGAATTCCTTTAAATCTTTTCCATCCGCATTCATCAACCAAATAGAAGATTTCCTATTGCCATCGGGCTCAACGGTAGTTGGGGCGGAGGTACAAATAATTTTAGATCCATCGGGTGACCAACTGGCTTGTCTAAAGCTTTGAAACCCATTCGTAATTTGGACTGATTCCCCATCCTGAAATGTGGCTACAAACAAATGAGAAAACCTTTGCTCTGGCTGCAGGCCTTGTTCACCTTGAAACTGCAAGCGCGTGAGTACCCTTGGGTTTTTTTCGCTTGCATTTTTAGCCAACCAGGCTTTTATTTCTTCCATAGAACCATCAGGAGAGGCTTTCACATTTTTCTTTTCTGCTTCTTTCATCCCTAACCAATTGGGTTCATCATTATAACTACGACCCGGACGCTCATTGCTCCAGCCTGGTGCCCCTTCAATATCATGAAACGGAATGCTTGAGGTAAACAGTATCTTCTTCCCATTCGGTGACCACACCGGTTGCGATGCCCCCGACTTAACCTTTGTCAGAGGATAGGCCTCACCACCATTCATAGGTAAAATCCATATCTGGGATGCCTCTCCATCTTTTCTCACAAACGCAAGATGTTTACTGTCCGGAGACCAGGTGGGTTGGCCATCGCTTCGGTCGCCAAAGGTCAATTGAACGGGATCTCCTCCATTTAAATTAACCATGTATAAATTATGGGTGTAGTAGTATTCAGTCTCTTTTTTAACTGCTCTTTTGGTGACTACCATTACCGCCTTCGATCCATCAGGTGAAATTTGTATCTGATCCGCAGTGGTCAGCTTCATTACATCGGACGTCACGATGGGCTTTGTTCCATTTTGTGCAAATGCAGGAACAATAAAAAGTAAAAGCAAAATTTTAATAAGTGTCTTCATAATCATTTATTGTCAGTTGTCTCCGTAGTTGGTAATTCAATTTCCTCTCCCCAAATATATTTATTAAACCATTGCCAGTTGTGCCAGTTGGCGGCCAATCGCTCTTTTGGTTTGGTGATGCCGTGTCCAAATCCTTTGTACACAATCAACTCGCTCTCTACACCATGATCGCGAAGACCCTGCAATAACTCGTAAGCATTTGGAATCGGAACGCGCCTGTCAAACTCTCCGTGTTGGATCAGGGTGGGTGTCTTTGCATCTTTTATGTATGAAATAGGTGAAGTCTTCTCATATATTTTTGGGTCACTCCATGGTGTTCCCTTCAAATACTGTCGGGTAAATGGATGAATGTCTGTGTTCACATAATAAGTAGCCCAATTGGAAATACCTGCTCCTACAGAGATGGCCTTAAAAATATCTGTGGTTGTTGTTAGAAATGCAGAAATATATCCGCCCTGGCTCCATCCCATACACCCCATTCTGTTTTTGTCAATCAGTCCTTTCGAATCAAGGTACTCGACACCGGAAATTACATCCCATGCGTCTCCTACTCCCAGGTTTTTTACATTCAAGGAACGAAACGCTTCACCATAGCCAGCCGAGCCTCTGTAATTAACTCTCAACACCAGACTTCCTTTATTTAACCACTGTACAATTGGATAGACGTATGCAGGAACGGGAGTTGGGTAATCTATGCCCGTTGGTCCACCATGGATGACAACCAACAAAGGATATTTTTTTGAAGGATCATAATCCTGAGGTTTGTGCAATACACCCTCAATGGTAGCACCATCTTTACTTTTCCATGAGATTACTTCACTTTTAGCTACACTCCAATTTTTGATCTGATCGTTGATTGAAGTGATCTTTTGAAGTTTGGGAGAGGCCACGGGAGAAATATAAATCTCATTCAATTGATCTGATGTTTTTGCATTCATCGCAAAGTAGCCCGACTTTGAAAATGATGTGCCAAAAATCTGGTTAGGTGAATTCATAAAAACAGAATGATCTCCCGTCTTAGCGTTGATCTTATATATTGGTCGTTGTGTTTTATTCCATAAGGAGAAATAAATTCCATCTTCTCTCCACGCCAACTGACCTCCTATGTCCTCATCCAACTGCGCGCCCAACCTTCTGCCTTTTCCTGAAGTAACATCAACAGCAAAGAGTTTTGAGTTTTTATAAAAATTTGATGTGGTGTCGTTCTCGCTGGTTGTGTATAACAGCTCTTTTGAATCGGGCGACCAATCCGCCAAAGCATCACTACCTGCGTTTGTTATTAGAGGTTTTGTTTTTCTGGTTGCTAAATCTATCAGCGATATGTTGGATTTGATAAAAGAATTAATAAGTGGATCAGGTTGATGATTGAACGCCAATTTTGACCCATCCGGAGAAACTTTGAAAGAGGTAACCGTCAATTTTCCCTCCGTCAATCGCTCAGGTTTTACCAACTCCAGGCAACCCGCTTTTGCTTTTAACGAATCCACTGATTGATAGCAGGGCAATTCTGCTGGGTTTCTCAATGAAGGATTAAAGTCCATCTGCCATAAGTGAGATAAAATGAATTCTGAGTCGTCTGCCGCAAAGCCTCCATATCTCTTTTCCTGATCTTTTTTGCTCTTGTCTTCCTTCTCTGGTTTGATGAAAAATATTTTCCTGCCGGAAGGAGCCCATTCCAAATCTGAAATACTTTCCTTCTCATCGGTGATAGCAAAGGCTTCTCCTCCTTCCAAGCGCATGACAAAAATTTGATTCTTACCTGTGCGGTCAGAAAGGAAAGCCAACCATTTTCCATCCGGTGAGAAGGCAGGGGAAGAGCTTGATCCTTTGGCAGCATAGGTAGCCTGAAATGCCTGACCCCCATTTTTTGAAATCCAGATTTCATTGTCAAACTCATTCTGGTTCCAATCCGCAGTACGTACCGTAAAAGCTACTGTCTTTCCATCCGTTGATATTACCGGATTGCCTACACTTCGAAGCGATATCACCTCTTCAAACGAAGGATCTTTTTGTTGGCCTTTGGCACAAAAGGCAAACACCAATATTGCTGGAATTGTCAATAAGTATTTCATTGATCAGATTTTATAGGTGGAGGGCCGTCAGACAGATAGGCATTATAAACATGTCCTTTTCTTCTTTCGTCAAATTCTGCTTTGACATCCATGCGCAGCTGCTCATTTTCAAACGCATCCACGATGGTCATACCCATCGCTTTGGCGGCATGCATCATTCCTTTATGACCAATGGACATGCCTGCGCAAGCCACTTCCGCCCATGAGTGCCATGGAGCCCCAACGGCACCGGTAGTGGCGCTCATTCTAATGGTAGGGACAATCCAACTTACGTCTCCGGTATCCGTAGAACCTCCGCCTGTATTCTCCGATGTTTCGCGAAGGGAACCAATTTCCCCAATCAACCCTTCCTGATCTACGCCCGTTGCTTTTTGGATGGCCTTTGCAAAGTCATGCTCCGATTCCGTGAATTGGATGGGCCCTAAAAACTCCAGGTTTTTGTGCATGTATTCTGCTCCCGTTCTGTTCACCAAAACTTCATAAGTGCCACTCAGCAAGCTTACTTTTGTTTCCACCCCAGCCATTAAGGCACCTCCCTTTGCGATGTCCTTCATGCGTTCAACGATCTTATCCATCTCCTCTCTTTTAGAATCCCGAATCCATATCCACACCTTTGCATATTCAGGAACCACATTAGGAACATCTCCACCTTTCAGAATTACATAGTGCATTCGCGAGGAAGGCTTAATGTGTTCCCTTAACATATTTATTCCATCCGTAAACAACTCAAGTCCATCCAGAGCACTTCTCCCATTCCACGGATCTCCAGCCGCGTGGGCCGCCTTTCCAAAAAATTCTACATTGTATTCAACCACGGCTGTCGAACTTTGTGTTGAGGCCTCTGTCCTCGTTCCGGGATGCCAATCAAAACAAAGATCCAGGCCGTTGAATAGGCCTGCTCTCGCCATATAAACTTTCCCGTTTCCCGATTCTTCAGCGGGGGTACCATAAAATTTAATAGTGCCCTTCAGTTTTCCCTGCTCAATCAATTCCTTTATTGAAATGGCTGCAGCCAGACTGCCCACACCAAAAAGATTGTGACCACATCCGTGTCCTGCACCTCCTTCCTGAAAGGCTTCCTTTGTTGGTTGTGTCTTTTGAGATATTCCTGGCAATGCATCAAATTCTCCTAATACACCAATAACGGGTTTTCCCGATCCATAAGTGGCTACAAAGGCCGTTGGCATTTCTGCAACTCCTCTCTCCACCTTGAAACCTTGTGACTCCGCATAATCGGCAAGGGCTTTCGAAGATTTCGTTTCCTGAAATGCCACTTCAGCATAAGCCCAGATTTCATCACTCAATGCAGTGAGTGCCTCTTTTTTATTATCAACCGATGTAATGACAGATTTCTTATTGGAATTTATTCTTTGGTTAGCCTTCTTCTGTGCAAAAGAATTTCCCGCAATTGCAAAGAATCCGAAGAAGAATAGTAATTTATACATAATTGCTTTTGGTTTTATCTGTTTCTAATTTAGCTTTTTTACAAGCAATAGGTAATACAATGTGTCAAATAGTGAAAATGGATACATGAAAGGGTTGATCTTCGCATTGTTGCTTATGGTGCTCTTCCCGTGCTGTAAAGAACCAAAGCCCATTATTTGTGGGACTGAGGCTAAAGTAGTTGATTTGAGTGGACTGGATGGTTGTGGTTTAATGTTTGAGCTGGCCGATGGCACGCGACTGGAACCAGAGCATCGTGTCTATATTCAGGCACCAACGGTGGCCGAAGATCCATTGTATCATTTCAACTTAAAGGCAGGGCAAACTGTAAAAATCGATTGGGTAGAATCAAAAGGCCTTGCAAGTATTTGTATGGCTGGTCCTATCGTTTTTATTACCTGTATTAAGGAGATGTAAGAGGCTGACTCAAAAGTGACACGTTTTGTTGATCCGCCAGTTGGCGGTGAAACCTCCCTAAATTGTAAATTCAAACTATGGAGATTCTTCACTTTCGCTCAGAAAAACGAATTCTTTAACTTTTGAGACAGCCCCTTTAGTAAGCTTATTTCTTCATTCCTGTACTAACACCCTTCATAGGACTATTCATATAATCCACTGTAAGGTTCAGCATAGCACGCAAACCTGTGATCATTCCACTTTCGTCAATAAAAAAGTCTGGTGTGTGGTGCGAAGGCACTTTGGTAGGATCAGCATCCAGTGGCATTCCTCCCACAAAGAAAAAGAAGCCTGGCACTTTTTGAGAGAAGAAAGAAAAATCCTCTGCTCCGGTCACTGCTTTGATGACCACCGCCTTGTCTTTTCCAGCCACCCTTTCCATAACTGGTTGAGCCCAGGTGGTCAGCGCAGGTGAATTGTACGTAACAGGATATCCTCTTATAATTTCTACTTCCGCGGTAGCACCCATACTTTCAGCAATGTTTTCTGCCGTTCTTTTAATTCTTCGGTGCATCTCTTCCTGCATGGTGTTGTCCAACGTGCGAAGTGTGCCTGTCATTTCCACTTCTTCAGGAATAATATTATTTCTCACTCCACCGTGAATGGTAGCAATGGTCAACGCAGCACCAGCCTGTGTTAAATCCAGCTGCCTGCTTACAATGGTTTGTAGTCCGTTGATAATTTGTGCAGACACAACTATCGGATCAATACCTGACCACGGAGCCGAGCCGTGCGCCTGCACCCCTTTTACTTTTATTTTCAACATATCCGATGCGGCCAACATGCCTTCTGGTTTAAAAGTTAGTGTTCCCACAGGAGTTTGTGAGCTGATATGCAAACCAAAAGCTACATCTACTTTCGGATCGTCTAATACACCTTCTTTTATCATCAAAGCTGCACCGCCTTCTTCTCCTTCAGGCGCTCCTTCTTCAGCAGGTTGAAATAAAAACACGATTGTACCGTTCAAATCCGATTTCATTCCGGCCAGAATTTCAGCCACGCCCATCAGTATAGCGATATGGGTATCATGACCACAGGCGTGCATCACACCCACTTCCTGGCCGAGGTAAGTTGATTTTTCTTTTGACGCAAAAGGCAGACTGTTCCTTTCAACAACAGGGAGTCCATCAATATCTGCGCGCAAGGCGATGGTTGGCCCTGGTTTTCCAGTGCGCAAAATTCCAACCGCTCCGGTTTTGGCCACGGGATATCTCACTTCCATGCCCAACGACTTCAAATGATCGGCAATCATCTTTCCCGTTTTAAACTCACGGTTGGATAATTCAGGATATTGGTGAAAATGCCTGCGCCATTCAATCACCTTGGCTTCTATTTCGCTTGCTTTCTGATCGAGTTTGGCCTGTAGTTTTGTGTTTTGTGCAAAAACAAATGAACAACTTAAAGCCAGAAGTAGTGTAAAGTAGATTTTCTTCATGTGTATGGGTAATTTTGATCAAGTTATGAAAAACTCTATATCGGTAAAAGTTGAGACATGCAGTGGGTAAAAATCTTTTCCAGTGTGGATGATGCCCTTGCAAGAATAAAACCTGGGGTAACCCAACTGCTTGTTGTCCATCAAAAAAGAATATGCCTTGCTCGTCTAAATGATGAGTTCTTTGCGGTGGCCGATAAATGCACTCACAATGGCGAATCCTTATGCAAAGGAAAAATCAACTATTTGGGAGAAG
Organism: Flammeovirgaceae bacterium UBA2338; assembly: GCA_002344795.1. GTDB lineage: Bacteria > Bacteroidota > Bacteroidia > Cytophagales > Cyclobacteriaceae > ELB16-189. The sequence continues at coordinate 49,641 of DDUM01000031.1, read as the reverse complement.
TGGTTTGTCCCTGGCACGGTTATCGTTTTCAGCTCAAGACAGGCAGGGAATCAGCGGAGCGCTCCGCAGATCTGGAAACCTTTCCCATCAAACAAGATGAAACTGGGTTTTATATCGGATTATAGAGTATGTCATTACAATACTATCTTCGTGAAATCGTTTGTTTTTAGATATTCAACTGATGAGGTTTCTTTTCGTTTTCTGTCTGTTCATTCCCATTATTTCGATCTATTCTCAAGGGATGGAGAGCACCATTGCTTCAAAGCTACAATTAACCAATACTGTTCCTGAGGATTTGCTGGCAAAGCGAACCTGTGTATTCTATGCCTCCACCTTTTCGAATGATGAGCTGGACATTATTCAAGGCTCCTTTCAAAGAACCGGAATAGATGCAGTGGCCTATTTCAAAACCGCTTTGGTGTTTGCAGGCGCTGATGTCACACCAAAAATTGCTGACTTCCTCACCAAACGAGAAATCGACTTTATCGTGCTTGTGTCAAAGAAGGGTGATTCGTATTCATTCATCTTCACTGCTTTCAATGGCACGGTAGCGTTTGCCAACAATGGTCAGCCGGGGTGGGAAGTACAAAGCACCGACCTGAAAGAAGCGTTGCAGATTATTTATAGATCAACAGTAAATAGCCAACCGATTAAAAATCTCCTTATCAACAGCTACCCTGAAAAGGATTTTCCTATTAATATCATTGAAGGAAGGCGCTCCGATTTCTTTGCTATCGATTTAAAAGTAGATAAGCTGGCGGTGCCCTGGTTTAAAAATGCTGCCGCTGACACCTTGCTTGCTCATTTTTTTAAAGAGAATTATCCGTTTGCTTATGGGATGACAGCGCCCGACATTGACGCAAAAGAACTTCGTAACAACGGTTTTCACTATGTGTTGGCCTATGTGCACACAGAGGGGCTTATTGCGCGTGATTTACTCGGCTATCAAAATACTTCTAAGGAAAGTGCCATTACGTCTGTTACATATCCTAACGAATCGCTTCAATTAAAAACAATTCCCTCAGAAGCGATAATTTATAAATTCTATTTTAAGCACCTTGTTTCCGGAAACGTTTTTCTCGGCACAAAGTGGGATGCTGATACAACCTGGCTGGAAGCGTTGCGTAACCATGTCAAGGGTTTTAAGGCAGAATTAAAAATTCCGTAACCTACTCATTCACATCTTTCTCTTTTGCTGATTTCTTTCGATTCAGCAGAACTGCCACTATTATTATAATGGCAGCTATACCAAAGCCATTAAGGTGAAAATGAGGAAAGGAGAAGAAGTTCCAATGATGACCCCATCCCAACAGACCGCCAAAGATGGCCTCAAAGAGCGATCCAATCACCCCAAAAACGGCACCGATGATCCCAAACAAAATACCGAAAATGGCCCCAAGAATTCCAATTATTAATCCGAAACCTCCGGCTATCAGACCTATCCAAACAGGAAATGTGAACAACACAATCAGGGCAAGAAGTAGTGTGGATCCTTTCATTGGTTATCGGTTTTGCTATTCCTTGCAAAAACCGTTCTTTAAAAAGAGTTGCCAGAAAAACCTCACTTAAGGCCTGTAATCAATCATTACTATCGTTTAGTGTTTGGGGTCTGTTGAAAAATGAACACCCAGCTTGTACAAAAATGAACAGTATTAACTTCTTTTCTTGTAATTGATTACCGCCCAGGTATTGAGGAAAATTCCGAATCCCGTTACAATCAACAAGTGATGCCTGATGTCATATAAACTGCTGCCTTTTAGCACTACCATACGCATCACTTCTATAAAATAAGTTACAGGATTGAACTTGGTAAAAATCTGCGCCCACATTGGCATGCTATCAATAGATGTATAAAGTCCACCCAACAAAATAAAAACCATCATGACAAAGAATGAAATCAGCATGGCTTGTTGTTGTGTTTCCGTGTACGTGGAAATCAACAATCCTAACCCCAGAACGGCAAGAAGATAAACTACCGCAAAAAGATAAACCGTCAAAAAACTCCCTTCTGGAATAATTCCATAAAAGATTCTTGCCAGGAGTAATCCAATGGAAAGTATCACTAAACCTAAAACCCAAAATGGAATTAATTTCCCCAGAATAAATTGATGCTTACGAATGGGTGTAACGTTGATCTGCTCTATCGTGCCAATCTCCTTTTCTTTGACAATGTTCAACGCTGCCAGAAAAGCCCCCACCATAGTGACCAGTATTACCAATATCCCTGGCACCATAAAAAACTGATAATTCAATAAAGGGTTAAACCAATTAATGGAAGATATCTTAATCATCGGTTGTGGGTTAAACCGCGGAAGTTGCATCCACTCCAAACGCACCTCCCCATTAAAATCATTGATAATACTTCGCAGATAAACCCCACCCAAATTTGCTTTCACTCCATTGATGGCATTCAGTGCCATAAATAATTGTGCCCCATCCTCCTTCACCAGGTTCTTTTCAAAGAAGGAAGGTATTTGCAATACTACATCTGCATTATCCTTTTCAACTTCCCGAATTGCTTCATTATAAGAGTTGGTGTATACGACAAGATTAAAATACTTAGAGGCCGATATTTTGTCGGTGAGCTTACGAGAATATGAAGAGTGATCCTGATCTACTACTGCAATGTTGATGTCCCTTACTTCATAATCTGCGGCAAGGGGCAGCACTAGTAATTGTATAATCGGCATGATAAAAATCAACCTCAGTATAGCTGGGTTTCTGAAAATCTGCCGGAATTCCTTCTCCAATAAAATTTTCAGTGTTCTCATTCCAATCGCACTTTAAATTTTTTAATGCTTATCGTTAACAACACAATCAACATGCCTACCAGAACAAGCGTTTCTTTCCACACTGTTTCTAGGCCCGTTCCTTTTATCATCACATCTTTGACTATATAATAAAACCACTTCGCAGGAATAAGATTGGACAATAGCTGAAGAGGTATAGGCATGTTCTCTATAGGAAACATAAATCCACTGAACATTACTGTAGGCAGAAAAAGCCCCATTAATGAAATCAGCATGGCCACTTGTTGTGAATTTGAAATAGAAGAAATCAGAAGCCCCAGGGCCAGAGCGGTAAGCGTAAACAAAAGGCATTCAAACAACAGCAATGTCAAGCTTCCATTGATGGGCACCTCTAATATATAAACGCTGATTAATAATATGCTCACAATATTGACCATAGATAGCAGGAGATAGGGAACCATCTTGGCAAGAATTACGCGGATCGGAACAATGGGAGAAACCAATATAACCTCCATGGTGCCTAATTCTGTTTCTCTCACTATTGAAATGGAAGTCATCATTGCGCCTACCAACATGAGTATCATGGCCATTACACCCGGCACAAAATTATAGGATCCTTTTAGTTGCGGGTTGTATAACATGCGCAGCTCTGTGTTGATTGCATAGGGAAAAGCTTTTGTTTCCCTCATACTATTTTGATAATCCATAATAATGGCAGAAGCATAGCTGGTCAATGTATTGGCTACGTTGGGGTCGGTGGCATCTGCAATTAGTTGTATAGGAGCTGCATTGGTATGCAGTAAGCTACTTTGAAACTGTTCAGGAAATACCACAGCCATCCTGATAACTCCCTCCTGAAAGGTCGGCTCCAGTTCTGAGTAGGAATTCAGGTTTTCAACGATATCAAAATACCTGCTGGCTTCCAGTTGGTGAATAATTGTAGTAGTCGCTTCATCTTTTGAATTATCCAGAATCGCGATACGGGAATTTTTTACTTCATTGGTCAGTGCAAACCCAAAAATTATAATTTGCATGACGGGCATACCAAAAAGAATAAATAATGTACGCCTGTCACGCAACAGGTGATAAAATTCCTTTCTTATAAAGTATAAAAATTGCTTCATAGCCTCACCCCTCTAAAATTTAAAGCCTACCGCGCTTATCGTGTCAAACTAATTATCACTTCGTTTTGCTTTCCTTGCCAATTGTATAAACACTTCTTCCATGCCCTTCACATCAAATTTTTTAGTCAATGCTGCAGGGGTATCTAATGCTTCAATTCTCCCGTCCACCATGATCGACACTCGATCACAATATTCTGCCTCATCCATATAATGAGTTGTTACAAAAACTGTGGTTCCCCTGCTTGCCGCTTCATAGATCATGGTCCAGAACTCCCTTCGTGTGATAGGATCTACTCCTCCCGTTGGTTCATCCAAAAACACAATTTTTGGATCGTGGATCATGGAAACAGAAAATGAAAGTTTTTGCTTCCACCCCAACGGCAATGCTTTTACTAATGTATCTGCTTGGCTCTCCAGATGGAGATGCTTCAACATAAACTGGGTCTTTTCTTTTATCTGTTCATCTGTTAGTCCATAAATACCACCATAGAATCTGTTGTTCTCCCTAATGGTAAGGTCATCGTACAAAGAAAACTTTTGACTCATGTAGCCTATGTTCTTTTTAATATTTTCTGACTCTTTGTATAAGTCGAAGCCTGCCACATTGGCTTTGCCGCTCGTAGGAAGGGACAGCCCACACAGCATGCGCATGGCGGTTGTTTTCCCAGCTCCATTCGCCCCCAGAAAACCAAAGATCTCTCCTTGCTTCACGTCAAATGTGATTGCATCCACAGCGGTAAAGTCACCAAATTGTTTTGTTAAACCTGAAACTGATATGGCCACCCTGTTACTCATTTGTTCATCAGTTCCATAAAACAATCTTCAATCGTAGGTTCAATTTTCTGAATTGATAAGTCGGCATGTCCTTTCTCAACCAATGTCTTCTCAATGCTTTGTATCTCCTGATTCAATTCTGTAAAAGTAATATGATGATACTGTCCGAATGGATAGCAGGTGTCTACGCGCTCATCCGATCGCAAATCATGCATTAACTTATACATGTCTGCTGCAATGATTGCCCACAGAGGCTTTGGAAATTTTTGCGTGATACCCTTGGGTGTATCAATATCCATTATTTTTCCGTTCTGCATCAACGCCACGCGGTCGCACAGATTGGCTTCATCCATATAGGGCGTGGATACCACAATGGTAATCCCCTGATGCTGTAAGCTTTTTAACAAGTCCCAAAACTCCTGACGCGAGACGGCATCCACGCCTGTTGTGGGCTCATCCAAAAACAACACGCTCGGTCTGTGAATCAAAGCACAACTCAAAGCCAACTTCTGTTTCATTCCGCCCGACAATGCTCCTGCTCTTCTTTTCTTAAAAGGCTCTATCTGAACATATATGTCTTTCACGAATTCGTAATTTTCCTCCAAAGTTGTACCGAACAAGGTGGCAAAGAAGGAAATGTTTTCTTCTACCGATAGATCCTGATACAAAGAAAACCTGCCTGGCATATAACCCACACGCTTCCTGATTTCCTTGTATTGGCTCACCACTTCAAACCCATCCACCCAGGCATTACCCTTGTTGGCGATCATAAGTGTAGTTAGAATTCTAAACAAGGTGGTCTTGCCTGCTCCATCCGGGCCAATCAACCCAAACAACTCACCTCTTTCCACCTCAAATGAAATGTTATTCAGCGCTTCAATCTCTGTCTTGCCCGACTGAAAATTCTTATATACACGTTCCGCTTTTACCGCTGATTCCATTATTAAAATATCAACTCACCGTACATTCCTATTTTCAAAAAACCATCATTTTTTACTTTTACTTTTAGGGCATATACCAGATTGGCACGCTCTTCTTTTGTTTGAATCGTCTTAGGGGTAAATTCTGCTTTGTCTGCAATCCATGTGATCTCCCCCTCATAACTTCTGGATTCCGTTTCGAGGTCGTCCACTAATACCTTTACTTTTTGCCCGAGCTTAATTACTGAAAGTTGATTTCCTGATATATAGGCCCGTAATGTAATCGATGAAAGATCCGCAATCTTATACAGCGCCTTGCCCGGCCCTGTCACCTCACTTTCCTCTGCATACTTCGTCAACACAGTACCCGCAATCGGATTTGTAATAATTGATTTTTGAATTTGATCTTCGATCTGCTCAATCTGAATAGACAGTGGAACCGTCTCGCTTTTCAAAGACTGCGTAGTAGTACCCAATGAGGATTGAAGTGCCGCATACTGCTTTTGCAAAAGTGCCAACTGCGAGGTCAGATCGTCTACCTGTTTTTGGGTGGCCGCATCAGCTTTAAGTAAATTTTCAAAGCGCGCTTTTTCTCTTTTTGTAGTTTCAATTTGCTCCTGCACAGTTGCCAACTGTTTAGCCACATTAGGTTGCCTCGCCAGTACGGCATTTACTGAAGATTGCAACTGCCTCTTTTTTAAATGGAGCTGTAAGGTGTCAACGTATCCAATCATTTCCCCTTTCTTCAGGGTTTGGCCTTCGTCTATGTTCAGCTCCAAAATTTTGCCCGCTGCCTCGGAAGAAACGATCACCTCGTCCGCTTCGAAATTTCCTGTTGCATCGAATTCATTTTCCCCATTGCTACATGCCCCTAAAAGGGTAAGGCCGGCCAACAGTAAAGTGTATGATTTAAGTTCCATACTTTTTCATTTTTAATTTCCAATTGTATTTTGATAGGCATACAACGCCATCAGTAATTGCATTTCGTGAAGCAACCGATTTTGTTTAGCCTGATCCTCTGCATTCAATTCGCGTAAGTAATCATTGGTAGTAATCACACCATTCTCTTGTTGCGCTTCTGCCGTTGTTTTAATGCTCGTTCTCAGCTCAATAATTTGATCGTCCACTTCAATCAATTTGTTCAGCTTGTTCAATTCCTGCTTCTGCTGTGTGGTGAGTAAATTGGTGTTGAATTCGAACGTTTCCTTTTGAGCATTCACCTGCTGAAGGTTAAGATCACGCAATTGTTTATCTCTCTTCGAATTATAAAATCCGGAAAGTGACCAGCTCAAACGGATTCCCCCCAGATAGTAAGTGTCGAATTCATTTTTCAATTGATTCAATGCGGGCTTCCCGTAGCCGCCTTGTAAAAACAAACCCACCCGAGGCAGTGTTTTTGTTTTCCCTAGCTCATACTGTGTCCCCAACAACTCTCGTTGATAATTAAACAATGTCAGTTCTGGTCGCGACAATACGGGTTGATCTTCAAATGTTAACACCGTTGGTCTGGTAAGCACTGTGGTTTCATCCAACGGTTGATTAATAAAGTAGCCTAGCATGGTAATGTACGCTTCTCTCATCGACTGTGTCTCAATCATTCGCTGCGTTGCTTTAAGGTTTTCGGCTTGTAATAACTCAACACTCATTTTAAAGGCTGTCCCATTTTTAACAGCTGCTTCTGCTCGTTTGATATTTCTTTCCAGGTCTTTTTGCAACAACTCTATTTGTGCTGTCTGCTCATCCACCAGGAGTATTCCAAAAAACAGTTGATTGATGCGCTCTTTTATTTTATACAATTCAACCTCCAGTTGTTGATCCTCTACATGTCCTTTTGTTTCCGTCAATGATTTTTGTCCCTTGATTGCACCCCCGTCATACAACGACTGACTTACTTCTCCAAAGATCTTATATTGGTCCTTAGACAATGGCTCAATATTAAATCCAGGTGCTGCCATGGGAACTTGTGTAACATCCGATTGATACGTAGCCTGAGCATTAATAGAAATTTGTGGCAAGTGACCAGATCCAATGTTAGCAATTGAATATGCTGTACTTTGTTCGATGAGTTGTTTCTGTTGGATCAACGGATAGTTGTTTCGAGCCAACTCGTGACACATTTCTATGGTCAAAGAACTTTGCGCCTGCGTGAACAAGGGAATAATCCAAAATAAAAACATAGACATCCTCATATTACTAAGGTGTTATAGCGTTAATGATAAATTCGTAAGCATCTTTTTTTCTTTTTCCCATAAGATCGAGAAATGTATTTTCATCCATCTGCATCATCGTTTTGATAATGGACTTAGCCACAAAGGGGTAAATACAAATCGAGATGATGTTCATTAGCAGTTGCCTGCCATCAATGGGTCTGATTTTTCCCTCCAGAACGTTTTGTTGGATCTCCTTTTGGAAATTTTCCAGCATCATTCTCGGATTGAGTCCCAGCTTTTGACCAAACTGAATAAGCCGGTCTGGCTGTTGTGCTATTTCCATAATGACGAACCTGGCCAGATCCGGATGTTTGGAAAGTACGGTGATCTCATGATCAATAATCCTTTTGATCTTTTCAAAAAACGGAGCATCCGATTGGAACGCTCCAAAAAGCCCGGTAAAGAACTCTTTGAATTTTGTTTCGAAAATGAGGTTGAACATGGTCTCCTTATCTCTGAAATAATAGTGAAGCAATGCCCTGTTGATTCCTGCTTCTTTGGCAATCTCTTCCATGCGCGCACCTGCATATCCCTTGCGGGTAAACACCTTAATTGCTGCGTTGAGTATGAGTTCCTCGCTCGACCTTAAATCCGTCTTTGACACTTTTAACAATTTTGTTAAACAATTACGCTAAAATACGGATTAGATGGTGATTTGTTCTCACAAATTTACAACAATCGTGAAAATGCGCGTTTTTGAAGCCGATGGAGCCTTCTCCCATTAGAAAAACTGACTCAAACAGAGAAGATGATAGGAAAAGTAAAAAGATATAAAGATTTATCTCAAGGTACAGTTGTGCTTAAACCAAATAATTAAACTCTTAGTATCAAAATATATTTTAACATTTAAACGTATACGGATAGGCAGTAATACAAAATTTAGCTTTTCCTAAATGTGAAAAAATACTCTAAATTTATTTTGATATGCATTTTCCTTTTCGGTGTGAATTTTAACCGCAAGAATGTGTTCGTGGAAGCTCAAAATATTGCGCCCGATGGAAATTATTATACTAACAGTTGCTCTACAATTGTAGATGATGACGCAATGGATTATGTAGAATTTTGGTTCAATGATACTGGCAATGGTTGCGTTTCTGAAGATTGGTATGTTAGGTATCATCCACCTGGTTCTCCCCCACAAGACGAAACAGATGAAACATATAGAAACCAAGGCCTTGATCCCTTTATTGACTTTAGTGTATTTGGTAATTGTTGTCAGCCCATAGCTGGAGGTGGTTGTTCTACATGTGACTGGGAGTATAATGCTGCCACCAATGAGTTGATAATATATTGTGATGAGTGTGGAGAGTATGACTAGTTAATACAAAATATTATGAAAAATATAAGCTTTCTCAATCAATCGAAAAATCTGTTCCTTGCAATGCTGGTTATATCCATTTCCTGTCAACCAGAAGTTGATTCTGAAAAGCAGGCCTTGAAAGAGCGAGCCAGTCGAAATGCTGAAAAGCTTTTGGCTACTCCTCCACAATGGAACCAGGGCTTAGCTTTAAATAACGCTTTTGTCAGCAATTATGAAGAGAAGATTCCGTTTGGGGATTTGGATAAGGTGCAAATGGAAATTTTTACAAAAAATGACAGGCTCGTCCGAACCTGGAAGGAGTTAGATGCCATTATAACTCCTCTCCTAGCTGATGTGATCGGTGAAGAAGGCATTTATTCAGACAAAGAGAAACGAGAAACCTATGGAGTTCAAGGACTGGCTCTTCGCATGATCAGAGACTTCCTGATAAAGGAAAATCCAAGCCCAGAAGTTATTGAGCGGCTAAATTATTATATGGACATTTTGTATAGGCACAAAGCGGTTGATTTAGATATAATAACAAATGCTTTAATCTACTCCAAGCCTTATATTGATAACGATCGTTATTTTAAGTTTAGGGAATATATTCTCTATGTAGCTGTGAAAAATTTAGAATATGTAAGAGATAACCAAGCCAAGTACAAAAAGCTTTATGAGGAAAGCAGTGGTAATGATAAACTTCGTTATCTGAGAGAAGGGAGACGCATGCAGAATTTAACTGAAGAAGCGGCTTACGTAAAAGGGCAACTTGGTGTCAAATAATTGAAGTAGTTTCGACTTAAACAGACAATTGTATTAAGCCGAAACCTCTTCTTGAGGCACATACATATCTTTCATACCCTAAAAAGGATACCTCCCTTTTTCAATCACATAATCCGCCACTTTCCTACGTGCATTCTTCAGGTTGTAAGGCTCTATTTTGGTAAACCTCTTCAAGCCCAACAGCATCAGCCTCTGCTCATCTCCTTCAGCAAAAGCATAAATGGCTTCCTTGCCCGCAGATGTTGCCTTTTCAATGGCATGATGCAAATAAATTATTGCCATCTCTTTCTGAATCTCACAGGCAGCTTCCCCTTTCATACCAATCAATTTCTCCACACGCAATAGTGTTGACTCGGCCACATACCCTTCGATCAACATATCCGCCAGGTTCATCAGTATCTCCTGCTCGTCAGAAAGTTTTTGCATGTATTTCTGCACGGCCGCTCCGGCCACCATCAATCCTGCCTTTTTCAAATTCAACAACGCTTTCTTTTCCTTTACAAAAAGTCCCTCTTCCTCTGCAGCACCAAAATCAGGAATCGACACCAGTTCTTTTTGTACGGCCATGGCAGGATTCATCAAATCGATATGGCCCTTCATAGCACGCTTCAACAACATGTCGATAGTCAGCATGCGATTGATCTCATTGGTTCCTTCAAAAATTCTGTTGATCCGTGCATCTCTATACGCACGATCCATAGGCCCCTCTGCAGAAAATCCCATTCCTCCATAAATTTGTACTCCTTCATCTACGGCAAAGTCCAACACTTCTGAACCGTGCACTTTAAGTATGGCGCATTCGATAGCAAACTCCTCTGTTGATTTCAATTTTGCCTTGGCTGCATCCATTCCCCCAGCTACCATCGCGGCATAAGAATCATCAATGTTTTGGCCTGCACGGTAGTGCGCTGACTCCGATGCAAAAATATGTGTAGCTACCTCAGCTATCTTATGTTTAATCGCTCCAAAGTTAGATATGGCTGTTCCGAATTGCTTGCGCTCCTTGGAGTAATTCACAGCCTTGGAAATTGCCATCTTCGAGCCCCCTATTGCGGCTACCCCTAATTTGATCCGTCCAATATTCAGAATATTAACTGCTATCTTAAATCCATTCTCCCGTTCGCTTAACTGGTTTTCGATAGGCACCTTGCAATCATTAAAAAAGATCTGGCGCGTAGAGGATCCCTTGATCCCCATCTTACGCTCCTCTTCGTTCATTGTAATGCCCCCAAATGACTTCTCCACGATAAAAGCACTTAAGTTTTTATCATCATCAATTTTGGCAAACACAATAAACACATCCGCAAAACCACCGTTGGTAATCCACATCTTCTGTCCATTGAGGAGGAAGTGTTTTCCATCGGCTGTCAATTTGGCTTTTGTCTTTCCTGAATTTGCATCAGATCCAGAATCTGGTTCTGTCAAACAATATGCGGCTTTCCATTCTCCAGTAGCGAGCTTGGGCAAATACTTTTTCTTTTGTTCATCATTACCATAATAAAGTATGGGTAGTGTGCCAATACCTGTATGGGCAGAAAGCGCAACGGCTACAGAATGACCCGCGCCAATTTTTTCTGCTACCAACATTGTCGTGTTAAAGTCCATTCCAAAACCACCATACTCTTGAGGAACGGATGTTCCCAACAATCCCAGCTCTCCCGCTTTATCCAGAATATCCGGCATTAGTTTCGGATTGCCCTTAATATCATCAATGGCATCCAGTTTAGGATATACTTCCTGCTCTAAAAAATCGTCACAGGTTTTAGCAATCATCAATTGCTCTTCTGTCCACTCCTCTGGAATAAAAATTTCACTGGCAGGTGTTTCTCTGATTAAGAACTCACCTCCTTTGATTGTTTTGGTTTCTGTTGTTGTGCTCATGATTATGCTATTAATTTTAATATCTCTTTGATTGTAATAGTTGACGATTGACAAAGGGCAGTTGGCAACGCTTTGTCAATTTGTTTTATGTCAACTGTCAACTTAAAAACTCATAAATCCCCGCCACTCCTTGTCCTCCGCCCACACAGGCTGTCACCATACCATACTTTTTCTTTTGTCTGCGCATTTCATTAAACAACTGCACGGATAACCGCGCCCCGGAAGATCCCAGTGGGTGACCGACTGCAATGGCGCCTCCATTTACATTTAATTTGCTCTTATCTATTCCTAACTCCTGAACCACTGCCAAAGACTGTGCTGCGAAGGCCTCATTCAATTCAATCAAATCCATGTCGTCCAATTTCATTCCCGCAATCTTTAATGCTTTGGGAACAGCGGCCACAGGGCCTATCCCCATGATGCGCGGATCAACACCTGCCGTGGCATAGCTCACTAAGCGGGCAATAGGTTTCACATTCAATTGCTTCACCTTCCTCTCCGACATCACAACAACAAATGCAGCACCATCAGAAGTTTGAGAAGAATTTCCTGCAGTCACACTTCCTCCTACTGCAAATACAGGTCTCAGTTTCGCCAATCCTTCAGGCGTGGTATCCGGGCGAATCCCTTCGTCTTTCTCCACGACAAACTCACGTGTTTTCTTTTTCATATCCGCATCCACGTACGTCTCTTTTACCGTAATGGGAACGACTTCCTCTTTGAATTTTCCTGCCTCCCATGCTGCTGCTGCTTTCATGTGCGACTCATAAGAAAACTGATCTTGTGCTTCGCGTGAGATTTTATATTGTTTGGATACCTCTTCCGCAGTCAATCCCATGCTGGTATAGTAAGTAGGGTTGTCCTTTGCAATGGCATAATTCAATGCTGTCTTGTAACCCATTACCGGCACCAAAGACATCGACTCTGTTCCCCCGGCAATGATCACATCGGCCTGCCCGGCTTGAATACGCTGGCTGGCGATGGCAATGGTTTCCAACCCGGAGCCACAATACCGGTTCACAATCATTCCTGGTATTTCAATACCCAAAGACAACAGAGAAATGATTCTTCCCATTTGCATACCTTGTTCTGCTTCTGGCACTGCATTTCCCACAAAAAGATCATCCACCATTTTGTTTTCCAAGCCCGGCACTGATTTCACCAAATGTTTAATCACTTCAGCGGCTAAGTCATCGGGTCGTGTAAACCGGAAGCCACCCTTCTTGGCTTTTCCTACTGCTGTTCTGTATCCTGCTACTATATAAGAGTCCATAGTTATTAGTCTTTAGTAATTAGTATTGAGTCTTTAGCTACGTTAATATTATTTTAGGTTGACAATTGACAATCTGCAGTTGACAACGTGTTATTTTTTCCTTGCGTATTTTTCAGGGTTTTCAATCATGTGATTAAGTAACTTGCCAACCTCCACAGCTTTTGATTCCATATCTTGCTTGATGTCATCAGTAATGTATTTACTAGCATAAGCAAAGTCCAACCAAATTCTGGTCTCAGTATTCTCCATATCAGCATCCGAAGCTTTGCTTACAAAGTGTGCCGGGTACTGACGTTTTCTATATCCCTCACCGACATTTACGCAGACAGACCTTGATGATCTCCTTATTTGATCTGTCAAAGAATATCGCTCCTCCTTGGGAAACTCTTTTGAGATTTCATAAATCTCCATAGCCAATGCAAACGCCTTTTTATAAACTGTCAAATCCCGAAAAGTACCTGCTGCCATTTGTCAACTGGTTATTGTCAACTGTCAATTTCTAAGGGGTTTGCCCCCCGTCAATATACTTTGTATCCGCTCCAGCGTTTTCTTTTCTCCACACAACGACACAAATGCTTCGCGTTCCAGGTCCAATAAATATTGTTCGCTTACTTCCTGCGCATAACTCAGCTCTCCTCCACACATCACATTAGCAATCTTCATAGCAATCTTCTCGTCATGCTCAGATATATATCGACCCATCTTCATACCATTGATTCCCGCTGCAAACAAAGCCATTCCCGTTTTCCCCTGTACTTTAATATTGGTGGCTTGTACCGGCATAGTATAACCAGCATTGGCCAGTTCCAACACGGCAGACTTTGCATCTGCAATCTGTCTGTCTTTGTTCATACTGATGCGATCCATCCTGCGCAACACACCCATTTCTCTGGCTTCCTCTGCGGACAGCGCCACTTTTGCTGTAGCAATATTCATAAAGGCATTTTGCAAAGCATTCAACTCTACGTCCCCTTCCTGCAATGAATCGCTTACCCGCTTGGTAAACTCTTTTGTTCCTCCTCCACCCGGGATCAATCCAACACCCACTTCTACCAAACCGATATAAGTTTCTGCCGCTGCTTGTGCAATGTCTGCATGCATGGTCATTTCACAACCTCCACCTAATGTTCGTCCATGTGGTGCAACTACTACCGGTACTGATGAGTAGCGAATTCTCATCACCGTATTTTGGAAAGCACGCACCATAAAATCGAGCTCATTATAATCTTGCTCGATAGCATACATGAACACTAACCCAAGATTGGCCCCCAAAGAAAAATCAGCACCCTGATGACCAATCACTAGCCCACGATAGTCTTTCTCCGCTAAACCGATAGCGTAATTCATTCCCTCCACTACCGCACTACCCAATGTGTAGCTCTTGCTGTGCCAGGAGAAGTTGATGACACCATCGCCAATATCCGTGATTTTAGAGTCAGCATTTTTCCAAACTACTTTCTCGCTGAGGTTTTCTAGTATAATAAAGTCTTGTGCGCCAGGAATCTGCTTGTACGATTTGGAAGGAATATCATAATAGGTATTCAGACCATTCTGCACTTTATAAAATGAGGTGTTGCCAGCGCTCACCATATCATACACCCACTGTGCAGGTTTGTACCCTGCTTCTTCCATGGCTTTGATCGATTTCTCTACCCCTACGGCATCCCAGGTTTGGAACGGGCCAAGTTCCCATCCGAAGCCAGCACACACTGCATCATCAATTCTGAACAGCTCATCGCTGATTTCCGGAATGCGATTACTGGCGTATTGGAACAGACCATAAAAAGCATCTCGGTAAAATTCACCCGCATTGTCTTTGCCTGCCAATAGCACTTTGAAGCGATCTTTCAGATTATCAATCGTCTTGGTGGTTTCGAGTGTGGCAAACTTTGCTTTTGTTTTTGGCTTATATTCTAATGTGTTCAGATCCAGGGTGAGGATTTCTGTTTTACCTTTTGCATCCTTGGTCTTCTTATAAAATCCTTGTCCGGTTTTATCTCCCAACCATTTTTTCTCCTCCAGTTTAGCCACCACCTCTGGAAGCTTAAACATATCACGCGCTTCGTCATCTGGCAGACCCGCATACAGGTTGTTGGCCACTTTCACCAAAGTATCCAACCCTACTAAATCGGACGTGCGGAATGTGGCTGACTTAGGTCTTCCAATAACGGGCCCAGTCAGTTTATCAACCTCATCTACATTTAAGCCCAACTTTTGCATGGAGTCGATCACTTTCAACAAACCCCAAACCCCTACTCTGTTTCCAATAAACGCTGGCGTGTCCTTGCATAGCACGGTAGTTTTGCCCAGGTACAAATCCCCATAGTGAAGTAAGAATTTAGTGACCTCCGGATCGGTAAAAGGCGTAGGAATTACCTCGAATAATTTTAAATAGCGCGGTGGATTAAAAAAGTGTGTACCACAAAAGTTCTTTTTAAAGTTTTCACTGCGACCTTCTGCCATCAGGTGAATAGGAATTCCGGATGTATTGGAAGTAACCAGTGTACCTGGCGTTCTGTACTTTTCTACTTCTTCATATACCTTCTTCTTGATGTCCAGGTTCTCTACCACTACCTCGATGATCCAGTCGTAGTCTTTGATCTTGGGCATATCATCGGAAAAGTTGCCTAACGAAATGCGGGAAGCAAATTTTTTGCTAAACAATGGCCCCGGGCTGGATTTGATGCTGCGATCAAATGAAGATTGTACGATGCGGTTCTTTACACGCGGATCATCCAGTGATAATCCTTTTGCCTTTTCTTCATCGTTCAATTCGCGTGGAGCAATATCCAACAACAACACCGCACAACCGATGTTGGCAAAATGACAGGCGATAGCGGAACCCATCACACCTGATCCTAGCACTGCAACTTTTCTAATGTTTCTGTTCATCTCAATTAGTAGTTAGTCACTTGTTGATCGTCATTAGTAATCTTTGAGCGACTAATGATTAGCAACTGATTCATATATATTATTCTTTTCAATAATCCCATTTATACTTTTCAACACCTCAAAAAACACATCCAGCTTTTTAGCAGGAATGCTTTCCCTCGTTACTTCATTGAAACGAAGTACTGTTTCTCGTGCCCTGTTTTTCATTTCTATGCCTGAGTCTGTTAGAAAAACCAAAACTCCTCGTTTGTCGTTCGGATCTGGGGCGCGATAGATCAGTCCTTTCTCCTCCATTGATTTCAAAATGCGTGTAAGGCTTCTGGATTCCAGACCCATCTGTGGTGCAATCTTAGTGGCCGAGGCTCCGTTCTCTGTACTGATATTAAGCAGTACGTATCCTACCGACATGGTGCCTCCATATTTGGCTGCCTGCTGATTGTACATGCGGGATATCGCATGCCAGGTTGCCTTTATTTGGTGGTCTAATGTCTCTTCTTTTTTCATTTTGATAATATGCCTGCTGCATCCAAATCAGCCAGGGAAGACGAATATATATAATATTTAGTATGCATGCATACTAAATGTATTTAATTTATTACTCTGGTGGGGTAAAATACTATAACGGGTCATGTTGCCTCACTTAATGGCAAACACATGACCCGAAAATGATGTGTGGACACAGCAGGGATCAAATTCAATTGGCGCTCCTTCAGGCCAATAAATCCATAAACAGATCAAAACATCTAATAAACTACTCTCGAGAAATATAGTTAGATCATTGGGCCGGGGTAAATTTCTCTACCCTATTTTCTATTGGTTTCACTGTTCGTAAATAAGCATAAATAGCCGCCAGATCCTCCCTCTTCATCTTACCGTACATCGTCCAGGGCATGATGGTATTAAATTCTCCCGGTGCCACATTAGGAAGAACAAAGGATGAATCGGCATACATTTTAAATTTTACGATAAACATTCGCTCCGTCCATGAACCGATGCCCGTTTCATGTGGTGTAATATTGGTGGAGCGCAGCATTGATCCATCCGGAAAACCAAATTCACGACCTCCACTAAAAGCTAGTTCTGGTATAATTTGTCCGTTTTCCACGTTGGTGTGGCATTCCATACAACCCGCTGCATTCGTAAGATAAGCACCATAAGCCAGCTGATCATTTGTTGGAGGTTGAGTATGAGGATCAGCAGGCGCAGGTAAGGTGTTCAAAATAAAATTCATGGGAAAGTCCGGTTCGCTATCTGGAACCTCATTCTCAATAGGAGGCAAGTTGCGCAAATACGCAATGATGCTGTAGATATCTTCCCTATCCATTTTTCCATAATAAGAATAAGGCATAATGGGAAAGATAGCTTTTCCCTCCTTGTTCACGCCTGAGGTAATCACCCGGTACAATTCGCCATCGGTATAGCGACTGATCCCCACAGGAGTGACGTTCTTTGCATAAAACACGCCAGGAAATCCCAACGCCTGATCGAAGCGATCGCCACCCGCGCCTAATGTGCCTGGTGTGGGTGGTGCTGAAAATTTAGACCAGTCGCGCACAGAATGGCAGTCCATACACACCGTAACCGTATTGGCAAGGTATTCACCCCGCTGAATTCGAGCTTGTGTGTATTCAATAGTAATGTCTTCCACCGGTACGCTGGGCAGTGCCATGCGCACGTACAGCAATAGGGCGATAACGCCCAGTACCAGTACTATAGCCAGGTAGCCCAGGTACTTCAAGGTTTTTTTCATAAATAATAAAGAGGTTGGTTAGGCCCTACTAAGATATTAAAAAGATAATTTCAAGGTTTTCCCAACCCAGAGAATTTTTTTTAACCATCATGCCCAAATGCTTTTTTTAGCGTTTAAAATTGGGTAGAGCCAGTTTAAATTTTACGGCCACCAATCGGACGATAAAAATTAAGGACGAAGAAATGATCAGGTTGACATCCCTGTCCACGCCCAGATAATTGAGGACAAGGTAAAGCACCGCTCCCCCCAGGCAGGCAGTAGCATAAATCTCTTTACGAAATAATACGGGGGTTTCGTGAATCAACGTGTCGCGGATCACGCCACCCATAACAGCCGAAAACATGCCCATGATGGCAGCAATCTCAGGCCGCATCCCCAGCGACAGCGCCTTCTCCACACCCAGAATGGTAAAGAGGGAAATTCCCAGCGCATCAAAAAATAAAAACGTGCGACTGAGCCGCACCAGCGACTTGAAAAATAAATAAGCCACAAACACACCGAGTATAATCGCATAGAGAAACCGGATATCCGAGACCCACGCCAACGGGTAGCTGCCCAGCATGATGTCGCGCAGGGTACCACCACCAATGGCCGTCACAAAACCCGTAAACGTGGCCCCAAAGAGGTCAGTATCACGATCGCGCACCGCCAGCGCACCGCTGATGGCAAAAAGTAAGGTGCCTAATAATTCAAAAACATACAGCAGGTTGCCCATGGGGGTAAAGGTAACAGGAAGCGTGAGTTATACAGATATGAAACGGTTGCTAATTGTTTGGGCGGCACCCGGGCTATCGGCACTCGCCAGGCCTGCGCACTTTCTATTTCGGGCTCAAACAATGCCTCTATCCCTGCCGCTGTCTCGCAGAAACATTGAGGCAAGTCTGTCTCTGGTCGGGCCTTAGAAGGAATTAGGGTTTTCATTGTAGGATTAAAAACATTTGCTCCAATTGGCTGGACGGAATCAAAGACCAGAACCGGCAACTTCGCAGTCAACCCCATCGCTTACGAAAGCTATACTCACCCTCCTGGTACTTTACAGTAGTTTTTCCCTTCCTACCAGATGCTACACACTGCTCCGATGTGGCTACTTTTTATCATCCCGATGGCTCTTCTTACAAAATCAAACACGTAATCCGCAACAATACACAGTGTGCCCAATCGGTACCACTGGAAAGGCGGAGTTTGGGAAAAGCAATGATACTATGAGTGGGTGCTGAAAACCGGCTAGTCCCATTGGGAGTTACTACCCTTCATTGCACTCCCTGGAACAGGTATAGCAGCCATTGGTTTGTTCAAAGTATTTTCTACGGGCATAGGCTACCGCTTCGTGGCAGGAGGTGAACACGCCAAGGTACTGAGCGTTGGCAGCTGATGGAAAATACAGACAGCCCTCTATGTGTACCTCGTGGTCGCCATTGGCTTGTGCCTTCTTGTTGAGATAGTATTTGTCCAAAATGGATTGTGATCTATGTTTTGAAGTTAGTTCTCGCTATTCAGGATTCAAAACCTTAGCCTCATCAACAAGCATAAACCAAGGCCGGATACCTATAAAAAAAACACTGGCATCCAGGGAATTATTCTCCTAATTAATTTCATGAATAAAATTAGCCGCAGAAATTTTACCCGCCTGGCTGCTACACTACCAGTAGCTCCGTATTTTTCATCTGCCACTGCACAGCTCGTCTGGTTGTCCAGCCTTCCTCACCAGCCACATGCCGGGATATGATAAGGCCATCGTGATCTAAAGTTGCCGCCTTTCTGAACGTAAGCGAAGAATCTACTTTTTGTGCTATCAATATTGAGATTACTTCCTCTATTAACAACCAGCTGCTACTCAAACTTAATATTCATGAAGTTGGTTTTGTCCTCTCCCTTCACCGGAGTTTTGGAGGCGAACTTTTCCTTTACTTGTGTGGAGATGTAAGTGCTGAGTCCGCTGCGTTGTTCCGCCAGTTTCTTCATCACCTCCACAGATACCTGCCCTGCGCTTTCGTAGGTGAACTTGTAATCGTAAGATGCATTGTGAAACCGAATGGTAATGTAGTCGTCACCGGTTTCGTAGAAGTGTACTCCTGCTTTGGCATTTTCGCTGTAGAGTTCCATGAGGATAAAGGTAAAAAATTCTTATTATTTTTATCAGCCCATCCAATTAATGAAAATCCATTCCTATTATACCTACATCACCACCAACCCAGCAAAAAAGGTGCTGTACACGGGAATGACGAATGATCTTGAGCAACGGGTGATTGAGCATTACTTAAACAGAGGTCAGCACAAAACTTTTGTAGGAAGGTACTATTGTTACTTGTTGGTTTACTATGAAGAATATCAATAGGTACAGGATGCATTGGCGAGAGAAAAGGAAATTAAAGGGTGGACGAGAGAGAAAAAGTTAAAGCTCATTCAGGAGACAAATCCTTCGTTGAATTTTCTCAATGCCGCTATTATGGACATTTGGCCTCCTAATGACGGGTCGATCTGGTTTTAAGAATGCCTGGAGACATTATTGAAAAGACGCATCCTACGTCAAACACAACTCTGATATATTGACGCAAGAAGCATCTTTGAAGTTTTTCCCGCTGTAGCCAAGTACTTCTCTTCGATTGCAAAGACGCTTCCTGCGTCAGCGTTTCAGTATAGCCTGGGGTTCTATGCGCTTCAATCATACACGACTCTGTAATGCTGAGGCACGAAGCATCTTTGAAATTCTGCCCGCTGCAGCCAAGTGCTTCTCTTCGATTGCAAAGACGCTTCCTGCGCCAGCGTTTCAGTGCGGTGTGAGACTATTTACTTCCACTTGATGCTACATCCCACACTTGGCTTTTGATCTTGGGGCATTTCTTCACCATACAACAAGGCATCCATCGCTTCTCGCAAATCATAACCAGTAACCGGCACATCATTGTCCGGGCGGGCGCCATCCAATTGACCGCGATAAACCAATCTCATCTCTGCATCAAATAAAAAGAAGTCTGGTGTACACGCAGCATCGTAGGCTTCGGCTATTTCCTGTGTCTCATCGTAAAAATAGGGAAACGGGTAAGTTAGTTTTTTCGCCACTAACCTCATCTTCTCCGGGCTGTCTTCCGGATACTTAGTCGCATCATTGGAACTGATGGCAACCAGTTTAATTCCGTTAGGCTGATAATCATTCCCCAGTTTCACCAACTGTTCATTGACATGAATTACAAAAGGACAATGATTACATATGAACATCACCAGTGTTCCCTTTTCGCCTTTGATCTCATGTAAGGATAACTCTCTTCCTGAAACCGTATCCGGCAAAGTAAATTCGGGGGCTCTTGTGCCCAGAGGCATCATAGTAGAAGGAATACGGGCCATATTTGATTATTAGACTTATAAAATATTTCAAATAAAAAAATTTAAAGCGATGAGCTACGAATTCAATTTTCGTGCCTGCCCCACCCAGTCATCGCGAAGAATGCGATCGGGAAAATATTTAAGGGCTTTACCTACCTGGTCGATCATGTCCTTATCGAACTGACTAATTTGTTTGAATGAATAAATACCCATAGCATAAAGCTTGCGGGAGATAGCGGGGCCAATACCCTGAATTTGGGTAAGGTCACTGATTTCATCTTCCTTGGGAACACGCAATTCTGATTTGCTCTGGTTTTCAAACTCCAGTTGTTTGATCTTAAACCTAAGATGCGAAATCTCTGCTTCTAATTTCTCTGTCTTTGGGCGCAACTCACTCAGTTCGTTTTGCAATTGTTCTCCTGACTCCTTCTGAGTTTCAAGCATCCTGGAAACCTCCTCTACTTTTGCATTCAGCTGTTGTGCCATTTGGCTTTTCTCAGCCAGTTCACTTTTAAACTGAAGTTCCTGGTAGGATTTCTCACTCAGCAGATTATGATGTTCATGCTTTAGCGTGCGGGCCGTAAATTGTAATTCTTTCTTTTCGTTTTCTTCTGTAAAGAAAGCCTTTCGCCATTTTTTAATAGGCTCTTCCTGTAGGTAGTAGGCAGCCAGGAAACCAATCAAAAATGCGCCCAGCGTCATGAACAGAATTTCAATAATCGCTATAGCATTGCTTGTTCCGTTAAACGTGGCCGGATCAGTGGTTAATCCTTTTACAGAAAAAAGATACCAAATAGCGCAGGCTACGCACCACACCACAAACAACACAATAGCCAGATAGACCGTCTTTCTCATACTCGCAATTTCACAATGGTGAATTTAACGCTTTAAATAGGGATAATATAGCAAAACAGTCGAAAAATGGGCATCTCTCAATTATTCTGATGGGAATATGCAACCAACTGAACGATTCTGCGTCTTACATGCATAATTCTCTTATGTATCGACCCCTTATGCATTCACCAGAACTATTAAAAGGAACGCTTCAGACCATCCTGCTCAAAGTGCTCCAAGACAATGGTAAAATGTACGGTTATGAAATCACTCAAAAAGTGAAAGAGCTCTCCGTAGGTAGAATACTTCTCACAGAAGGGGCGCTCTATCCTGCACTTCACAAACTGGAGGCAGAAGGTCTGTTGCAAACAGAAACTGTATTGATTGGCAAGCGCGTACGCAAATACTATACAATCACCGTAACGGGAAAAAGCCTGGTGAAAGAACGTGTGATCGAATTCAGAGAATTCATTAAAACCATGTCCGCTGTATTACAAGTACAATTTGCCTAGACCATGCCTCAGCTCACCACTGAACATATCAACTACATCATCAAGGACCTTCACTACAGAGGATTAGTGTATGAACCGTTGCAAAACGAGTTAGTCGATCACATTTGTTCCAGCGCGGAAACAGAAATGGAGCAAGGAAAAAAATTTATAGATGCCTATCAGGAAGTTTTGAAATCATTTGGCCATACCAAAGGACTTCGTGAAACACAACGCCAGACTATTCATTCAGAAAATTCAATGTTTAAAGCCATGTTAAAAAATTATCTCACCATTGCCATGCGCAATCTTCGCAAGCAAAGTTTCTACTCCGTTATCAACATTACAGGTTTGGCTGTGGGTATTGCCTCTTGCCTGGTAATCATTTTGTACATATTCAATGAGTTGAGCTACGATAAATTCAATGCGAAGGCGGATCGTATCTATCGCATCGATTCCGAAATTCTTTTTAACGGAAATCATCTACAAATGGTGACCGCTTCCGCCCCAATGGGGCCTGCCATGAAAGAGGTGTATCCCGAAGTGGAAGACATGGCACGCTTTCGCCAGGAGGGAACCATACTGGTCAAACGATCGATCGACAATATCAGGGAAACGAATGTAGTGTATGCCGATAGTACTATATTCAATATATTCACTATTCCCTTAATCAGCGGAAACCCAAAAACCGCACTCGTTGAACCCAACACACTGGTATTGAGTGAAAGCACAGCTGCAAAACTTTTCCCCAATGATGAAGACCCAATAGGGCAAACACTCATTTTGGATAACAGGCACAACTTTAAAATCACAGGTGTATACAAAGACATACCCCGGGAAAGTCACTTTCATTTTAGCATGATGCTTTCCATGGAGAGTCTTAAAGACAGTAAAAACGATGAATGGCTAAGCCACAACTTTGTTACCTATCTATTGCTGCGCGATGGAGCCAGTGCGCAAGAGCTGGAAGCCAAGTTTCCGAAGCTCATTGATATCCATGTGACGCCTATGTTAAAACAGATGCTTGGTCCTGATGTGGATATGGATGCTTTCCTCCAGGCCGGAAACAAACTCGACTATACCCTGCGTCCTTTATTGGACATCCATTTACATTCTGATCTATCCAATGAATTTGAACCGAACAGCGACATCACCTACGTGTACCTCTTTGGTGCCGTGGCCCTATTTATTCTGCTAATTGCCTGCATCAATTTCATGAATCTTTCTACTGCGCGCTCTGCGAATAGAGCAAAAGAAGTGGGTATGAGAAAAGTAATGGGTTCATTACGCTTACACCTTGTCAATCAATTCTTAATGGAGTCCATCCTATTGAGCATTTTTTCATTCTTGATTGCGCTTCTTCTGACTTACTTTGCGATGCCTTTCTTTAATGATCTTGCTGGTCGTCAAATTTCAATACCCTGGACAAACCCGGCATTCGTTATAATCATTTTTGGAGCATCTGTTCTTATCGGAGTTTTTGCCGGAACCTATCCTGCATTCTTCTTATCCGCCTTTCGCCCGATTAACGTGCTCAAAGGCAATATGGCATTGGGTATGAAAAGTGGATTGATAAGAAGTGGACTCGTTGTGTTTCAGTTTTCAATTTCTATCATTCTTATTATAGGAACCTTCACCGTGCAACAACAACTTTCTTATATACAAGAAAAGAAAATAGGTTTTAACAAAGATCAAGTGATTGTAATACAAGATGCTTATGCCATGGGCGATCAATTGCAATCCTTTAAAGACGAGGTCTTAAAAAATTCTGCTATCACGAATGGTTCCATTTCGGGTTTTCTCCCCGTCTCCGGTACCAATCGAAATGACAATGTCTATTGGCCGGAAGGAGCCGACCCATCGCAAGATAACATGGTGAGCTTACAGGTATGGTCAGTCGATCAGGATTATGTGCCTACGCTGGGAATGGAAATAATGGAAGGGCGAAATTTTTCCCGGGATTTTCCTTCTGATTCCGGTGCGGTTATTTTAAATGAAGCGGCATTAAAGATGTTTAACTTTACGGAAGATCCAATCGGTAGGAAAATAGCTACGTTTGGAGGGGGTATGGGAGCCAATGGAAAACCCAATTCTGTAAGCTTTGAAGTAATAGGATCATTAAAAGATTTTCATTTTGAATCATTAAAACAGAGCATCACTCCTGTAGCTTTGTTTCTTCGCAAAAGTACTTCACGGGTTTCTTTTCGTTTCCAGGCATCCGATACCCAGGGTGTAATTAATACTATACAAAACACCTGGGTGCGAATGGCCCCTGGGCAACCTTTCCAATATACATTCCTGGATCAGGCGTTTGGAAAAATGTATGATTCGGAACAACGCCTGGGAAAAATATTTGCTGTTTTTGCCGGACTTGCCATTTTGATCGCCAGTCTTGGATTGTTTGCGCTTACATCTTTTACCGCTGAGCAACGCAATAAAGAAATTGGCATTCGGAAAGTTTTGGGTGCCTCTGTAAGCAGTATTGTTATGCTGCTCTCCAGAGAATTTGGTAAACTTATCATTATCGCATTTATTTTATCAGTTCCCGTTGCCTGGTATGCAGTCAACTGGTGGCTGGAAAGCTATATGTACAAGGTAGAAGTGGGTGTGGTCGTGTACCTGCTGGCTGGATTAGCTTCGTTTCTTATTGCCTGGCTCACTATGGGTTTCCAGTCGATGAAGGCAGCAAGTTCCAATCCTATTGACGCATTGAGAAGTGAGTAGCAAATTATTGACAGAAATACTCAGCTAAATGAAACCTCTGGTGAACACTTACGTCTGATTTTTAATAGATCCATACTTGAGGCTGTCTCAAAAGGGATACGCTTTGTTGATCCGCCAGTTGACAGATCAATCCCTTAATTGGGAATTCAAACTATAGGGATTCTTCGCTTTCGCCTGCCTTTGCCGAAGCGGCTACGCACAGGCCGGCTCAGTAAAACGACATCCTTTAACTTTTGAGACAGCCTCTTTTAGATAATCTGTTATGTTAAAAAGCATTCTTCTCATTGCTTTACGGAATCTTCGGAAGCATACCTTTTATTCTACCATTAATATTGCCGGACTTGCTATTGGTGTCTCTGCATGTTTGTTGATCACGCTCTTCATCATCGATGAACTCAGCTACGATCAGTACAATGAAAAAGCAGATCGGATCTATAGGGTCAATACTGAGATAAAGTTTGGGGGCAATCATATGCAACTCGCTACGAGTTCTGCGCCCACAGCCCATACTTTACTACAGGATTATCCGGAGGTAGAAGCTACGGTAAGGTTTCGCAGTTATGGCTCTTATCTGGTAAAAGCCGAAAACAGTACGGAAAACATTAAGGAAAATAATGTAATATGGACCGATAGCACTTTTTTTAAAATATTCTCAGTCAGAGTAATTGAGGGGAATCCCAACACGGCCCTGAAAGAACCAGCAAGCATTGCTATCAGTAAACGCACAGCTGAAAAACATTTCCCCAATGAAAGTGCATTGGGAAAGACAATGATCCTGGACAATAAGTACAATGCCAAGGTTACTGCTGTCTATGACAATATCCCTTCTACCTCACACTTTCATTTTGATATATTAATTGCCATGGTGGGAGATTGGCCGGTGGCCAGAGAGGCCCAATCCACTGCCTACCTCAGTAACAATTTTAACACTTACCTCCTTTTGAAGGATGGTGTTGACGCGAAAGCATTTGGAAAAAAAATGCCGGAGTTTTTAATGAAGTACATAGGTCCTCAAATTGCACAGGTGCTGGGCGCAGAGTTCACACTGAAAAAATTCAGAGAAGCCGGAAACATGTATGAGATGACGCTCATCCCTCTGCGCGATATCCATTTGCATTCTGATGCCACGGCTGAGCTTGAGTCCAATGGCAGCATTACTTACGTTTATCTACTGGCAATAGTAGCCTCTTTTATCCTGGTAATCGCCTGTATCAATTTTATGAATCTGAGCACAGCAAGATCCAGCAACCGGGCAAAAGAAGTGGGCGTGCGCAAGGTGATGGGTTCCGCTCGTGCCTATTTGGTCCGTCAGTTTTTATTGGAGTCAACTCTGGTAACTGTATTTGCTTTTTTCATTGCAGTTATGCTGGTTTATCTGGCGCTTCCGATATTCAACGATCTGGCATTAAAACAACTTCATATTCCTTTTGGCAACCCGGACTTCTACCTCATCATGGTAAGTGCTGCATTGTTGGTGGGTGTAATTGCCGGAATTTATCCTTCGTTTTTTCTATCCGCATTCAAGCCTGTAGATGTTTTGAAAGGTAAAGCTTCCAGTGGGATGAAAAGCGGGCTGGTAAGAAGTGGGCTGGTCGTTTTTCAATTTGTCATTTCTATTTTTCTTATCGTTGGCGCCATCTCCATCAACCGACAATTGGAATACATCCAAAACAAAAAGCTTGGTTTTAACAAAGACCAGGTAATTGTCGTTCAGGATGCTTATGCCCTGCGGCCCAACAAAGTAGAGAGTTTCAAACAAGAGGTTTTAAAAAATAGCAATATTCAAAGTGGTACAGTCTCCGGATATCTCCCTGTGAAAAGTGGAAATTCATCACGCAGTGATAATCCGTTCTGGAGAGAAGGCCGTGATCCCTCACCTGAAAATATGGTGAGCATGCAAAACTGGCAGGTTGACCATGACTATGTTAAAACTTTTGGAATGAATATTCTGGAGGGAAGAGACTTTTCACTTGATTTTCCTTCAGACTCCTCAGCAGTAATTTTAAATGAAGCTGCTGCAGAGCAATTTGGTTTTGATGGAGACCTCATTGGCAAAAGGATCAGTACATTAGAGGGGTCTCTTCCTGATGGTTCTCCTGATCCTAACAATACAAAATCATGGACCATCGTAGGGGTAGTTGAAAATTTTCATTTCTCTACCATGCGCGAAGGCATCACCCCGCTTGGGCTTTTTATTGGAAAGAATGACGGAAGTGTCTCTTTCCGGTTTAGTGCAAAAAACTCACAGGATGTTATTCAATTCATAGAAAATACCTGGAAGTCGATAGCGCCTGGTCAGCCTTTTCAGTATTCCTTTTTGGATAATGATTTTGGAAGCATGTATGCGGCAGAACAAAGACTTGGAAAAATTTTTACTTTTTTCGCTGGGCTTGCCATAGTCATTGCGTGCCTTGGGCTATTCGCCCTCACTGCTTTTACAGCAGAACAACGTGCTAAAGAAATTGGAATTCGCAAAGTGTTAGGCGCATCTGTAAGCAGCATCGTGTTGTTGTTATCAAAAGAATTCGGCAAACTCATTGCGATCGCTTTCCTTATTGCTATTCCAATTGCCTGGTACAGTGTGGAATGGTGGCTTAAGGGTTATGCATACAAAGCCCAAATCGGTGCAATGGTATACGTGATAGCCGGAGTGGTTGCCTTTTTGATTGCCTGGCTTACCATGGGTTATCAATCCATAAAGGCTGCCAGTTCTAATCCGATTGATGCGTTGAAAAGCGAGTAATTTGCTCACTTTTGCATGATGTTCGGTCTGTTGCTGTCCTGCGCAAGGATAGCAAGACTTACCGACTTTATCCGCAAAAATCTTACATCTCCATAATTTTTTCCCTTCCTGTGAGTAGTTTGGTGCTCCGAAGCTTTCTCTAATGATTAAAAGCTTTTTCGTCACCGCTTTTCGCAATTTCTTACGAAGAAAAAATTTCGTACTGATCAATCTTGCTGGTCTTATCGTGGGGTTGTCAGCATTTGCTACTCTTTTTCTGTTCACTTCATTTGAGAAATCCTATGACATCTTTCCCGGATCAAAGCAGGTTGTTCGTATCAAAAGCATTCACGTTAGTGAAAACGGCTCCGGGCGAGAGTCCGTGCTCTCACCGTTTGGTGCTGGCCCCGATATCAAAGCCGCATTTCCCGAAGTTGAAGACTATGCAAGGGTTGTTAAAACGGTTGCCTTAATTCAATACCAAGACCGGTGGACTAAATCAGAAAATGTAGCCTATGTAGACGAGGGATTCTTTAGGGTATTTTCTCTGCCCCTTCTTAAGGGAAACATAGACCACACCTTGACCCAGATCAATACAATGGTGGTTTCTGCATCATTTGCCAAAAAAATATTTGGAGATGAAAATCCGGTAGGGAAGCACATCAATTATAAAGGTCGGCTGATCTATGAAATCACTGGCCTCTTTCCTGATTTTCCAAAAAACAGCCACTTGCAATTTGACGCCTTGCTGTCATTCCGGAATTACGAAGCCGTACAACCGGGTTCTATGCAAGAGCCCTGGCAATGGTACAATCCCGTGACCTATTTAAGGCTGCGCCCTGGGGTAGAACCATACGCGCTGGAGGAAAAACTAATGACCCTTATTGAAGAAAAAGTGGGTGAGTCACTCAGGGAAGCAAATACTGACCTCAGATTTGAACTGCAGCCCGTCCAATCGATACACCTACAGTCGAATTACGAAGGTGAACTAGGAAAAAACGGTGACGGGGAGTTGATTCTATACTTGGAATACATCGCCTTTGCCATTTTGTTTCTTGCCCTGATCAACTACGCCAGCTTGTCATCTGCAAAATCTATTGAACGCTCCAGAGAAATTGGAATCAGAAAGTTGTTAGGCAGCCAACGCTATCAGGTAATTGTTCAGTTCATGGGCGAATCCTTAATCATACACCTCATCGCAGTGAGTTTGGCTGTTGTGGTGATCAGTGTCACCCAACAATTCTGGCCGGAGTATTTTCTGTCTGCAGAACAACTACTTCAATTACCAGCCCAAAAATGGTTACTGCTTTCTCTTTTTTTCTTTGCAGGAGTACTGGCATCGGGGCTCTATCCCGCTGTGATTATTTCTGGTTATGACGTAATTAAGAGCCTGAAGGGAATTGTTTCAGGAAACAAAGCCGGAGGGAGTTTGCGTAGGATTTTTGTTGTGGCTCAATTTGCTACATCGCTGGTGTTGATTATCCTTATAAACATAGTTGTAAAACAATTGCAAATGATGCAAGAAACACCGCTGGGTTTTAACTCTTCTAACCGTCTGATTATTCGTGACTCTGAAGTTTACGATTCCTTGTTCGAAAGAAATTCGGCTATTTACAAGCGGGAACTGGCCCGATTGCCGGGTGTCCAACAGGTGTCTTATGTGGGCATGTTGCCTGGCGATCATAACCTGTTTTACGCTGGTAATGCGAGAAAGCCGAGCGCACCGGTTGATGCTGAGATCCCGATCGAGTACGTTTTGGTAGATGAAGCGTTTGATGCGACTTACGGTTTACAAAGCCTGGCGGGACCTGGTTTTAGCGAACAAAGTGTTGTCTGGAAAGAAATTATTCTTAACGAAAGTGCCATGCGGGCTGTGGGCTTCAATCAACCGGAGGATGCCATCAATGAATATATAATTTTCAGCAGAGACACAGCCCGTATTGTGCGAATACTAAAGGACTTTCATTTCCATGCCCCACGGGAACCTGTTAAGCCTCTGGCTTTTTTATTTGCTCCCCACATGGGATATTATTTCGTGCTGGAAGTTGCCCCTAACAATATTACCTCAGTTAGGAAAGCCGCTGAAGATACTTATTCAGAAATTTATCTGGGTCAACCTTTTTCCTATAAGTTGTTGGATGAGCATTTCAATAAGCAATATTCATCGGAGAAATTGTTTGAGCGATCACTTTACTTTTTCACCGGGCTATCCGTTTTCATCACCTGCCTCGGGCTTTTGGGAATGATTGCCTACAACATGCAGGTGCGCAGAAAAGAAATTGCCATTCGCAAAACTTTGGGGTCTTCCTCGGCAGGAATTCTTGCCCAATTATGGCGCGAACATCTGCTGACTGTCTTGATTTCAGGTGTTGTGGCCATTCCGATAGCATGGTATTTTGCGTCTCAATGGCTGATAACCTTTGCCTCTCGCATTACGCTGGCACCTCACTTGTTTGTCTGGCCGTTACTTATTCTACTTGTCGTAACGTTGGCAACCGTTTCATTTCAAACTATTCGCGCTGCTCTGGCCAATCCGGTAAAGGCATTGCGAAGCGAGTAAATTATTCTTGCTAAAACCTATCCCTCACATAAGTAACGCTCGTCTTTCCATGAGCTTTGGATTTTCCATTCTCATCAAGGTTTACAAAAATCAGTTTTTCGATTGTAAGAATTTTTTCACGCGTCATTTTATTTCTTACTTCACATCGAAGGGTGATCGATGATCGGCCAAACTCCGTTGCTAAAATTCCGATTTCTATGATATCGCCTTGTTTTGGAGCCGAAATAAAGTTGATCTCAGAAATAAACTTGGTGACGATGTGTGTATTCTCCAGTTGAATGATGGTATAAAGTGCGGCCTCTTCGTCTATCCATTGCAATAATCTTCCTCCAAACAAAGTTTGATTGGGATTCAGGTCTTCCGGCTTCACCCACTTACGGGTGTGAAAATTCATTATTGATTCTTCCATTATTTGATTGACTTAATTAGCTGCTGATAAAACCCGATGCCATCCTTAAAACCCTTTACGCTGATTCGCTCATCAATTCCATGAAACCCAATGGGATCATTCATTGGGCTGAATTTTATAATCTGGTCAGATACTTTTCCGAAATGACGCGAGTCAGTGGCACCTACCATCAGGAACGGAGCGACAATGACCTTATCAAAAGTTTTTCTAGCAGCAGTTTCCACTAATTTAAAACCAAATCCATCAACCGGGGTTACGGCAGAAGGGTCGTTGCCAAAACTCAATTTCGATATTTTAACGCGTGGATCAGCAATCACTGAAACAACACGATCCTTCACAGACTCCTGGGTATCGCCTGGCAATATTCTAAAATTAATTACCGCGTTGGCCAGTGTTGGAATCACATTGTCTTTTACTCCTGCATTGATTACAGTGGGTGCGATCGTTGTGCGCACCATGGCATTACCGCCAGGGCTTTTTTCATATATTCCTACAATCGTGTTTTTGAAAAGCCACTGATTGGCAAACACCATTTTTTGAAGAAAGGGCTGCTCCGGTCCGATGTATTGAATAAAATCTTTCGTGGATTGTGAAAAGTCTGCTTCAAACGGATTGGCGCGAAGCCTTGCAATTGCATTGATTAAAATATCGATAGCCGTTTCAGGGGCGGGCATCGAAGAGTGGCCTCCGTTTAATTCCACAGAAAGCTGAAGTGACATGTAACCTTTTTCTGATGTCCCGACCAGGGCAACCGGCTGAGTGATCCCCGGAATCTTGTCGATAGTAATAATTCCACCTTCATCCAAAACCAGGTCTGCTTTTATATTTCTTGATTCCAGTAAAGCAGCAATTGCAATCGCCCCATGCCCTCCTATTTCTTCATCATGGCCAAAAGATAGATAGATGGTACGCTCAGGAACAAAATTTTCCGCCAGCAACTTTTCAATCGCCTCCATGATTGCAATCAGACTCATTTTATCATCTGCCGTTCCTCTTCCCCAAATGGTATCATTCTCGATCACCCCCTCAAAGGGATCCACAGACCAAACGGATTCCGTTCCCGGCTCTATGGGCACCACATCCATATGCGCCATCAACACGATTGGATTAGCGTTGGGATTTTTGCCATGCCACTTATACAGCAGGCTGTAATCTTTGACTTTTTCCCGTTCCAATTTTTCATGAACCAACGGGTAGGTCGATTCAAGAAAACGATGGAAGCCATAAAACTGTGCAGTATCTAAAGGAATACTATCTCCGAACGAAATGGTTTTAATACGAATCGCTTTTTGAAAATTTTCTACCGCTGTTTCAGAAATTTCTGGTGATGGCTCACCTTCAATATCCAATTGTTTCGATTTAAACTGGAGGGTGTTGAAGAGAAGAACACCTACCAACACAATCACCAATATGAATAATAAAAGAAAAATTTTTTTCATCTGTTATTTATATCTTTTCCCGTGCTTGATCACCATGTCCACATCCTGAAGCAAACTGATGTAACGCAGTACGTCTCCCTTTACAGCAATGATGTCGGCATATTTTCCAGCTGATACCGTACCATAATCTTTATCCACTCCCATTAACACAGAAGGCCAATAACTGGCAGCACGCAAAGTGTATATGGGATCCAACCCAAATTCGTTTACCCACACATCCAATTCATTCCAGGTACTTTGGCTATGAAATTTCAATGGCACTCCACTGTCCGTACCGATCAACAAAACAACTCCTGCATCTTTCAATTGTTTCATTTTTCGTTCCAGTGTTGGTTTACGAATGGGATTAAGTTGAAAATACGGAAGCTGACCCGGTTGCTGGATAGAACCTTTGATGTCTTGAATAATAGAATCTGGCAGATCTAAATGCCAGGAGTCGTTATCCAATTGTTCGGGGTTATCGCGGATGTAGTTGTAGTTGTAAAGCACTTCTACGGTGGGTGTCCAAAACAATGGACCCAAATTCATTTGGGCAGTTCGTTCCTTGATCATATCCATGATGTCTTCCGGATATTCCGGAGCAGAAGAAAGACCAGTGTGTTCAAAACAGTCAACACCTGCTTTCATGCCTCTTCTTATTTCTTCAGGCCGATGAGAGTGGCCCACTACTTTCAAATTATTTTTATGCGCTTCATCAACAACCGCATTTACTTCTTCCATGGTCATTTCATCCTGATCAATCAGTTTGATAAAATCAACTCCTGCCTTGGCCAATTTCTTTATTTTATTCCTTGCATCTGCCTCTCCGTTCACCCCCCAACGGAAATCTTCAGTTCCCGGATAAGGTTTGTGTTGAATAAAAGGTCCTGACATGTACATCGTTGGTCCGGGGATTTCCCCTCTGTTAATTCTATCGCGTACATTAATACTTGCTTCCAATGGAGCGCCCAGATCGCGCGCGCTCGTCACACCGGCCATTAACAACTGATGTGCCGAAGACGGCATGATCACCTTTTCTAAAATCGGTGGTTTGTATGTTTTGTCCCAATGGGTATAGTCACTGTGTCCATTCAACATAAGGTGCGTGTGCATGTCCCACAGACCGGGCATTACGCTCATTCCTTCTGTGGAAATAATTTCAGCTCCTTTTGGAATTTCTACTTCACCCATGCGCCCCACTTTTTTGATGCGCTCGCCTTCAATAATGATCACACTGTTTTGAAGTGGAGTGCTGCCAAAGCCATCAATCAATGTGCCTCCCACTAATGCTTTCACATTGGTTTGTGCCCAGGAGGTATAGCTCGTTATGAAACAAAGTAGAATGATTAGTTTTCTCATGTCGTTGTAGAATTTGCTCAAAAGGTAAATATACGTTCTCAAAGTTAGCTTGAAATTAAACCGAACAGAGCCCTTTGCGATTTTTTGCAAATACCGATTAGAAATCACCCAGCTTAAAACACAAACCATCTGGTGGTAACCAATAGTCCCACAAATAAAATGATAACAAGACTCTTAAGTAATAATCCTCTTAAAGCAACCATAGCCAATATCTTAATTGATAAATGTAATAAGAAACCGCTAGGTGCTCAAGGGATATTTAATTGAGAAGTTAAAAGTCAGATTGGCTTTATTGAACGGGTAGGTTATCAAAATCGCCCCGCAGTTGTCTGTATCGCTTTCTTGCTTCCGCTGCATACACGCTTCCGGGAAAACGATTCAAAAACTCCCGATAGATTTCCATCGCCAGGTCTTTTTCATTTTTATAGTTTTCAAGTATATCGCCTTGCGTAAAAAAAGCATCGTCTGCTAAAATATCGTCTCCGTATTCATCAATGATTTTTTGCAGCAAGTCATAAGCCAAATCAAATTCTCCGCGTTTCAATCGAAGTTGCGCTTCGAGCCAATACACATCATCCAATATTGTGGTGTTCGCTATTTTTGAAGTTGTACTATCCGCTGCAGTATTGGATGGCATAATTCCACTTTTTAAACTTGCCATTCTCATCAATGCCGTATCTACTTTATTTTGATAAAGCAGCAATTCAATAGCGGCATATTCTTTCAATGCTGTACCCACACTATCAAAAGTGGTATTCTCTTTTATGCGTATGCTCAAGTCCATAGCATCGTTGGCAATTTCTCTGGTGGTCGCTTCTTTTAATATATCCAAATGCTCCTGTGCCAAAGCAAAATCTCCTTTATAATAAGATAGTTTTGCATTGCGCAATTTGGCTTCATACCCAATTGGTGTTTCGCGCTGTGACCGTTCTACCTGTGAGTACAATAAGGTAGATTCCCACGGCTCTTCTTTGAGCATATAAATGTCGCCCATTTCCAATTTTGCCTTTGCTTTGATGTAGGGGGCAACACGTGGATTTTCAATAAGCACATTCAGTTTGTCAATGGCAGCATCTTTTTCATCCAGGAGATAACCATAAAGTAGAGCCTGGTTCAAAATTGCTTCATATGAATTAGGGTTTTCCGGATAACTATTGGTGAAGGATTCATATTCTGCTATGAGGTAACGAACAGAATCTTTTTTTACAGGATAGCCTTTTTTTACTTTGGCCTCTCGTGCTCTGATCTGACCCAGCCGGGCAGGAAGGTAATTATCCGTATTAGCATATTCTTTTACTACATATGAAAAGCCCTTGTCCGCATTTTCAAAGTCTTCATTGCTCAGTGCAATGTTCGCGATCTCCAGTGTTTTTGATGATTCGTTTTTGAATCGCTTGTCGTAAGCTCGCGATTGAATAAAAGCTCCGTAGAAATTTTTTTGTTGAAGGTTGACCCAAATCAGCAAATCGGCATACACTTCAGAGTTCGGGTTTTTTTGCACTTTTTCGTAGAGCAGTCGCTCCAGTGCTTCCATCTCCTCGGGTCGGGTAAGCAGGATCTGGAGCAGATTTTTTACATAATTAATATTTCCCGGTGTTTGGGTAACATAATTGAGATACTCTTCCACCATGGCATCACGGTTTCCCTGTAACCGGTAAAGGTTGGCCAGTTCGAGGGTGAAAAGTGAATTGTTGGCATGTACGTTCCGGGCTTCCTGCATGGCCATAACCGCATAGTCGGTAAGCCGCTGAGAAGCGAGATAATCAGAAATGGATTTAATGCGGTAAATATCGTTTGCATTGGATTTGATAATGCTTTTGAATTGTTTTTCAGCCTTCTGCACCTCTCCGCTTTTGATGTAGACCAGACCAAGATCAAGGTGGTAATTAATCCGGTTATCAACCTTTCGAATAAGCTTCTCGACATAATTTTCGGCATCTTTATACTTGCCAAGATCCAACATTAGGTTGAGATAATCATTGTGTATTAATGGAATGTTGACAAAATCCCGCGCCAAATCATCGTAAACTTTCAGCGCTTTGTCCTTTTCGCCTTTTACAACGTATTCACTGGCAATTTGAATCTCTTGTCGGTTTTGTGCCTGTGAATGAAAAAGAGGTAGTGCACAAAGAACACATGCTAATGTTATACTATTAAATATATATTTTAAATAACTACTATAAGGGCTGTGCATTTGTGGATAAGTCTGGAGTTGGAAATGAGTGGGTTTAACTTGTGGATGATTACTGTATAGAAAACCTCTTTATTTTATCTAAATGTTATGAAAAGTATATAACTCCACAATTTAAGTAAATGTGGATTGTGACTATCTACAAATAAACGAAGTGTGTATGAATATAGTTTGATGAGAGTTATCAACGAGAAATATCATATATAAGAGGATTATTGAAGCGTATCACTTTTGCCCTCCAATTTGGGTGAGTATTCCACAAAGATTTTAGAATATCAACAATAATGGACCTAGCTCCCAATTGGCTCTGATGGGGAAGTCGTGCTTCTTGTCCTGTGTTTTATAAAACCAAATCATTTCTGGTTCTTCTTTTTTGAAGAAATTACCTGGATCCCAAATACCATTTTGGTTACTATCGATGATTGCTCTGATTGTATAATTACCTGGCTTTATGTATTGAAATGAATATTTTGTGAGATTTTTTATTTCTTCTATAACTTCTCCCTGAGAGGTAGTTAGCTGGATAATGAAATCCGTTTTTTTGGTTTGTACTTCTATGAGCAATGTACCCGTTGAAGCTTTTTTTGTCTCAGTGATAGGGAATTTTTGGGCTTTAAGTGTATCTGATTCCTGACTTATTATCGCCCCTTTTGTGAATATCAATTCTGGTTGAGCTTGTTGTGGGATAGGTCTTGATGGAGGCCCGGGTTGACCTTTAATTCTTTTTACTTCCGACTGATTGTTTGGTGGGGATAATGTTGGTGGTCTGAATAATGAATCAGAAGGTAAGTGTTTTGAAAGTATTAATTTTTTATGGACCGTATCATATGAAAAATCATGGATAGCAATCGGTATGTGAGTGAGAGAATCCAGTTGTACGAAAATACTGTCAGTATTAATTGCTTTTATAGGCTTGGAGAATCTTAGGTTTTGAGTCAGGGTGTTGGTACTCAAATTGTATTTTATGTTCTCAGCCGAGACAGTAAAATCGCTAGGAATGGAGTTGCTCTTGATGGGTTTAATGTAGAAGATGGTATCAATGATTGATCCTATGCTGTCCACTGAGTTGAGTACTATTTTTAAACTGTCATTGATAACCTCTGGGTTATAGATGGTAATCTCCGTTTGGTCGTCACCAAAGGAATTAACCAATTCTTCGTTTGTTTCTGCTTTGATGTCGAAATGGATTATGCTTTTATTGAATTTGATTCTTGTCAGGATTCCTGTATTTCTGATGTTGTTGATGGAAAGCGGACGCATGTCCATATTGATCAGAGGGATGGTCAATGAATCGATAGGTCCTGTTAGTTCAATTTTGTCTTTTAGGAAACCAAATTTTTCTGTTCTGCTTTCTACTTTTAGATTTTTGTTGTTGTCTTGAAATGCATAGAGATAATAGTTTCCGCTCTTAATATTCTCAAGGCTGTATGTACCCTTATCGTTAATAAGTGTAAAGTAACTTGGTGAATGCTCGAATATGTTGAAAGTGTCAGATTCGTAAAGCGCAACCGTTATTTTTTCAGGAATCTTTGTGTTCAGTGCCATTTTAACTCTTCCCTTCACAACCATTGAGTCGATGAGTGGTCCGGTACTAAAAGCAAGCTTAAGATTTTTTGGAGCGTTGTTTTCAGTAATATCCCGTATGCCCTCCCTGAATGCAATGGAGTAGGTGGTATTTTCATTCCACCCTTTTTCCGGAGAGAGCGTTACTGTATTTTTTTTGACTTTGAATTCTATCTTTTGATCTGACCTGGGAGAAATGAGTATTTCTTCATTTGGATTGTTGAGGTTAATAGCCTCATCAAAAACCAACTCTATTTCTTTTCCTTTAAAGTTTCTTTGTTTATGAGTGGGGGTGGATTTGATAAGTGAAGGAGGTGTTTCATCTTTGGGCCCGCCCATTGGAGTGGTCTGATTGGCGCAGCTCCATAATAGCAGAATATAAAATGAAAGAAGTATACTTACTGAGGTACTACGCATGACCTGCAATATATATAAGGCTTGAATAATTTAATGTTTTTCTCGCTTTTGCATTTGATTGCAGTCCTTTCAATAGTGCCTTAATGGGGGTAACCCAATTATGCTTTGAGTTGTTCTTGTACTTTTCGCTAAGCAAAGAAACATAATAGGCATCCAGCTTCATGGGTAGTGTTTCCTTAAGGTTCAGATTGTTATTGGTAAATAGTGCAGCCATTTGGTCTGGTGCAAAATGCCAAAAATGCCTGGGGACATCGTAAGCTGCCCAATGATTTTTATAACACTCTGCATCATATGATTTATGGTTGGGTACTGCTACAAAAATGAGTCCACCCTCAGTGAGTTTTTCCTTTAGATGCTGAATGAGTTGATCAGGATGAGGAACATGCTCCAATACATGCCATAACGTAATGACATCAAACTTTTTTTCAGGAAGATCGTCTAACTTTTTAAATACCGATAGATTTTTGGCTTTCGATTTTGTCTCTACTTTTTTTCTGGCCTCATCGGAAGGTTCTACTCCAAAAGATTCCCAATTGTTGCTGGCCATGGTAGTAATGAACTCACCCGTGCCACAACCATAATCCAGTATTATGCCTTTGGTTTTTCTTGAACTGATTATGTTCCTTTTCCACCTTAAGGTAAAGTTTCTTGCCCTCAAGTAAATCCAATCCAACAGAGAATGGGTTTCTCCGGTATGTGAAATGTATTCTTTCGACTTGTAATAATTTCCGATAGTGGTTTGATCAGGTCTCGGGTTCGTGAGTAATAATTGGCAATCTTCACATCGCTGAATATTGAAATGCTGATGACTGTGGGTGTAGTCCTTGCATTCCATTTCATTAACAAAAGAAGAGCCTTGACAAACCGGACAAAATTTTACCACCTCTGTTTGCATGAACTACTTGCCGAGGTAGATAGTAAGAACCGATATGTCGGCAGGGTTGACACCACTTATGCGCGAGGCCTGGCCGAGTGTTTCTGGTTTTATTTTTTTTAGTTTTTCCCTTGATTCCGAAGATAGCGCCTTCACCCTGTCGTAATCAAAGTCCGGTTTTATTTTGTAGTGTTCCAATCCTTCAATCTTGTGAGCCAGCTTTTGTTCTCTGTCGATGTAGGTTACATACTTTACCTGAATTTCCGCTTGTTCTTGTACCTCGGGAGCAAAAGCGGAGACAGAGTCGTTGATGGTGGCATGCACTCTTTTTAATTCTTGCATTCCAATTTCCGGGCGCTTCAGAAAATTAACAACGGGTACCCTTTCTCTTATCACGGCAGACTTTAGAGCTGTAAGGTTTTCGTTGACAGCCGTAGGATCCAGCTTTAGTTTTTCGAGATCTTTGATCAGCTCATTCACCTTTTCCTTTTTCTCCAATACTTTTTGAAGGCGTTGATCATCTGCCAACCCAATCTGGTGGCCTATTTCCGTAAGGCGTAGATCTGCATTATCCTGACGAAGCAGAATTCTGTATTCTGCCCTGGAGGTAAACATCCGGTAAGGCTCAATTGTACCTTTGTTGATCAGGTCATCAATGAGCACACCAATGTAAGCCTCAGACCTTTTGAGCACGAGTGGCTCCTTTTCATTGATCTTATTGTGTGCGTTGATACCCGCCATAAGACCCTGGCAAGCGGCCTCTTCGTAGCCTGTGGTGCCGTTGATTTGACCCGCAAAGTACAGATTATCAATTAGTTGTGTCTCTAAGGATCGTTTTAATTGCGTAGGCGGGAAGTAATCATATTCTATTGCGTATCCCGGCCTAAACATTTTGGCTTTTTCGAAACCAGGTATTTTAGTAAGGGCTTTATACTGTATATCTTCTGGCAATGATGTTGAAAAGCCATTCACATATATTTCTACCGTATTCCAACCTTCTGGCTCCACAAATATTTGGTGCCTGTCTTTATCTGCAAACCGATTGATTTTGTCTTCTATTGATGGACAATACCGGGGACCTAATCCCTGAATACGTCCCTGGAACATGGGAGACTTGTCAAATCCTTTTGCCAGTTCCTCATGTACATCTCCATTGGTGTAAGTGATCCAACAGCTCAATTGTTTTTTTAATGGCTTAGTGTTTGAATAGGAAAACTTGCCGGGTTGTTCATCTCCTGCCTGTTCTTCCATTTTGGAATAATCCAGGGATCTGCCATCTACCCTCGGTGGCGTTCCTGTTTTCATCCTTCCGGATTCGAATCCCAATTGTGTTAATTGTTCTGTCAGCCCGGTTGCCGCTTTTTCCCCGGTTCTTCCTCCCCCAAAGTTCTTTTCACCGATGTGGATCAACCCGTTCAGGAAGGTGCCATTGGTAAGTACTACAGCTTTGGATTTGATCTCAAGGCCTAATGAGGTCTTCACACCTGTTACTTTGCCCTCCTTAACGATCAGGCCGGAAACCATTTCCTGCCAGAAGTCGATATTGGGGGTTTGTTCCAGCATGGCTCTCCATTCTTCAGCAAACCTCATTCTATCATTTTGTGTTCTTGGGCTCCACATTGCAGGACCTTTGGACCTGTTCAGCATCCTAAACTGAATCATTGATCTATCGGATACTATTCCTGAATAACCCCCAAGTGCATCTATTTCTCTAACAATTTGCCCTTTAGCCACTCCTCCCATTGCTGGGTTGCAAGACATTTGACCAATTGTGGTCATATTCATAGTTACCAGTAGAACTTTGGATCCCATATTGGCTGCTGCTGCTGCGGCTTCACATCCGGCATGGCCTCCCCCTACTACTATTACATCGTACTCTTGAAACATACTATTCTTTAAGGTTTCACGTGGAACATCAATTGGTGGTTGTATCCTCCTTTCTTATGTTCCACGTGGAACAAGTTTTTATTTGCGCAAAGATAGGTAAGCTTCTTCTTTTTTGCGCATAAGGGCCTTATCACTGGATTTTTTGTCCTTATAGCCCAACAAGTGCAATACCCCATGGATAATTACCCGGTGAAGCTCTTCTTCAAAAGAAATCTTGAAATACTTTGAGTTTTCTTCTACCCGCTCTATACTGATGTAGATATCTCCTGAAATAGGCGCTCCTTTCTCAGAATGGCCAAAGGTGATAATATCTGTGAGGGTGTTGTGGTTGAGGTATTGTTGATTGATGGAAAGCAAGTATTGATCTGAGCAAAAAATGTAGTTTAACTCATCGAGTTGCCCATTCTCTTTCGTAATGGCTTGTTTGATCCAGGCACTGGTTTTTCTGGGGTGGGCTAGCTTGAATGGGATTTCTTCTGAGAAGAACCGTATTGCCATTAATTATCAATGTAAAAGCTAAGTTCTACTATTTTTCCGTTTTCTTTAAAATCAACCTCATCCGATAGGTGTTTCATCAAGAAGATGCCCCTACCCCCCGGTTTTTCAATGTTTTCGGGAGCTGTTGGATCAGGAAGGTTATGATAGTCAAAACCCTTTCCCTCATCTTCTACCTTAAACTTTATCAGGCCATCCTCGAGTGAAAGCGCAAGAGTTACGTTTTTGCCAGAATTATTATTATTACCATGCTTGATGGCATTGTTCACGGCCTCGGTCACAGCAATCATAATATTGCCATAGATGTCATCATTTAGGCTAAATTTCTCTTTCGCATTGTCGATAAAGCTCTCAATCATCCTTATGTTCTCAGAAAGGGAAGGGATTTCAATACGAAAGTTGTTCATCAGATAAATAGCCAGTTTAAAGTCTCCAGTACCTTTAAGCGAACCTATTGAAAGTTTTCAATCCGCTTAAAATACTCATTCACCTCCTTTTTGTAGTAAGGATAAAGCTTAGGGGGTACCGTTTTCAACAATTCTACTTCTTTTTCCTTTAATCTTAAATACTCTTCAAATGCTTTTGGTATTTGCTTTTGGTACTCTTTGGCGGTCTCTCCCTTGCGCTCTTCATCCATATTTTGTTCGCGCATTGATTTCTCTGTTTCCAATAAACGGGTGAGTATATCTTTTTGTCTTCTGATGGTTTGCTCAGTGAGGCGCTTGTTCACAAGGTCCATTTCAGTTTGTTCCATTTTTCCGGGTATATCACCTCCCGGAGCTTTTCCTCCCTGTTGCTCCAGTTTCTCCTGCATTTCCTGAAGCGCCCTTCTAATTCTTTCTTGCTCCGCGGCCATTTTAGCCAACTCTTCAGAAAGCTGACGGCCCGACTTGCCACTGTTCTTCAATTGCTCAATTTTGTCATTGAGTTGTTGCTGAAGTTCTCCAAGGCTCTGCTTTCCTTTTGCTTTCCCCTTTCCTTTCGAAGGCATGGCATTGGCCATCATGTCCATCATCATATCAAAGTGGTCATTGAGCATAAGCGCCAGGTTATTGATGCTGGTCATTGATAGTTGCATCTCGGATCCGGCATTGCCTTTTCTTCTTTCTTTAATGTTTTCCACCGCCTTATCAACGTGATCGTTCAGCTCGCCCACCTCTCTGGTGACGATAGAGCCCATGAAAGGATCGCGTTTGGCTAAGGCTAAAAGGCTGTCTTCCAGCACTTTAGAGTCATCTTTAATCTTTAATTGCTGTTGACTCAGCTTCACATATTTGGGGTCTGTTTGCTGAACCGAAACAAAATCCTTCATCAGCGACTCCTGATCATAAGACAATTTAATTAACCCATGAAGTATCTGTCGCAGGGATTCGAGGTTCTCCATATCAATTTCCATTGTCATGCTATTCTGCATCCCCTCCATTTGCTCCTGCATCTGCTTCATTTTTTCAGCCGCTTTCTTTTGTTGTTCTGTTGCTTTTTTAGGCTCTCCTTGCTCCAGTGATTCCTTACTTTCCTGTTGGGCGTTCTTTACATCGCTCCTTTCTTCCTCTGACGGGGTGTCGACTTGTTTTTTAATTTCCTCTCCTATCTTACTAAGGTCTTCCAGGGTTTTCTCAAATTGCTCAAATTCTTTTGATAATTCTTGCTGCTCCTTGGCTAAACTTTCATTGTCTTTAGGTGAATTGGACGATTCTTCACTTTTATCACCGTTTTTATTCTCTTCGCCAGATTTTGAGTCCTTATTGTCAGACTCATCCCCTTTGTTGTTCTCTGTTTTTTCGCCAGCGGCTTCTTTCGTTTTCTCCAGCAATTCTTCCTGCTTTTTGGTTTGAGTTTTTATTTCCTGAATGGCCTGGTCTAATTTGTAATCGTACTGCATCTGTTTGAACAACTCCAGGGTACGCTCCAACTCCTTTTCAAGGTTTATTTCTTTGCGATCCATTTTGTCCAACTGTTTTTGAATCTCAGAAACGTCAGAATTTTCGCGCATTAATTTTTCCAGTTCCTCAAAAAGCTTTTTGGTTTCCTCATCAAGGAGTTCGTTCATCAATTTTTGCAATTGTTCAGACCTCTCCTTCATTTTCTCATCCATCTCCGAAAGCCCTTCTTTTTTTTCATTCAGCATTTCGTTTTGCTTTTGCAGATCATCAATTAACTGATCCAGGCTTTGTTTTTTCTTGATGAGGTCTTCCAGCATTTTTTGATCCTGCCACTCCAAAGACTTCTTCCCTCTTAATTTCTCCTGCGCCTCATCAATTGCTTTTTTAAGGTCTTTTGCTTTTTTAAGGCTTTCGTCAATTTTACTTTCAGTGTTTTCCTGCGACCTGCTGATGTCTGCTTTCATTTCCTGTTCGCTTGGAAGAGCGAACACATAAGAAGAAGAGCGAGTGGACTTACGACCATTTATTCCATCGTTGTCCCACACTTCCAGATAATAATTAATGCGCTCTCCGGGTTGGAGTTGCAGTGAGTCGAGTACCCATTGATGAAAGAAGTTTTGCTTGAGCTGGTTTTTATGAACTGGAATTGAAATGACTTTATTGGCACCTGCTGCATCTTTTGTTACTTTTTGATAGTTCAATGCCAGGGCACTAATCCCGTAGTCATCAGAGATGGTGCCCCCAAGCAAAATGGTTTTGTAAAGAATAGAATCGCGAAGGTGGTCCACTACAATTTGTGGGTGCTGATCCTTAGTAACATTTATGGAATAGGAGATCTGATCCTTATTTTTTGAATGATCATTCTCCAAAGAGATCCAATAACCCTCAGAATTGTTAAAATTTTGATTGTATTTAAATGACTGATTATCAACGAGTTGCATTGGATTTTCTTCACCAGAAGAAGTAAAACCAATAGCCGCATGGGCAGTGTTTGCTGCTCCTATCTGCCAGGTAACATTTGTGCCCTCAGGAATTTCCAGGTTCCCTGTGTTCATCAATACTTCGCTTTGTTTTAAAAGGTAGCGGGGGTAAGTAAGTGTTACTTTGAGCTGTGTAAGCTCTGGTCGGTTGATCATGTGGATGGTGTATCCATCAGAATAAAAGCCTGACGCTTCAAATTGGAAAGGAATTTCGTTTTGAAGCTTTTCGAAGGTGTAGGTGAAAGAGGAGCTCGAAAGAGACTCCATTTTGAATCGCTGATTTCCGGATTGAATATAGACAGCTTGTGGTAAAGCCTGGCCTTCGAGTTTTAGGTTTAATGTAAAATCTTCGTTGATAAAAGCATTCAGGTTTTGGTTTTCCACCATAAAGGTAAATGGTGCTTGTGGGGAAAACTCTCTATTGAACTGAACGATCCGTTGTGTACTTTGAGTAAAAATCCCATTGTTGATAAAGAAGAGCACAAGCATGATACCGAATGGGATCAAAAGATATTTCAGGTACTTCTTGTTGGCACCTAAATCAATGGCACTTTCAAAAGTTACGTTATCAAATTGTTTCGACTTCTGCAGGATGCCGGCATCCA
The DNA here is from genome assembly GCA_002344795.1 of Flammeovirgaceae bacterium UBA2338. GTDB lineage: Bacteria > Bacteroidota > Bacteroidia > Cytophagales > Cyclobacteriaceae > ELB16-189. Next base: position 5,254 of record DDUM01000031.1, on the reverse strand, counting down.
ATAATGCGCTTTCCTGTTGGTTTGCTGAAAGCTGGATTACGTTGAGCAACCGATCTTTAATAGTGGGGAAATGAGCGCCAATCATTTGTGCACTTTCTTCCTTCCCTAACCCTTTATGGTAAATCCACCACGAGAGGGGCTCTTTTAAAAACCAATAAATACAAAAACCAACCAGCGCGAAAAATGAGAGCAGAATGGTAAACCGCGCCCAACCACTTAGCCAAAGATTGTATTCAATGAGACTTACGATAAGGAAGTAAAGCAAAACAAGAGAAACAGTGAGGATAGTGCCCTTGATAAAAAGATTGAGGTAGTACCTTTTCCTAAAGGAGTTTAATCTGCTGTCGATCACTTTTATACCTTCTCTCATACAATCGCCTTAACCGTGGAAACGAATAGCAAGTCCAGATAGTTTAGAATTTACTAAGATAAGAAGGGAGTATTCCGAATTCAAAACCATCCATCAGTTAAATGGGCGGATGCATCCTCCAGCTTGGGCTATATCTGCTCAAAGTTTGGGGTCCAGCCATATTCTATTTCGAAGTATTCAATCACATGGATCCTCAACAACTTTTCTTGTTCTAGTAAATCAAAGTGAGGCAATTTTTTAACAAGGTTCCAATGTGGCCAGCCTTCTTTATCAATTCCTTCCAATTCATAATACCCCGAAAGGCTTAAAACTTTACAAATAGCGATGTGCATAAGGTCCTGCTTTTCTTCTTTAGAGAAATGGACATGACCCCGTCCCAGCTCTTGAACACCGATCAAAAAAAGTACTCCATTCAGGTCTTTTGGCTTTTTACCAAGTTTGTTGTCCAGTTCTGTCAGCAACCATGCCCACTTTCTATCCAGTTCAAGGTCTCTTTTATACATTTTGCAACTCTTCCCAGTATTCGTAAGCTCTTCTTAAATGAGGAATTACAATGGTTCCTCCTACCAGTGTGGCTACGCCCATGGCTTCGTTCACTTCAGCTGTAGTAAACCCGATTTCTTTACATTTTTCGAGGTGATATTTCACGCAATCATCACAACGCAGCACCAGCGAGCAGGTGAGGCCGATTAATTCTTTGGATTTTACATCCAAGGCTCCTTCCGCGTAAGCGTTGGTATCCAAGTTGAATATTCGTTTTATAATTAGGCTGTCGGAGGCGAGAATCTTTTCATTCATCTTGCTCCGATATTCATTAAATTGCTTTACCTGACTCATTGGCGTAAAAGTTAATGATGCAAATATGATGTCATTCATCATCAAAACAAATGGATAGTTTGCGATGGACTTATTAAAGGATTTCGTCTCGCTGTTCTTCCCCCGATACTGCCTCGCCTGTTCCAATTCTTTGGTGGCTGGTGAAGAAACCCTTTGCACACGATGTATTGTCCTCCTCCCTAAAACCAATTATGATATTGAAGATAACCCAGTTAAGGATCGCCTGGCTGGCCGGCTTCCTATCTTATATGGGATAGCATTTTTAAAACTTAAAAAAAGTGGTGTTGTGCAGAAGATGCTTCACCAACTGAAGTATAAACACCATCCGGAGATAGGTGTGAAGTTGGGAAAGGTGTTTGGTCATGAGTTAATACAAAAAGGTTTGGCAACAACTTTTGACCTCATCATTCCTGTGCCTCTGCATCCCTCTCGAATAAGAAAAAGAGGGTATAACCAAAGTGCAAAGTTTGCGGAAGGCCTGGGTTATGTGCTCAACATTCCGTGGGACGAAAGCATATCGGTGCGAAAGACGAAAACCAAAACGCAAACTAATAAATCAAAGGTGGAGCGGTGGGAGAATGTGAAGGATGTCTTTGCGATTGCCCAGTCGGATCAAATTGCAGGGAAGAGGATTCTTTTGGTGGATGACGTAATTACTACCGGAGCTACCCTTGAAGCGTGCGGGATGCATTTGGTGAATAATGGATGTGCACAACTGAGTGTTGCCTGTATAGCGGAGGCCCAATAGTGAATTGAAAATTTAAGATTGAGGCTTTGATTAGAATGCTATAATAGACAGTAAATTAGTAAGTTATCCTGACTCAAGACAGCGCATAAGGCTTGAGAGCCACTAAATATATATTCCAGGATAACCATAAGAAAATGAGTGTTTTCTAGTAAATCAGCGTAAAAAATCAATGAAAGTATCTACGTTAAAAGCGAGTATTTTATCTTTTGCATTTCTTTTTACAAATTTTGTGGGCTTTTCACAAACCATTCCTAATGAACAAATGATGACAAGCTCAAATTTGAAATATGGTGAAATAATAAAACTAATTATTAACGAAAAAGATTATTTTGAGGACAGCTTATCCATCAAGTTGACATCTTTTTCACATAAACGGTCTCTTACGGGAGGCTCAACAAAAGCCACCGCATATCTAAATCTCTCTAAGAATAATGTTGATGAAGTGTTATTACTTTCTGTACATGGAACCGATGGAAAACCTAACCTTGAAGAATACGACTCCTTAAGTTGGGAAGAATATGAATTCCAACTGAAGAGTTTCAAATACGATCAATATATTGAAGTCGTTGTTACAAAAAGGAAGAAGAAGATATAGTAGTCAACTTATCAACCTATGCGTATTTATTCTACCAATTTGTTTTTAAATGATCATGCTCCTCTTTGTATTTCAGAATAGAGGACAACACAAAGATGTATTTGGATGAGTATCTTGGGTTAATGTTAAAGAAAGTGCACAAAAAAACCCTGACGGTATTACCATCAGGGTCTCTATAAAATTTTTTGATTCTTAATTAGTAGTTTGAACCTGCGCGAATCATGGCACAACGGAATCCGATAGTTGCTGTGGCAGAATCCTGATCCAGGTATCTTCTGGTACCTGGAGACATCCAATAAGCGACATCTTTCCATGAACCACCCTTATAAACGCGGGCTTTATCAGTAATCAATGATGTAAAGCCCTGAGGGTTTTGTTCGCTATTGCTATTGTAACCTCTTACGTCATCCAAAAAACCATCTCTACGGATTGGGTTAAGGTCATCAACGTCCTGATAAGACATCGGGCGATAAACGTCCATTACCCACTCGCTCACATTACCGGCCATGTTGTACAAGCCATAATCGTTAGGAGGGAACTCATATATGTAAGAAGTGATTAATGCACCATCGTTTAGACGACCTGCGATACCGGCATAGTCACCACGGCCACGCTTAAAGTTGGCCAGGAAAAATCCCATTTGCTTTCCGTAAGGATTACGCAATGCGTGACCATCCCAAGGATAGATACGTTGATGGGTTTGCATTTCCTCCAGCCATTGTGTTCCGATAAGTGCCTGTGCTGCATACTCCCACTCCGCTTCAGTAGGAAGACGATAAGCAGGAATTACAATACCAGACTCTAAAGGAATACGACCGTCTGTTTCAGCATACTCATCACCAGACTGTTCTGCCAACTGTACGTTTACAGCGCGTGTTCTCCATACAGCATAATTATTAGCTTGGCTCCAGCTCACACCCACAACAGGGAAGTAACGGAAACCAGGATATCTCAAATAGTGATCCACATAAGGATCGTTGAAAGCAAGTTTACCCACCCAAACGGTTGTGTCAGGTAATGCCGCAGAATAAACTTCTTGCGTTGAGTCTTTTGCGAGATAGTGCAAGTACTCGAGCCAGTGGATATTGGCAATTTCTGTTTCATCCATATAGAAAGAAGCAACAGAAACGGTTCTTTCGATATTATCGCGGTAGGACATTACATCCTCCTCGAAAGATCCCATGATGGTGCGACCGCCTTCAATGAAAACAGTGTTAGGAGCATCAGGCTGGCCTTCAAAAGCCGTCACCTCAAAACCTCCTGCATCTTCATCATTATAGGCCAAGCCCGTGGCAGTACTCATTTGCCCAGGGTTAGTTGCACTGGGTTTTCCACCCCCACCTCCTAAAAGTGAGCATGATGAAATAATGAGGGAGCCGCCAACTAAAAAAAGTAGACCCTTGTAGTACTTCATTTTATTCATATAAATAAGTCAAAACAGACGCTAATATATGTAGATAATTAGATGTTTTCCAAAGAGAAAGGATTTTATTGATAAATCCCAGCATTAAGTGAATCCATCTTTTTGTTGACTAACAACGGAAGGAGAACCTTGCTTATTGCCCTTATGATATTTCTCGCTTTGGGACAACCAATCCCTGATTGGTTCTTTTTTCCATAAAAATGGCCGAAATCAGCCTTGATTCAATGATTTTTTCTTTGGCACTCATTTGGCCTTAATAGTTATTGTAAGACTTTAAACAACGGACATGAAACTTTTATCCCTTACTGATTTTAAGGACTATTCTTTTGATAAAAAATGCGATATAGTAACGATATATTCAAACTATATCATGCACAGGGAATTCCCGAATGGGAAAGGCTACTTATACCACACAGGATCCTTTTTTATAGAGGTTTTGTATTCTTCTCTCCATAGAAAAATTCAGGCCATCAATGCATTTGATGATATAAGAATGCTGGCTCCCTATGCAGAGACCGTTTCTTTGGCCAATTTGAATTTCTGATCGGTCAGGGGCTCCAGTATCTCCAGTGCGCTGTCTACAGAATCAATGTCTTCCAGGGTAAGAATTAACTTGCCTGATACATCTTTAAGACGGCATCTTCTGGGGTGGGACTGGGCAAATGATAAAATCTTTCCAAAGACATCTGACTTGAAATACTCTTCTTTGCCTGTAATAAAATAGGCTTTTAGTTTTCCGTTCTTCAGGTTTACTTTTTCAAATCCAAGTTGCTCTCCTATCCAACGCAATTGTACGGTATTAATTAGTTGTCCTACTGATTCAGGAATAGAACCAAATCTGTCTTTTATGGACTCTCGGAATTTTACAAGTGCCTTCTCATCTTTAATATTATCAAGACTGGCATACAACTGGATGCGTTCGCTGGTGTTACTTACGTAATTATCAGGAATTAAAATTTCAAGATCCGTTTCTATAACACAATCCTGAACAAGAATTTTTACTTTCTCGGCCAACTCTTCCGAAAACAATTCTTTGAACTCTGTTTCTTTTAATTCCTGAATGGCATCATCCAGAATTTTGTGATAAGTATCAAAACCAAGGTCATTGATAAAACCGGTTTGTTCTGCTCCTAATAAATTACCCGCGCCACGGATGTCCAGATCGCGCATGGCTACTTTAAAACCATCACCCAAATCTGAAAACTCTTCAAGGGCCGAAAGCCTTTTGCGGGAATCAGAGGAGAGTACAGAAGTGGGCGGTGTAAGTAAATAACAAAATGC
>DDUM01000050.1 GCA_002344795.1 Flammeovirgaceae bacterium UBA2338 | reverse complement strand
TGTTCGTCAATAACTCAAGCCCTACCATAAGAGCATTAACCATCATCAACACAATAAACCCTGCAAACAGCGCACGAAGTAGCAGTATCCAGGCCATCCGCCAGGTACTCACATACAACACGAGGGTCAACAACAAGTATGCGGAAGCCATAAGATGGAGTACACCAACGGTTCGTACAGACTCTGGGGATGGGATTTTATCTATCGATAAAAACTCGATAAAACAAACCACAGCACCCAATGTAATAATCAGGTTGCGGTATTTTAAAAGCATTGTGTTTACTGGTTAACCTAAGTCTATTTCAGTGATGCGATGAGTTGTTCATTCAGTTTCACATAGTCCATGTTGCCTGCGTCTTTGGCCAATTCAATGGACTTCTTTGCTGTTGTGATCGCTTCCGCTTTTTTGTTGTTTTTCGCCAACAATTGCGCCTTCAGGTACCACATCCAATACTGAGGGTTTTTGTCCATGTCGATGGCTTTGGTGACCCAACTCAATGCAAGCTTTGCATCTCTGTTGGTGTCATAGTAATAGGCAGCGCCATCGTAATAACTTCTGGCCGTTGCGTTTTTGCCATCGATCAATTGATTTTTAATATCGGCCATAACCAGTGCATCTACATCTGACTCTATATTGAACATGGCCTTGGTGTGCTCCCATTTCATATTCAGGTTGGCACTATTTCTGGTAAAGTCAGAAAAACTTATCGTAAAGGTTTCGTAATGACTGCTGGGATGTTTTACGGGTACATCAAACCTTAAAAAGTCTTCTGCAGGGTCGTAACCAATCGTACCCCACCATGAAAGGTTCTTACTCAAAATAATGGTGGCCTTCTCCTCAGTAAAAATAGTGTATAGCGCATATTCACCAGCAGGTACAGGATGTCCGTCTAGCTTTACATCTTCACTAAAGCTGATTTTGGTAGAAGCATTTGCTCCTGTACGCCATACTTCATTATAAGGAATGAGGTTTCCCGCTACCTTTCTTTCCCGGGCACTTGGTCTGGAATAAACCACCTTAACCTCAGCAAAACCAACTGTGCCCTTCAACTCAAAGGTTGGGCTTGCAGGAGGTGCCTTTACCTGAGCCAAAGCAAAACCACTGATAAGGATTCCGAAAATAAGGGTGAAATATTTTTTCATAGTAAAAGTAGATCGTTTCATTTTCAAATATATAAAACGATCTACTCATACTCTAGCCCTTCATCTCACTTTGCTCAGGAGATCAAACGATTAAAATTGGCGCTTACTTTTACTGCGCTGCTCTTCTAACAGCGCATTTACTAATGTCGCCCACTTATTAACCAATTCAAACTCCCGATTAATAGACAAATTATCCCTGCTATTATCATAAAATGACAACAACTCATCCGGAACAGTTTTGTCCTCAAAAGCAAAGATTAACTCCAGTCTTTCAATGATCTTGTTGTTATCACCGTTATTATTGACGGTTCTACTTTTGTTTAACACCTTGCATTGATGTACTGCCCTGAGGTCAACTTCTCTCTCGACTTGGTTTTCTCCATTGACCTGAATATAAAATAATTTCAATTTGATTTTATCTATTCCAATGGCAGTGCCATTCCAAATATCATGCTGGTCTATTTGGCCACCGAATTGAGTTGCAAAACCGCTCAATTTGTCAAAAAAATATCTTGTTCTTTTTGATCTGTTTCTATTGCTAATTACTATGGACAGTGTGCATGCTGCCACTAACAGCACTCCTGTTATGACTGTTCCTAAATACATTTGTAATGTTCTTTTTATGTGAATGATCAGATCCTGATTTGAGCATTCCAATGGATGCAATCAGTGATCTCAATTTAGATCGCTTGTTCAGCGCTAATAAAAAGAAGGGTGATTACCAGAAAGAATGGAAGGGATAAACGATGTCGTGGGATTGAAATGGAAGCACCTTGTGCCTGGCAAAGGTGATGTTCCTTGTCAGCAGGTGGCTCCTGTTCGATTCAGTTAGATTGACAACTGACAGATAATCGCCAAAGTTAATTTTTGACGGTGATGTGGGTACTCTCTGTACATTTTCAAAGAATCGTTCGGTACCCGAAACGAGGCTATAAAGATCTGTGGTGGCTAATGATAAATGAGTAGTTCCCTGCGGATTCCTGTCAAGGTAAGAATTCTCCTTCGCCCCTACTCCGCTGCTTAAGAAAAGAAGTACAAAACCGGACAACACCACCGATTTCAAAAAATCAATAATTTGCTTTGTACCTTTCACATTACAAATGTATGCCGATTAAAAGATATAAATCATCAAATCCATTCACTTTATTATTTACCGGTAAGAATAAAGGCGCCCCAGAAATAAGGATCGGGGTATGTTTTTCTTAAAGATTGCTGGGCTTCACGAAATGACTTCCTCATCTCTCCGGTTTTCATCCAACGTTTATAAAAATCAACCATCAGCAGTTGGGTAGCTGTATCATCCACTTTCCATAAACTCATGATCATGTGCTGTGCCCCCGCCACGTGGATAGCACGCTGGAGTCCATATACGCCATCTCCATTGTTGGTCACCCCTTTGCCCGTTTCGCAGGCTGACAAAACAACCAGTTTGGTGGCATCCAGATTGAGCGTGCTCACTTCAAAGGCAGTCAACAATCCATCTTCACCATCTCCGCCCTTATCATTAACACCTGCGAGGGCGATACCCGATCGTACCATTGTTTCTGCCAAAGAGCTCGTTTCCTCTTCTGTAGGTTTAAAATAACCATGACTCGCCAGGTGAAGAATCCCTGGCTCCTTCAAATTCTTTAAATTATATTCTGTTGCGTCCTTTTCAGTAAAAATAGTTGTCTGCCATTTTGCATTGCTCAAGGTTTTCCCCAACAACTCTACCTCTTTTCCTGTGCCAGGCAAATCCAAAAAACCTCCGGAAGAATTTTGTTGTAACGAGAACTGTGGCCTCCCAAACAATACGGCTTTCTTCGTTTTTGAGGAGAGTGTAGTCTTGGTTTCTAATAACTCCTTCGTATTGGTAACAACCACTACTTCCGTTTGATCAATTACGTATTGTTTGTTTTTGTTATCCCACAAAGTGTTAAGATTAATCTGGTTGTAAACTCCATCATTGGAAATGTAAACACGCTTAGGCATTTTTTTATTGGGCAAATGACTTTTGATAGAGTCGATAATAGGTTGCCAGTAGGTTTGATAGGAAAGTGTATCCTCCAATTGAAGTGTGGTTGCATTATAGTAGTTTTTATAAAATTGTTGGTCTAACTTTTTGGATTGTGTGCTCATTACCAAAGAAAAAACAGGTTGCTCCTTTGTCTCTGGAGTAAGAATAAGTGCTCCGTAGATCAATCCGTCTACCATTCTTACTATTTCTACAGCGGCCTCGCCAGGTTGCAGCGACTGTTGTACTTCCTGCCATGTGTTTCTTTTCAATTGAAAACCGATGGTGAAACTCCTTGAGTTGGCCAACAACCATTTTTGATTTTCTTCAATTTTAACTTTCAACCACTTTAATTCCTCCTCACTCATTTTCCCCTCAACCAGTGCCTGCGCCAATTTATTTTTATTCTTCTCCCACAGTGAATAAGCATTGATGAGTGTAGTGTCATTGCTGTTTAGAATATTCTTTTTCATGCGCGTGCTCGCATTGAGAATAATGGCCTTCGTGGTCAGTTGCAGATTGTAAAGTTGACCTGGAATGTCAACGTTCACATAGGGGGTTTCTGTATTTTGAAGGGGTATAGTTCCGGAGATTTCCAAAGCAAAAGACAGGTAGTGATCAATTATTGAAAGTTGATTTTTATAAAAGGCCATCTTTTCACTATCACTGAGGTACGTGAAATTGTGAATGATTTCTTCCAACAACGTGTCTATCAAATCGGTATAAAGCGCATCTGCCCTTTCATATTGTGCACTCCAGCGATAACTCTCAGCCAGATTGAATAAGGTGGTTTGATATAAGTAAGGCTGCACTGCCTCATTGTGTTCTTGAATATTCAAAGATTGTTCAAGCAGATCAATTGCTTCATCGTATACCTCCAATTCAAGCTTCAATGTCCCCAGGTTATTTAGGATCGCAGTATGTATGAACGATTCCCTGTAAGGACTTGTGGAAATAACAGAAAGTGCTTTCTCCCAATAATAAGCAGCAGTATCCAGATCATTCAAATTGCTATAGGCGTTGCCTAAGTTTTGAAATGCATGAATGATTTCCAGATCATCGTCTTGATTTTTGATCAAGTTATAATATTCCAACGCGTATGCTCTGGCTTTTAAGATATCGGGTGTCTCATTGTAATAAGCCGAAAGGTTGTTTACCGTAGTCTGGTAATCTTTTACTGTTTTATAATCTTCACCATAGAGCTCTTTGATCATCACCAACTGATCTTCCAAAAGCTGAACGGCCTGATCTGCCTGTCCTTTTCTTTGCATCATTGATGCCTCCAGGCTATTCATACTCACATAGGCTTCCAATACAGTGAGTGCAGCCGTATCGAGGTATGCCTTGTTCTTCTTTGGTATGGAATTGAATACTGCCCTGGCAATGTTCAAGTAATGATCTGCACTATCATAGCTGCCCAGGGTTACAAAAGTTTTTGACAATTCAGCTAGTGATTCAATATGGCTGGCATGAGGAAGTGAATAAATAGAGAAACTTAACTCTGCTGCCCTCCGAAAATTAGCGAGCGCTTTTAAATAATCACCAGATGCTGATTGAGAATAGGCTTTGTTGGACAAGCTGCTCAGATGCTCTTTGCTTTGCCACCCATATGTTGAGATTGCGCTTTCAATCGCCTTATCCGTAGTCTCGATTGAAGCTTTGTACTGTCCCTCTCTGTACAGCTGAATACTTTCTCTATTTAAAGTGTCCCAATCCTGTCCAAACCCCGCACCAAACGATAACAACAATAAAATTGTTCCGGTTGTCTTCTTCAAAAATGACTGCATGCATTAAAACTAAATAGCCTATTGACCAAAAGCAAAACATCGCCCAGCAGCAATTACTGCACTCTAAGGCAAAACGGTTAATTTAGCATGGCATGGAAGACAAAGTTTGGTATCTGGCACAGATCAATATACTGAAAGACATTACTCAAAGAACAAACGCAGCCCCTTCTCCTCTCTGTATATTATTGGTTTTAAACGGAATGCTTTTTCTATATTCTTTTCCGTGAGCACATCTTCCTTAGATCCGCTGGCGATCATCTGACAAATGCACTTATAATAATTGTCAATTATCCCCGGAGTCATTACCTTTCTTATCATGAAGGATAAAATACTCGACACACTCAAAAAGCCAGATAAAATTATACTCAAGGGCATTAAATCGCTTACAAATATCACCGGCAGTATTACCGGGATTGATTTTAATTTCTATTCAAAGCTTAAGAGTGAGGCCAAAGGAAAAAGCGAACTCACTTTTATAGGCAAGAAGAAAATGGAGGAAGTCAAACTCCAGCTTTTTACTTACAATCAAAATGAATACAACGAAACAAAAGCCATTAACGATTTTCAGAAAATTGAAAAGTCGGATACATCACACAATTATTGGCTTAACCTCCATGGTATCCATGACGTGAACTTAATGGAGAAGATCGGTAAATTTTTAGAACTGGAAAGACTGACCATCAGACATCTGATCGATACCACCCAACGCCCAAAAGTTGACGACTATGATGACTATATTTTCTTTAGCGTAAAATCCATATTGAAAAATGAAGAGCAGCAATTAAAGATAGAACAGCTTTCGTTTGTTTTGGGTAAAAACTATGTACTCTCCTTTCAGGAGGAGGTGGGCGATCATTTTGAACACATCCGAAACAAACTAAGGGAAGACCTTGGGCTCATCAGAAAAAGAGAATGCGATTTTCTTCTCTTTCAATTACTGGACGCCATTCTTGATAACTACTTCGAAACACTTGATTTAATTAACCATGAGGTAACACTTGTAGAAAGTGAAACCATTATAAACCCAAAGCAATCCACCCTATTGCTCATCGAGAAGAGTAAGAAAGATGTGGAGATGATTAAGAAATCACTATCGCCATTCAAAGAAGCATTAACCAATATCCTGAAGGATCGCACCCATTTTATTGATAAAAAGAATAGAAAGTATTTTAGAGATTTGAAGAACAGTTGTACCAATGCCATAGAGGAAGCCAACGCCACTTACGCAGCGCTTGAAAGCCTGACAAACATCTATTTCTCATCCCTGAGTCAAAAGATGAACGAAACAATGAAGGTACTTACTACGGTAGCCACCATATTTATTCCACTCACTTTTATTGCAGGAGTTTATGGAATGAATTTCGAAAATATACCAGAACTGAAATGGAGATATGGCTATTACATTATATGGGGAATTATGCTCACCGTGCTGGGAGGAATGATTGTTTACTTCAAAAGGAAGAAATGGCTATAAGAATGCTCCTGATGCACCAAACTGCATCTGGTAAGAGCCGTTGGTGTATAATTAGGTTCGAATATTAATCGAATTGTACAACCTTGGTTTACCTAACACATAAACCTCGAGCAAAACTATGACACTTAAACGAAGGGACTTTATAAAACTTTCCGCAGGAACAACTGCCGGAGTTGCATTATTAGCAGGTTGCACCACACCAGACTCCATGCCATCAACTGGTAACAGCCCGATGGACAAGCTCAAGCCCATGACTGATGGAATTGTTCCCATCTCCAAGGCAGAAAGAGAATCCAGAATTGAAAAGGCGCAGCGCCTGATGGTGGATAACAAAATTGAAGCCTTATATCTCGATGGAGGTACAAGCATGGAATACTTTACAGGTATTAGCTGGGGTACCAGTGAAAGGATGATGGCTGCCATCATTCCTGCCAAAGGAGAAGTAAAATACATAAGCCCTGCCTTTGAAGCTGCACGTGTAGAAGAACTGATGACCATTGGCAATGATATTCGCGTATGGGAAGAACATGAAAGTCCTTATAAGCAGGTGGCTTTGGCATTTAAAGACTTCGGAATACGCAGTGGTAACATTGCCATGGAAGAACGTGTAAGGTTTTTCTTGTTTGATGGCATCAGAAAGGAAGCTTCCAATCTTAACTATATAAGTGGCGATCCTGTCACAATCCCCTGCCGTATGTTCAAAACGCCTGCAGAACTTGCGTTGATGCAGCGTGCCAATGACATTACCATTGAAGCCTACAAAGTAGGTGTGGCCATGCTGGAAGAAGGAATGACGCCACAAGACTTTAGCTCCATAACTGCTGAAGCTCATAAGAGATTAGGTGTTCGGGGTGGAATAGGTGTTAATTTTGGTGAACCGTCTGCCTACCCTCACGGAAGCATTCAACAACAATATTTGAAAAAAGGAGACATCGTACTCATGGATGGAGGATGTGGGGTTGGCGGCTACCGTTCTGACATCAGCCGTACTGTAGTATTCGGTGCCGAGCCTACTGACAGGCAACGCGAGGTTTGGGATCTGCAGAAAAAATCTCAAGCGGCAGGATTCGAAGCTGCTAAGTTGGGTGATCCTTGCGAAAATGTAGACATCGCTGCACGCAAAGTACTTGAAGATGCCGGATACGGACCAGGGTACAAAGTACCTGGATGTCCTCACCGCACAGGACATGGTATTGGTATGGACGGGCACGAATGGGGTAACATGGTGTTGGGTAACAAGCAACCGCTTATGCCAGGTATGTGTTTTAGCATTGAACCTACTATTTCAATTTACGGGGAGTTTGGTGTGCGTCTGGAAGACTGTGCTTATATGACCGAAGAAGGTGTGAAGTGGTTTACTGTGCCAAGCCCTGCTATTGACAAGCCGTTTCATGATGTAGCTTAATGTATTGAATTTATCAAAAATTATCTATTTAAAAACTATGGCAATTAAAAGAAGAGATTTTATAAAACTTTCCGCTGGAACAACTGCCGGAGCTGCATTTCTGGGTGCCTGCACCACATCGGACTCTACCAGTACAAAATCAGCTGGTCCATTGGACGGATTAAAATCTATGACCACAGACATTGTTCCGATTACGGTTGATGAGCGCCTGGCAAGAATTGAAAAAGCACAACGATTGATGACTGAGAACAAAATCAATGCATTGTTTCTGGATGGTGGTACCACCATGGAGTATTTTACAGGAATCCGATGGGGAACGAGTGAAAGGATGATGTCTGCCATCATTCCTGCAAAAGGTGAATTGAAATATATAAGCCCTGCCTTTGAAGCAGCTCGTGTAGAAGAACTGATGACGATCGGCAGCGACATTCGTGTGTGGGAAGAGCATGAAAGCCCCTACAAACAAGTGGCGATGGCATTCAAAGACATGGGAATATCCAGCGGAACCATTGCCATGGAGGAAAGAGTTCGGTTCTTTTTGTACGATGGTGTAAAAAAAGAAGCTCCTAATCTCAATTACGTTAGCGGAGATCCGGTAACCATCCCCTGCCGTTTGTTTAAAACAGCAGCAGAGCTTGCATTGATGCAACGTGCAAACGACATTACCCTAAGAGTACACAAGATCTGCACGAGCATGCTTGAAGAAGGTATGACACCACAGGATTTCCAAGCTTTATTTACCGAAGCTCATAAACGACTCGGTGCCAGAGGTGGGTGCATTGTTAATTTTGGGGAAGCATCAGCCTACCCACATGGCAGTATCCAACAACAATATCTTAAGAAAGGAGATGTTATCATTATGGATGGGGGTTGCAGCGTAGGTGGATACGGATCTGACATTTCCAGAACGGTTGTATTTGGTGCCGAACCCACCGACAGGCAACGCGAAATATGGAACCTGGAAAAAGAATCTCAATCAGCAGGCTTTGCGGCTGCCATATTAGGAGACCCTTGCGAGAATGTTGACATCGCTGCCAGAAAAGTATTGGAAGATGCAGGTTACGGCCCTGGTTATAAACTTCCTGGATTACCACATCGCACAGGGCATGGTATAGGCATGGATGGACACGAATGGGGCAATATGGTGTTGGGCAACAAACAACCTTTTATGCCAGGCATGTGCTTTAGTATCGAGCCCAATATTTCTATCTATGGAGAGTTTGGCATGCGATTGGAAGACTGTGCCTATATGACTGAAGACGGTGTGAAATGGTTTACACCACAAAGTCATTCCATTGATGATCCATTCAAAGGTGTAGCCTAAGAAGTATATGTGCCATTTAATGGGCAGTCAAAATTGATTTACCCTAACAAACCCTTTGAGTTATGCCAAAGGGTTTGTTATTTTAATAGGAAACCCCAACTGACATGAAATATTCCCTGTTCATCCTCGGCCTAATTTTGATTAGTACCAACATCGATGGTGCCGTGCCTCTTCAAAATGACTCCACCCTCTATGTATCCATGGTCGAAAAATCATTCAATGTAGAGACAGCAACTCAGGCCTACATCGACACCCTTACTCCTGAACAAAAGGAAAAATCAGATTCTTACTTTGAGGGAGGTTATTGGCTCATCCTATGGGGACTTCTTTATGGACTGGTGGTGGCATGGCTATTTTTATCAAAAGGAATATCCTCCAGGATTAATACCGTTGCATCAAAAGTTAAAAACGTAAATCTTAAGAATGCGATCTATCTCCTGCTCTATTTTGCCGTTGCCTACATCCTCTCTTTCCCTCTCAACTATTACGAGAATTTTTACCGTGAACATCAATACGACCTTTCCAATCTCACATTTGGCGCCTGGATGGGCGAGGAAATAACAGGACTGATCATCATGATGATTTTTGGAAGTATTCTTATGGTGGTGCTCTATATGGCAATGCGTAAAGTGAAAGAGAAATGGTGGATTTGGGGAGGCTTCATTACTTTCTGTTTCCTGGTTTTAATCCTATTCATTGCGCCTGTTTTTATTAGTCCACTTTTTAATGAATATAAACCTTTAGAAGAAGGTTCCATCCGGAATGAAATATTATCAATGGCAAGGGCCAATAGCGTTCCAGCCGATAACGTTTACCAATTTGATGCCTCTAAGCAAAGTGATAGAATCAGTGCTAACGTAAGTGGAATTGGCAGTACCATCCGCGTTTCGTTAAATGACAATCTACTCAATCGATGTACACCAGAGGAAGTAAAGGCAGTGATGGGACATGAACTTGGTCACTATGTCCTAAATCATGGACCAGAAGACCTTATCTATTTCAGTATCATTCTTATTATTGGATTTGCTTTTGTGAATTGGTCATTTCAAAAAGCAGTAAATAAATGGGGTGACAAATGGAATATCAAAGACATCTCGGATGTGGCAGGATTTCCATTGTTCGTGGCGCTCTTCTCCATTTATCTTTTCCTCGCTACTCCATTTTTAAATAGTGTGATAAGAAGCGCGGAAATGGAAGCGGATGTATTTGGACTGAATGCCGCACGTGAGCCCGATGGGTTTGCTTCAGTAGCTATGAAGCTCTCCGAGTATCGCAAAATAAGTCCCGTGCATTGGGAGGAGATTATTTTCTTCGATCACCCCAGTGGTCGCATGCGCGTGCATACTGCCATGAAATGGAAGGCAGAAAATTTAGACAAAGAATAAAAGCTCGCTTCTTAAAGAGTTTACAGGGTTGAGCTGCCTTGTGTGGATTGTAACAATAAATCTACTCTTTGGCTTCTTTGGGTGGAAAATTTTTAAGTACTAAAGAAATACCCCTGCGTATATTCTTTTCAGATAAATCAGGATTAATATCCATATAACCAATGGCTTCAGACCTCCAGACCATTGCTGATTTAGATTTGTCAACCATATCAATAATTAATGTCCCTTTCAGGTAGTTGATAACCTCCCTGTTTGGAAAGGGTTTAAACTCATTAGCATTGTCATCAGTATGATGGTAAATAACAGAGGTTTCGTTTTCCATTGTAATATGAAAATCAATAAGAAGATCCGGATTATCATCATCCTGTGTCAATCCCTTTGATAAAAGCTCAGCAACTATGGCTCCTTTAATATCCTCTCTCAATAAACTATCATTGAGATAAGAGGGCCCCGTAAACGCAAACTCACATCCATTGAGCCAACAAAAAGTTTTATACTCTGTGAAGTCCTGAGACTTATCATATACTGAATTGACCTTAACATTACAGCTTGAAAAAATAATGGCCAGTGAGAGGATACCGAGAAGTTGTTTCATTTTCTTTCTTGTTTCTACAAATATAATTTATGCAGCCACAAAAAAGACTGATAATTATCAGGTATCTACCTGATCGTTATTTGATAAGCTTACCATTGTCAACCCAAACCTCATCTCCCACTTTCACAGTGGCATCAACAAAAAAGTTCCATCGTACATAACCTCCGCCTACATTACCACCCAGTTCAGAGTTATCACCCAAAGACAATCGAACCACTCCACCACCATAACCATAGTATGGAATCCAGGACTTGTCATCGGGAATAGCGAGCATTGGATTAAAACCGAGCGCAAATTCTCTGAAAGACTTACCGGCCTCTCCCGCCTCCTTCATTTCTTTCTGTACCGCCTCCAGGTTTTCTGTTGCTTGCACATCTACAACTTTTCCATTCTCAAATTTCATCACCAATCCTTTCACCAACTTACCTCCCCATTCTGAATCTGGGAAAGCGATAGCACCAATAACCGTTTCTTCAATGGGCGCTACACGAATAGCTCCTGCCGGTAACTCCACTTCCCGATCTATTAATGTGGTGGCCGTAGCCATATGGCTCAAAGAAGCATTCCCATCTTGCTTCGTTACTTTTCTATCTCCGATTTGGAATTTGATGTTCGTCCCTGCTGGTGTTGTGACGGTAACCCAGTTTTCACGCATCGCATTATCAAATTCAATTTGCTTAGCGGCCAGTGCATCATAGTCGGTGTGGAGTAATACATTTTCATAAAACACATCGATGGCACTATCAGGCTCCATCAATCTACCATTTAAATCGTATGCCCCCTGCCAATGAAAGTGGATCGTTCTTCCTTTACCCTGATTAAGCACATCTTGCAAGCCTGCATATACCTTGTTTGCGGGAGTAGCTCCTGGCAACATTATGCCTAGGTCTACGGAATCCAGGAACAAAGCGAGTTCCTCCCCTTCGAGCCCCTTCAGTGAAACAGTATAGCCTGTTTTCCATGCCTCATGTTGAGCGTCATCAACACTTACAGTTCCCAGATACATCGCTCCAGCATTTTCAATCCCTTCCTTAAGTAAAGGTATTAACGGATCAAATTGACCCGATTGCCCCACCAACAACACCTGCTCACCCGATTGTAATTGAGACTGCCTGATCAATTGATCAGCTATAGCCTGCCAATTTAAGTAGGAAGCAGTAACATCATCAGTTTGTTTTTTTTGAGTTTCACAACTGAAACATGTGATCATTACCAGGGACAGAAATAAAGCAGTTTTATTCATAGGGTTTCGATTGTTTTTCAAGTTAACACATTCTGAGATGAAAACTAAAGGCGATAATCCTTTACCCTTTACTGACTGGATTTTCCTATGATTTGTTCAATAATCTCAGAATAGTATTTACCAAAATATGGTCCTACCCAATTTAAGGCACGTACTTCTTCGTGTGCGCTTTTCGAGTAATGTGCATCAGCAGTGATGTACCCTGTGTATTCTCCATTAAAACTCGTGATGATCAATTTGGAATTCACTGCAGAAGCTTTGGCCTCAAAATTACCATCCTTAAAAATTTCTCCTGAGAAATCGCAGGAAACACCCAGGAACAAGATATCCCCTATTTTGACCACATCAATTTCGCCAGTCAATGGGCCTGTTAACCACTCAAACACCCAATTCCTTAATTTAAGATTTTTAGTAAGGCGAAGTTGAGAAGGGCCATGTTCTATCTTGATGTGGCCTGTTTTAATGAGCAACTGATTGCCTTCCGGAATCTGTTCTGCACCCAAAATATTTTTTGCAAGTGATTTACCTACCAAGTCAACAAATGGAAATTCATAAATGGGTAGTCCTGCCACCCCATGACTTCCCATCATACCGGCAAGAAACTGGCTGTATTGATATTCAGTATGTAATTCCGAAATTACCACCCCCGGGTAATCAGCAGAAAGTGAGGTGCCCTTTCGTGAAATTAATGTGGGATGAACACCAAATGTGAACAGAAGTGCTTTTGTACTATCCTCACGAATCACACTAACACCTCGCAGTTTCCCATCCACTAGTGATTTCCCAGTCTTATCAATTCGGTGCACAACATATTTCAATCCATTGGCCTCCCAACTCAATATGGTTGCAGGACGCATAGTGTCTTTTGCTTTCTGCATGTGATGAATAATGTTATCTGCCAGTTGATTCATCCACGTCTCTTGATAATCACCCATAAGGAACTCGCCCAACGTTGTTGGATCCCAACCACCAACGCCCGTATGAGTATGGGTGGCTGAAAAATACATAAAATCAGAGGCAGTCAATTTTGCCTTCTTAATTAAAAGCTCCTTTAATGCTGGTGGGAACAACAACAGGTCAACAGAAATAAAGTAGACCGTGGTACTTCCATTATCGATTGTTAATATCCTTGCATACAAAGAGTCATGAACGTCAATAAATTTTTCCCTTACCCTATAGCCAGCCATAGCCACAGGATGGTCTGGGACAATAGGAAACTGACTCCACCCTACTTTAGTAGGCTGTGATGCAGGATACGTTTCCAACTGGAAAGTATCCAGCTTATTCATCATCCGTGAATAAAAAGGTTGGTTCTCGAGTGGAGTATAATCTACAGGAGCAACCAAGGCCAGAAGGAGAATAAATAAAAACAAAATTGTGGCTGCATGCCACTTCAATCCTTTCCTCACTTCGATGGTGGTAACTGAAAAAAACACATTACATGCTATGTGAGAGCATGAAGGCGCAAATATATTTCAATTCACCACCAATCGAAATACCTGACGACCGGATTTGCTCATGACTTCAATCAAATAGACTCCGCTGGATTGGAATTCAGTCAATAGCGGAATAAAATTCTCACCACCTTTAACATTAATATGTTTACGGTGAAGAATTTTTCCAGATACATCAGTTACATTAATCACAATCTCTTCCAATTCATTACCAACATAAACCACTGTAAGTGTATTGGTGTTGTTAATTGGGTTTGGATATAATGCCACAACCCCGGTGTTTCTTTTCAATACTTCTACCAAAATGATCTTTGAGATAGATGTTCTGCCATCATAATCCGTCTGACGCAATCGGTAATATGATTTACCAATGAATGGAGATCGATCTTCGGCACTATATTTACTAGCAACAGTAGATGTGCCCGCACCTGGTATAACTTCGATTGTCTCAAATTTTTCTCCATCCTGAGAACGCTCCACCGTAAAGTAATCATTGTTAAGTTCGGATGCTGTTGTCCAATTTAAATGTACAATACCATTCACTACACTACCCTCAAATGCTACCAGTTCGATTGGTAATGGAATATTGAAAGCCAATGTAAATGCAAATCCATCACTATTTCCTCCTGCATAAAATATACAACTGGTAGGGCTAACGGCTAAAGAGGCAGGTACTGTCTCACAATCATTGCTAATATTGACGCTTACATTACCGGGTGTATTGCCAAAGGTGACCAAAATGGTATTCGTACCCTGGCCACTCGTGATCGATGCGCCTGGAGGCACACTCCAACTGTATACTGTAGAAGCATTTGCACCCGCTACTGTAATCGAATAAGATTCTGTTGAGAAATCACAAAAGGTGGTGGATCCCACAATAGGGCCTGGTATAAAGGCTGATGTTCCGTTAAGGCTGGCAATGCAGGTATCCACAAAACTAAAGCCATCGTTAGTGCCGCCAGCGTAAAAAATACAGGCAGTAGGACTTACAGCCAGCTGCACATTAATGGTTTCACAAGGATTGGATACCGCTACACTCACGTTGCCAGCAGTATTACCAAAAGTTATCAATACAGAAGTTGTTCCTTGTCCACTAGTGATGGTGGCACCAGGAGGTGCACTCCACAAATAAGTGGTCTCATCTGTGGCACCTGCCACTGTGATGGAATATGTTTCGCTGGCGAAATCACAAAATGAAACAGATCCTACAATCGCACCCGGAACAAAAGTAGAACCCCCATTAAGGTTAGAAGCGCAATCTGTCGTGGCGCTAAAACCATCGTTGTCTCCGCCAGCATAGAAAATACATGCTGTTGTACTTACCGGCAATGCTACATTGATCGTTTCACATGGATTGGAAACATCTACACTTACGTTACCTGCGGTGTTACCAAATGTTACCAGAATACTATTGGTACCCTGTCCACTGGTGATGGTTGCCCCAACTGGTACACTCCATAAGTAAGTCGTTTCTAAAGTTGTACCAGCGACTGAAATAGAGTAAGCTTCCGAAGCAAAATCACAAAAAGTAGTAGAACCAACAATTGGATCTGGGATAAACACAGACCCACCGTTAAGGTTGGACGCACAATCTCCTGTATTACTAAACCCATCATTGCTTCCACCCTGAAAAAAGACACAACTCCCGGATGTAACGGGTAAGGAACTAAATAGTGAATTGCAATCATTGGTTACATCTACTCTTACATTACCAGCAGTGTTCCCAAACTGAATAAGAACAGAAGCAGTTCCCTGCCCACTTATTACAGATGCTCCAGCAGGCACACTCCATAGAAAGGTTTGATTTTGAGTGCCTCCATTAACAACAACACTATATGTCTGTGTACTAAAGTCACAAAACTCAGAAGATCCTGAAATTACGCTTAGTGAGAAGGCAGCAGCTCCATCCAAAGTGCTGGCACACGACAATGCCGTGGCACCTCCATCATTATTTCCTCCAGTAAACTGCGCACTTGCGCTAATGGAGAGAATAATGAGGAGTGTTGAGAAAAATATCGAGGTGCGTTTTCTCAACAATCAAATATTTAAGGTGCAGTTCTTACTCCGCGTCCACCCATACGTTGGTCTCTACCTCCCATGCCAGTCCAACCCGGATACGCCCTATCCGAAAGACGCATATAAGCGGTCTCTGCCCAGGATCCAGACCTAAACATAATACCTGCAAAAGAAGTTGATCCATTATTCGGTGTCACTTGTGCTACTGCAATATTATTATTTCCGTTTGAGCCTGGCCAAAAGTCTTCATTGGCAAAACCTGCCACAGACACAGTACCATTTCCATGAACACCTGTAAAAGATCTTCCTGAAAGTCCACCAACGCCTACAACCAATTCCCAAACATTACCAGTGATTTCCATAGCTCCGTAGTAGCTGGCACCAGATACTACTCTGGAAGAAGAAGCTGTGGCAAAAATTCCGACCCTCAGCGGTCCTTGAATTCCCCCTACATTTACCGTTGTACTATAGGCAGCGTTACCCACCGTAGTGCTTGGAGAATTAGGTAATTCATTCCCAGCCCCGCCATTGGTGAGTGCTGCGTAAGAGGTACTATGGATTGTTGTAGAGCCCCAAGCATATTCGTTGAGTACTGCAGGATTCGTTCCCCTTCCAATCTTCTCCATTTCAAATTCAGTCATTGGTCGTAATGCCGACCAATCCAAATAAGCAAGGAAATCCATCGTACTGAGACCTGGGAAGGTTATGTTTTGCCCATCATCGGATTCATTGGCTGTTCCATTATTATTCAAATCACAGGCATAAGTACCTGGAGTACTACCTGATGGCAGCACCATACATTTTACACCATTGCGAGTTGGAGGTGTTGTGGCATTATTAAAGTATCGGTTGACTATAGTCGCACCATGCCTGGCCAATTGTTGGGTAACCGTCAATACATTTAAGAATTCAGCATATTGCTCCTGACTTATTTCGTATTTCATCGTATAGAAACTGTTGAAGCCTTTTGGAAATGCCGCTGGTAAGGTTACTGATGTCGCATCTGCAAAATCATCTTGTGGGGCTGACTCGCCCGCACGATTGTTATTTCCTACAGACCCTGCTCCTCCTCCACCCAGTGTAAGTGCTCCTTCACCAGTCACCAGAAATGGTGTACCAGAAATAGCGCTTTCAAATTGTCCGTTATTAGAAGCACCGTCACCGATATAGAAACTCGCCTGAGGAACATAAACCATTTCTATAGCGAAAACCTTTATAGAAACATTGCAAGCATCCAATAACCCATCCGCTCCGTAGTTCCACCGAAGCATTACCTGATCCCAGTTGATAGCACCTGATCCATTTCCTGATCGATAGATAAAAACACCTTTTCCATCCAGGGATGGGGTAATGGTTCCGGGAATACCATTGTTGTTTGTAATAGAGTGACCTGCTCCGTTGAGTGTCGCATGCTGCCATGCACCAGGAGTGCAACCTGTGCCTCCTTCTATTCGGTACTTAATAAAAACCCAAGCAGCATCCCAATTATTGGGGCCGGTTCCTACTCTCCAGGAATTGCTCCAGTTGATATCAAATTGTGCAAATGTAAAATTAGCTGCGTTATTCGCTCCAGCAGATACATCCTGACCAACAAGTGTAGCGCTGCTCACTTGAATATCATTGGCATAAGCGCCAACGTAGAAAATGATTAGAATGACGGATAATAGTATTCTTTTGAAAGGTTTCATTTGGGGTTGGCAGTTTGTTCAAAGTATTTGGCTCTAACATGATATTGTTCAAATATCTTAATTATCATACATAAGAACCAAATTGGGTAACCCCTAAAACAAAGGTATTTTGAAGGTGGTATGGAGATAATCTGCCAATACAAGTACATTCCTTACATAAAGGGTTCAATAGCCCATTTATTGATGCCTTTGGTAAAAGCTCAGTTTTAATACAGAAAAAGCTTCAATCCCACACTTCATGCCTCTAAAGCTTACAAAAATCGGTTCCATATGATCCTTACATCCGTTTTGACTGGCACGATACCAGAACCTCCTTCAATTATTTCCTTCAGAACACAAGTGAGCAAGAAGGTCTTCCAGGAAGTGGGGGTTTATAGTCTAAATAGGATCCTGTAAAGTATCAAAGCACTTACTTTCATCCCATTTTTCAACTACTGCCGGTGTAATTCCCATTGTATTATTTTGGATTTAACAATACTTTGTCACCACTAGACTATATAGACTAAAACCTAACTTATATGAGATTCTCAACAGTTCGTGTGCTCGCAGCCTTTTTCCTTGTTTGGGCTGCAAGCGATAGCACATACGCACAAACGCAACCTAAACCAGTTGTCGACCCTTCTTACTACAACAATCTCACCTGGAGAAACATCGGCCCCAACCGTGGTGGACGATCGCTGAGCTCTATGGGAAGCCCCGGCAGAACCAACGAATATTATTTCGGTGCCACTGGTGGTGGTCTTTGGAAAACCACAGATGGTGGAAACGAATGGTTCCCTGTAACCGATGGTCAAATTAACTCTTCTTCCATAGGAGCCGTTGCTGTTGCTGAAACCAATCCGGATGTCGTTTACATCGGTGGTGGCGAAACTCAGCTTAGGGGGAGTATCACACAAGGTGAAGGCGTGTACAAAACTACAGATGGTGGTAAAACATGGCGATCTCTTGGATTAAAAGATACACAAGCCATTTCTCGTATAAGAATTCATCCCACCAATCCTGACATTGTTTATGTCGCTGCTCTTGGTCACCCTTATGGTGACAACGAAGAACGCGGAGTATTTAAATCTACCGATGGTGGCAACACCTGGAAAAAAGTATTGTATGTAAGTCCGAAAGCGGGTGCTGCTGATTTGGTGATCGATCGTACCAATCCCAATGTGCTCTATGCCTCTACCTGGCAGGTTTATCGCAAGGCGTGGAAAATGTGGGGAGGTGGACCTGACTGTAAACTTTGGAAATCCGAAAACGGTGGCGAGACCTGGACTGAATTGACAAAAAACCCTGGCATGCCCGAAGGTCCACTAGGGAAAATCGGTGTTGCCGTTTCTCCTGCAGACCCTAACCGTGTATGGGCTGTAGTGGAAGCCAACGAAGGTGGTGTGTTCCGATCAGATGATGGTGGCTGGACATGGAAACTGGTAAACAACGAGCGCAAGTTGCGCCAGCGTGCTTTCTACTATTCGCGCCTGGTTGCTGATCCATTAAATAAAGACATTGTATATGGTCTCAATGTAGATTTCTGGAAATCTACGGATGGCGGAGTGACGTTTGATAAAGAAATTACAGTGCCCCATGGCGACAATCATGATCTGTGGATAGATCCTAACAATCCACAGCGAATGATTACCTCCAATGATGGTGGTGGGTGTGTAAGTGTAAATGGTGGAGAAACCTGGACTGAGCAAGACTATCCCACCACTCAATTCTATCATGTGATGGCAACCAGCGATGTCCCTTACCATGTGGCAGGTGCACAGCAGGACAACAGCACATTGGCCATGCCAAGTGATGGATGGGATCACATGCAGGCTCGAGGACCCAATCATGGGTGGTACTATGCAGTTGGGGGTGGAGAAAGTGGGTGGATCACACAAAGCCCCACTGACCCCGATGTGTTTTACGCTGGCAGTCAAGGTGCGTTGTTAACTCGCTATAATAGAAAAACAGGTCAGATCAGAGATATTCAGGTTTACCCAAGGTTCTTTTCCGGTGAGCCTGCAAGTGCATTGCCCGAACGTTGGCAGTGGACATTCCCTATCATGTTTGCTCCCAAAGATCCCAACATCATGTACACCTGCTCACAGCATGTGTGGAAAACAACCAATGATGGACAGACCTGGGAAAAAATAAGTCCGGATTTAACGTATGCTGATCCGGAAACACTTGGTAAAACAGGTGGAGTGATTACCAATGATATGAATGGTCCGGAGATTTACGCTACGGTATTTGCGTTAGCCCCTTCCAATCATGATGTCAATACGATATGGGCAGGTTCTGATGACGGAAAAGTGCACATTACACAAAACGGTGGTAAAAACTGGAAAGACATTACGCCCAAAGACTTGCCCAAGTTTTCACGCATCAGTATTATCGATGAGTCCGTTCATAAACCGGGCACTTTATACTTAGCGGCAAACCGCTATCAGGTAGATGATCGCCAGCCTTATGTGTTCAGAACAACTGACTATGGAAAAACATGGACTAAGATCATTACTGGTATTAAAGATGGACACTTTGCAAGAGCAGTACGAGAAGATCCCGAAAGACCTGGATTGTTATTCCTTGGTACAGAGCATGGTGCCTATGTTTCTTTTAATGCCGGAGACCTATGGCAGCCAATTCAACTAAACTTGCCTGATACACCTATACGTGACCTTGTTATTAAAGACAGCGATGTGGTGTTGGGAACGCACGGTCGTGGATTTTGGATTTTGGATGACATCAACCCAATGCGCCAAATCACCGCTGACCTGGCCAAACAAAACACAATACTTTTCAAACCATCAGATCCGATACGCGACATCTATAATCTAAAAGTTCAATACTACTTGAGAAATAGTTTGGACTCTGTGAAGATTGAAATACTGGACGCCAAAGACAATGTGGTTTCTACACACGTTGGTAAAGAAAAGGTAAATAAAAAAGCCGCTAATGTTCCATGGTGGATGAGCGGAGGAAGCACAAAACCCACTACTGCAACAGGGCTTAATTCATTCACATGGGATCTTCGGTATCCTGGCGCGACCGTTTTTGATGGTATCATTATTTGGAGTGGAAGGCCTCAGCGTGGACCGGCTGCTCCTCCAGGTGACTACAAGGTGAGACTTACTGCAGGCAGCTACACGGAAACACATCCCTTCAAGATTAAGATGGATCCGAACGTGAAAGGTGTCACAGAGGCCGATCTCATAGAAACATTTAATTTGGCCACTCAAATCAGAGATAAGGAAAGTGAAGCCAATGAGGCGGTGATAAGAATTCGTGAAACCAAGAGCAAGATTGAAGAAGGTTTAAAATCGATCAGTGATCCTGCAGCAAAGAGTGCTGCGCAGAGTTTCATGGATAAAATCACAGTCATAGAAAATGATCTTTACCAAACCAAAAATCAAAGTGGCCAGGATCCGTTGAACTTCCCCATTAAACTTAACAACAGGTTATCTTCTCTTCGCAGAAGTGTAGAAACCGGTGTAGGAAAACCTACAGATGGTGCGTATGTCGTGTTTAAAGAGTTATCTGCCGAATTGGTTGGACACCTTACCAAGTTAAACAACATCTACAATGGCGAAGCTCCTAGCCTCAATCAAAAACTGAATCTGGAGATTAATTAAGGAACAAAATACATTAAACTTAAAGCCCTATCGGAATTTCGGTAGGGCTTTTTCTATGGATTGATTTCGTCAGGAGAAGAAATTACTAAAATCTTAGCTATTTGCCTCGAGCTCTACCTGACCTTCCAAAAAGTGAGTTTGGAGGGAATCAAAAAATGATATGAAGCCTCTGGTATTCGTTTTATGCCAGTTTACATCACCTGCTTTTTTATAGACATTTTTTCCTATATTGATGGACTTAATCCAAAAACCTAACTAAATCATGGAAAACCGAAGATCGTTCATTAAGAAGTCGGGGTTATTCCTTACTCTTAGTGCATTCCCCATTAGTGCCTTTTCAAAATTATTTAAGCTCAGCCAAAAACCCGAAACAATTGTTGTTACACTTTATGTTGATACCGCACGTATTGACAAACAAGATGTAAACGCGTCCTGTAATTTTGGACAAGATCCCAGTATTGCCAACGAGGAATTCACCATTGATGTGAATTTAGGAGACACCGTTACCTGGCAAGGGGTGTCTTCCAACGCCCCCTCTACTGATGTAGTCAACATTGTCTCCATCAATCACGAGGGTGGTAAAAATGTTTTTGATAAAAATATTCTGAAAGGCAACGGACAAAGTCCTGAAAGCGTAACGGGTACCGTGAAAAGCAGAACTGATGGTGGTGAGAAGTACAAATACAAAATATCTTTTACGATAACTAACAACGGTTCAAAACGTAACGGGATGTTTCACATTGACCCGAAAATTCAAGTGCATTGATCAGTCATTATAAGCCATTTTATTTTGATTGAATTAAAATTCAATAGGATCCGCATAAAAAGAAAAGCCTATTTAACTGTGGGCTTTTTTTTTATCAGTTGCCTACTTGCAAATGCGCAGCGTTTATCACTTATAGATAGCCTTGAATCTGTATATTCTGCTGGCAATTATAATGCGCAGGATGAACTAAATATTCTTAAGGAGCTAGCAATAAACCATACTAGTAATGATAAAAAAATATTGTTCAGCGAACAACTTATTAAAAAGGCCCAAAAGCTAGGTTCTCCAGACTATCTATTCTCAGGATACCTGGAAAAAGGAAATGCGTTTAGATTAAGAAGTGACTTAAGCCATGCATTGGAAAGTTATTTTGAAGGCGCAAGAATTGCAGAGGAGAATGAAAACAACAACCAGCTTGGCAAAGTATACATTGCCATAGCAGACGTTTATTCCATCATGGGCAATCACCAAAATGCGGTGAAGTATCATCAAAATGCCATTCGTATTTTAAGACGCGAAAATGATTCAACCAGTATGGCCTCTGCCTTGTTGAATGCCGGAGATGAATTAATTAATGTCAATAGTCTGGATTCAGCATTGAAGTATACCACTGAGGCCGAAGTCATTTTCAACCAACTTGGTTCCAAAATTGGTCAGGCCTATAGCTTAGGAAACCTGGGGATGATTTATGCTAAACTGGGACTGGATTTGAAGGCCGAATATCACATGAACAAAGCCATTCTCCTCCTGCAGGATCTACAAGAGTACTATCCCATTGCAGTCTATCTCACTTATATATCCGATATCTATTTGGAAAAGGGAGAAGAAAAACTAGCCTTCAACTATGCGATGTTAAGTTTGGAATTAGCTCAAAAACATGGAATGAAAAAGCAGGTGAGTGATGCTTATCTAACGCTATCCAGAATTTACGAACACGAGGGAAATACAAAGGAAGCATTTAAGTATTTCAAAAACCACATTACCTATAAGGACAGTGTAAACAATATCACTTCAGTACAGCAAATGGCAGACTTACGTACTGATTTCGAAGTTTCTAAAAAACAGATTGAAGTAGATTTGCTGAACCAGCAAAAGAAGACACAGCAAATCATTGTTATCGCTGCTGTCATCGCTTTGATCCTCATTGGACTCCTTGCATTCGGGCTTTACAGGCGTTACCTATTCATTCAAAAAACCAAACAAATCATTGAAAAGGAAAGGAATCGTTCTGACGAATTGCTCCTTAATATCCTCCCCAAAGAAACCGCCAATGAGTTGAAATTAAACGGCAAAGTAGCAGCCAAAAAATTTAAATCCGTCACAGTCCTTTTTTCAGACTTTAAGTCATTTACTCAATATGCTGAACAATTATCGCCAGAGCTTTTGGTGGAGCGGGTTGACTATTATTTCTCCCAATTTGATCAGATCATGGAGAAGTATGGACTGGAGAAAATCAAAACTATTGGAGACGCCTACATGTGTGCCGGAGGGTTGCCGTTCCCTGGCCATGACCATGCCGTAAAGATGGTACTTGCAGCATTGGAGATGGCACAATTTGTCAAAGAGGTCAAAAAAGAGAATCCTAACAATCAGTTTGAAGTTCGCATTGGCATCCACACTGGTCCGGTGGTAGCCGGAGTGGTAGGTACGAAGAAATTTGCGTACGATATCTGGGGTGATACAGTAAATATTGCGGCTCGGATGGAGTCCAGTTCAGAACCCGGAAAAATTAACATCTCTGAAAGCACCTATCAATTGATTAAAGATACATTTGAGTGCGAATTCAGGGGGGAGATTGAGGCCAAGAACAGAGGTATGATGAAGATGTACTATGTTACAGCCAGAAAAGAAAGTGCTTCTACTAGCCAGGCTATCCACAGGCTATAAGTACAAAGAATCCTACACTTTCTCATCAATACAATTTTAAATCAACAAATGGTTTCAATTCATTCTTGCAATTAAGAAATTCGTGTTGATGCTTCGCAAAATTATCCATATTGACATGGATGCATTCTATGCATCTGTTGAGCAACGCGACAATCCCTTTTACGTTGGTAAGCCACTTGTAGTAGGCGGATCTCCCAATGGACGAGGAGGCGTGGTGGCCGCTGCAAGTTATGAAGCCCGAAAATATGGCATTCGATCTGCCATGCCTTCCAAACAAGCGGTGGAGCTGTGCAAGGATCTCATATTTATCAAACCCCGATTTGACGTATACAAAGCAGTTTCTCAAGAAATCAGAAAGATTTTTAAACGTTATACCGATATCATAGAACCACTTTCATTGGATGAAGCATATCTGGATGTAACACTAGATAAGCTCAATATTGGGTCTGCCATTGAGATCGCAGAGCGCATAAGAAAGGAAATTAAAGACGAACTTCATCTGACGGCATCCGCAGGAATATCAATCAATAAATTTATTGCAAAGATTGCATCGGATATTAATAAACCGGATGGCATCACCTTTATTGGGCCCTCCAGGATCGAAAAGTTTATGGAAGATTTACCAGTGGAAAAATTTTACGGAGTAGGTAAAGTAACTGCAGCCAAAATGAAAACATTGGGACTCCACTGTGGTGCTGACTTGAAAAAGTTAAGCGAGGTGGAGATGATCCGCCATTTTGGCAAAACAGGAAAGTTCTTTTACAAAATTGTACGAGGTGAAGATAATCGTCCAGTGCAGCCACACCGCAAAGCCAAATCGGTAGGCGCAGAAGACACCTTCCCACAAGACCTTACCACATTAGATGAAATGTATGAGGAATTGGACAAAATAGGACAGTCAGTTTACAACAGGTTGTCCCGTAACCAACTTAAGGGCAAAACCGTTACATTAAAAATTAAGTATCACGATTTTAAACAGATTACACGCAGTCAATCATTTACTGAGCGTACAAATGATATCAATGAAATCATGAAGGCCGTTAAATCGATGCTAGTCAGTACAGATCCGGAATCAAAAAAAATAAGACTTTTGGGAATTTCCATGAGTAACTTTGAAGAATCACTCCAGTTAACAAAATGAATGACAAATCAGACCAGTTAAAACTTTTCTGATTGTTCAGTACTATCTGATGTTCTAAAATCTAATTATTAAAAATGAAATTAAAGCTAATTATCATTTCAATCGGAATAGCAACTTCCTTCTTTTGCAACGGTCAAACTGATTTGCCCTATTACCAAATTCCTGACTACCCGGAAAATTATACAGCAGAAACCGTTGCCGCGCGTATGGTGGACGGGCTGGGCTTCAGGTACTATTGGGCCACAGAGGGCTTAAGAGAAACAGACCTCAATTACAGACCGGGAGACGAGGCCAGAACCTCAAAAGAAACACTTCAACACATTTATGAATTAACCAAAATAATCGTCAATACCACCGGACAACAACCACTGTATTTCCACATGAGGATAAAGACCCTTCCTACCATCAGTTAAGAGAAAGAACATTATTGAATATTCAAAAGGCAAGTCAACAACTCAAATTATCAACCAAAAATGATTTAAATGAATTCAAAATGGTGTTTCAGAGTGGTGACAAGAAAACTGAATATCCGTTTTGGAATCTATTGAACGGGCCCATTGCCGATGCGATCTGGCATGTCGGTCAGGTTGTTTCGTTCCGAAGAAGTTCAGGAAACCCGATAAACAGCAAAGCGGAAGTACTGCTCGGGAAGTTACTTGATTGACACTTCTATCAAATAAGATGATACCTTTGTAGGCATGCCAATACCCATTTTTAGTGGCCGGAAATTTCGATTATGGTTGTTCCTCCTTATCGGTGTTTACATTCTTTCATTGACGCTTTTTTACACCTTTCGCAACCAGGTTATTTTTCAATCCACCTCTTATCCGCACAACTATCAATTCAGATTTTCTCAGCCCTTTCAGGAATACTTTATAGCAATCAATGACAGCATCGAACTTGATGCCTTGCTCTTCAAGTCTCCCACCCCATCCAAAGGATTGATTTTTTATACCCATGGCAATGCTGATAATTTACAAAGGTGGGGCAACTATGCAATTGACTTTACGGCACTGGGATACGATGTGTTGATGTATGACTACCGAGGGTACGGCAAGAGTGAAGGCATCTCAAACCCGAATAATCTGTATCATGATAGCTTTGAAGTTTTCAACTGGGCGATCCAGGAGTTCAACCCTTCGAAGATAATCCTATATGGCAGATCATTGGGTTCTACCGTGGCATCACATCTCGCCACAAAAGTGAGGGCTGATATCTTAATTCTTGAAACTCCATTTGCTGAATTCGAAGATGTAGTCTATTGGCCTCTTCTGCCTGCGTTATACCTATTTCCAATTGATCTTTCGCAGTCCAATATTGAATCGCTCCCAAAGGTCACTTCCCGTAAATTTATCTTTCATGGAACTGAAGACTGGGTTGTACCTCTTTCCTCTGCTGAGAAGCTAAAGCCCCTATTAGATCAACCTGATAATTTCATTATCATTGAAGGAGCGGGCCATAAAAACATTCGTGATTTTGAATCATACCACACCCACCTAAAAGAAATTTTAAAATAATCTACATCGTATATTCAATCCATTCTTCCTAAATTGAAGAATCTATGATCGACATACTACTAATTGTTGCCATCATCTATGTCGCCATTTGTGTGTCGTTTTATTTATTTCAACACTTTGCATTCTTCCGACCCGAACGACTTGCGCCTTCGTTTACATTCAAGTATCCTTTCCCATTTGAAGAGCTGAATTTTGACATGGAAGATGGAGGCAGAATCAATGCCATCTATTTTAAGGTTCCTAATACAAGGGGTATCGTCTTTTATCTTAAGGGCAACTCCAAAAGCATAAAGGGATGGGGCAAATTTTCAAAGGATTTCCTCAGCAATGGGTATGACTTTATTATGATCGACTACAGAGGGTTTGGGAAAAGTAGGGGAAAAAGAAGCCAGAAAAAGGTATTTAATGACGCTAATTATATTTACAAATGGCTGACTCAATCTTACTCCGAAGATAAAATTGTAATATATGGCCGATCATTGGGGAGTGGCATTGCAGCACGGGTGGCCTCCTGGAATAACCCAAGAATGCTCATCCTGGACTCGCCTTACTACAGTTTCTACTATAATGTGAACCGGTATTTATTCTTCACACCATTAAAATGGTTACTCAAATATGATATGCGAACAGATCTGTATCTTAAAACAGGAACCTTCCCTATTCATATTATCCACGGTACAAATGATAAATTAATTACCTTCAAGCAAAGTGAAAAATTAAAAGCCCTATACCCTGAAAAGATAACACTACATCCAATCCAAGATGGTAAACACAACGACCTACCCGACTTTCCGGAATTTTTTGAAATTCTTTACGATATACTTTATTTAAAACCTACCAATGAATAGCCATGGAGATCAGCTCAAAAAAAGGCAATGACTTTACCCGTTTGTTTGATCTCATAGACTATCAACAAAAGAAATATCCAAACTCACGAGCACTCAATTATTTTGTTAATGACAAATGGCAACCCATATCCATTGAAGAGTTTCAATGGAAGGTTAATCATGTCTCCTGTTGGTTACTAAACAATAATTTTAAAAGAGGAGATAAAGCAGTATTGGTTCCTTACATCGGTCGACCAGAATGGATGATCATTGATTTTGCCTGTCAGCAAATTGGCATGGTGGTAGTTCCTATCCATCCCTACCAATACGGTGAGGAGTTCAAAAATATTCTTGAAGAAACTGAGGCCAGGTTGTGCATAACAACAAGTCACAGTTTAAAACAATTTAAAACGATTGCTTTGTTGGTGCCACAGCAACCCATGGTGTTTCAGATTGAATCAGAGGCAATTGATTATTTTGAAGCACTGAATTACAAATCTCCTCAGCAAAGATTAGATGAACTGGAACGAATAAAAAGCAAGGTAGAACCAACGGATACTGCATGTATTATGTATACGTCAGGTAGTGCTGGTGAACCAAAAGGAGTTATCCTCTCCCATTATAATATCGTTTGTAATATTAAATCAGCACTTACTTTCATCCCACTGGAACCCGAAGATGCTGTCTTGAGCTTTTTACCCTTTAGTCACATTCTCGAACGCACGACCAACTATGCTTACATCGCCTTTGGGGTTTCCATTTACTTCAGCAGTTCACGTGAAAGCTTTACTCACGACTTTAAATCAGTGCGACCTCTATTCTGTACATCGGTACCGAGGGTGTTGGAAAAGATGTATGACTACCTACAACAACAACTATTATCAAAGAATACAATCAAACGAAAAACAATTCAGTGGGCGATTAATATTGGTAGAAAATATAAAGAGCGCGAAAGGATTGGTTTCAACTACGGATTAAAACTGTTTTTCGCCAGGCTTTTGGTTCTCCGTCATTGGCGAAAAATGTTAGGGGGAAGAATTAAGTATATGGTTGTGGGAGCTGCAACCTTAAGACCAGAGATAGGGCGGCTGCTGACTGCGGCAGGTATACAAGTTGCTGAGGGCTATGGACTCACCGAGACATCACCGATGATAAGTATTAATCGTTTTGATCCGGGGCTAAATAAATTTGGGACTGTAGGTTTGGTTATTCCTGGTGTTGAGATAAAAATAGAAGCATTGGAAAACAATGAAAATGAGGAAGAAGGTGAAGGTGAGATTTGGGTAAAAGGGCCAAACGTTACTCAGGGCTATTTTATGAAGCCTGAACTCACTAAGGAGGCCTTCACAGCAGATGGCTGGTTCAAAACTGGCGACATCGGAAAGATAGTGCACCAACGGTTTTTACAAATAACGGATCGCAAAAAGGAAATATTTAAAACTTCATCGGGGAAATACATTGCTCCTCAACAACTTCAAAATCACCTTGCCCAATCACCCTTTATTCAACGGTGCCTGATCATTGGATTTCAGAAACCATTTGTGGCAGCATTGATCGTTCCTCATTTCGGAATAATGGAGGACTGGTGCAAAAGTGAAAACATTCACTGGACTTCAGGGGAATTTATGATTCACAATATTAAGGTGATTGACAAGTTTCAATCTGAGATAAATATACTTAATGGCGAGCTGCCCAATTTTAAACAAATTAAGGGATTCGTTTTATGCCCAAAAGAATGGACTGCAGAAGAAGGGGAAATTACCCATACCTTAAAACCAGTAAGAACCGTGCTGGAAAAGAAATATGCAAATGAAATCGAAAAAATTTACGGTAAGCCCATTTAATCTTTCAATTTAAAAACTACATCGGCAAAATACTTCTTCTGATCATAAATCACGTCAACGATTTCCAAGCCTGTCTGAGCCGCCAGTAGATTGATCATTTTCAGGTCATACTTCTGTGACACCTCTGTATGGATAACCTCGGCCTCTTCAAAGTATACATACTTTTCCAACGCATCAATCCACACATCTTGTTCTTGTTTGCTCACTAAAAAACTTTTTGTGACTCCTGTTTCTGGGTCATAAAAAGGATAATGTGAAAACAGTTCCAAATCAAATTGTCCGCCAAATTCTCTATTGATTCTGCCCAACAGATTCAGATTAAATTCTCGTGTGATCCCCTCTGGGTCATCATAAGCTGCCTGAATAAGACGGGGGTCTTTTTTTAAGTCAAAGCCAATCAATAACCTATCTGGCGCATTCATATTAATTGCAAGTTTCTTAATGAACGTGATCGCTTCTTCGCTATTGAAATTTCCAATGTTGGCACCAAGGAACAATATCAGCTTCCTTTCACTGGTATCATTCTTCATAATTTCCAGTGCTTCACTATAAAGTTTACGCTCAGGGTGAATTTTCAAATCAGGTAAGGATTTTTTTAACCTTGTGGACAACTGAGTCAGAACAGCCTCTGATACGTCCACTGGCACATAAGTAAAAGGCACGTTTTTATTTAGGAAATAAACTAACAACACTTCTGTTTTTGTTCCGTCCCCCGCACCTAGCTCTACGAGTTTAAACGAACTCCCATCCGCAATGATGTGGTTCAATATTCTATCCTTCTGCGTTCTGAAAATTTCAAACTCACTTGCCGTAAGGTAGTAAGTTGGCATTCGCATAATAGCCTGGAATATCTTATCACCAATTTCATCATAAAATAGCCAACTGGGCAATCGTTTTGGCTTTCGGTCTAGACCCTCTTCAATTGCTTTTAAGACCTCCTTATTGTACGTTTTCGTTTGAATCATTTTTTACAAAGTCTTATTCCAGAAAATTGCCATTGAAGATGAGGATGAAAAAAATTTCTGTATGTTTTTCTACTATGCCCAGTAGGTGTTGCTACAGAACTACCACGCAATACCATTTGATTGACCATAAACTTGCCATTGTATTCACCAATGGCTCCTTCGGGTTTTAAAAAACCAGGGTATGGCAAATAGGCGCTATTCGTATGCTCCCATCGTTGCCCCCAAACAAATTGATCGCTTGCCACTTCCCATTCAAATTCCGTAGGCAAGCGCATCCCTGACCATTCTGCAAAAGCGGCTGCCTCATAAAAATTAACATGCGTCACTGGCTCTCCACCATCCAGTAATTGCAATCCCGCTAAGGCATACCTATACCAATTATTATCTATCTGATGCCAATGAAGGGGTTGGGTGATATTATTCTCCTTAATCCAGGCCCAGGCATCACTGTGCCAGTATTTTGGATTCTGATATGCTCCAGCTTCAACAAATTCCTTGTATTCAGAATTGGTCACAAGGTTCTTTCTGATTTCAAATTGATTTACATAAACCTTGTGCCGCTCTTTTTCATTATCAAAATGGAATCCCTCTCCTTCAAATCCTACTTCGTACACCCCTTCTTCAATGGAAATAAATCCTTCCTCAATTTTACGATTCGGAGTTTCTTCAAATTGCTCATCGTAGGGAGGAAACAATGGATTATGTCCAAGCACATACTTAATGTCTGTTAACATCAATTCCTGATGTTGTTGTTCGTGATTCAGTCCCAGTTCCAACAATTGAAGAGAGGCAGGGTTCAATTGTGGAATTAATGACATCATGTGTTCATCTACAAATTGGCGATAATCCCTTATTTCATCTACCGTGGGACGCGACATGTTGCCTCGGTTTGGGCGCAGCACCCGCTCACCTACACTTTCATAATAACTATTGAAGAGAAACGCGTACCTCGGATGGAAACGTTTATAGCTGTCTGATGATTTCGCAAGAAAGAACTCTTCAAAGAACCATGTGGTGTGTGCCATGTGCCACTTTGCGGGACTAACATCCACTACAGGCTGTACAACAAAATCCTCTGCACGCAACGGACGTACTATCTGCAGGGTATGTGCCCTTACATCGATATATTTTTTTAACAATGCTTCCGAATCAGCATTAGGCATAGATGGCAATTCTTGTATGTCTGTTGGCTTGTTCATTCATTTAATTGAAATCCAAGATGGAATAGATATACCTATTCTGCTGAAACAATAAATTCCAATTAAACCTACATACTTATAGGGTTAATAGTTCAATAAAAACGGATAAAATATGGGGTGAATTTGGTAAGTCTCTTATTGTCAAACAGATTTATCTTCCTGACTCAATCATCAATTGAGTCTTGCTTATTCCTGAGCATCTCCGCTTCAAATATTTGTTTGAACTTCTCGTAATCATAGTCAATTCCCTTCATGTTTTGCAATCTGCTGTGATATGCACTCACCAGTTCCTGTGCAGAAAGCTCGATCGCCACATACGTTTTATAGTTACCTTCAGGCGTATGAAAATACCTCTCGCAAATTTTTCTAATTCCCCTCAACTCCTGGCTCACTACTTCCCGATTCAAGCTCTCAAAACGCTCTCCTATTTCCTCTTCATTGTTATTTTCGCTTGACTTTACATAATTATCCGTTACTGACTTTACCGTTGTTTGGATACTTGCCGCCAATTGAGAGCGGGCGTTAGTCATGGCCTTGCGTTTGGAGACTGATAAGTCCATGCTTTCACCCACAGAATTCGCCCTGAACACTTCCCCATCTGTAAAAAATTCAGGCCCTGAGCAAGCTACTATTATTTCCACTTCACCTTCAGGCAAAGAGGGCTGCTGAGGAGTAACCGGAGTGCGCGTACTGCGGCATGAAGAAACGATAGCCAGCAGTAATATTATCGTGATAAGTTTTACATTCATTGCATTGGAATTAACATCTCAATATAACTACCACTTTGCAATTAACGAGCCGGAATTATAACCCCAACACTTCCTTCAGTTTGGAATAGCCATTTTTACTCATAGGAATGACAACACCATCCTTCATCTTGGCCACATGACTGTCCTTTTCCTTCATCTCAATCTTCGTCAACTGGCTCAAAGAGATAATGTAAGAACGATGCACCCTAACAAATTGTTTTGGATCCAGGGCTTTCTCAAAAAAACTCATTGTTTTCTTCTTCAAATGAAAGCCATCTTTCGTATAAATCTTTACATAATCATCATACGCTTCAATGTAAAGTATCTCCTGAATGGGTAATATCTTGATGGCGCTACCCACCTTAACCACTACCCTCGTACTCTCTTCTGGTTGTTTTACCTGATCTTCCAATAAAGGTTTAATGGCCTCATTTTTAGGTTGTTGGTTTTTCCATTTTTCGATAGCCTTTTCAAAACGATCCTGACTGAAAGGTTTCAGTAAGTAGTCTACAGCATTGGTCTCAAATGCCTGCATAGCAAATTCATCAAAGGCAGTCGTAAAAATAACTCCTGGCGGATTGTCAATCAGCTCCAACATTTCAAATCCACTGATCTTTGGCATTTGAATATCCAGAAAGATTAAATCAGGTTGCCATGCTGTAATGGCCTTTACGCCTTCAAACCCATCTCCGCATTCCTGTACCACCTCCATCTCCGGGTATCGCGACAAATATTCTTTAACAATGCTTCTTGCCAGTGGCTCATCATCAATTATTATCACCTTACTCATGATGTTTGAGGGATTAATAAGCATGTTCTAAATTTTGAATTCTTTTTTTCTGTTGTAAGTAAGTCATTCCGACCATACAACAGATACAATCTCCTTTCAATAGAGCTTAACCCGAACCCTACGCCCTTACTTGATGAAATGGTCTCCGGGTCGTACGGATTCTCAATACAAATCTGTAGGTCGTTACCCACCGCTTCAGCCTGAATACTTATGAGCACATCTCCCGTAACATCATACAATCCAAACTTAATGGCGTTCTCAACTACCGGCTGCAATAACAGGGAAGGGATCATATAACCAATGGTTTTTTCATCCATGAACACTTCCGTTTTCAGGCGATGGCCAAATCGAACTTTTTCTATTTCAAGATACAACCGCAACTGCTCCAATTCTTCAGAAAGCGTCACCTTATGAGATTCTTGCCTCCCTAATGTTCCTCTGAAAAAATCAGAGAGTTGTTGCACCATGTTCCGTGCCTTTTGGGGCTCTGTAATTATTAAAGCATTGATTGAGTTTAAGCTATTGAAAAGGAAATGAGGTTGTAATTGTTGACGAAGGCTATACAGTTCTGCTTCTTTTGAAAGTTTATCGACATCTGCTTTGCGAAGTTCATCCTTTTGTTGCGTTTGCAAATAGAACCATGTCCAGCCGAGCACCGCTATAAAAGCCAGCATGAGAAAAGAAAAACCGAAACGCAATAGTGCAGTATTATCAAGAAACATCAGGTAAGAAGTGTTGCTTTCAAAAATTAAACCCAAAGAAAACTCAATTACCAAAACACAAATACCTGATAAGGCAGCACTCCACAGCAACAAGTAGTATAGTTTTGACTTGTCCGGCTGATAAAATTTCAACATCAAAATGATTGAATACCCCTCCCATCCTAAAATAAAATTGGATACAACCGCATCGGTAATACTTATCTTCCAACTAAACCCCGCAAAATTTAAAGCAAATGCCTGAAGGCATGTCCAGGTGAACCACCATGAAATTTCAAGAAATGCAATTTTGCGACTACGGTTCATTATACGTTTTCGCTCACAGTATCAAATTTACTTTTCACGTAAGCTGATTTCAATTTTATCAGCTCCATATAAGCCCCGCGATCTTCCACTTCATGAATACCCGAAAACAGCTCCATACCATCTCTCAATTCATTCACCGGATACAATTCTGAAATTCCAACAAAATCCCATTTGACAATTTCATGTTTTTCGTTCAGTAAAACCTCTTCTTCATTCATTCCAATATACTCAGCTTTTTGAAATGCTTCTTCCATGGATTCTGCTTTTATCAATCTATATTGTTCATCAAATTGAGGTGTATGGTCACCAGATCCACTCACTATGTTAAATGCTACTTTTGCAATATACCAATTCATAAAACGTGCTTTTACTTACTATTCAATAACTCTTAATCTCAATACCCCCAAATATCGAGGTGCCTTTTAGGACAAGGGTCTTCACGGGTTCATTTTCCTGATCCTTGTTATACGATCTCTTGTCTTCAATGCCTCCAAAAACGGATACCACTTCTGAACTCAACTTCCAATTGGATGGGATAATTAATTGTGCCCCACCAAATACCTGTGTGAGCTCTAACACCGCTCTCGATTTTATATCGGCCTGGGTCAGATTGATGGAAGATCCTCCAAAAAATGTAGTTACTTCCCCTCCTTTAAAATCCTTGCTAACAATATTCTTCTCTACTCCTCCAAAAACTGAAACAGAATTCAGGTAGTCATCCCCGTCCTCTTGTTTCTTTTTTCCGCCATCAGACATTCCCATACCTGCCTTCCAATCGCTATTCTTCCATTGCCGACTGCTACAATTTTTAGGATTCAATATGATATATAACCCTACTGCAATAATTGCAACCGGCCATAAATAAGGTCGAAATTCTAAATCAGGCACAATCCTATCCACGAGAAACACAGAACCTATCAATACGGGAATGATCCACCCCCAATTTCTGAAAGAGTGTTTAGCGCCAACATAAAACCCAATGGCGATCAATAGCATTTCCCAACTGATAATCCAACGTGGTATTTCTGCTCCCATTTTATTGGCCAGCAATACACAACCAACAATCACTACAATTACCCCAGAAAATATTTTACCCGAATTTCCGGACGATCTAAAATTCTCTCCGGTCCTGTTATTTGTTGTTTCCATGATTTCTAAATATTTGATTCAAAAGTAGGATGCAGTCAATCTCTACACAATGGTAAATAGGCCATTCCCAGCCATTCGTAGGTGAACAACCGAATTCAGTAGGTAAAAAAGGCAGTCTGCCTTCTGATAATTGAAATAGATGAAGAATTGCTCTAAATTTGAGTCTGAAGCAAGAGTCTCTAAATACAAATCACACATGAAAACACTTACATTCCTTCTAATTCTCACCATCTCATCTACACCCCTATTTGCACAATCCAAAGTGCCAGGTAAGGAAGTACAAATGAAAGCTGCCGTAATGGCTGCTCCTGAAGATCAGCGTGACGGAGTGATGATTTATGGATTCGCAGAGGATGGGAAGTTTATTGTGTTAAGAAAGGGAACCAATGGTTTAATCTGCCTAGCCGATGATCCTGCACAAAAAGGATTTAATGTGGCTTGTTATTATAAAGAGCTTGATGAATTCATGGCCCGTGGTCGTGAACTAAAAAAAGAAGGCAAAAGTTTTAAAGAAATCTTTGATATAAGAGAAGAAGAAGTAAAATCCGGGAAGCTAAAAATCCCTCAGAATAGTAGTTTATATGTGTTATCAGGACCTGATGAAGTATTTAACACCGAAACAGGTGAAGTAACTGGAGCCAATCTAAGGTCAGTAGTCTACATTCCATTTGCCACTTCAGAAAGCACTGGGCTTCCTCTAAAACCTGCGGCTCCAGGCATGCCATGGATTATGGATCCAGGCACACACCGTGCTCATATAATGATTACACCACCAGCCAAAAATTAGTAAATACTTTTGGGGGCACTTCAGACAGATTTCAAATAATTCCTTGAAATCAAGGGAATTATTTTGCTCTAAAAATTAAAAATTTAGCAAAGTAATTTTGTTTGGCAAATACACCTATTCCCCTCCTTATGTATTGACAAAAATTGTTTAGCAAGACATTAGCTTAATCTTGCTTCAAACAATGAAATTTTATTTGGAGCAGCCTTGTGCCCAAAAATATTTCAGCCTTCTTACCTCTAAACTATTAGGTTAAATTTGAGGTTATAATTCTTGAACAATAAAAGTATTTCAAAATGACATTAGTAGGTAAAAAATTCCCAAGTGTAAAGGTTAACGCCATCAATGAGTTAGGCGACACCATTCAAATAAATGTTTTAAACGAGGCAATAGAAAACAAGAAAAAAGTACTGCTATTTTGGTATCCCAAAGATTTCACCTATGTATGCCCTACAGAGCTTCACGCATTTCAAGACGCCCTTGGTGAATTTGAAAAAAGAAATACCATTGTGATTGGCGCATCCTGTGATACTCCTGAGGTACATTTCGCATGGCTAAATACATCAAAAGATAATGGGGGAATTGAAGGTGTTACTTACAACCTTTTGGCTGACAGTAACAGAAACCTGGCCAATGCATTGGGAATATTAGACATCACTGGCGTTGAATACGATGAAGCACAAAACCTGGAACTGGTGCAAGGTGAGAATGTAACCTATCGTGCCACTTACCTCATCGATGAAGAAGGAACCGTATTCCATGAAGGAATCAATCATATGCCATTGGGTAGAAACGTAAAAGAGTACATGCGCTTAATTGATGCCTATACGCACGTGCAGACCAATGGAGAGGTATGTCCAGCCAACTGGGAAGAAGGAAAAGAGGCGATGACAGCGGACAGAAAAGGAGTAGCCACTTATTTAAGCATGAACTAAAATGGTAAACGAATTAACAGAAGATAACTTACAGGAATTGGTAAAAAAGGCTGACCGAGTTTTGGTACAGTATACCGCTGGGTGGTGTGGCAATTGCAGGATCATGAAGCCAAAGTTTAAGAAACTGTCAACAGAAATGCCTGGCACTACTTTCATCATTGCTGATGCAGAGAAATTTCCAAACTCAAGAAAGCTGGCCAATGTAGACAACCTTCCCACTTTTGCTGCCTTTAACAAAGGAGAGCTCTTAAAGCAGGTGCAAACCAATAAGTTCGAAGTGCTTAAAGATTTTATCAATGAGACTGCCCCTAATTAAGCACTTTACAGAATTTGTGGAGCAAAACGATGCTGACTTTTTGCAGGAGACCATCGAAACGCTTGAATCGGTAACAGAAGTGTCATCACTTAAGGACGAAGAACTCGATGTGATTGGAGAGTTACTTTCCAATATGTATGGTGCCTTGGAAGTGAGTGCGATGATAAAGGAAGGTAAACCCAAAAAGGAAGCCCTGAATGAATTCATGAAACGTGTGGTTGGGTCTATCGACAAATAGCCACAACTCTACGAGATAATAAAGAGGTTGACTCAAAAGTGAGTCAGCCTTTTTTATTTTTGTGGTCAGCCCAGATGTTATTTCCTAAAGACAGGTTTTTCTGGCAAACGAGAGATATCAATCACTTTGCCATCTTTAATCACCGTATTTATTTTTCTTATATTGGAAATATCCGTTAACGGATCAGCATCCAGTAGCACCATATCAGCCATCTTGCCTTTCTCAATTGTTCCAAAACGATCCAAACCTTTTGCTGCCATTGCTCCGGTTCTTGTTACGCTTACAATAGCCTGAGCGGGAGTCAT
Source organism: Flammeovirgaceae bacterium UBA2338 (assembly GCA_002344795.1). Taxonomy (GTDB): domain Bacteria; phylum Bacteroidota; class Bacteroidia; order Cytophagales; family Cyclobacteriaceae; genus ELB16-189. The sequence goes on along the minus strand of DDUM01000050.1, from coordinate 51,031 downwards.
ACCCAATTCCACCAAACCCTCTATGGCCATTATACTTCCGGAACCTGGCTCTTGATTGGGAGGCTTAGGGGCCCTCAAAAACTCGGGTGCAGATCCCTGGTAATTATCTGTACCGATAGTTACAAGACAACCCGCTTCAATTAATTTTTTGGCATTGGTGCGAGCAATTTCCATATAGTCTCCGGCCTCCTGTGCCTCCCTTCCCTTTTGGGTCGAAGATTTAATATGCCCGGGTCCAAAAGCTTCATCTCTCTTTTTAATGCTTTCAAGTACTGCCTTTCTTTTTTGAACATGCTGTTGCCACACCTCGCCCGTGATGGTATTGCTGAGCATTGCACAAATGATATTGCGGTCTTTTATCATTTGCACCAACTCATCAGGCAGCACCCTTGTGGCATGTTCCGGATGTTGAATAAGGTCAATACCCGCTTCAATAGACAAGCGCAAACCTTCAAGATTAGTAGAATGAGTTTCAGCAATCAATCCCCGTTTGTGCGTTTCATCTACAATTACCTTTTGAGCCCGTGGTGAAAAACCAATCATCACTGGATTATCAAAATGAGAAGTACCTCCGTACTTAATAAAATCAGGTCCTTTATCAAGGTACTTGTTGATCGCTACGCTAAGCTCTTCTGGCAACATATCCATTAGCTCCTCACCAGACCCCTGGGTAATAAAATCATTCCAATGCTCCTGAAACACATTGATGTCAGATGGTTTTGCCAACGCCCAACTGACAGAAAACGGACCGCCCCACCCTACTATATTACCAGCTACCAACATGCGTGGGCCTACTACTTCCCCTCTGTTGATACGATCTCTCACCGCCATCAAAGGAATCAATGTTCCAAAACTATCGCGAATGGTCGTAACTCCGTACTTGAGTTGAAGTTGTGCAAACTCTGTTACCAGTGCCTCACTTTGCGATTCATATTTTATAACCGTTTCAGGACGATTCATTCCTCCGTAAATGGAGGCGTGCACATTAGAATCTACGAAACCCGGTGTAAGAAACTTGCCCTTCCCATCAATGATTTTTGCGCTTTTAGGCACTTTAATCGAGGATGCTTTTCCAATCTCTTCAATGCTACCATTCCGTATCAGTACCGTTTGATCAAACAAAGGTTCACCCCCATTTCCATCAATTACTGTAACATTCGTAATTGCCAGTGCAGGCTGATTTTGAGAATAGCTGATGTTGTACGTCACAAGCGTGCAACAAAATCCAATAAGAAAAGTCTTGTAAAGTAATTTTAGCATAAGGATATGGATGTTTGCCCTAAAGCTACACTTTTCAAACATTTAGGATGAGTGATTATTCCTGAAAATGAACAGGATATTGCCCTTTATTGCAGGATGGGGGAAAGATAGTTTCTCTCTGTTTTTTCACACATACTGTACATAAAATTGGACTTGCCCAGTTATTGCTGGTAAACCCTATAATCTGTCCGGTTTTGGACGAATTGAGTCGGAAACACCTATTATTACGTAACATATACTGCATCAGGGATTCCTAGTTCTTCCTTCAATACATCCTATATAACCGCACATCCATATATTCCCCAAACTCATCCATTGAATTATTTCATACCTTAAAATTTAACACCAAATTGCCATGTATCAATACAAAAAATTACCACATGAAGAAGTTCAAATTTATGCTAACCCTCATGCTGCTAGTCACAGGATGGGGAGCCTGGGCACAGGAGACATTCCCTCGAAATGACGTAAAAGACAATCGAGCGGGTCAATATGCCTTTACCAACGCCACTATTGTGGTTGACCCTCAAACTACCTTACAAAATGCCACATTACTGATTAAAGGAAACAAAGTAGAACAAGTGGGCTCAAACCTTTCCGTACCAAAAGGTTATGCCACTATTGATCTAAAAGGGAAATACATTTACCCTTCCCTGATTGATATGTTTTCCAACTACGGTTTGCCTGATGTAGAAAGGCCAAGCGGTAATCGGTTCAGTGGTCCGGAGCAGACCCAATCCAAAACAAAGGGTGCCTATAATGCCAATCAGGCGGTTCGGGCACACTACAACGCTGCAGATGAATTTACAATTGACACGAAAGCAGCCGAAGAGTTAAGGAAATCCGGATTTGGAGCAGTACTTACCACCAAGTTCGATGGACTTGCACGTGGTACCAGTGCCTTCGTGAGTCTCAATGAAAAAAATGATAATACTGCCCTCATCAAACAAAAGGCTGCAGCTCAATTCTCATTTTCAAAAGGATCATCCACACAAACCTACCCTGTTTCTTTGATGGGTTTTATTGCTGTATTGCGCCAAACGCAAATGGATGCAGACTGGTTTGGTAGTCAAAACCCCAGACCTTTTGCCGACAATTCGCTGGAAGCATGGATTCAAAATCAAAGATTACCACAGGTTTTTGAGGCCAACAGTTGGGCAAATATTTTACGAGCAGATAAACTCGGTGATGAGTTTGGAGTTCAATATATCATCAAAGGAGGTGGAGACGAATATCAGAGAATCAACGAAGTCAAAGCCGCGAATGCATCACTCATAGTGCCCATCAATTTTCCTGATGCCTATGATGTAGAAGATCCGTTTGATGCTCAGAAAGTATCATTGGAAGAAATGAAACACTGGGAATTGGCACCTGCTAATCTTGCTGCTCTGGAAAAGAATGGAATTAACTTTTCAATCACAGCTTCAGGTCTAAAGAAAGCCAGCGACTTTTTACCAAATATGAGAAAGGCCATTGCCAATGGACTTACTGAGGCCACTGCTCTGAAGGCGCTAACCACGACTCCTGCTCAGTTGTTAAAAATTGATGATCAGGTGGGCAGTCTGAAAAAAGGCATGCTCGCCAACTTCATCATCACTTCAGGAAAATTGTTTGACGATAAAACCGTCATTTACCAAAATTGGATTCAAGGAGATCATTATGCTATAAAGCCTTTGAACGTGAAGGACCATAGCGGGAACTATAACCTATCCATCAATGGACAAACCTACAACCTGGAGATAACAGGAGATGCCGGAAGCCATAAAGCCAAAATAAAAACGGGTGACACATCACTGGATGCCAATGCAACTTTCGACAATGATCTGATTACCCTCACCTTTAAGCCAGAGAAAGAGAGTAAAGGAAGCATCCGTCTATCCGGATGGAGTGAAGGAAACGGTTGGAAAGGAAAAGGACAATTGATTGATGGTACATGGGTATCATGGACAGGCAACCGCACTGGTGACATTGCTCAATCTGCCAATAATGCAGCAGGTGATACTGCTAAAGAAGAGTTGGGAAAAGTCATCTTCCCTTTCAACGGACACGGTTATCCTGCTCTTCCAGCTACTGAAACCATTTTAATTAAGAATGCAACCGTGTGGACCAACGAAAGTGATGGTATCCTTCAGAATACGGATGTATTGTTAAAAGATGGGAAAATTTCAAAAATCGGGAAGAACTTATCAGATGGCGGTGCCAAAGTAGTAGATGGCACAGGTAAGCACCTTACTGCAGGAATAATAGACGAACACTCCCATATTGGTGCGGCCAGCATCAATGATGTAGCTACCAACTCAGGTATGGTTCGCATTGGTGACGTGATCGACTCTGAAGCCATCAACATTTATCGCGCATTAGCAGGTGGTGTTGTGGCCGTACAAGTATTACACGGAAGTGCCAACCCTATTGGTGGGCAATCTGCATTGATCAAATTAAGATGGGGAGAGTCTCCAGAAAATCTAAAAATTAAAGGAGCCGATGGATTCATCAAATTTGCTTTGGGTGAAAATGTGAAGAGATCAAGCAACTCCAGCTCCATCCGTTACCCTCAAACACGCATGGGCGTAGAACAAGTGTATGTAGATGCTTTTACCAATGCTCTTGAATACGAGAAAATGTGGAATGCCTACAATAACCTTTCAGCCAAAGTAAAACCTACCGCTTTGAAACCAAGAAGGGATTTGGCAGATGAAACCATGCTTGAAATCCTGAGAAAGAAAAGATTTATTTCTTGTCACTCGTATGTACAATCTGAAATCAACATGTTGATGAAAGTGGCGGAGCAATTTGATTTCCGTGTGAATACCTTCACTCACATTTTAGAAGGTTATAAAGTGGCCGATAAAATGGCAGAGCATGGTGTTGCCGCTTCTACATTCGCAGACTGGTGGAACTACAAATGGGAAGTGCGTTATGCCATTCCCCACAATGCAGCTATCATGCATCGCGCTGGGGTACTCACCGCCATCAATTCCGATGACGCAGAAATGGGTCGCAGGTTAAACCAGGAAGCTGCCAAGTCTATAAAATATGCAGGTATGTCAGAAGAGGATGCCTGGAAAATGGTAACACTCAATCCTGCCAAGATGCTACACCTTGATGATCAAATGGGAAGTATTAAAGCAGGAAAATCTGCAGACGTGGTACTGTGGAATGATCATCCTCTTTCTGTTTATGCTAAACCTTTAAAAACCATCATTGATGGAAAGGTATACTTTGATGTTGAAAAGGACGAAGCCAACAACAAGGCACTGGATGTGGAACGCGCAAGATTGATACAGAAGCTGAAAGGAGCAAAAAAATCTGGCAACCCGACCCAACGTGGAGAAGGCAGAATTCAACTTCAGTTTCATTGCGATGATATCATGGGTTTAGAGACAGAAGGATAAATTATTAACTGAGACATTATGAAAAAGTTAAATTATATACTCGCATTGGTTCTATTCACTGGCACTTACGCCATGGCGCAAAAACCAGTACCTGCCCCACCTCAATCGAAACCGATTGCAATTACGGGTGGAACAGCACATATTGGTAATGGGCAAATAATTGAAAATGCACTCATCACCTTTGATAAAGGAAAACTCACCAATGTGGTGGATGGAAGCACTGCCAAAATAGACCTATCAGGTTATGAAGTAATCAACGCATCAGGTAAACATATTTATCCTGGTTTTATTCTTCCCAACTCACAAGTGGGACTAGAAGAAGTTAGTTCTGTGCGTGCGATGAGCGATTCGAATGAAGAAGGTGATATGAATCCCAATGTTAGATCTGTTATTTCTTACAATGCCGATTCTGAATTTCCTCCTACTTTCAGGTTCAATGGGGTGTTACTGGCAGAAACCACTCCGACAGGTGGCACCATTTCCGGAACTTCCTCCCTTATGGAGATGGAAGGATGGAATTGGGAAGATGCATTGCATACGGAAGATATCGGTGTTCATATGAACTGGCCCGCTATCTCAAAGCGCCAGTTTAGTTTTGCCACCTTCTCTTTTACTGAGTCACCCAATAAAGAATACGACAATGAGGTAACCAATCTCGAACATTTCTTTATGGATGCCGTGGCTTACGGAAATCAGGCCAACAAAGAAGTGAACCTGAAAATGGCGGCTATGCAAGGTCTGTTCGATGGAACTAAAACACTTTTTATCCATACCAACAACCCCAAAGAGATCGTAATTGCCATCCGAACAGCACAAAAATATGGCGTAAAGCGAATAACTCTAATTGCAGCCGAAGGCGCATTGATGGTAGCTGACTTCTTGAAGGAGAACAAAATTCCTGTTATTCTGCCAGCCACACACAATCTTCCGCCAAGGACAGATGATGAAGTAGATTTACCTTATAAGCTGCCACATTTACTTACGCAGGCAGGTATCATGGTTTCTTTGTCTGAAGACGGTTCATTACACGGTTCCCGAAACCTGGGCTTCTTTGCAGGCACTGCAGTAGCCTATGGTATGGGTAAAGAAGATGCATTAAAAACAATTACCTCCAACACCGCCAAAGCATTGGGAGTCGATGCAAGAGTAGGAACGCTGGAGACCGGAAAAGATGCTACGCTATTCGTGTCAGAGGGTGATGCATTGGATTACAGAACCAATGTATTGTCACATGCCTTTATCCGCGGTAAGAATATTACACTACCGGGTAATCAGCAGGAACTTTATGAACGTTATTCAAAAAAATACGGACAGAAGTAACTTAAGATCAGTCAATAAAAAAAGCAACCTCATTATGGGGTTGCTTTTTTTATTTGCAGTTCATCATCTCTTTAAGAAAAGAATATTTTTCTTCTCTTTAAAAATACTGGAACATTATTACTCACATTAAAAAAAATTAAAACATCATATCACCTCTTCTTTACTCTTGGTGAACATTCCGGCCTTTCATTTGTTGTGATACCGTTATATGAAAGTACTACTAACTGGAGCTACCGGCTACATTGGCAAACGACTTCTCCCTGTTTTAATAGAAGCAGGTCACGAGATTGTATGTGTTGTAAGGGACGTTAATCGTTTTCATCTACCTGGACTTGACCCGCAAAAGGTTCAAGTCATCGAGGCAGACCTCCTTGACAAAAACTCACTGGATAAAATACCAAAAGACATCGATGGTGCCTATTATCTCGTGCATTCGATGTCTTCAACATCTGATTATGAAAGCCAGGAAAGTGAGTCTGCAATTAATTTTAGAAATGCGATCAACGATACCCAAGCAAAACATGTAGTCTACCTGGGGGGAATTATCAATGAATCCAATCTATCAGACCATTTGTCATCACGAAAAAATGTAGAGCTGGAATTAGGCAAAGGTCAATATCATTTCACCGCGCTGCGAGCTGCGATCATCATTGGCTCAGGCAGCGCCTCTTTTGAAATCATACGGGATTTGGTTGAAAAGCTTCCTGTCATGGTTACACCCAAGTGGCTCAACACAAAATGTCAGCCGATTGGTGTTACGGACGTAATCTCTTTTTTGTCTCAAACCCTATTCAATCATAACACCTACGATAAGAACTACGATATTGGAGGACCAGATATTCTAACCTATAAGGAAATGTTACTGACGTTTGCTGATGTCAGAAATCTAAAACGAAAGATATTCATTGTTCCTGTAATGACACCACGCCTCTCCTCCTACTGGTTGTACTTTGTCACCTCAACATCTTATAGGCTAGCCGTAGCCCTGGTAGACAGTATGAAGATTGAAGTAATCTGCAGGAATGATGACCTCAATCAGATGTTGAAGATCCAAACATTGAGTTATCGCCAGATGTTGGCAAAAGCCTTCAGTAAAATAGAAAGCAACACCATCGTTTCAAGTTGGATAGATGCCTATGCGAGCAGTGGCATTGGCAGTAGCATCTCCGACAATATACAAGTACCCTTCCACGGGTGCTTTATCGATAAAAGAAAACAAACCTTTAACAACCTAGATGAGTGTATTAATAAAATATGGAGTATAGGCGGAAAGAACGGATGGTATTACGGCAATTGCTTATGGAGGTTGAGAGGCTTTATAGACAAGATGGTAGGGGGTGTTGGATTGAAAAGAGGCCGCACCAACAAAAATTCACTCCGTTCCGGTGATGCCCTCGATTTTTGGAGAGTCCTCTATGCCAACAAACAGGAAGGGCGTTTGATTCTATTTGCTGAAATGAAGTTACCCGGTGAGGCATGGCTTGAATTTAAAATAAAAGACAATATCCTCATTCAAACAGCCACCTTCCGCCCAAGGGGCATAGCCGGCAGACTCTATTGGTACAGCGTCTATCCTTTTCACGGGCTGATCTTTAATGGGTTGATCAAGAAATTGGTCTAATGCTTTGTGAAAAGATCCTCGTTAACATTTGGAGCTGAATACGCTTTATATTGGATAGGCAATTCAAAAAAAATAATACATTGCATAGATATAAGAATTCAATAATCAAAAAGTGAAGGCCATCCATAAAATTGCTTTTTGGACAAGTTTAGTTGGAATTGTCGCCATCATCTCAGATTTTGGATTTACACTACCTGAAATCATAAAACAATCGATATATGATTTCTATTTCCCAATCCTCGCCATCGGGGTAATTTCAACCTGTTATCGGTACATAAAGAAAATAAGGATAATACGAATAAAAAAAGTATTTGCTTTCGATCTGCTCACCATCCTGTTTACCGTCTTTCTTTTCTACATCCACCTATTCAATAGAAATTCATTTGCACAACATCCTATTTTAACGCTAACAATCTGGATTGAGTTGGCCGTGTTCCTGTCATTTGTTCGCGAGTTTTCATCAATTAAAATAAATTATAAACGAACAGTCCTCAACCCAGCACAACTATTTGTTATTAGCTTTTTAGTCATCATAATTTTTGGCGCTTTACTGTTAATGCTACCCAACGCAACACACAATGGAATTTCGTTCCTGGATGCGCTATTTACGGCCACAAGTGCTGTTTGTGTTACCGGACTTATTGTGGTAGACACAAGCACTTACTTCACCGAAATAGGTCATGTTATCATCATGGTTCTTATCCAAATAGGCGGATTGGGAATCCTCACATTTGCCAGTTATTTTGGCTACTTTTTTAAGGGAGGCTCAAGTTATGAAAACCAACTCGTGTTGGGCGATATGGTCAGCTCCAAAAAATTAGGTGAGGTATTTTCCATTCTTAAATACATTCTTCTGATCACTTTTGGAATAGAGTTTTTTGCAGGGCTATTTATCTTTTTCAGCCTGGATAGTCAATATTTCAACTCACTGTATGATCAGTTGTTTTTCTCGGCATTTCATTCCATCTCGGCCTTTTGTAATGCAGGGTTCTCCACCATGACCAACGGGTTGTACGAAACGGAATTCAGGTTCAACTACTTCCTTCAAATGATCATTATTTTGACTTTTGTTTTAGGTGGCCTGGGCTTTCCCATTACCGTTAATATTGTTACCTACATAAAGTACAGGGTGAGGAAACTGTTTTCATTCGGGAAAAATAAAGTCGCCTACCGGCCCTGGGCCCTTAACTTAAACAGTCGTATCACATTAATCACCACCATCTCACTGTCTGTGATTGCTTTTCTGGCCTTTTACATCATCGAGTACAACAACACATTAGCAGAACACCAGGGAATAGGAAAAGTAGTAACTGCATTATTTGGAGCAACAACTCCTAGAACAGCAGGTTTTAATACGATTAACACTGCTGAAATGTTATTTCCAACAACCATATTGATACTTTTTCTGATGTGGGTTGGAGCATCCCCCTCATCCACAGGAGGTGGTATTAAAACAAGTACGCTCGCCATTGCCACCTTGAATATTTTAAGCCTGGCAAAAGGAAAATCCCGAATTGAAGTCTTCAAAAGAGAAATTGCCGAAATCTCTGTAAGGCGTGCCTTTGCTACCATTTCCCTATCTCTCATTGTTATTGGGTTAGGCATAGTTTTACTTACAATTTTTGACAGCAAAAATGATTTGATGAGCATTGCCTTTGAATGTTTTTCAGCATACAGTACGGTTGGGTTAAGCTTAGGCATAACAGGTAGCCTTAGTGATGCCAGCAAATTTGTACTCATTGCCATTATGTTTATCGGAAGAGTAAGTGTGCTCACTATTGTCATCGCAATATTCAAAAAAATTAAACATCAGAATTATCGTTACCCAACGGAAGAAATAACAATCAATTAAAAAATATCAATATGAAATATATCATAGTGGGGCTTGGAAATTTTGGCGCTTCTCTTTCACAAATACTTACTGCTCATGGAAATGAGGTAATCGGGATTGATCAAAAAATGGAAAGAGTCGAACACTATAAGGAAAATATATCTCATACCATTTGTATGGATGCAACTGACGAAACAGCTGTTGCTGGCTTACCCCTTGAAGACACTGATGTTGTCATTATTGCTATTGGTGAGGACCAAGGAGCTAATATTCTGGCAACGGCCGTTTTTAAAAACATGAAGGCAAAAAGGCTAATTAGCAGAGCCATTAACTCGCTTCATGAAAAAATATTAATGGCTATTGGTGTCGATGAAATAGTTCGCCCGGAAGAAGAAACAGCCGAACGATGGGGAAAAAAGTTAAGCTTAAAAAATGTGATCGACTCCTTTGAGTTAAACGATGACTTTAGCATTATTGAGGCAAACGTTCCCCAGGAGTTTGTTGGCAAAACCATTAAGGAAGTTGACTTTCGAAGAAAATACAGTCTATTAGTGCTTACCATAATGAATAAATCAGAAGTGGACAGCGCCATAGGTAAGCACATAACAGAGAAAAAGATACAAGACGTACCTACACCCAATATGGTGCTTAATGAGGATGACATTATTGTTCTTTATGGCTCCAACATAAACCTTAAAAAATTTCTTAAAGACAGTAATACGGATGATTGACAAACGCAGGACTGATCCTTCACGAATAATTTCACTACAAACTGAATTTGATAGCTAATTATTAAACAAGCACAAGAACATCACATGAACCAGGAATACATTGAAGAAGAAACCATTGAAAACAAGGATTTCTCCAATCAATCCATTGCCGGACGCACTTATGAATACTGCACCTTTAAAAACTGTAATTTCTCCAATACCGATTTATCAGATTGTCACTTTATAGAAACCGAATTTATAGGTTGTAATTTCAGCAACGCCAACCTTTCCCAAACTTCCTTTCAGGATGTAAGATGCTCCCAGTGCAAGATGTTGGGTTTGCATTTTGATCAATGTAATGCTTTTAGCTTTTCCATATCCTTTGATCAATGTCAGCTTAATCATTCCTCCTTCTACCAGATGAAGCTCAACAGGTCTTCATTTCTAAACTCACAACTAGAAGGAGTAGATTTTACAGAAACTGAACTGAAAAAAGTCATGCTAAAGCAATGTAACCTGCTGAACGCTACCTTTGATAATACCAATTTGGAAGGCGCTGACTTAACACAATCAACCAATTATGCGATAGATCCGGAGAGGAATAAAATAAAAGGAGCCAAATTCTCCTTACCCGAGATAGTGGGACTACTGACTAAATACGGTATTCAAATTGAAAAGTAAACAGTCCTAAGTTCGATCACTCAGGACTGTTATTAAAATTATCCTTCAGCCTGAAGCTTCTTCGCTATAGCCTGGACCTCATCCAACACGCGAAGCAGATTGCCACTCCATATAGCAGCAATTTGTTCTTCAGTATAACCTCTTCTTACCAGCTCCAGTGTAACGTTAAATGTCTCTGAAGCATCATTCCAGCCTTCTACTCCTCCACCACCATCAAAATCTGAGCTGATACCTACATGCTCCAATCCGATTTTCTTCACCAGGTAGTCAATATGATCTACAAAATCAGCAACGTCCACAGGAGGAGCTACTGGATTTACCTCAGCTTCTATCCTTGGCTTAGCTTTCTCTCTGATCTCCATATACTTATTGAAATAAGCTTCTCTTGCCGCATCGTCCATGTCTCTTATCGCTGAGCGCTCTACCATCTCAAAACCTTCGGCAGCTGCTATCTCCTTGATGATGGCCTCTGCTTTCTCGTTGTGTAGTTTATTTTTTTCAGTATTCAGATAGCTTTTAAAGGCCACGGTCTGTACGACCCCACCATTTTCTTTCAGCATCATCAACTGCTCATCATCGAGGTTTCTGCTCACATCATTCAAGGCCCTAGCCGATGAATGTGAAGCAATTACAGGAGCCTTCGACAAACGCATTACCTGCATGTTGGACTCTTTAGATGGATGAGAGATATCAATCATGATCCCCCACTTGTTCATTTCTTTAACAGCTTCTTTTCCTAAGTCGCTGAGACCGTTGTGCAACCACACGCTATCACTTTCACCTGTATTGGAGTCACTTAGCTGACTGTGTCCATTGTGCGCCAATGACATGTAACGAGCGCCCCTGTCGGCAAACTCTTTTACCCGGCTAATATCCATTCCCATGGGATAGGCATTCTCCACACCGATCATGGCAATTTTCTTTCCCGCAGCATTGATCCTTCTCACATCATCGGAAGTAAGCGCCAATTCGATCTGGTCAGGGGCAATCTCCTCGCATAACCTGTGAATGGCTTTGAACTTATCATCAGCATTAGCATAGGCCGCTGCATACCCTTCAGGGGTAAGATCACCCTGACCGGTGTAGACGATAAACCAGGCTACGTCCAGCCCACCTTCTTTCATTTTAGGCAGGTTTACCTGTGTAGAAAGGCGTTGGGTATAGTTGGTTTCTACGGTAAAATTGGAGGTGTTGATATCGTCATGGGTATCCATCGTGATGACCCGTTCGTGAATGCCACTGGCTTTTTCGATAAGATCAGCTTCAGACAACGTTGTGTCACCTTTAGGTTGACTGCAGGCAGCCAGCATCAAGAGAGCCACCAGCGCATAGGTAAATTGTTTCATGGGTTTGGTTTTAATGGTCTAAGCCCCAAATTGGGCAATAATTCAACACCTGACACCTTGAATTATACAGATGGCATTATGAAATAGTAATTGGGCACAAAATGACATCTCCAGCCTGAAAACCCACCTTCAGGGTTCCTTGAAAATACCCTAGTGAATTTCTACATTTAACCCAAGGGTTACTTATAGCGCACAAGGTTTCAGACTATCAATTAATGATTCTTACAATGAAAATATTGATTACAATACTCGGCATAACCTTGTGTCTGGGCTTGAAATAAGTTACGAAAACCAAACCCCTATCAATCCACTTTAATCTCCTTCAAAAAAGCTACTGCCTTTTTCAGTTTTTCATTAGGGAACTTTCGCAGCAAAAATGCGATTACCAACCCTACCACTACACTTCCGATGATATAATGAGGGATCCAATTTCCTAACTGATACAAGTCGAAATCGAAAAAGGCTTTGGCGGGAACAATCAGAATGGGAGCAGATAACAACGGAATGATTACTGCCATGCTATTGGCTTCTAAAGCTTCCAGGTATTGAAGTTGAGCTACTTTCTGTTGCGTGTCCACTACAGGTGACTCGGCACGAAGTGAGTAAAACAAGTAGAGTTTATAGCACTCTAACACCGTGCTGGCTATCGTAACCACAATGAGGATAAGTGCCGGAATTAAAAATCGCATTTCATTGAGGTGACCAGAAATAAAACCTTGTAGAAAGAAGAGGAAAATGATGTTCAGTCCCAATTCAAAGTACGTACTCCATTTAAGGGAATACAACAACGCCTTTACCTTGTACAGGGTCACTTCTTTTAACAATTGCCTGTTGATGGCTACACTGCCAGGGGCATTCCAAAGATTGGTGAGTTCAGGAAGTTCCATTGCTAATGAGTTTGGGGTTTAACTTTCGATTTCAATAGTGTTTTAATCCGATGGATTTTAGTTGAAACATTGGATTCAGTGATCCCTAATATTTCAGCAATCTCCGGGTGTTTGCGACCCTCCAAATGGAGGATAAGCACTGCCTTCTCCAGCGGCTTGAGTTGCTCCATGTGTTGGTACAGCAGTTGCAGTCGCTCTTCCATTTGAGGATCCTGATAATAGAGCAATTCACCTTGCTCCTGTAGCCCTTCATGGGTTTTCTTTCGTGTAATCTCTTTGCGCAATGAAGAGATGGACACATTGAGGGCGATGCGGTACATCCATGTAGAGAGCGCAAAATCCTTATTATAAGAGGGAAATGACTTCCATAACTGAAGGATGATGTCCTGAACAAGGTCCTTGCGTTGCTCCGAATCACCACAGTAGGTTCCCGCCACCTTCAGGATGAGTTGCTTATGGGTTTCAAGAAACTGCTCAAATGCCTGCTGTTGATCCATGTCCTGCTAAGGTATTTAAAAGTGATCACCCTATTATTCGCAGCAAGCTTCAAATTATCACAGGGAATGGGTAATTTTTTTGAATTCTGTAAGAAAAGGATAGTCCTGAGATTTGAAATTTTTAAACTTTATACACTGATTCCTGTCAGTTTTCATCACGATCTAAATCATTCAGAAATTAGAATCAAAAAGCTATTTTGCGTGTTGTATTTGCAGTTGTAAGCAACCTGAGTTTAACAACACCCTACATGGACTATATCGACTACTACAAAATACTAGGCCTTAGTAAAAGTGCTACCGAAAAGGACATCAAAAATGCTTACCGCAAGCTGGCCCGCAAATACCACCCCGACCTCAACCCCAACGACAAAGAGGCGGAGCGCAAGTTCAAGGAGGTAAACGAAGCCAATGAGGTCTTGAGTAATCCGGAAAACAGAAAAAAGTACGATCAGTACGGCAAAGACTGGAAACACGCAGAGCAGTTTGAAAAAGCAAAACAAAATCAACAACAGCAGCGGCAGCATCGCACCTACCAGGGTGGTGGGCAGTCTTTTAATGAAAGTGATTTCTCCGATTTCTTTGCGTCCATGTTTGGTAGTGCCGGATCCCGTCAAGGTGGCCAAAGCGTGCGCTTCCGGGGCCAGGATTTTCATGCCGAATTGCACCTCAACCTAAAGGATGTATACACCACTCACAAACGCACCCTTACCGTAAATGACAAAAATATCCGTATTACCATTCCGGCAGGTGTGGCCAACGGGCAGGAGATTAAAATCAAGGGACACGGAGGTCCCGGCATCAATGGAGGTCCAGGTGGAGACCTGTACATTAAGTTTTTAATTGAGAATCACCCAACATTCAAGAGGGTGAAAGACGACCTTTATACCACTGTAGATTTGAACTTATATACCGCGTTGTTGGGTGGTGACATTACGATCGACACCTTTGATGGCAAAGTGAAAATAAAGGTAAAGCTGGAAACTCAAAACAACACCAAAGTAAAATTAAAAGGCAAAGGATTTCCTGTCTACAAAAAGGAAGGTGAGTTTGGCGACCTTTACGTTACCTATCAGCTCAAGCTGCCCACTGCCCTTACGGAAAAAGAAAAAGAACTGTTTGCTGAGTTAGCTAAACTAAGATAGCCATGGAAGAACCGACCATCATATCCATTACCACGTTCTGTACACAGTACAACGTACCTGAAACGTTTATCCAATCACTGCGGGAATATGACCTCCTGGAAACAGTTCGGGAAGGAGATATGGAATACATCAGGGTGACCCACCTGCAACGCGTAGAGAAGATGATCCGCCTTCACTTCGAATTAAATATCAACATGGAAGGCCTTGATGTAGTCAACAATTTATTACAGCAAGTATGGCAACTTCAGCAGGAAAATCAGGAATTGAGAGATCGGCTTAAGTTATACGAGTAGCTCTATAAATACATCGAATCACTGCTACAACTTCAAACAGCAAAAAGCACCGTATTTCCATATTTAACAACAGTACACCCTTACCATTCATAATTGCTGCGGGCAATACCGGCCTATTAATGTTGTCATTCTCCGTCCACACGACTATATTAATAGCATAACCTGAATAATTATGAAACTTCGTTTGATCATTATTGCACTGTTCTCTTTGCCTTTCATGGCAGAGGCACAATTCTCCCCATCGGAGATGTATCCGTTTATTACCCAATTGGAAGCAGACCGGGGTAGCCTGGAACGATTTTACATTATTGAAGGATCCCCCGAGCGCAGGGCCCGATTAGTTACATTTTATAAAGATTATACCCAAAAACTAGAGCAACTCCCATTCGAAACATTTTCTACCGGAGGAAAAGTAGACTACCTATTGATAAAACGTGAATTGGAAAATGAATTGTACCTGCTCACACAGGAAGAAAAGGAAGCCGCTCAACTCACAAAGTACATTACACTGGCAAGTCCATTGTATGAAATTGAAAAACTGCGCAGACGTGGCAAGCAATTAGAAAGTGAAAAGGTTGCGCAACAACTCAATGATATTTCAAAATCAATTACTACCACACTAAATACCCTGGGGAACCAACCCCACCTCGCCCCTAACCTTGCCAGACGTGCAGGTGCTATTATAGAAGGGCAACAAAAGGCCCTCCGAAGTGTTTATGATTTCTATGCAGGCTATGATGCGCAATTTTCATGGTGGATCACAACCCCTTATCAACAATTGGATAGCGTCTTGGGTCGATATGCAAAAGCCTTGACCACAAAAATTGATCCTGCCCGTCAGCCCAAAGATGATGGTAGCGGCATTATTGGTAACCCCATCGGACGCAGTGAACTCATCCGCCTCCTTCAGTATGAGATGATTCCATACACACCGGAGGAGTTAATCGATATTGCCAATAAAGAGTTTGCCTGGTGCGAGGCAGAGTTACTCAAGGCCTCCAGGGAAATGGGCTTTGGTGACAACTGGAAAGCAGCTCAGGAAAAAGTAAAACAATCTTATGTACCACCCGGTCAACAACCGGAAGCAATGCTCAAGCTCTATGACGAGTCTATCTCTTTTCTTAAACAAAATGACCTGATCACCATTCCACCCATTGCCGAAGAGACCTGGCGCATGAAAATGATTCCGCCAGAGCGACAATTGGTGAGTCCGTTCTTTCTTGGAGGCGAGACCTTACAAATCTCCTACCCTACGGATGAAATGAACCACGAAGACAAACTCATGAGCATGCGTGGCAACAACCCCCACTTCTCAAGAGCAACGGTGCACCACGAATTGATTGCAGGGCACCACATGCAGGGCTTTATGAACAAACGCTACCAACCCTATCGCAGTTATCGTAATCCGTTTTGGAGTGAAGGCTGGGCATTGTATTGGGAGTTCATCCTTTGGGACATGGATTTTCCTCGTTCCCCTGAAGACCGAATCGGTATGCTTTTCTGGCGCATGCACCGTTGTGCGCGAATCATCTTCTCACTTAACTATCATATGGAAAAATGGACTCCCCAACAGTGCATCGACTTGCTGGTAGACAAAGTGGGACACGAACGCGCCAATGCAGAAGGAGAAGTAAGGAGGTCTTTCACCACCAACTATGGTCCATTGTACCAATTGGCCTACATGACAGGCGCTTTCCAGTTTTATGCTTTAAAGAAAGAACTGGTAGATAGCGGCAAAATGACTTACAAGCAATATCATGATGCTGTGATGCATGAAAATGCCATGCCCGTAGAGATGGTGCGCGCCATCCTTACGGATCAAAAATTAAATCGCAATTTTAAAAGTACCTGGAAATTTTACGGTAAGTAATAAAGGAACAACATCCATTATGAATACGATTATAAAAGGCTGTAACCACGCATGGCCGGCACTGGACTACAATAACTGGAAGGACACCATTAAAACGGTTCACCAATGGACACAGATTGTAGGTAAAATCAGACTGAAAGCTATGCCATGGCAAAATCATTCGTGGCACACGACTCTTTACATTACTACAAGAGGACTGACCACAGGAAGCATGCCTTATAAAGATGGTTTGTTCGAGATTGAGTTTGACTTTGAAAGTCATGTAGTCGTTATCTCCACTACTTTTCATAAGAATATATTTATCGATTTATACCCGAGAACAGTTGCGGATTTCTATGACGACTTATTTACCAAATTAGAAGGCATCGGCATTGATATCGAAATACATGGTAGTCCTAATGAAATGGAACCTAGTATTCCTTTTGCAGAAAACAGCATTAATAAATCTTATGACAAGCAAAGCATAATCAACTTTTGGCAGGCTGCTGTTAGTACGCACAATGTGTTTCAGAAATTCAGAGGTGATTTTATCGGCAAGTGCAGTCCCGTTCATTTTTTCTGGGGTGCATTTGATATCGCTGTTACGCGTTTTTCAGGAAGAAAAGCGCCCTTGCACCAGGGTGCCATGCCTAACATGCCCAAAGAAGTAATGCAGGAAGCCTACTCACAAGAAGTAAGCAGCTGCGGCTTTTGGCCAGGTAGCGATGCCTCACCCCTACCCATGTTTTATGCTTATTGCTATCCCTCTCCTCCCGAATTTAGCAAAGAAAAAGTAACTCCGGCACAAGCCTTTTGGAGTGAAGAAATGGGAGAATTTTTTCTTAAATATGACGATGTGCGCATGTCCGAAGACCCTGAGAAAATGCTCATGGAATTTTTACAATCTACCTATGTAGCCGGAGCCAAGACCGGAAAATGGGATAGAAAAAATTTAGAGAAGTAGTTATACGGAGCAGTTTCCATAGGGTTACAAGTCTTTTCCATTTTTTTATTGGTTGTTGATAAAAATAAACTCATAACCATTTGTTGTGAAATTCGTAACGTGTCCAATGCACACTCTCCATGTACGATTCAGGTTGTTTTTTAACGGTTCAATAAAAAAAACAAGAAATTACGTCACCTTAATTCCACTTCTCCGTTGACATCCATAATAAAGAACACTGTTATGGAATTAAAGAAAAACCCGAAGGCCGATGTGCACCAACTGCGTGGAATGTTATTTTCACTTTCCCTGGCCGTAAGCCTGGGCATGGTAATCATAGCATTTGAGTGGAAATCAGAAGGCGATAGCAACACAGTGAACTTAGCGAACTATGATAACTTCAACGATGAGTTGTTGGATATTCCTCCCACAGAGCAGGCACCCCCTCCTCCACCAAAGGCCATTATACCCAAGATAATTGAAGTTCCAGATGAAGAAGAAATTGCACAGGACCTGGATGTAACGATTGATGTAGAGATAAAAGAAACCTCGGAGGCCATTAAAGTTGCACCGATCGAAACAATCAGTAAAGAAGATACAGATGAAATTTTTGTGATTGTTGAAGATCAGCCCGAGTTTCCTGGAGGCAATGCAGAGTTCTTAAAGTTCTTAAGGGAACATATGCGCTATCCAAGACAGGCAAGATCAATGGCGATAGAAGGAAGAGTATATGTGCAGGCTATCGTTGGTAAGGATGGTTCATTGGATGAGGTACAGGTAGTAAAAGGAATTGGTGGCGGGTGCGATGAGGAGGCTGTGCGCGTAGTCAAACAATCTCCTAAATGGAATCCCGGACGCCAACGTGGCCGTAACGTACGAACAAAAATTATCATTCCAATTGTATTCAAGCTAGGGTAACAAACATATTTTTTTAGCGTAGTTTAGATGTCCGGTAAAAGCACTGGACATCCGATTAATTAGCGATGAGTAAAAGGACAAAAGTCATTAATACTACGCAGGATGATTTAGATACCATCTATGGGCTTTTCGAGAGTGCAATCGCCTACCAGCGGAAGAATACATACCCGGTGTGGAAAGGATATGATAAAAACGCCCTGATCAAAGACATTGAGGAAGGTAATCAATACAAGATCACGATGGGAAAAGATATTGCTATGCTGTTTAGCGTATGTTATAGCGACCCGCTCATTTGGGGAGAACGTGAAAATGGCAATGCACTTTACCTGCATCGTATCGTAGTGAACCCAGCCTATAAAGGAAATAAACTATTCGCCATGGTACTTGCATAGAGCATTTTTCATGGCAGGCTTAATAAAATTTCATTTATTCGTATGGATACCTGGGCTGACAATCCTATAATGATCAATTATTATAAAAGCTTTGGGTTTTATTTTGTAGATGAGTGCATCACACCAGACAGTGAAGAACTGGCCGCGCAAAACAGGAATCTTAAAGTAGCACTATTAGAATATAAAATACCCAGTGAATAAGACTACACACAACTAATTATTGAATCGATTTACGGGTCTTCCAATATTAGTTACTTTTGAAAAACAAAAAGTAACTATCAGGCGTGTCACAACCTTCCATTGAAGTATTGGGTATACGAATAGATGAACCGGTGAACATGTTCACCGATCTCATTGTCTCTGCTGTTTGTTTGATCGCCTATTATCGGCTTACGAAGAAGAAGCTTTCCGGTAAAACCCAACTCTACTTTCGTTGGTATTTTCTACTGATGGGGCTGGCTACTCTTTTCGGTGGTGTAATTGGCCACGGATTTTTATACGCCTTTTCATTTGCCTGGAAACTCCCTGGTTGGATCATCAGCATGTTTTCTATTGCACTCATTGAACGATCATCCATTGAGCACGCCAGGCCATTGATCAACCCAAAGGTTGGCAAAGCATTCCTTATCCTTAATATAATAGAGCTGGTCATTGTTATGACCATTACAATCTATACCCTCAACTTTCAATGGGTAGAATTTCACTCCGGGTATGGTTTGCTAGCAATAGTGCTGACCTTTCATGGGTTTACTTACTTAAAAACCCGTGACCAAGGGAGTGGCACTATCATAGTTGGCGTGGGCATCGCCAGTATTGCTGCACTGATTTTTATGAATGAACTATCCCTCAGCATTTGGTTTAACCACATCGACCTGAGTCATGTGATCATGGCCGTAGCTGCCCAAATTTTCTATAAAGGAGCACTTAGACTGGGTGAAGAGACTATAACCCAATCATGACGAAAGCACCCCAGTAGTAGGGCTCTTTGTATTTCGTCATCAGTTGCACCTGTGCCTGCTTGAAGGCTTTCTGCTTGTTTCCTCCTTTAATCCAATTGGAATAAAAATTCGACATCAATAACTGAGTGGCTTCATCATCTACTTTCCATAAACTCATGATCAATGCATCGGCACCGGCCACAAGAAACGATCGCTGCAATCCATAAACGCCCTCTCCTGATTTTACATCACCCAACCCCGTTTCACAAGCACTCATGATCACCAAATCAGTTCCTTCCAGGTCAAGATTCATGGCTTCATAGGCAGTGAGTATTCCATTTTCGCTACCGGAAATATCAGAAGGGTTATTATTAATGGCTCCTTTTGCATCTGCCAAAATTAATCCACTGCGCAACAACGGATTGTTGGATGCATTCTCTGCATTAACGCCATAAACAGATCCATGCGATCCTTTGGTGTCCTGAAGAAAATACCCGTGTGTGGCAATATGAACGATCATCGGAGCTTTGATGGACTTGATGCTTTTCTCAGTTGCTTCTTTCTGCATCCGCTGTGTTACATTATAATTAGCTGCCTTAAGTATTTTAGAAATATTGTCCAGTTCCACTTTAGTACCAGGCAAGGGTGATACTGCATCTGTAGCATAATCAGGAAATCCGAGAAGAAACGCATTTTTGGAACCAGTTTTAGGCTTGCGGGCTTTTATATCTATTAAGTCTTTCGCATTTCCCAAAATAGCTATGTCATATTTGCTGACATTGTATTCTCCCTTATCATTTATAAGTGTATTTAGGTTCAATTGGTTGTACACTCCATCCGGAGAAACGTAGAGCACCTTCTTACCGGCTACAGCAGGATCAATACGACTCCAGAATTGATTGTAAGAATATTCGTCTGGCAAACGCTGTTGAATGGCGGTCCTATAATATTTCCCATAGCGCGTTTCCAACTGGCTACCATTATCCAGCTCAATGACCTGAATACCACTTTCCTTTTTTAAGACAAAGGCCACATACTTTACTTCATCTTTAAAGTTCTGATCAAACAACCTCACACGGACAATATCCACAATGGCTTCATTGGCACCTAAGAGATTGATCAACTCCGAATAATCGGTTTGCCTGGAGGCATATCCAGCCGTAAACAGTGAAGATTTCTCAGACAACGATCTCTCCATGGCATTTACCTGACGTTCCAATTCCTCAAGATTAATGTTCTGCTCTTTCAGTTTCTCTTTAGAGAATCCATACATCTGCGCCAATTGTTCTTTCTGATCCAACCAATTGATGTAATCCTGTTTCAATACCTCATCACTGCTATTCAAAATAGCGTGCTTTACCTTGTTAGTGCTGTTGATCAGCAATGCTTTGGTAGCGATGTGATAATTATAAAAATCAGTCTCTAATGCTTTTATGGAACCCTTATTTTCTAATGAGAAATTGTAGAACCGCTGAAAGCGAGGAGCCGTGATATCCCAAAACTTAGTCTTTTCTGCCTCACTCATGGGTGGAAAATAACGATTGGTAAAATCAACGGTTTTATCCATCACCTCCTTGTAGAGACGATAAGCTTCTTCCCCCCGGTTGGTTTTCCAATAAAGAATAGCAAGGTCTTCCTGCGTGCGAATGTAATCCGGGTGCAACGGCTCCAATATATTTTTCCTTACTTCATAGGCACGGGTCAATTGCTTTTCTGCATCTTCATATTTGCCGGTTTCCCGATAGAAATTACCCAGGTCATTCAGCACCTTAGCGAAATACACATTCTGATCACCAAATCTTTTTCTATACGTCTCTCCGGACTGAACCAATAAATCACGTACCAATTCATGCTTCCCCATTTGAATATAAAGGATACCCAACTGGTTGAGCAGCCCTGCATATTCTATATTTTTGGATTGGCCTCTGTTTTCAAATACCTTCTTAATGGTCAGGAAGTTTTGCTCCGCCTCTTCGAAGCGGCCAGACAATTGGTACATGGTAGCCAGGTTGGCCCTGAACTTTCTGTTGTCAAATGAATTTTCACCTGACCTCAGAAACTTCTTAGGGGCAACCTCAGATGACTTCATGGCCAGGTGCATTTGATCAAACGCTTCTTCATAGCGGCCCATCACGTGCAACAGCATGGCTTTGTTATTTAAGATGATGGCCTTTTGCATGCCATCACCAAAAAATGATTCACACAACTGGAGTGCTTCATTAAATTCCTTTTCTGCTTCGTTGTATTTACCCAGTGACTGGTGAAGTTTTGCGTAGTTGTTAAGGTTGGCTACATAGGCAGCACTGCTCTTACCTAAAGCTTTCTCACTTTCGGCAAGTGACTCAACTATAAGCGACTCTGCTGCTAATACTTTTCCCTGCACCAGGTAGATCAGGCCAAGGTTAGAAATAGTACGCAAGTACACCAACTCATCGGTCAGCCCATCTTGTTCCAGCATTGCTTTTGTTTCCAACACATACAACTCGGCCATCTTATAGCGGTTGAATTCAAACAAACCGATTCCTGTTTTCAGATTTTCTCTTGCTAACTCCAGCTTGGTCTTGTCCGACTCTTCTTTTAATTGGTAGAGTAGTGATGCGCCTGTTTCCCCTTTTTGTTCTACATCAAAAAAACCTGCACTTTGATTGAGGGAGATTGCAAATTGAAAATCAACAGAATCAAGACTGGCTACTTGCTCACTTCCCTTCTCGGTTAATTTTTTGGTGAGCTTCTTTCCAAACATCCCCAGTAAATCATCTTGGCCATAAGAACAGGTGATGAAAAACAAGAGAAGAAAGGTGCAAATGCGGGTAATCACAAATACTATAATTTAGTGAAGCAATTAAAGAAATTAAACAAGCATAACCTTATTCTATCGGCTCACCACGCGATTTTAATTCATCACCCAACAGCTTCATATCTTCCTGAAGCATTTGAGTAATGGACTTCATATTGTTTTTGGAAGCCTCCAATCCTTCTACTGCTTTCTTGGTATTGGATGTGGCTTTGATGGATTTCATTTTAGGAGTTACTTTACTGGCGTTGGCCACCATATCTTTCCCCTTATCATCCAGCTCAGCAATGTTGGAGTTGATTGTTTCCACCTCGCCTTTCACACCAGTAAGAGCTTTATAATGCCCCTTGATCTTATCCGTGCCCACGGTAGACAATACTCCTGAATATTCTTTGATCTCCTTATCAATGTGTTTCAGGTTTGCCTCCAATTTGGTGGATTCTTCTAACACGTTGAAGGAACTGTTTTTAAAGTCATCAAACTCGCTTTCACCAATGTCCGCAGGACGGGTGGGTGCCTTATCCTGTGCAAATGTTGAAATGCTCAGAATACTGGCTGCTAGCATAAAAATTAGTAGTTTTTTCATGGTTGTAGGGGGTTTTATATTGGGTCAAATTTTGGAAAATTTCATGGACATAAAAAGTGACCAGGGTATAATAAAGTGGATTTTTAAGATTAAAACATAGAATTCAAAGTAACAGTACATAAATGATGCCGTACTGTATTTAATGAGATTGCCGATTAGGTTAAATCCGGTTTCAGTATCCCTGGTTTGGAAAGCTCATTCAACTAGAGACTTGCCCGGCTCTGGCATAAAATTGGTAATACTGTATCATAATAAATAGGCAAATTTGCGGTTACATTGAGCACATTAATGGCATCCCATTCTGATGGATATACTTTTTAACTCATTAAAAATTTAAACTGCCCTAAATCATCATTTCTACTGAGTATTGTCATGGGGAACTCAGTTTGAATTTAGCATATTTGCGGTATTAATATAGATACAATGAAAACTCAGATTGAAGACAACGGAGCGACCACTCAATACGAACAAGAACTCAACAAATGGGTAAGCCGTGAAATGGCTGCCATTGACCTGATCAACTCAATCGGGGCGCTGTTTTACAACAGAAGTATCGAATTAATGCTGTTTAAAAACAGGCTCATTGATCAAAACGTTTCAGGTATATTAAGCCTGCACAAATACGCAAAAGATGTAGTTAATAAACCCATTAATATTTTTGACTCTGCGGAGTTGGCTAAGCTCATAGTTGAAGGTAATTATATCCCCTCCAGAATAGACATCGGCAGATTGGCTTACGAATGGCAAGAGGAAAAAGAGAACTTTGCCAGCAAGTCCGATTTTATCAATATAAAGCTAGAAAATTTTAAAAATGGCCACGATAAACCACTGGTTCCGAGGGATGTTATTTTGTTTGGTTTTGGCCGAATAGGTCGTTTGGCTGCACGTGAGCTAGTTCAAAATGCAGGCATGGGTCAACAATTGCGTTTGAGGGCAATCGTTTCACGTGGTAACACACCGGAAAACATTATTAAAAGGGCAGCATTGTTAAGAACGGATTCTGTGCATGGCCCATTCAAAGGGGTAATTGTAGAAGACACAGAAAATAAAACGCTTCACATCAACGGGCAGATCGTACACATGATTGAATCTGACAGTCCGGAAAAAATCGATTATGAAGCTTACGGTATTTCCAATGCTCTACTCATTGACAATACTGGAGCTTTTCGCGACAGGGAATCCCTTGGAAAACATATTAAAGCAAAAGGAGTAAGCAAAGCACTTCTCACCGCTCCTGGTAAAGACTTTCCTAACATCGTATATGGTGTGAATCACTCGGATCTGGATTTAGAAAAGGAAAGCCTTTTTTCGGCTGCCTCGTGTACTACCAACGCCATCGTTCCGGTACTTAAGGTAATCCATGACAAGTTGGGTATTGAAAAAGGACACATAGAAACCGTACACGCTTATACCAACGACCAGAACTTGCTGGACAATATGCACAAGCATCACAGAAGAGGGCGTTCGGCTGCCATTAATATGGTAATTACCGAAACAGGTGCTGGGAAAGCGGTAACCAAGGTAATTCCTGACCTAAAGGAGAAACTGACAGCTAATGCGGTACGTGTACCAACCCCTAATGGATCACTTGCTATAATGAACCTGACTGTAAGTAAAGAAACAAGCCTTAACGAGGTCAACGGTTACATCAAGGATGCCGCCCTAAATGGCAAATTGGTAAGTCAGATTTATTATTCAATTAATCAGGAATTGGTGTCCAACGACATTATTGGAAACTCCTGTTGCTCTGTTTATGACAGTGTGGCCACCATTATCCATCCTGACAAGAAAAACGTAGTACTCTACGTGTGGTATGATAATGAGTACGGATACACCCGCCAGGTGATCAGGCTGGCCAAACACATCGCCAAAGTGAGAAGGCTTACTTATTATTAATTTACAATTGTTGTACATGGAATAGTTTGTGTTGCGCCATGCAGTCATAATGCAGACTTGAGGTGAGACAATATCTACGCCTAAGTAAATGCAAAAGTAAATACGTAAAGACCCAAAGCTGATAGTTTCGAAGCTTACCTTTGCAGGATGCAGAACAATCTCAAGGCTGATATTTCAACCTATTTAGAAAATCTATCAATAGCAGCACTTAACAAAATGCAGGAAGCGGCTATTGAAAAGGCCGCTTCTGTCAAAAATCTGATGTTGCTGGCTCCAACCGGATCGGGAAAGACGTTGGCCTTTCTAATTCCCTTGCTCCAACAACTCAGGCCTGAAGATACAGGCGTGCAAGCCTTGATTGTGGCGCCTTCCAGAGAATTGTCATTGCAGATTGAACAAGTGTTTCGGAGCATGAAAACGGCCTATAAAGTAAGTTGTTGTTATGGAGGTCATTCCATGAAAGTGGAGCAAAACAGTCTAAGTGAGGCTCCAGCTGTTATTATAGGTACACCCGGCAGACTGGCCGATCACATTTTTAGAAAATCATTCAACGCCCGAACAATCAAAATAGCAGTACTCGATGAGTTTGACAAATCTCTTCAAATGGGATTTCACGATCAATTAGAAATTCTATTCAAAGCCATGAGTGGGAAGCAAAGCCATATTCTTACTTCAGCTACGAGGCTCAACGATTGGCCGGAGTTTCTGCCCTTTAAAAATCCAGAAACACTTAGTTACCTCCATGAGGAACTGGAATCCAAGCTGACGCTGAATGTGGTGCATTGTAAAAGTACCGACAAGGTAGAAGCCCTTATGCGCCTAGTGGCCAGTTTCAATCAGGAAGCTTGTTTGGTGTTTTGCAATCACAGGGAAGCCGTAGACAGGATAAGTGTTCTTTTTAACAGGCATCAATTTGAGCATGGCATACTACATGGTGCACTGGAACAAATAGACCGAGAAAAAAACCTGATCAAGTTCAGAGGTGGTGCTCACAATGTGCTGATTGCTACCGACCTGGCCTCACGTGGCCTCGACATTCCCGAAATCAAACATATTGTGCATTATCAACTTCCCCCTAAAGAAGAAGCATTCATCCACCGCAATGGACGAACAGCCAGAATGCATGCGGAAGGGAAAGCTTACCTGATGGTAGCCGATGATGAGACCCTTCCTGATTATATCGATTCCTCCATTCCTGAGTATCCTGTAAATCCCAAGCTCAAACTACCCGCTCCTCCCCTTTATGTTTGCCTGTACATTAGCGCTGGCAAAAAGAATAAAATAAGCAAGGGAGATATTGTGGGATTGCTCACAAAAAAAGGAGGACTCACAAGTGATGACATTGGACTCATCACTACACTTGACTTCACCTCTTACGTTTGTATAAAACGGTCCACAGCAATTAAACTACTCAAGAACATCAAAGGTGAAAAACTTAAAAATATTAAAGTAAAAATTGAGGAAGCAAGTTAGAAGATGACTAACCACTACTATCTTCGACATAAGCCAGGTAAACAACACATAAGTGAAAATTTGGTGGTTCCAGAAAGGGAATAGCGTCACATTCAATGTGTTGTTTAGATAAAATATAAACCAATCCAAATTTACTATGCTCCCCTCAGTTAAAGTCGATATATAATTTGGCTTACCTACCCCCTAACGATAGATACGAGCATCAGTTTGATATGGCATAGAATAAGATTTGTAAAAAAGAGGTTTTTTCAAATTCTTTATTCCATTTAATTGATGTTGCTTTGCGGCCATAAACTTTAACTACTTAATAACATTATGAAAAAACTAGTCTTTGTTATGTCTTTGGCCAGTGCTTTAATCTTCTCTGGTTGTGATAATGAAAACACGGTAAACCCGACAGTTACACTTGGATCAGCTACAATTACAGGAACAGTATATGCTGAATTGGATAACAACAATGCAGTTTCTGAAAAAGCTCCTTCTGGAACAAAGGTGTATGTTATTGTGAATACAAAGGATTTCGTATTAAATCCTACAGGTGGAACCTACGCAAAAAAGTATTACGAAGGTACTATTGATGCAAATGGTAAATATTCAATTACAATAGAAACAGGCAATAAAACGATGACGGTAACTGTAGTTCCAGCGGATTTTACAGCTTCTGTACTGGTTGGTCCTAGTACCAGCGAAATACAAAATTTCATTGGAAACAACGCAAGTGATAATGTGGATGTGTTCGCTAACGGAACTTTCATCCTTGACCTTACTTACTAAGTCTACCTCAGTTATTTATAACACTTATCTAAAGACAAAAGCATGAAAAATGTAATCATAACTGTTTTTGCTTTCGTGCTGCTAACCAATGTAGCATTAGGGCAAGACACAGAATCGTCAATCATTTTATCTAAAAAAGGTCAACCACTTTTACCTGAAACTGGTGAGTGGGGACTTGGTATTTCAGCTGATCCATTTTTAAGATATACTGGTAACTTTCTTAACGGTAACACAAGCACGAATATCGAACCTAGCTTTACCTATCCAGAGAATGTGATCGGCAACAACATAGCCTTATTTGGTAAAAAAATGATTGATGCCAACACAGCTTACCGTGCACGTTTTAATGTGGGCGTTGGACAAAACATCAACAAAGCAGTAGTAGGACAAAACGTAACAACGCCAGATCCTTCAGCTCCTGCATTTGCTGACGATTGGCAGAAAGTTAATTTCACAACTGTAGTAATCAGCGCTGGATATGAGAAAAGAAGAGGCAACAGCCGTGTTCAGGGTATTTATGGTGGTGAAGTTCTCTTTGGACTTACTGGAAACAAAGCCATTTACCAGTACGGAAATCCAATCAATCTAGAATTCAACGCACCCATTACCAATAACTTCGGTAGCAATATTCTTGCTGGTTCTTCTGCTGCTGCAACATCCAGAAAAACTGAGGAGATATTCGGAAAAAGCTTCCTGGTTGGCGCCAGAGGTTTTGTGGGTGTAGAGTACTTCTTCGCTCCAAAAATGTCAATTGGCGGTGAGTTCGGTTATATGCTTGGTTACAGAACTACTGGAAAATCTTATGTAACTTCTGAATCATGGGATAGCATTTCCGGTACAGTAAAAACCATCAAAACGGATCGTTATGATAATAACGGATTCCAATCATTAGGAATTGGTCTTGATAATTTGAATGGAACAATCAACCTGATGTTCTATTTCTAAATTATTTGCAGATGCTAATAAAAAAGGGCTGATGGATACGATCAGCTCTTTTTTATTGTCTCTCAGGCGTTAAATCAACACACCTTAAAAAATGTTTTGCTTTGCGCGCCCTCTTTCTCAGCAAGCATGGCCTCAATTTTCTTTGCTGTTTTCGTAATCGCCAGGCCACCTAAACCTGTGCAACGTAAGGTATTGGGGATGGCATCCCCCACTTTTTTCATGGTTTCAATCACTTCGTCTAAAGGAATCACCTGATCGTAATCGGCCAAAGCCATGTTAGCAGAAGAGATGGCATGTGTTGCTGCCTGTACATTTCTATTTAAACAAGGAGCTTCAACCCTGTCGGCAATCATATCACAAATCATTCCCAACGAAGATTGCAGGGACATAGAAGCAGCTGCCAAAGATTGATCCAATGTTCCGTTTCTTAATGTAACAATTCCCGCTGCAGCCATTCCCGAACCAGAACCACACTCTGCCATACACCCGCCCACCTCAGCGGCAAAAGTTGCATGTGCGGCAATAAATACGCCAATGATACCGGCAGCCAACATGGCTTTCACTTTATCGCCCTCCGATAGTTTTAAAATATCAGCTGTACCTATCACAGCACCTGGTAGTGCGCCACACGAACCTGCAGTAGGCGCGGCCACAATTACTCCCATGGAACTCTTCACCTCCATCATAGCGGAAGTATATAAAATCACTTGATTCAATACATCTCCTTCTACAAGGGTTTTCCTTTTTATTTGCTTGTTAAAATTGACAGACTGTGGCCCCAGTATGCGATCTTCATAAGATGTTCCTTTCAGACCCAACTCGATGGCGTTACTCATAATACCTACGATGTGGCGCATTTTTTCAAATACCTCATCGTGAGAAATATTTCCACGTGCACTTTCATAATGCACTGCCAACTCCCACAGTGACAAATTTTTGCCCTCATTGTACTCCAGCATTTCAGCTGTGGTAATAAATGGAACGGATAAATCTTTGCGCGCCAATACGGGAAGAACGGGTGATAATTTTTTTATAAACAACACATCATCCATCTCCATCAATTCCTCAATGATACCATTCGTCAAAAACTGATCAGATTTTACTTCAATATAATTCACGTCTCCGCGATGGATATTAATTTCGTCTGCCTCAACAGATTCTTTTAAAAATTGAACCACTTGATCGCCTGATTTTACATACACCAGCGTTTCATAAAAGTCTCCCGCCATCAAAACAGGCGCCCCATCAATTTCAATTACCTGAATCATTCCCCCTCCCGTAGATAGAGCAATGACTGACCGGGTTTCTTTATCGTTCTTTAAAGTGATTTTATAGGTATTGGGATGAGTAGCGCCAATGGGATGAATTTCTATGGTAATCTTTATGCCCGCTTCTTCCACTGCCTGTAAATAGCTCGGCAATTTTTCGTCATACGCTTCCCAACCCAAAAAACCACCAAACAATCCCATGTCCGATCCCTGGCCCTTGTGTGTGGTGGCCAGCGAACCATTAGGATCAAATTCAATCAACACCTCCCTGATATCACCATTCATTAAATCGCGGCACAATCTGCCTATCCGCAAGGAAGCCGCACAATGCGAACTGGACGGTCCCCGCATTACCGGACCTATGACATCGTTGAAGATACTGGGATAGCTATTCATGACCACTATTAAATAATGAAGAGTTACTAATTTAGTGAAATAATTACATTTTACAGTTAATGAAAGCAAATCGGTTCGATTTTATAATCGGTATCTTTCTATATTAGATAATTAAAATCTTGTCGATGAATAAATACTACTACCTACTCTTTATTCTTTCCCTTTTGTTTGGAACAAGTGCCCAGTCATCTAAAAAAAGTAACCCTTCAGTGCCTCCTGCACTTTCTTCTATCACCGAAAAAGAATTACGAGATGATTTGTTCGCACAGGCAGGAGCCCATTTCAGAGGACGTGCCGGTGGCACCATTGACGAGCTTAAAGCCGCCATGTGGATGGGAAAACGTATGCAGGAAGAGGGGTTTGAACCAGCTGGTGATGATGGTACCTATTTCCAATACTTTTCGCTCATGCGTCATCGTATTTCACCCACTAGCACCATCCGCATTGGAGATAAATCATTAACTCTTTGGAAAGATGCACTGATTACACAAACTGCCCCAGCAGAGGTGAATGCACCCATCCAATACATAGGAAAAACAGGACAAGCTGATTTAACCAAAATTGATGTAAAAGGTAAGGCGGTAATAATGCAAGTTGTACCTGACGATATCAACTTAAACGTTTCCTTACCTGAGTGGAGATACAGTCGCTACATTATGAACAAGTATGGGAATGACCTGATCGCGCGTGGTGCGGTTGCCCTGCTTTTTATAGCGGATGAATATGGAGAACACAGTTGGCCGTACGCACAATCAAATAATATTCAGGGAAGTTTTGATATTGAGGGAGGTGGAAGAGCTGCGCCCCCCGTAGCAGCACCTCCTGTCATTTGGTTACATCCAAATGCCACTGAGTGGATAAAAACCGAAGGGCTCTTATTGCAAGCTTCCCTTCGTATTGAAAGTTTTACTTACCCTTCTGTTAACATTATTGGCAAGATTCCCGGCACTGACCCTATACTTTCAAAAGAATACCTGGTGCTGAGTGGACACACCGATGCGCACGGCATTCGAAATGTAATCAAAAATGATTCTATATACTATGGTGCAGATGACAATGCCAGCGTAAATGTAGCCATGTTTGTCACTGCGAAAGCACTTAAAAAATCTCCTGGGAAAAGATCAGTGTTACTCATTATTCATGGCGCAGAAGAAAAAGGATTATTGGGATCCCGGTATTTCACATCACACCCAACAATCCCACTTTCATCCATTGCTACTGTGCTCAATGGCGACATGATAGGTAGAAACCATCCCGATAGTGCAGCCATATTAGGTTCACAAGTACCGCATCAAACTTCAGCCACGTTAGCAAAGATGGCGTATGACGCCAATGAAGAAGGTCCGCAATTCAAGCTGGATACTTTATGGGACAGACCCGATCATATTGAAGGTTGGTTCTTCCGGAGTGACCACCTACCGTATGCCAGACTAGGTATTCCCTCTTTGATGTATACCACCTTACTGCATCCCGACTATCACACCCCTCAGGACAGTCCAGAAAACATAGATTACAAGAAGTTAAAAAAAATGACGGATTGGATTTATCGAACGGCCTGGAAAGTAGTAAACGCAGAGCAGAGACCGGCAACGAATCCCGATTTTAAGTTGGAGCGGTAGATGATAGATATGAACTGAAAAGTTCTAATTTTATAGCATGTCCTCTATCCTACCCGGTTACGAGTACGATATATTCATCAGCTATCGGCACAACGATAACCTGGTTGGCTGAGTAACCATAGATTTGTTAAGCAGAACAAGGATTAAAATCAGTATAATTCCAAATTTGCTAAGTTTAATAACATTTAAGAATTCTAAATCTCAAATTTGGAGAGCGCTTTCATATACTGCGCGCGCTCAAACTTGCCAGGGTTGGGCACATTCTGCGCGCTCATGCTTCCTTGCATTTGTTTAACGGATTCATACTCGTGTTTCTTCATCCACTCCACCATTGTTTTTTCTATACTTCGGATTTCGGTTAATCCTTTTTTCAGCAATATCGAGTTGAGCATAGCCACATCAGCTCCCACCATCATCATCTTAAGTACATCCCATCCCGTGTGTATGCCGCTTGTGGCAGCCAGATTCGCCTTAATCTTTCCTTTCAGCATAGCAATCCATCGCAAGGGCAACCGCATGTCATACGATTTACTCAATACAATGTTGGGCGTCACCTCTAACTCTTCTAGATCAATGTCAGGCTGATAAAAACGATTGAACAGTACCAGGCCATCAGCACCGGCCTTGTCAAGTCGCTGTGCGAAGTGCGCAAGGTTAGAAAAATAGGGACTTAATTTAACGGCAGTCTTTAAGTGTACATGTTCCCTTACTTGCTGCATGGTGTCAATATAATTCTGCTCCACCTGCTCACCTGACATGTTGAGGTCAGTAGGGATATAATAAATATTCAATTCCAGTGCATCCGCTCCCGCTTCTTGTAACATATTCGCAAAATTCGTCCACCCACCCATGGAGTAACCATTTAAACTGGCTATAATCGGAATATCCACAGCCATCTTTGCTCTCGCAAGCAGATCCAAATACTCATCCGGACCAGTACGGTACTCATCGTGGTTGGGAACATAACTTGTGGCTTCTGCAAAACTTTCAGTCCCTTCCGTTGTGTGATGAAACAATTCTCTATCTTCTTTTTCAAATTGCTCTTCAAACAAAGAATACAACACCACTGCCGATGCACCACAATCTTCCATCATGCGGATATTATCTAGCTTTTCAGACAGCGGGGAAGCTGACACCACGAGGGGTGTTCGCAAATCCATACCCAGGTATTTGGTTGACAGATCCATAATTATTTTGGTTTTTCGTTTTTCTCAGATTTTATTTCTTCCTCACCATTCATTTTTCTACCAGCCAGGTATTGAAGATCTTCATACTGTTCCTTAGCGGCTTGTTTGGCATAGGCATAATATTTCTTCGCATCTTCTGGATGCGTTTTCCACAACATCTTAAACCTATTTTCCAAATTCATGTATTGTTCCACCGTCACTTTCTTGGGCTGTGAATCAATGGTAAGCGGATTCTTTCCTTCGCTGACATTATTAGGATTATTTCTATACAATACCCACTGACCTGAATCGATAAGCGCCTTTTGATGTTGTAACGGAGCCTCCATATTAATACCGTGGGCGATGCAATGCGAATAGGCGATGATTAGTGAGGGGCCGTCATGTTGCTCTGCTTCCAGAAAGGCCTTTAACGTTTGCAGGTCTTTGGCACCCATTGCTACTTTGGCCACGTATACATTGCCATAAGACATGGCCATTATACCCAAATCCTTTTTCTTACCTGGTTTACCACCTGCTGCAAACTTGGCAACCGCACCAATTGGTGTAGACTTAGACATTTGTCCTCCCGTATTAGAATAAACCTCGGTATCCAATACGAGAATATTTACATTTTTTCCGGAGGCCAATACGTGATCCAATCCTCCATAGCCAATATCATAAGCCCAGCCATCACCACCCACTATCCAAACACTCTTTTTCACCAGGTTGTCTGCGATGCTTAGTAATAGCTGTGAGAGATCATCCTCTCTTGATTTTAAAATTGTTTTCAATTGCTCAACACGATCGCGTTGCGCATTAATACCCATTTCATCTTTCTGATCAGCATCCAGTATATCTTGCATGAGTTTACTGCCCACTACATCTTCCAGTTGCTTTAAGTTTTCAATTGCTTGTTGATTAAGTTGAGTGAGCGCAAGCCTAAATCCCAAACCAAACTCTGCATTGTCTTCGAACAGGGAGTTGGCCCAGGCCGGTCCCCTACCCTCGCTGTTTTTTGCCCATGGTGTGGTAGGAAGGTTACCCCCATATATAGAAGAGCAACCTGTGGCATTCGCAATCACCGCACGATCACCATACAGCTGTGACAATAATTTCAGGTAAGGTGTTTCACCACAACCACTACAGGCACCTGAAAACTCAAAAAGCGGCCTCATGTTTTGTTGTTGTCCAATGGAGGTAATACTTATTTCATTTCGGTTAAGATCTGGCAGCCTGTTGAAGAAGGCCCAGTTTTCCTTTTCTTGTTCGCGTAACGGGGTAATTGGCGCCATGTTCACCGCCTTACGGCTAATGTTGGATTTATCTTTTACCGGACACGCTTCCACACATACGCTGCAACCTGTACAATCTTCCGGTGACACCTGTATGGAGTACATCATCCCTTTTTCTTTCCATTGGGTATCACGACTGACAGTCTGTTTGAAAGTGGTTGGTGCATCCTTTGCCAGCGAAGCATCAAACACATTAGAACGAATCACAGCATGGGGACATTGAAGCACACACTTTCCACACTGAATGCACAAATCTTCTTCCCATACCGGGATTTGTAAACTGATATTGCGCTTTTCGTATTGTGCCGTATCAGAAGGATAAGTGCCATCCACAGGAAAAGCACTTACAGGAAGATCATCTCCCCTTCCCGCAATAATGTGACTCAACACATCTTTAACAAAGTCTGGCGAACTATCGGGTACGGCAGCAGCTAGCTTGGTTTTAGAGTTTGCTTTATCTGGTATCTCTACTTTGTACAAATGTTCAAGTGTATTGTCAACGGCTTTCAAATTTGTATCAACAATGAGTGAACCTTTCTTACCGTAGGTTTTACGTATTGACTCCTTGATCTGCTCGATGGCTTCCTCCTTGGGCAGTACATTCGATATAGCAAAGAAGCAAACCTGCATGATAGTATTAATGCGCCTACCCATGCCGCATTCCTTGGCTACCTTCTGACCATCTATGGTATAGATTTTTGCTTTTCTATCAATTAGTATTTCCTGAATCTCTTGAGGAAGATGATACCATACTTCTTCCGGAGCCCAAGTCGAATTCAACAAGAATGTTCCTCCTGGTGCTAAATGTTGTACCACATTTATTTTTTCCATAAAGAATGGCTGATGGCAGGCAATGAAATTAGCTCTCGTAATCAGGTAAGGTGCATGAATAGGTTCAGGGCCAAATCGTAAATGCGAGATTGTCATTGAACCAGATTTTTTGGAATCGTACACAAAATAACCTTGTGCATGATTACTGGTATTCTCACCTATAATCTTAATCGAGTTCTTATTTGCCCCTACTGTACCATCGGCTCCCAAGCCATAGAATATTGCCCGTACCACTTTATCGGATTCTATACTGAGTGTTGGATCATAATCCAAACTTGTGTGGGTAACATCATCTTTAATACCGACTGTAAAATGGTTTTTACACTTCTTCTCCTTCAGGTTGTCAAAGATGCCTACCACCATAGCTGGTGTAAACTCTTTAGAGGATAACCCGTACCTACCTCCAACTACTTTCGGCATGACCTTGAATTTTGGATTTTCTAATTGGGTCTCCATGAGCGCATGAGAAACATCCAGGTACAAAGGCTCACCAGGTGAACACGGTTCTTTGGTGCGATCAAGTACAGCAATTGACTTTGTGGATTCTGGCAAAACCTCCACTAATCGCTTCACATCAAATGGTCGATAAAGGCGAACAACTACCAAGCCCACCTTCTCTCCTTTTGCATTCAGATGGTTCACTGTCTCTCTTATGGTTTCGATAGAGGAAGCCATACTGACAATGATGCGCTCGGCATTGGCTGCACCATAATAATCGAAAAGATGGTAGGCACGGCCTGTCAATTCTGCGAATTGATCCATTTTATTTTGAACGATCTCAGCACAGGCATTAAAGTACGGATTACAGGCTTCTCTATTTTGAAAAAATACATCAGGATTTTGTGCAGTACCGCGAATGAAAGGATGGTCGGGTGAAAGCGCCCGTTGTCGGTGTTGTCTAACCGATTTATTATCGATCATCTTGCGCATCACATCCTCTTCAATCAGTTCTACCTTAGACATCTCATGTGATGTTCTGAAGCCGTCAAAAAAATGTAAAAAAGGAATTCTTGATTCCAATGTACTGGCTTGCGCAATGAGCGCCATATCCATCGCTTCTTGCACTGAAGCAGAGGCAAGTAATGCAAACCCAGTGCCCCTGGCTATCATTACATCGCTGTGATCTCCAAATATAGACAATGCATGAGTGGCTACACTTCGGGCAGAAACATGAAAAACAGAAGGTGTAAGTTCACCAGCGATCTTGAACATGTTGGGCAACATCAACAACAACCCTTGCGAAGCGGTAAAAGTGGTGGTGAGTGCTCCTAACTGAAGCGCCCCATGTATAGCTCCGGCTGCGCCACCTTCACTTTGCATTTCGAATACTGAAGGTACGGCTCCCCAAATATTTTTAATCTTTCGCGATGCCCATTCATCGGCAAGTTCGGCCATGGAAGATGAAGGCGTGATGGGATAAATTGCACAAACCTCATTTACCCGATAGGCCACATAAGCACAAGCCTCGTTACCATCCAGAGTTACGTATTTTTTGTTTTTCATAGCCCTTATTTTATGATACTTCCCTAATTCGAATAGTATAATTTATATCCTCATTATGAGCTAAAAAATGATAAATATCAGTTAACAAAGAACTATCGGCTAACGATGAAAAAAAGGTGTGCAAGGCCTTTATGGCCATTAACGATAAAAATGATAATCACAATTGGGACAGAGCCTGCATGATAAGAAGAGGAGTGGAAGATTTAGGACAGTATTTCAAACAGGATGATACACCAGTAATGAAATATAGCAAGGGTTTTAAACCGTAATTAGGCAGTGCCAGGACTCGTTATACCGATCCTCAATCATTCACCTCATAAATGGTCTCCGGATTCGCCTTGTTCTTCAGGCTCACCTCTCCTACCTTACTGGCATTAAAAGATTCTTTTACTTTCTGAAAACAAGCTTCATTGATAATGATCTGTCCGGGTGCCGCAGCAGATTGCAGCCGCTGTGCTGTATTCACGGTGTCTCCGATGACGGTATAGTCGAGTCGTTTCAATGTAGCAGAACCAATGTTACCAGAAATCATCTCTCCGCTATTAATTCCTATTGAAACCTGCGGTTTAAAATTATCTAAGCTCTGTGGTAATGCTTTAATGTTGTTTCGTACGGACAGGCACGCATCCAACGCCCTGTCCAAATGATGGTCTCCACGGAAAACTGCCATGATAGCATCACCGATGAACTTGTCAATATACCCACCTTGTGCGATGATCTCTTTGACAATAATGTCAAAATACTCATTGAGCAATTTAACTACATCGTCTGGTGACTCTTTTTCACTGATGGAAGTAAAGCTGCAAATATCAATGAATGCCACTGTAGCATTCACAGTTTCATTAGACATCAACGATGACTCAAACTCACGGCTACCCATAAAATTGAGAACGGTTTCATCCACATACATTTTAAGGATGTTGTTTTCCTTAACGGCACGAAGTGTTTCCCGAATGTGAACCACATGAGCAATGGTCTTTGCCATAGTGATGTTCAGGTCCTCAAAATTGATAGGCTTGGTAATAAAATCAAACGCCCCACGGTTCATGGCTGTTCGGATATTATCCATATCACCATAAGCAGATACAATTACTGATTTAATCAATGGGCTGGAGTCATTGAGTTTACTCAACAAAGTTAGCCCATCCATCTCCGGCATGTTGATATCGCTTAACACAATATCAACATCAGGATGCTCAGCTAACTTTTCTAAGGCATCTTTTCCATTAATCGCAAAAATGAACTCATACTCCTTTTCACGAATCTTTTGTCGGAATTTTTGTTTGATCAATACCTCCAAATCAGCCTCATCATCGGCTACTAATATCTTTGCCATCAGTTGTTAGTCAGTTTTAACTTCTCCTTCAGTAAAGTAAAGTCCACCGGTTTCGTTAAAAAATCATCCGCGCCCAATTCAGTAGCCATCCGATGGTTTTCCGCATCCCCATAAGCAGTAATCATCATCACCACCGGAGGTGGCTTTAGGAATTTTTTCTTTACATTTTCAAGCAATTCTAACCCACTCATACCCGGCATGTTAATGTCTGACAGGATCAAGACGGCTTCGTGTTGTGTTTTTCCCAAATAATCCAATGCTTCTTCTCCGGAAAAAGCAAAAACAAACTGAACCAGGTTATTCCTTATTTCCTTCCTGAACCTTTGCTCAAACAACACTTGAATATCACGTTCATCATCGACTACCAGTATTTTCATTTCAACTAATATTATTTCGGTAAGATTATTTTAAATGTGGTTCCTTCTCCTTCTTTGGTCTCTACTTTCAAATCACCTCCATGTGCTTTCGTAATAATCTCGTAGCTCATGCTCAACCCCAGGCCAGTTCCCTGCCCCGAAGGTTTTGTAGTGAAGAAGGGTTGAAAAATTTTATCAATGATGGCCTGAGGTATTCCGTTTCCATTGTCGGTTACACTTATCTCTACTTTATTACCAATACTCTTGGTTCCTATAGTAACCGTGGGCTCATAGCCTGTCTTCTCTAAAGTTCCGTCAGTCTGGCCATTTTGTTTCTTCTTTTCCGCCACCACATAGAATGCATTGGTAATCAGGTTAAGAATTACTCTTCCCAGGTCTTGCGGTATCACCTCAATTTTCTCAAGGTCTTTCTCAAAGTCCGTATTCATGGTAGCATTGAAAGACTTGTCCTTTGCACGCAATCCATGATAGGCCAACCTTAGGTATTCGTCAGCCAATCCATTAAGATCTGTAGGCTCCTTCACACCGTTGCTGCTACGGCTATGCTGCAACATTCCCTTTACAATGGAATCCGCTCTCTTTCCATGGAACATTATTTTTTCCTCATTGTCCTTGATGTCATTCGACAATTCAATGGCTTCCTGTACTTTCCCAGCTTTTAACTCCACTTGTAGTTCTTCAATAAGTTCCTTGTTGACTTCAGAAAAGTTATTCACAAAGTTCAAAGGGTTTTGAATCTCATGGGCAATGCCGGCCGTAAGTTCTCCAAGAGAAGCCATTTTTTCAGACTGAATCAGTTGCGATTGTGTTTCCTTAAGGTTGGTATAAGCAATCTCAATTTCCTTAGCATGTTTCAACTCTTTCTCACGGTGTCGCTCTCGTTCTTTTAATTTTATTCTTCTGCGTATACTGCGATCAATACTTACACCTACAAATAGAAATATCATTACATACAACCCGTATGCCCACCAGGTTTTCCACCAGGGTGGTAAAATGACAATCGACAAGGTTCTTCCTTCTTCATTCCAAATTCCGTAAGCATTGGAGGCCCGGATCAAAAATTCGTATTTACCAGGATCCAAATTGGTATAAGCTGCAAAGTTCCTGTTATCGTAAATCCAATCCTGATCATAGCCTTTTAGCATATGAGCATATTGATTTTTTTGAGGATTGGCATAATGCAAGGCAGCAAATTCAAAACTGAGATTGTTTTGATTGTAAGCCAGGGAAATACTATTTGTTTCAAATAAGCTTTCCGTTAATGGCGAGTCGTCTCCCATAGCCAAAATGGACTTATTAGAAATTAACAAGTCTGAAATAATAATAGCAGGTGGAGTTTTGTTGGCTGAAATACTCGAGAATGTGGTAAGGCCCTGATCGCTACCAAAGTAAAACCGCCCCTCAGCGTCACGGGTATTGGTTAAAGACAAAAATACATCCGTACCCAATCCATCGGAAGAATTATAATTGATAAAAGTTTCTTTCTTCAAATTCTCATTGATCACCATTTGTGAAAGTCCCCCACGTGTGGCAATCCACATTTCACTATCATCACCTTCAACTAACCCTTCTATCAGGTTGGTAGGCAGTCCATCGACTTCTGTATAACGGGTAAAGGTTTCGGCACGTGGATCTAATTTAGTAACACCTTCGTTAGTCGCTAACCAAATATTACCATGACTATCCGCTAAAATGTCAAGAATACCATTACTACTGAGAGAATTAATATCATCAGGATTGTGCGCATAGTGCTTAACACTATTGGTTGAGGGGTCAATTCTATCCAATCCATTACCAGCTGCTGTAACCCAAACGAATTGATCTGTAACTTCAATGTCCATGATGTTCACACCAGAAATCATTAACTCATCTTTCCCTTCAGGGTCTACCGGTTCTTGAAAAGCTTGCATTTGATCTTCGTTTTGTGGCTGTATAACTACAACCCCATACAATGATGTCTGAGTGGGAGCAGGTTCATTCCATTTTCCATAAGCGTGGCTGTCGTCTGTTAAATACCGTAGGGTATATTGGCCTGGGGGCAAGGTGATGGATTTAATTTCTATTCTGTTTTTGGAGGCTCCTCCGGCATGGTAGGTATTCTCATAATCTCCCATTAGCCAAACCGTATCCTTCGCTTCATTTTCAATCCAACCAAAATCTGCCCTGCTTGTGCGGTCAATCTCACCTACCGCCATTATCCAATACGTGTTCTCTGTCTTTACTTCTAATGGCACTGATAGATCTTGAGAATCAACAACTTTTTCAATAGCCGCTACATTTTGATCAGACGCAATGAGTTTATCCAGTTCAGCAACGAGCTGATCCGGATATTGCTTCGTGTATTTACTAATCACTCTCTCGATCTCATTTGTTTGTGTATTTAAGATGTTGAGTCCGTTGACGGTACCTATCCATAGTCTATTCTGATTATCAGGTTTCAGTACACGTACCTGGTTGTTGGAGATGGAAGTCCTGGTGGTTGAGTCGTATTTATACCTTCTTACTTCTTTAAAATCCTCATCCAATTCAACCAAACCATCGCCCCAGGTGCCCACCCACAGTGACCCATCCTTTTTCTCAGCTATGCTTCTGGCCGATCCTCCAAACATGTCATCAACGACCTTGAACCCCACCTTTTCAAAGGTTTGCTTTTTCGGGTCATAGATATTTACACCCCCACCGCGTATACCCACATAGGTAATACCTGGTTTTACTTTAGAAGCCAGAATGCCAAATGTTCCACCAGCACTCATACTGTTTGGATTATTCTTATCGTGACTCAGATATCGAAATGGTTTATTGACAGGATCATATTTTACCAAACCAAATTCTCGACTTCCAAACCAAAAAATACCGCTTCGGTCAATCATAAATTGCGTGAAGGTGATATTCCACCCATGGGAACGCATTTTTACCTTACCTGCAATTTCAATTTCAGTATAGCGATCAGAAATGCCGTCAAACTTCAGTATCCCTCTAAAATTATTGGCAATCCAAATATTGCCCTGTGGGTCGGGCAAAATGCTGTTCCAATTGGTCCAGGTGTCTGTTTGCGC
Source organism: Flammeovirgaceae bacterium UBA2338 (assembly GCA_002344795.1). Lineage (GTDB taxonomy): Bacteria > Bacteroidota > Bacteroidia > Cytophagales > Cyclobacteriaceae > ELB16-189. Next base: position 9,699 of record DDUM01000050.1, on the reverse strand, counting down.
ATCTTTGTACTCTTTTATGGTTTTGATTGTCCCTGCCTCAGGATTGTACTTATAAATTCCAGATCGGGTCGTTATCCAAAGCGTATTAGCGGTGTCACAATATATTTCCGAAATGGTGTTGCCTCGTTCAGTAAAATTGATGCCCCCTAATTGCCCTTGCGGTATCGGCCTAAAGGCATCTTCATCTTTTGCCTGCTTCATTAAACCATAATTAGGTGACCCCAGCCAGAGATTACCTTTCAAATCTTCGGCTACAGCAGGTGCAAATCCAGTTTGATCCGGTTCTGGGACATTGGGTATTTCATATATGGCCTTCTTCCAGGTATCCCCTGCCGAATCATATTGTAGCAATTGAAGGTTAATGCTGTTGACCCAAAGTCGGTTTTGTGAATCCTTTAAGAACTTAAATCCTAATACCTCTGAATCTATGGTGAAATTAAAAATCCTGGCAAACTCATAATTTTTAAACTCGTTCTTTTTTCGATTGTATTTTGACACCCCTTTATTATTGCTCACCCAGACATCATGATTTTCGTCTTCCCATAAAGACCATACATAATTGTGTTGCAAGCTGTTAGATTTACCAGACACATTTTTAAAGGTCTCAAACCGATAGCCATCATATTTTTGTAACCCATTGGAGGTACCAATCCATATCAGTCCAAAGCTATCCTGAATTACAGCATTAACAGTTGGGGAAACCAAACCTTCGGCTACTGAAATATAGGTGGGGTCAATAACCTGTGTCTGAGGCTGAGCACGAAGATGCGTGTGTAAAATGGAGAGAAGACCTAAAACCAAAGCAAGGACTTTGGAGCGTTTTACTGGTAATTGAAATTTAGGCATTTGTAAATATAAACTTTTCATCGATTTAATAAACTCCAATAATCCCTTAAATCCTATCAATAAAACCTCTTTCGCCATTGCATCCAATAGGCAGTTGACCATAAACTCACTTCCTAACCTCCGCTGCTTTCACAATATCGTAAATTGTATGCATCACGGATTACACTGATTGATGGGTTTCACGGATTCTGTTTCAAAGTACAAGCCGTTTAAAAGTTAGGCTTTTACTTCCAAAATTTATTAATAACCCAACTTCAATTCTGTAGGCTTTTAAATAATTCAGAATCTGAGCCAAATGTACATCCTCAAGTTCAATGACAGCTTTCAATTCTACCAATACTTTTCCTTCCACTACAAAGTCTGCTCTTCTTGTTCCTATCGGTTCCGTTAATTCCTTATAAAATATTTCCTGTTCAATCTCCCGTTGATACGAAAGTCCGGCTTGGGTGAATTCCCAAGCTAAGGCACGCTGATAAATCACCTCTTGGAAGCCATTTCCAAGAAATTTATGCACTTCAAACGAAGCACCAATAATTTTCTCGGTGATGTCTTTATATTTTAAGTCAGCCATTTCCTAATCCGTGTAATCCATTAATCCATAAGAATCCGTGGTTCAGACAATGGGTAACTCAATAATAAACTCACTCCCTTCTCCCTCTTTCGTCTCCACCTTCAACTCCCCTCCATGTGCTTTCACAATATCGCAAATTGTCTGCATCACAGATTGACACTGATTGAAGGATTTCACGGATTTACCTTTTCTGTAAGTAATCATATTCCATTCATTCATTTTAATCCGTTTCATCAGTGTAATCCAACTAATCAGTGATTCAGACAATGGGTAACTCAATAATGAACTCACTCCCTTCTCCCTCTTTCGTCTCCCTCTTCAACTCCCCACCATGTGCTTTCACAATATCGTAAATTGTCTGTATCACGGATTCTGTTTCAAAGTACAAGTCGTTTAAAAGTTAAGCTTTTACTTCCAAAATTTATTAATAACCCAACTTCAATTCTGTAGGCTTTTAAATAATTCAGAATCTGAGCTAGGTGAACATCTTCAAGATCTTTGACCGCCTTTAATTCAACTAGCTGTATCAACATTACCTTTGCAACCTGGGTCAATTGCCCGCTTTTTCTCATGGGTATAGCACTGGATCGCACACGTTCCAAAGTGGCCTCAATATTTATTTGCTTTCTAAGACGTGCTAATTCAGATTTAGCTGATTGGGCAATAGACTTTGATTGAGTCGGTTGGAATGCCGGTGCCTTTGTTTGCTTTTTCTTCAACACAAGGGATTCTGGGTAGTGTTAATGTCCAAAGTTTCAATTTGGGTATATCCAAATATAACTAAATGACTGAAGGGCTTGAATTTAAACAACACTTAATCTTCAGCCCATAATCGCTGATATTAATGAGTGGGTATTAAAATACCTCATCAAATGCCTTGTTTTAGTATATTTGACTTATGCCCTCTCTTCAGCCCAATTACAAATACCTGGATACGAAAGTCAGACGACATCTGGTTTTAATTGATTATACACTATGATTTCTTTAGTTCAAGGCTTTGAGTACGACATCTTCATTTCCTATCGCCACAAAGACAATCGAGCTGAGAAGTGGGTAAGTCAATTCGTTCAGGCCCTTCGCGAAGAGTTGGAGGGGACTTTTAAAGAATCTATCTCTATCTATTTCGATGAGAATCCCTACGATGGTCTGCTGGAGAATCATAGTGTCGACCAAAGCCTGAACAACAAACTTAAATCGCTCATTTTAATTCCCATTGTTTCACAAACTTATTCTGACCCCAGGTGCTATGCGTGGCAGCAGGAGTTTTGTGCATTCAACAAAATTGCATTGCAAGATACAATTGGAAGAGATATTCGGTTGGGTAATGGTAATGTGGCCAGTAGAATCCTTCCTGTCACCATTCATGAAATTACGCGTGAAGATATTGACCAAATTGAAGATGAGTTACAAGCCAAATTCAGATTCATTGATTTTACCTATCGGGCACCAGGTGTAAATCGCCCCTTGCGACAGGACGACAAGCGTGAAGATAATATAGGGCGACTTGCTTATCGGGATCAAATGAATAAGGTGGCCAACGCTCTAAAAGAAATTATTCAAGGCATACAATCTCCGGAAAAACCTGGCTATGCTGGAATACCCACTGGAGATGAAGACAGTACGTACTTAAAAAGTAACAGCACTTCCAATGAAAAAACGGAAGAAGTCAACGAGAAGTCCATCGCTGTACTGCCATTTGTCAGTCTGGCCCAGGATGCTTCTCAGGAATACTTTGCTGATGGAATGACAGAGAATATTTTAATGCAACTGGCAAGTATGCGAGAGCTCAAGGTCATTTCCAGAACCTCAATTATGAGGTATAAAAAGACGGACAAACTGGCTCCTGAAATTGCAGCCGAGTTAGGAGTCAAGTATATCTTAGAAGGAAGCGCCCAATCGCACAACAACAAAGTACGGATCAATGTACAATTGATTGATGCCAAAAAGGATGATCCTATCTGGTCAAAAGTATTTTTGGAAAGTATGGATGACATCTTTAGCATCCAGGATAAAGTGGCAGAGGTAGTAGCACAACAACTCAAGTCTTCTATCAGTCCAGCTGAAAAATCCAATCAGAAGCCCACTCAAAATTTAGAAGCATATGATTTGTTCCTGAAAGGTCGTTATGCCTTTAACCAGTGGAATGTAGAGGGGTACCAAATTGCTTCCGACTACTTTAAAAAAGCCCTGGCACTTGATCCTGAATTTAAGCAAGCATATTCCTATCTGGCCAGTTCTTATTCCGCCCGCATGTCATGGAATGGTGACCTTTCTCCCACTGAAGCTTTGCCCCTGATAAGTCAATATCTTGATGAAGCATGGAAGCGTGGTGCTTCAGACAATGATTACCTCACCAAAGCTTTTGTTGAATTTTTTATCAACAAGGATTTTACAAAAACAGAGGAACTGCTACTAAAAGCAAAGGATCTCAGTCCCAATAATGCGAATGTACTGTACACCTATAGCTATCTACTTAGCATGAAGGGTAGGCTATCCCAGGCCAGCGAAGTGATTCATGCAGCCAAATCGATTGAACCACACAGTGTAGCTTATTTCAATTATCAGGGAATTTACCTTTATCTCTCCCAAAAATATAACGAAGCGGTATCCCTGTTTGAGGAGGGAATGAAGCTATTTCCAAAAGTGATTCGATTTTCCGATCATCTTGGAAGAATCTATGTAACCATGGGTAATTTTGAAAAGGCCAAAGAAGTACTTGAAGCTGGACTTGAAGATTCAAATACAAGGCACCCCTCAATGATCGCTTACCTTTCAATAGCCTATTGGCGCCTGGACGAGAAAGGTAGGTCTGATCAATTGTTGAATGAACTCATTCAACGCAGTGACAAAAACGAAAAAGGAGTCAACTTCTATTTATCACATGTGTATTGCTCCCGACAGGATAACAGTCAGGCAATGGGTGCCATCAAGAAAGCGAAAGCATCAAATGACATTGATTTGATCTGGCTTTCTGTTGATCCTTTACTATCAATACTCAATAAAAAAAATGGCACCACAGGCAACTGTGCTGTTGATTATTCAGGTGCCGAGCATTTTATTCGCGAAAAACTCAAAGCAGAAATGCCCACAAAACTCTCTTACCACAACCTGGATCACATCAATGATGTATTGACATCAGCACTCAGAATTGCAGAAACTGAAAAAATTAATAAGGAAGAAACGAATTTATTGCGAATTGCTGCGCTCTATCATGATGCTGGTTTTATCAATACCTACAAAGGCCATGAAGCAGAGGGCTGTTTGTTGGCAAAAGCAACCTTACCCCAATTCGGGTTTTCTACAGAGCAACTGGAGGTGATCTGTTCAATGATTATGGCTACCAAAATTCCTCAAACGACTAAAAGCAAGCTGGATAAAATCTTATGTGATGCCGACCTTGATTATTTGGGCCGCGATGATTTTTATGAAATCGGAAACAGACTCTACAACGAAATGAAAGAACAAGGTTTCATTGAAACAGAAAGAGAATGGAATCTTACCCAAAAAGTATTTTTAGAAAATCACCGGTACCATACAAATTATGGGAAGACATACAGGGAAGAGGAAAAACAAAAGCATTTGAGTGAAGTGATTGCCAAACTACAACGATAATGCTTAGCCCAGTACTTTAAAAATCTCAACTACCTCTCCTTTCTCCATATTTACTCTGCTTAGCAATTCTATCTCCACATTGTACAAGGGCAACTCATATGCAATCGGGCTAAGTGCAATACAATACCCTGGAATACTGAATTGATGTTCGTTCAAAGCTGTCTCCACATGCACGCCACTCATTATCTTGTATTGAACAGGATCTTTTTCATGGAAATCATCCAACGCAATAGGTCCACCATTAATACTTAGTCGCAGGTCTGGGAGGCTCACTCCTTTCGTTTTTCCTAGCACAGAAATAAAATCCCATAATGGCCTCAGCGCTGAAAACCCAACGATTATATTAGTTCCTTTTACGCAGCTTGCCAACGGAGGTACCACAGCCGATTCCATGGCCCCTTTAATCTTTTCCAAAACACTTTCCCACGCCTCTTCTTTTTCTGAGTCTATCACAAGTGTATACAATGCAGGACGAACGCTCGTAGCTGGTTTGTTCTTTGAATACTCCTGCTTATCATCTCTGGAACCTGATAAATAATTATCAGGGCTAATATTGATGATTTTGTCCTGAAATGGCCACAAAGCAATATTGTCTCTTGTGCCTCCTTCCAGTCTGGTAAAATCAAAATCAGACAATACAGATAACAAAAAAGCAGCACTATGTATCATACTTCTACGCAACAATGTAGCCCCCAAAACAACCTTGCTTTGCATAGAAAACAGATCAGGGTGATTGTCATAATTTTCCTGAGTAATAAAATGGACAGTGTGCCTATTCCTTAGTGCATCAAATCGTTTTACCCAATTATCACCAGCAAAGGCAACACTTTCGCGAATAAACTCTTCCTTATTGAATGGCAAAAAAATATTCACCTCACCTCCTTCTTCTTCCATTGCTTCAGCAAAAAGAATATCTCCTCCACACGCCAATGAACAGTAGCCAATAGCAATCTTATTTGCACGAATGGATGCTTTAATAGCAGCTTTCACAGCATCTTCTATTGAAACTGGAAATCGTGGATTAATCCGGTCAGGCTTGTCGATCATATGACCAACAAAAGCAGCAACAGCTGGCGGACTAAATATTTTAAGAATCTCTGAAGGAACATTCATGTAATGCTTAATCAGCCAAAGCTGGTTATGCACGGAATTGACTTTTCCCCAATCCGTTCCTGCCAGTTGCCTTGCTTTCTGATAAAACTCGATAGCCTTTTTATTGTCTTTTGTAAGCAAATAGGCTTCTCCTAATGTGGCTATTTCCCAAAAAGATTTTGAGTCTCCTATCTTATCAATCACCTCTTGGGCAATCTCCCTCCCCTTACGGGCTTGTCCGGCTATGGCCGACATTGTTGCTGCATTTATTCCGGTGTAATAGCTACCTGTTAATGAGAAATTTTTAAGGTAAGTATCACGAGACTGAATGGCATACTCAGAATCTTCAGTTTGTTTGAACAATGTTTTATAAATACCGCCTAAAATACCAGCCGTCTCTGCTTCATCAGGAAGTTCCTTGTATAATTTCTCTAAAAATGCCTTCGCCTGAAGCGGCATTCCGCTTTTGGATACCGCCAAAGCATGCAATTGCTGCAATCGGATGCTGGGGTTCTCATCGATAGCGGTTTGTGTTAATGATCTGGCTTCGAGATACCTGCCTTGTCCTATTAATTGCTCTATGTCAATAATCTGATCTTCCAAAATATAAAACGGTTAAACCAAATATTGGACTAAATCAGATGAGTTCCAAATTACAATCCTTCTCTAAAGGCAGAGGGCGTTGTGGACACAAATTTGCCAAATGCTTTATTGAATGTGACTTTGTTGTTAAATCCAGACTCAAGTGCAATTGCCTCAATTTTATAATGAGTATATTTTTCACTCTTTAACATACACTTTGCATGTTCTATGCGGTACCGATTAACATAGTCATTAAAATTTACACCAAGATGAGAAGATAACGTTTGAGAAATAAAATGAGGCTTCTCACTGATCTGTTCGGCCAGCTTGTAAAGTGTCAATTCCCTGTCAAGGTACAATTGATCTGCTTTAAACACTGATTCCACCTTGCCAACGATTCTCTGCATCATTAAATCATCAAGTCCTGAGTGCAAGTATTTTTTTGCAATGCCATCCAAAAAATTTGGTTGAGAATAAAGAACGAAACCGACAATAAAAACAATGGTAGAGGCAAGGAAATAATATACAATAAACTGTCGCCAATGATCTGCAAACATTGTCAACCAGGAAACAATAACAGCGGTAATAAAATAGATAGAGCAAATGATAATTGCATAGAGCCTATTATTTGCGGTTAGCAACTGCCTGCTCTTGTAGATAAGTAAAATGAATCCTATGCCATATAACAACAGATGTCCGGCTCGAGCATAATTCATTGGCATTATTCTATCGTAGAAATGATCTTTGTTGTAAGCCATCCTTTCCGCGCCAGAAAGTGCAAGAACATCATGAAAGTAAATGATGGACAGCAGAAAGGGAACAAAATGTAAAAGCGACCAATACGTATCCTTTCGATCAGGATCAATCAACGCCTTAAAATGAAACCACAATACCGGGCCATAAATAAAGCCCACTAAAAAATAGTAAATTCCATAAAAATCAGGAAGCATCAGAACAAACCTACTTGTTGAATAGAGGTAGTCGAGCATCTCAAGTCCAAACAAGAGGGCAAATAATGACAACATAAGCTGAGGTCGCCCCTTTTTTTGAAAAAATAGACCGCCAGAAATAAAAATGGAAGATAAAGAGTAGAAAAAAAGTAGATACCTAAGTACGGTCATTTGCCCGGGAGGATGTTATTACTCCCGAGTCAATTTAAAAAGTATCTGTAACTTCTGGTACCATTCTGGCTTTTCTCCATTAGGATAAGTTTCATCTTTCATAATCAGCTGTAGTTGATCCCCATTGACTTCCAAATAGTAATACTGCTTCCCCCCTTCAAAACCTGGTACTTTCGCTATATCGGATGTAGTCGTAAACAAAGTATCGCTAAGGGTATATGTCCCCGTATTGAATACAAGGGTTTGAAATGCATGCTTGATCTCCGCATCTGTTGGTTTGGATAAAATCTTGAAAGGAACCCTGGGGTTGACCCATGGATTGTAAATGATATGGTAGCGATTGGGAGTAACCGTTAACCGACCTTGTGCAACTTTTTCAACAACTACCGTGGTGTCTTTGTAGATATATTGAATTTGATCAATCTTCCACGATCCAATCAACGGATTATTGATGGCATCCAGGTGTTCCATTTCACGAACCAACTCCATATATCCATAGGCTTTGGCCAACGTATACCCTGTATAGGTTTTATCCAGAACTTCTCTCTTATAATCAGCTCCCTGATGCAATAACATTTTTGCAAAAGAAATGTTGCCATAAAACATGGCCCAATGAAGTGCAGTACATTGATTGACAGAATCTGTTGCATTCAACTTTGCTCCCGCATCCAGTAATAGTCGCCCTATTTTTTCATCTCCTCCTACCGCTGCACCCATTAAAGGAGTAAGTCTGTAGTAGTCTCCCCTCTTATTGGGATCGGCACCAGCTATTAATAGTTGTTCAATAATCTTTTTATGATTGAATCTCGCTGCAAAAGCCAGCGGCACTTGTCCTACCCTATTCATTTGATTAGGGTCAGCGCCATTGGAAAGAAGAAGCTTTGCCATATCATGGTTTCCTGACTCAGCGGCAATTTGTAGTAATGGCGTACCTAAGCCATCCTTCGCGTTAGCATTAGCTCCTTTCTTGAGCAGCGTTTCTACTTTTTTATTGTCATTCGCTTTTATAGCATATAATAGGGATTTGATTTTCGGATCAATCGCTTCGTTAAACTTTGTTGATCGAAAAACCTCCATCACAGAATCGGCATGCCAAAGACGAAGTCCCACATCCAAAGATGTACCGTGTTTACTTCGCATGGATAAATCAGCACCGTGTTCTATCAAAAGACTCATCAAAGCAATGTTACCGTAATAGGCAGCCCAATTGATAGCAGGATCCTTATTTACATCTAGAATATTGACGTCAGCACCCACTTCAATGAGTGAACTTGCAATATTGGTGTTTGGATTTACACTGGAATACATCAACGGAGTCCCCTGAAGCCCTTCTTTTTCCTTTTGATTAGGATCAGCTTTTGATTTTAGAAGTAGCTTCACCATTTTCTCATCATTGTTTGAAACAGCAATGATGAGCGGAGTAGAGCCAGAACCAGTATACCCACCTACATTGGCGCCTTTTGTAATCAGGTATTCAGCGATTTGAAGTGCACCTCCCTGAATACTTTTATAGAACACCCCCTGCCGTTGGCTGTCAGGAAGTGGATATTCTTGAAAAGATTCGAGGTCATCAGCAGAAATAAATTGCTCGATTGACTTATCCTGAGCTGTTGTTATTTCATTCTTTCCTAATAATAGAATAAGAATGACAGCGAGCGTTTTAATAATATTCATTGGATGTAAAAAACAAATTTTGCGGATGTTTGGCATTAAAAACTCACTAATAGAGGTAAAGAATAATTATCTTTTACTCCATTTCAATATCCAGGAAAGGATAGTTGGATAAAGAAAGCTCAGTCGATAAATTGAATCCCGTAAAATAAGGTAGTCCCAAATCCTATGAGAATTTATTTTTTTCTAGCTCTTGTTCTGCAG
>DDUM01000043.1 GCA_002344795.1 Flammeovirgaceae bacterium UBA2338 | reverse complement strand
AATAAATATAAAGTCACTTTCATCCTGATCATCAACAAAATTTCCAAATCGGGGTGTGGTACGAAGTCTTTCCATAAATGTTTTTAATTCACTTAAGGTGAGTACTCTATCTTCTCCCCCATTAGACTTCAGAGCTTCAAGAAATGAAACTGTAAAAGGAGAATGTTTACCTTGTATACCGTCCGAGACATACTCTTTTCCTCCGCTAGTAAGGTATTTGCGGGTTTTGGCTGTAAGCTTTTTGACCAGGAATTCAAGATCATCAATCTCATCGTCTGCATTGCGTGTGGCTGCTAACAAGGGGTCAAAAGTTCCGCCAAAGCAAACATCCATAGTTAGTAATATATGATCGCATTTAATATTGTTTATATTATTCCTTAGCCGGTTGTGAGAAATATATGAGTTTTTGCCGGGGTCATTTTTAAGGGAGTTTCGAGCCACTACAAACCCTTCTCCAAAAGCATCATCATACTGGCCATGGCCGGCAAAGAAGATAAAAAGTTGATCCTGGGGCTTGTAATTTTTTAATGCATATTCTTTCAGTTTTGTAAAGACTTGATCTTGGTCTGCATTCGTCACTATCTCAACTTCAAATCCATATCGGTCTTCAAGTTCTTTGGCTATCGCCTTCGAGTCAAAAATAGGGTTGACCAAGTCTGACCAATTGTCGTACTGGTCAGTTGCAAACAGCAGTGCATAATCCTTTCTGTCGATGGCAAGTGCATTTTTTAGTGCATCCATACCTACGATTACAGATCGAGTTTCCTTCACGATCCCACCCAGATCGTTTTCTGCCATGATCTCGATGTAGTTCTGACCATCTTGCAGTGTAATATCCTGCTTAATGATGATTTTCAAGTTGTTTTCCACTGAGATTGGTTTTACTGCTATAGGAGGTTCAAACATCGACTGACGAATCTCTAGGGTAACCTTTTTCAACGGGATTTGACTAGTAATACCCACCTCAATATTTATTCTGTTGATGGGACTATTTGTATATTCGAGCCTTGGAATCAGCCACTCAATTTTGGGTAACGTAGTATTTATATCAACTCCTTTAAAGTCGAGATGTACTTTGTTGGTGCGGTCACTTACTATTTGCGCGTATGTGCTAGCATTAAAGACGCTGATCAATAAAATTAGAAGCAGTGTTTGTTTTTTCATCGCACGATAATTTTACCCTGATAAGAAATTTTGGAATACTGGCTGGACAATCGATAGATAAACAAGCCATTTACATCAACAGGAATCTCCCAGACAAATTCCTGTAGCCCGGATTTATATTTCCCATTTGCCAAGACTTTTATTTCACGCCCCATCACGTCATGAATAGATAAGTGAAAACCTACTTCAGCAATGTCAGGAGGGATCATTACGGGAATTATTGCTTTGGATGTGGCAGGATTAGGATAGGCATGCCCAAGAATTAGTGTGGTTGGTTCGAAAGTTTCGCCTGGAGATAAATAATGAACCTCAAACTGCAGGTCGTCCTGAGCAAGGTTTACCTGATAACTAGGTTGTGTTTTCATGTCTACCAATGTTCCATTCGACTTATCTACGAGTAATAAATTTGCTGAATAGGATTCAAGGGCAGCCATATTCCATGTAAGCAAGGCCGGCTCATTAGTTTTGTTAGAAGACAAGTTAAAAGCCCAGACATGTTTTGGTGCTGTTGGAACTATATCGGTTGCAAACCACGGATACTTTTCCTGTTGATGCAGTGAATAGAGATCACTAAAAAATATAAATCGAGGTAATGCAAGATGATCAAATGGGTCTTTGTTTACTAATGCATTAGGGTGCATTCCAAATCCACCCAAGTGCTCATGTATTTTCCCATACTGTAAACTAAGATCTATCTTCCATGTGTCTCCATCTAAGTTATTTTCAGCAATCTCGTTAGGATTGGCAGCAACTTTCCCACTTGATTTGACCGTACGGGGATCGATGATGATCGATTCATTTGCATCGGACCATACAAACGCACCTTTGAATGGTTCGATGACATCACCCGTTGATTGTGTGATGCCGCTAAATGTTTGCAGACTTGCTACAGTGGGAGGGTTGCCATTGTCTGAGAGCACCTTATTCCAACTGATAGGAATATTATATGGATTGCCAATCTGATTCCAACCTTGCTGGAGGTTCATGGTAAAAGGAATACTGCTTGTCACGCTGCCAGCTCCAATTTTCACAACCACATCTGCAATTGCATTGAACCAATAACCCTTTCCCACTTCCAGTCTGTTGATGCCTGAACCTGAATCTACATAGTCTCCGTCTCCATTGCCTGCGTTTTTATATTGCATTAATCTCCATTGTGTCATGTATGGAGTTGAGCCCATCTCATCAAAAACGGACTGAATAAGATTGTCCTCAAGTTGAAATGGAATTGAAAAGAGGTTCCAATTCTCTAGTTTTCCTCCGAAACTGGCAAATGGTATCGAGGAGCTCTGTGCATCATTGAATGCCCAGAAAATCCTATTCCCAGTATCTGATATAGAAGTTATCCCATCACTAACTTCTATGTCAAACTCAACTCCCAATTCATCAAATAAGTCGCTTGTCAGAGTTACATCAAATACACCAATTGATGTTTCTGTCATTGTTATTGATTGAAAACCTCCGCCAAGTATGCCTTGATGACGAAGAACGGCTGTGTACACACCAGTGCCTCCTGCTACAGATACATTAATGCTCGCACTGCCAGGTGGTGTAGTTATTGAGTTGCCATAATTGACTGCACCAAAGCTCAGAGGAGATGCGCCACCCCCCTGAGTGATTGCACTAACCACATTGGAGTAAGATGATTGGCCAGTGGCATTTCCCGCCCTTACCCTGTATTTGTATTGCGTGTTGGGCATCAATCCAACGATATCCAGGAAAAGTGCACCTGTCACATTTTCATCTTGTAATATGAAAGTCAAAAAATCATCTGCCGACACATCAACCAGGTAAAAGCTACCGCCAGTCACAGCTGTCCAGGTAGCTTGAAATGACACCTGAGTAATGCTTGACGCGGAAGTAGCTGTAGGCTCGGAAGGAATAGTCAAGAGAGAAACAACGTTCGAATTGAGTGACTCTCCGGTTGTGTTTTTGCTTCTCACCCGTACCCAATAATTGGTTCCGGGGGACAATGTGCTCGTCCCGAAATCATTACCAATTACCAACGCTGTTGTTGAGTTGTCCACTGAGAGGGGATAACCTGGCAGTAGCGTTGTTGTAAATGAGAAGTCGGTACTAGAGACATCAATCAAGTAGTTGTCAGTCAACCCACTTACCGCCATCCATGAGATTCGGGCGGTAAATTGGGTGATCTCCTGGGTCAATACATTACTTAATAGAGGTGTAGCAGGCTTTGTCAGAATTGGAATAACATTTGAAAGGGGAGACTCACCACTGGCATTCGTGGAATGTACTCTTACCCAATAGTTCGTTCCTGGAGTTAGTGCAGAGGTTCCTGCATCCACCCCAATCGTAATGGAGTTGGCAGTGATAGTAAGTGGATAATCCGGAAGTAATGTTGTGCTTTGTGCGAAATCTGTGGAGGAAACTTCTATGACATAACCATCCACCAACCCAGCTACAGATGCCCATTCTATTGTAAAGTTGGTTTGGGCAATATTTGCTGGTATTACCGGATTGAGTGTTGGCGTATTAGGTTCCGTCAGTATTTGGATCGCATTGGAGTAAGGAGATTGTCCTGAATTGTTTTCAGCATTGATCCTCACCCAATAGTTCGTTCCAGGCGTAAGGGAATTCGTTCCAGCATCAACACCAAGTATTAGGCTGGTAGTACTGCTAGAGACCTGGAGAGGATAGCCAGAAATTAGGGTAGTAGTTATAGTAAAATCTGTACTCGACACTTCTATGTTATAATTATCAATCATTCCAGTTACTCCATTCCAGCTTATTAGAGAAGTTGTTTGAGTGATATCCAGGGGAGATGTTGAATTTAACACAGGTGTAGCCGCTTTGGTTAATACAATCAAAACATTGGATTCGGGGGATTCACCGGAACTATTGCGCGACCTTATCCTTACCCAATACATTGTACCTGGAGCCAGGGGGCTAGTGCCTGCATCTACACCAACATTGATAGAATTGCTGACAACAGTCAGTGGGTATCCCATCAAAAGGGTAGTGGTGATAGAGAAATCGGTAGATGAAACCTCTACCTGATAGTCATCCGCAATCCCAGGTACTAAGCTCCAGCCTATAAGAAAGGACGTTTGATCTATTTCACTATTCGAAATGGAATTTAGCACAGGTGTGTTTGGTTTGGTGAGAAACTGAATCACATTCGAGTAGACAGAGGCACTGCTGTTGATGTTTAGTGCTCTTATTCTGCAATAATATTGTGTGCCTGCGCTGAGTCCGGAAAAGGATTCAAGAAGCGTGGTCTTATTAAGGGTCTTAGGATTGTACCCGCTTAGTAGTATCGAAAAATCACTTTGTGTTGAGAGTTCCAACTCAAAACTCTCTGTAAAAGCTGGTACATTCCAATTGATCTCCGCGGTTGTTTGTTCAGTATTCACTAATGACATTGCAGGCGCACCAGGAACAGCAACAACTGTAACTGTCCAATTCTTAGCCGTGGTTTGATCGTCAGCAGTTACAGTATAGGTGACTGGGTTGGTAAAGTTTCGAGCGACACCTGAGTTTGGAAGTATCGATGCGCCAGGAGATGCAGAAATTGTTGGAGTCAAACTATTAACAAGGGTGCCTGCAGTCACTTCGATTGCCACAGTTTTGTTATTGACATCGATAGTAGCTGACCCTGTCTGCTGTGGAAGGCTAAAGGCAAGAATATCAGCGTTAGTATTAGCGCCCAATAGTACCTGGACATTGGCAGAAGAACTACTGCCTGTTACGATCAGATCCAACAGTCCATCATCATCAAAGTCTGCCACATCAATATCCGATGCCGACCCAGCCAGATTGAAATCTTTAAAGGGCTGGAATGTTCCGTCACCGAGTCCAAGTAAGAGACTAGTCTTAACTACGTTTCCGGTTGCAATGTCCAGGTGACCATCACCATTAAAATCACCTACTGTTGCCTTGAATGGTCCATCACCTGTAGTATGGAAGACAGGTGAGGCAAAGGCACCACTGCCTATGCCGAGTAAGACACTCAATTGGTCGGTTCCAAAGTAGACATTCACAATATCAAGAAGGCCATCTTCATTGAAGTCTCCCATAGCAAAATCCAAAGGCTGATCACCTGTGGCGTAATTATTAACCGGCATGAATGTGCCGTCACCATTTCCCAGAAGGATACCTACATTGTCGATACCTGAAAGGTTGACAGCTATGTCTGTGTTATCATCATTGTTAAAGTCACCAGCCAAAATGTCTTGCGGGCTATTACCTACAGTCACACTTGTTGCGGAACCAAAACCACCGTTGCCAAAACCTAATAGAATGTTGATGTTGTTACTTTGGTTGGAGGTGACAATGTCAACCAAGCCATCATTGTTGAAATCACCTTTTGTACTTCGGCCAGGTACTGCAACAACCGGATGAGTGAGTGGCGTAGCAAAAGTTCCGCCTCCATTTCCGATCATTACGTTTATGTCAGATGAGCCTTTATTAGAAGTAATCAAGTCCACTTTCTGGTCACGATTCAGATCTGCATTAATAATGGAGCGTGGTTCGTCACTGATGGAAAAATTGCTAAACACATTGAGTGTTCCGTCTCCATTGCCGAGCACAATATTTACTGATCCTGTTCCGATGAAGTCGTTGGCTGTGGCCACATCGGTAGTGCCATTCCCATCAAAGTCCCCCACAGTAACGCCAGCCGGGATAGAGCTTGCTGTATAATACACGACAGGTCGAAATCCACCACCACTGTCTGATTTTAAGGCGTTGACGAATATAGGATCCTGGGAAACGCCAAAACTATTTGTAACTACAATGGATGAAGGACCGACTACCCCTGTGGGCATAGTTACTTTTAAAGAAGTGGTATTACCTGAATTTACTGTAGCACTTATGCCTCCGATGGTTACTGTGTTGCTCAGGGGTACGGTATTGAACTGATGACCCGAGATGGTGAGGATGGCGCCAGGCTTCGCTGATGATGGAATTACGTCTATGACTGTTGGTTTCGCTCGGTTCATCAATACACTAATGTTGTCAGTGAACCAGTTAGCGGTTGCCAGGTCAATCATCCCGTCATTGTTAAAATCAGCTGCTGTAATACTGGTGGCCGAACCTTCCACAGTAAGCTGCGTGGGTGCAGCAAAAGTACCATCTCCATTTCCTGGTAAAAGGGCAACGTTGTCCGTCACGATATCTAAATTTCCATCATTATTGAAGTCACCTATCGTTACTGCTTCGGGTTGGTTGCCAGCAGCATATTGAATGGCAGTAGAAAACGTGCCGTTGCCGTTGCCCAGGAAGACGCTCACATTGGATGAAGAAAAATTAGCTGCTACCAGATCCAGATCACCATCGTTGTCAAAATCGCCAGCAGCAATTTCCTTCCCCTGGCCGCCTATGGAATAGCTGGAGGCCGCCCCAAAAGTTTCATCTCCATTATTGATGAGTACGCTTATATTATTGGAGAATAAGTTGGCTGTGGCCAGGTCGGGATAGCCGTCACCATTGAAATCCCCCTCAATAATTCCTTCAGGTTGGTCTCCTACTGCGAAGTTTGTGGGAGTTCCAAAGGTACCATCACCATTGCTGAGTAGAATGCTTAAGTTATCAGCACCCAAGTTGGCGGTGGCCAGGTCAATGTAGCCATTCAAATCAAAGTCAGCAGCCACAAGGCTTATGGAACTCCCTCCAGTCGAGGATGTGGTGAAAGATTGAAAGGTTCCATCCCCAATGCCCAGCAGGATGCTTACCTGATTTGTTCCAAAATGAACCGTAGATAAGTCGAGATGTCCATCATTATTAAAATCTGCTGCTACTATGGCATAAGGAGAACTGCCTACAGCTGAGGCATTTCCCGCAATGAAAGTACCTGTGCCATTACCAATTAGGATTTTCACATTGTTGTCAGTGCTATTTGGAACTGCAAGGTCGATGTTGCCATCTTCATTGAAATCACCAGCGGCTGCGCCTCGTGGAGCATCACCTGCCGTGTAGTTGACAAATGATGCGAAGGTACCTCCCTGGTTGGGGGTGAGGCCAAAAAAATTAGATGGACTTGATGAGGTGCCATTTCCATTTGACACCTGCACTATGGCGGGGCCGGGAGCGCTCATGGGTACTTTTGCCACCAGCTTAAACTGTGATGCTGAGATTACCGTTGCGGGTAGCCCGTCAAATGTTACCGTGTTGTTGGAAGGTGTATTGTCAAAGGCACTACCGTGTATTGTTATTTCCTGGTCTGTTATTCCAAATGGAGGATCAATCGAAGTGATTGAAGTAGAGGTATTTACCAATGGGTCGTTATTTAGTAAAATACTGATGTTGTTGGTTCCATGATTGCCGCCTACGACCAAATCCATCCTGCCATCGTTATTAAAATCAGCAGCAGCCACTGCCATGGGATCTGGCCCTGCACTAAAAATCTTTACCGTTTTGAAAGTACCATCACCATTGCTAATAAGCACGCTCGCTTTATCTGGAGAACCAACGCCACTACCATTGGAAGTCACCACATCGACTAGTCCATCGCCATTAATATCAACGGCAACAATTTCCTTTGGGCTATCGGATACAGTAAAATTGGTAGCGGTTCCGAAAGTGCCATCGCCTACGCCAAGGAGAATACTTACATTGTCATCGTAATCATTGGCTATGGCCAGGTCAGGCACTGCATCTGAATTGAAGAAGCCAACTACAATTCCCAGAGGATTATTACCCACCCCATAGTTAACGGCCGAAGCAAAAGATCCAGTACCACTACCAATCAGGATACTTACATTATCATCACTCGAGTTGGTGACGGCCAGATCCACGATGTTGTCACCATTGTAATCTCCTATTGCAAGAAACCCTGGACCATTGCCTACCGGAAAGTTGGTAGGCGCACCAAAGGTGCCTGTTCCAGACCCAAGCAGTACACTCACGTTGTCCCCAACATAATTAGCTGTCACCAAGTCGATATTGCCATCCAAGTTAAAGTCTCCCGATCGAATCCATACTGGAAATGAACCTGCTGAATAGCCCACTGCTGAGGCAAAGCTTCCACCACCACTGTTCAGGCGAATGCTGACGGTGCCCGAAACCAGGGAGTTGGCAACTGCAATATCCAGCAGTCCATCTTTATTGAAGTCGGCAAGGGTAATTCCTGTGCTGGTGCTTCCTGTTCCAAGGTTAGGTCCATCTGAAAAGGTTCCATCACCATTGCCAGTTAGGATAAAGGAGAAGGAGTTTGCGTCTGTCGCTATGATGTCGATGATACCATCATTATTAAGATCCCCTGAGGCAAGCGTTCTCACCGGATTTCCTATGTCATAGTAGACTGCATTCGCCATTGAGCCACCTGCATTAGTTGCGATAATTGTGAAATTGGTTAGGTCTGGGGAAGTACCTCCTACTGTGGAGACTCTTAAATTTGCAGGACCAGCCGTTGCCAATGGAACGTCTACTTTTAAAGTTGTCGTAGTGGCTGAGTTTACGGTAGCGGGAGAACCATCAAAAGTGACTGTGTTGTTTCCTGCAATGGGTTGAAAGTTTGCACCACGAATCGTGATCACTTGTCCCGCGATGGCTGAACCAGGTTGTAGGTGTGTAATTGCTGGTATTTGAGAAAAACCAATAAAAGGCAAGCAAGCCAAAAGAGCACAAGTGAAATTTCTTAATAATTCGAGTCGATTATTCATGGGCGCGTAGGTTTTAGGGGTGCTTCAATGATTGGTTCTGTAGTGTCGCCTTGAGTCATGGTTGCAATCAACGTGCCTACGCCAGCGATGAGCCCGAGTTTAAGTGCCAGCGGAAATTTACGTTTCACCCTGAAGTAGTTTGTAAATATGACTTCGTCTTTGTTGCGGCTGTCACTAATTTTAAAACGATAATTTTTACCAGGTTTTATATCGGTAGTGATTACAATACTTGAATTGCCCACGTTGGGTCGTTCTTCAAATACTTTTACTTTCAGATCATCGCGATACAATTCAAAACTCAATACATTATCCCCTCGCCCACCTGTCCAGGTGATGTCATAAGGTTTGCCTCTCTTTAATATTTTGTAGTCATCGAACCCATCCAAGTAAATGAAGGGTACATACACGCTGCCTTTCAATTCAATAGCCAGGTCACCCACAAAATCGGCACCCAATTCTTCCTTAGCTTTCCATATTATTTTTTTATTGCCACCCACGGCAATGTCAATGCCAATATCTCCGCTCACCAATTGCAGCGGTTGGATATAATTGTCGTTCGAAGTGTAGAGGTGCAGGGCATAGCGCCTATCAATGTTTTCGTCATTAAGCTCGTATGTTATAATTACGTTTCCCTGGGCAAGCTGTACATCTGAAATAGCCAACTTTTGCGCATGAACCGGTATGATCATGCTGAGGAAAAACCATGTAATGAAAGCGTATGAGTGCCTGATAAATTGAGGGCTTGTAAAATATCGAGTGAGCAGGATAGCCAGGATTGGCCTGTGGTGGCTCGATAAGAGTGCGCTCGACTGCTCAGTATCTCCATCTTCAAAGGGGGATGTGCAATTGTGTCCAGATCGACTTTTCATGGAATAGGTATTTAATGGCTTAAAAAGTTAGCTATTTAATTAATAAAATAGCTTTCAGTTTCTGATTTAAGCCTGTGGTATTGCCATATTCTTTGTGAATGATATACTATTCTTTGTAAAGAGAAGTATAGTTTATGAGGTTGAAATACATTGAAAGATGATCATTTATGTAGAGAGCCCATTGAATACATCACCCCTCATGCTCTGAAAAAAAAAGGATATGGTTCACATAGCCCATAAAGATTGGCGCCTCATCTCACAAAGAATTCCTGTACGCCCACAAAGAAAACAGGCTTTATTGACAATGGGATAAAAATTTGAGGAGGCTTAAATGTAAATTAGAGTAAGGTAGTCCAGCTACGTTGGACATCTTGAATAATCCTGAATAGGAAAAAGCATTGGGAGAATGGATATAAACCATTTACTATTTTCAAACGAAAATAAATCAAAATGAAAAATAAATACTTTTGTAGACGAAACTGCCAAAGTCATAGTCCGTAATGACGGGATGGAGATAAAATTGAATGAAGTGTTAGACACATCCCTAAAGGTGGAACTTACATGGAATAAAACAACCATAGGAGGGCGAACCGCCTCCATTGCTGGGGTGCATGTATTTTCCATGGTGAAGTAGTTTAAATACTTAATGATAATAAAATGAGAAATTCAACTTCATCATATAGTGTGTTGGCCTGCAAAGCTGTTATTCTTTTTCTGCTTTGTTTCCCAGCGTCAGAATCATTTGCGCAGTTTTGGAAACCCTCAGATTTGCATATGGGTTGGGTGAATCAGTACTTGAAAACCAATCCAAAGGTTGGAATCGCCTTTCACTATGGAAAAGCCGAATACCTGGGATTGTTGGATCCTGACGGTATGAACGCCATGGGTGGAATCACTTTTGATGCCAAAGACTTTGAAGCCATAAAAGAAATAATCCTTAAGGCAAGGCAACCAGAAGAACTTAAGAATGCCAAAATTTTGGACACACAATTTGATGATGTCATACAAGATTCACAGCGCACGGGTTTGGTTAATTTTATGAAAGAAAACAACCTGGATTTATTGCAAATTATTGATTTAAGGAGCGTGTTCACTGGTATAAGAGATGGGAAAAACGGTTTGTCTGGCAACGTAGTAAGACTTAGGTATGCACTTTATGTTGAATCCAATTTTTATTTCAGGCAATTACTCGAAGACAATAGCAACAAATTATCTGCTTGCCGATCTCAGTTCGATTGGCTACCCATGACAGAAGGTAATGATGCCTCAGTTGTAACTGAGGTTAAGTTGGACGATTTGCTCAACCAACCGGAGGCCAAACAAAATGTTCCCGCATTATTGAGTCTGCAAGCTTTTCAATCAAAACAATTCGTTGAAGTCAATAAACAATATGGAACCATTGGTCCCGAGAGTCAAGCTAACTATGAAGCGATTGTCTTGGGCATGGAAGGAAACGATATCAAAATCAACAAGAAGAAAGAGCTTTTCTCTGCGCTGCAAATTGGCGGTGGATCTTACTGTATTATGGAAACGGTGAAAGGAGACAACCCCGCTACTTTCTGGCCTGAAAAAGACTATGAAATTATTGTTGCAAGAATCAAAATCAAAGAAAGAAAAGAAGCATATACTCTTTGCGATGTTGTTGCCATTTCGAAGAATTTAAATAGGGAAAACATAACTGGACTTCCGGTAATTTCAACAAAAGACCTCAGCTTGGGTGTCGGGAATGAAACCCCGGAAATTACCACGGGGATGGTATTAATAGGAAAGAAATTCACCCTGGAAGAGTTCGAAAAGATTAAACTGGCCGAGGAAGGTATTGCTGCAGAGGATCAACACTATTATAAATCGAAGGATATATTACACCCCAAGACTGTCATCAGTAATTCAGCAAAGCCAAATGAGGTTCCAAAAAAGGAAAATAAACTACTTGAAAAGATCCAACGATTTGAGGGGGAGGGCAACAAGATAGCAGTAGTATTTACTCCTGGGTTTATGAAACTGGAAAATCCACCAGAAGTAGAGAGTCAAAGTGCTACCAGCCAACCCACCAATGTATCGAGTCAACCATCGTCAAATTCGAACACTAAAACATATTCATTCGGATCGAAGCCGACTGAGACATCTGCTGTTTCTGAGTGCAAATTTGAACCTGGCTCCTTACCATTTCCTGATAATTATCTATCAACAGGTATAGAAATCACCAAAATGTTAAATGAAGGATTTAACACAACAATTTTTGAGTACGTAGATGAAGATGTAATACCTGTTACCGAAAGGAAAATGCTTGGACAGATTTTGAAATCTTTGGACTTTTCTGATACGCAATATAAGATTGCTGTCATGATTGATCTGGAAGGAAAATATGATGTTAGAAATATTGGTAAGCTCACTGCTCTTATGTCCATCAATTCTACACTCAAGGTGGTAGAGTTTGCATCAGACAAGCAACGGGTGATAACCAATGGAATGTGTTCAATTCCACAAATATCAAAGGAAGTTTCAGTGTGTCCCAAATCAACGGAGGATTTTGAAACTTCTCTTGGGCCTATTGAAAGCTATTATAGCGAATTCGCTGTAGCGCGCGACAAAATGCTAGGTGATCTGATAGAGAGGCAAAGCAAGATCAAGTAAACGTAATGGAAATGTCTTTCTGTGATTGTATTAGGTGGCAAGCCACGAAAAAATAGGTCGTTCATAAAGAAGCTGATAGAAACTGGTATTGAATAATCTAATTGTTAGCCAACGGATAATTAATGAACAGTTTGTTGTAATAGAATTTTTAAAATTTAAGAAAGTAATATGAAAACTACCAAACCAATGACTCCGAAAACCGCAGTAATCACCTTGAGCCGGTTCCTTCTAATTTTGTCGATGCTCTTGTTTTGTTTTTCATGCAAGAAGGATGATGAAGTAGTCATTAGTAATCGAGTGATTATTGATGGAACCACTTATGAATTAGTTTCTGGCTTCTTTGATAATAATCCTGACATGATGAATTCAGCTGACACGCCTCCACAACAAGGGTTTGCTCAAGAGATTTTATTCATTTCGACTGGATTAACAATGAATACCTCCACTGGTATTGTTTCAGGAAATGGAAGTGCCATCGTGTTTAATCCGTTTACTGCAGCGCAGACACTGTCTACTGGATCTTTTTTGTTTCCAGAACCTTATTCTGAAAAGATAGGATTCTTATTAGATGCTTACGCTTGTAAGAACTACAATGCAGCTACAGACGAGTGTGAGATTGAATATGATGGAGAAAGCGGAACGCTTACCATTGGTATCTCGGGGAGTACATACACAATAAAGTTCGTAGGGAAAATGGTATATGAGGATGCGAGCAGTAATGAGATTTCTGTTGATGTGGACTTGTCTTTTGAAGGCACCCTGACGGGAGTTGATTTGTAATCAATGAAATAAGAATAAGCTTGTGTAGCAGTACGGGGAAGATTTCGATAAGATAAGTACTGCATCAGTATTCAAGTGAGTGAAGAACGTAGGAATAAGACGTTTAAGAGACTACTAAGAAGAGATTGTAGTGTATTAGATTAAGCCTCCAACATCCCTACCACTGTCACCGCTGCTTCTTCTCCCTTGTTGCCATACTTGCCTCCTGCGCGTTCAAGCGCTTGCTTTTTATCCAGCGTGGTGAGCACGCCAAAGGCTACTGGCTTACCTGTATCTAGGTTTACTCTCATGATGCCATTGGCTACTGAGTTGCAGATATAATCGAAGTGGGGTGTCTCCCCTTGGATTACACAACCCAAACAAATTACCGCAGCTATATCTTTTTGTTTGGCCATTCGCTGGGCTGCAAGGGGCAACTCATAACTGCCAGGCACATTGACACGGATCAGGTTGGACTTCTTCGCACCCAATTGAAGCAATGCCTCGTGTGCACCCTGAAAAAGCGCTTCGGTGATTTCTTCATTCCATTCTGCCACCACGATAGCAAATTTTTTATTGGAAATATTGAGCTTACTTTTTTCGGAGGTGGTTTTTAACGGTCCTGCCATGTTCTGTCGAATTTAAATTAACAAGGAATAAAAAAAGGGATAGTAAAACTATCCCTTCAAAGTTATCTAAAGTTTTTGTCAAGAATTGGTTTCCAGTTTTGCCTTAAACTTTCTTGCATTCTGGTACTCGCCAGAATCCCAAAATTCATCGATTATTTTTTGGTAAACCAATACAGCCTTCTCTTTTTGATCAAGCTTCTCATAAGCCAAAGCTTCCTTCATCAAATAAGTTGGGGTAAAGAATTTGTTGGGTTTATAGTTGGAAGCCTTATTGTAATATTTGGCAGCAGACTCATAATCCTTCAACTCCATATAAGCATCACCCATAAGACTATATGCTCTTGGTTGGATCAGTATATCATCCGAACTGAAGTCTTCAAAGTAGAAGATGGCCAACTGAAATTTTCCCTGCATTAAGGAAATAACACCCGCATAATAATTAGCCAGATTAGCTGCGTCAGTCAAACCATAGTCTTCAATAATCTGTTCGAAGCCCAGGTTGTTACCATCACCTTTCAGTGCAAGGTCTAGGCTGTCAGCCTCAAAGTAGTGCACTGCTTGAAACATCTCTTTTTGTGCTATCTCTTCCTGGGTACCTACATAATAGCGATATCCGAAAAATGCCCCCACTGCCAGAATCAGCGCGCCAAGCACACCAAATACAATTTTGGGGTTATCTTCTATCCAATGCTCGATGCCTTCTACTTTCTCAGCAATTGCATCTGGATTTTCGAGCAGGTCTTTATTTTCTTGTTTTTTTGCCATGATTAATGATAATAGCTGTCAGCTTACCCTGATGTTAAGACAGGGCTGCAAAACTAAGAATTAGCAAATACAAACAAAAGCCTTATTTAGTCTGTAATGTATGGATAGTCCGTTTGGGCGTACACATCGTGCATGGCTTCACTAGGGTCGGGGTAGTTGGACTCCTCAGAGAATTTTACACTCTCCTCTACCTGTGCATCTACTTTTTTGTCAATGGCATCAATTTCTTTTTGGGTAGCCATTTTACCATCAAGTATAGTCTTCCTCACCACTTCAAGGGGATCCTGATCTTTATATTCCTGTACCTCTTCTTTAGACCTGTACTTGGCCGGGTCGGACATGGAGTGTCCTTTGTAGCGATAGGTTCTAAATTCTAATAATGTAGAGCCTTCACCTTTTCTTGCCCTTTCTGCGGCTCTGGCTACAGACTCGTGCACTGCCTCCACGCTCATTCCATCTACAGGCTCCGAAGGCATATCATAAGAACATGCCAATTTATAAAGTTCAGTCACATTAGAAGTTCTCTTTACAGAGGTTCCCATGGCATAGCCATTGTTTTCGATTACAAAAATGACAGGCAGTTTCCACACCATAGCTAGGTTAAGGGCTTCGTGAAAGGCTCCCTGCCTCACTGCGCCATCTCCCATATAGCATATGCACAGATTTTTAGTGCCCTTGTATTTTTCAGCAAAGGCAATACCTGCTCCTAACGGGATCTGGCCACCCACTATACCATGCCCGCCAAAGAAGTTATGCTCCTTGTCAAAAATGTGCATCGACCCACCTTTTCCCTTAGAGATACCAGTCTCTTTGCCGTAAAGCTCTGCCATTATCGCATTGGGATCAGACCCAAGTACAAGGGGGTGAGCATGATCTCTGTAGGCAGTAATCCATTTGTCGCCTTTCTCTAAAGCGGTAAACGCACCAGCAGCGCAAGCTTCTTGCCCTATATAGAGATGGCAAAAACCTCGGATTTTCTGCTGGCCATATAATTGCCCTGCTTTTTCTTCAAATCTTCGCATGAGAAGGATACTCTCATACCATTGCAGGTAGGTTTCCTTTGAGAATTCAGTTTTTGAGCCTTTGGTGCTCTTTTTAGCTGATTTGCCTTTAGACTTTGTAGAGGTGGCCATTTAATTAACTAATTTTATGGATCGTGAACCGCGAAAATACGGCAGTACTTCTCAATAGCCAAACCCCTTAAATAATTCACCGTGCACCTTAAAAAGCTCACTTTATATGACTTTAAAAATTATCAGGAGGCTCATTTTGCTTTTGATAATAAGGTGAACTGCTTTCTGGGTAAAAATGGGGTAGGTAAAACAAATATTCTGGACGCTATCTACTACCTGGGTTTTACTAAAAGTGCTTTGAACGGGGTAGATGCCCAAAATGTGAGGCATGGTAAAAATCAGTTTATTGTAAAAGGCCAATTTAACCGCGACAATCAAAGTGCAGAAGTGATTTGTTCGTATGCTATTGGTTCCAAAAAGATTATCCGTGAAGGTGGAAATGATACAAAAAGGCTTTCTGATCATATCGGGAGGTATCCCATCGTATTGGTTGCCCCTAATGATATAGAACTGGTGTGGGGTGGTAGTGAGTTGAGACGGAAGTTTTTTGACAGCCTGATCGCCCAGTTGGATAAGAACTATCTGGAGCACCTCATTACTTATACGAATCAGCTGAAGCAAAGGAACAGTCTGCTTAGACTTTCGGCAGAGCGAGGGCTCGATCATGATCTGTTGGACACCTATGATCAAAAACTTATCCAGTCTGGAAATTATATTCATGAGAAAAGAGCAGAATTTATTGAATCATTTTTGCCACTTTTTAAAAGCCACTATGCATTCCTTTCTGGGGAGGCCGGGGAAATAATAGACATAGAATACAAGTCCGATTGCACGGGTCAGGATTTTGGAGCCATTTTAAAGAAATCATTGAGGAAAGATTTGATTATTCAGCGCACCAGCGTTGGAATTCATCGGGATGATTTCGTGTTTACTCTTGGTGGGTTTGAATTGAAGCGAATTGGCTCGCAAGGCCAGCAGAAGTCGTTTTTAATCGGCTTGAAGTTGGCGGAATTTCAGAGTATTGAAAATATTAAGAAGGTGAAGCCGTTGCTGCTTCTGGATGATATTTTTGATAAACTGGATGACGAACGCATCAATAAGCTGGTAACGTTGGTAATTGATGGCACATTTGGGCAACTATTTATTACAGATGCCCGACCAGACCGGAGTAAGGCCTTGCTGAAGGAGGCCCATGTGGAGGCCGAATTGTTCCTTATTAATGGTGGTAAGTTGGTTGAAGTATAATGGCAAATAGATTCAATTCAGGTTCGGGAGATGCAGAGCACATTGGTCAGGCAATCAATAAGTTACTGAGCTCCTATCACATCAAGAGCAAATTCGATGCGGCCAATATCATTGGATCCTGGGAGCGCCTGGTGGGCAAACCTATTGCCAAACGCACAAAAAAGGTGTTTATCAAAGATCGGGTGCTGTTTGTACAAATTGAGTCTGCAGCCATGAAACATGACATTAGCCTTCACAAGGGGCAAATTCTGGATATTTTCCAAAAGGAATTCGGAGCTGATGTGGTGAGAGAGATTGTTCTGATGTAACAAATTACCCCAGCTGTGGACAGTTCGGCATTCGGGTTCATTTTGATTTGTTACAAATCTGAGGCCTTCGTTTGTCTATACCGAAAAACCGTATAATTTTGCACTCCTATTTTCGGGGGAAGCCCTTGAAAAAGGTATAAAGATTGTTCAACAAGGCTTTATTACGTTCTTTTATTTTAGCGTGCGGAAAGAAGTAGGGGAGATACTCAAGCGGCCAACGAGGACAGACTGTAAATCTGTTGGTGTATTCCTTCGAAGGTTCGAATCCTTCTCTCCCCACTAAAAGTTAACAAGCGGGAGTAGCTCAGTTGGTAGAGCGACAGCCTTCCAAGCTGTAGGTCGCGGGTTCGAGCCTCGTCTCCCGCTCGCATCTGTTGATGGTTATTCGTTGATCGTTAGTCGTTGAATTGAGCGAACAACGAATAGCGGGCAATTATCAACGGCTTTTTGAAAGCTGTTGTAGCTCAGAGCCTGCCTGCCGAAGCTTAGCGAAGGCAGGGTAGAGCATCCGCCAGCAGGCGGAGAAGAGGTCTCTTAGCTATGAAGCAAAGGCTGTTGTAGCTCAGGGGTAGAGCACTTCCTTGGTAAGGAAGAGGTCGTGAGTTCAATTCTCATCAACAGCTC
>DDUM01000010.1 GCA_002344795.1 Flammeovirgaceae bacterium UBA2338 | reverse complement strand
GCTTTTTTTTTATCAATGTAAATATAATAATAAAACTAGATTAAGGAAAAGAAAAAAAACCCCCCCCCGCCCCGCGCGACCCGGGGGCGGGGGCTTCTATTAACAGATGCTATATAATTTTAACTATAGCACAAGCAGCCAATCCCCGATTTCAGGAAATGCCACCACCATGCTATGTTGATATTGATTGTCATTATTTCTCAGCAGGCTTTGCTTTTTTCTTCGCTGCTTTTTTTACTTTTTTTGCTTTTGGTTTGGCCTCCACTTCCTCCGTAGCTTTGGCTACGGGAGTGTGCTTCACCTTATTCACTGCCCTTTTCCTGGAGTTTCCATAAGAACCCTTCCAGATTTTTCCTTTCTTTGTTTTTTTATCTCCTCTTCCCATAATTGGTCGTTTGGTGGGGCAATATTACTAAAGGGAACATTGAATACAAACCCTCAGGTAAAAATATTAGATGGCCACCGCCATAGAACACTACCAAATCTCTACCCTGTCCTTCTCTTCTCTATACAATTTATCACCTGGCTTAAGATCAAACGCGTCATAAAAGTATTTTACATTGCTCACGGGACCATTTGCCCTCAATAGATTTGGTGCATGCGGATCGGTATTGACCTGCGTTCTCAAACTTTCTTCTTTGTCTTTTGACCGCCAAATGGTAGCCCAGGAAATAAAAAACCGTTGCTCTGGGGTATACCCATCGATAAGGCCTGGTCTGCCATTCTCCCTAAGGAATCGTTGCAATCCTTCATACGCCACATTCACACCACCGAGATCCCCTATGTTTTCTCCCAGTGTGAACTCCCCCTGAACAAAAACCTCAGGAAGCACCTCATAGGTGTTGAACTGACTGGCCAGGGCATCTCCTTTTTGTTTGAACAATTTCAGGTCTTCTTCCTTCCACCAATTTTTCATGTTTCCCTCTGCATCAAACTGACTACCCGAATCATCAAAGCCATGGGATATCTCGTGCCCAATGACAGCGCCAATACCACCGTAATTCACCGCCTCATCTGCTTTGTAATTATAAAATGGAGGTTGTAATATACCGGCAGGAAATACGATTTCATTAAAGAGCGGATTGTAGTAGGCATTTACCGTTTGCGGAGTCATGTGCCATTCTTTTCTATCTACCGGTTTACCTAATTTTTGAATATTTCGCCTTACTGCCCATCGGGATGCATTCACAGCATTCTGGTAATAAGAAGAAGATTCGGGTGATTTGTCAATCAACAATCCGGCATAACTTTTCCACTCATCAGGGTATCCAATCTTCACAGTAAACGTGCTGAGCTTACTCAGCGCCATGCGCTTTGTTGAGTCGGTCATCCAGTCCAAATTCTTTATGCGATCAGCCATGGCCAGTTTAATATTTTCTACCATCTCCAGGGCTTTCTTTTTGGCTTCCGGTGGAAAAGCTTTATCCACATAAAGTTGTCCAATGGCATCTCCCAATAAGTTATCCGTCACACTCAGCACCCGCTTCCACCTTGGCCGCAATGTTTCCGTGCCTCTCAAATACTTGCTATTGAATTCAAAGGATTCCGATACAATGGCATGATTCAAATAGGAAGCAGCTCCATGAATGGCTGTCCATTTCAAATAAGCCCGGATATCACTCCATCGTTCACTCTCAAAAATTTCCTGACACTCCTTTATGAATTCGGGCTCAGTTACAATGACACTATCTGTCTTAACTCCCAATCCTTCAAAATAATTATTCCAATTGATGGCCGGTGCCAGCGCTTGCAACTGCGCTATTGATCTTTTGTTATACATTTTGGAAGGATTTCTGCTTTCCTCCTTGGTAAGGGTAGCCCTGGCCAACTGCGTTTCAATGGCCATCACTTTATCTGCTGATTTTTTTGCCTGATCCATTGGCTCACCCGACAATTGCAACATCTTCATTATGTGGTCCAAATATTTTAACCGGGTTTCTTTCGACTTCTCATCTGTTTTTAAATAATAGTCTCTCTCCGGTAATCCCAATCCACCCGATCCCAGATAGGCTGCATTGGTTTTGGAGTCCATCAGGTCGGAGAATACGGAAAATCCAAAAAAAGCTCCACCCCCCTCCAACTCTTGCTGAACAAGGTAATTTTGAAGTGAAGTAGTGCTGTTGATTTTTTCTATTTGGGCAAAGGTGGGATTGAGTACCGATGCACCCATCTTTTCCGCCAAAAGCGAATCCATTCCTATACTATAAAAATCGGAAGCCTTTCGCTGATCTGTGCCCTCGATATAATTTGGGTTGTTCGCTGCCTCCTTCAGTACTTCTAATAAAATTGCATTGTTATGTTCGTACAATTCACTAAAACTATTCCAGCTCCCCCTGTCTGCGGGAATTTGTGTTCTGGCCAGCCACCCTCCGTTGGCGAAATGAAACAAGTCATCCTGAGGCCGTATGGTTGTATCCATATCGACCACATTTAAACCTTCATTAAAAACTTCCTTTTTTGTTTCGGAACTACAGGCGTTGATAATAATCAGCAACACCAATAAGATTGAATTTTGACGCATGATTAACATGATTGGATCACAACAAAGATAAGCACAAGAAATACTAGCACTTTACTGTCAAGGGAATTAAATGAGGGAATTGACACAAAAAATATGGCCAGGATTTCTATTGAAGTAATACAAGCACTACAAGGTACCGCAAGAAGGATGAGAGCAAGTACAGAATACCAATCCGAACCCTGGGAGCAACAATTGTGGGGGCTATTAAAACAGGAACCCTAACCGAAAGTAGCCCAGCGTTCCTTCAACGGAATGCGCAGCCTCTATGGAGATTACTGCCATATTAAATGGAGTCAGCCAGATGCCTCCTCCAAATCCCTGGTGCCAAACATTGGATTTACCTGTGGCGGAAGTAGGGTCTATTCCACTGGCATCTTTATACCACACCCGACCTACATCATAAAAGCCATTGATGCCAATACCAGCAGGAAGGAAATAAGATCTAATATCTCCCAACTTCATCCTTACCTCATTGTTAAAAACCAACCGGCTATCTCCGTAGAATCTCGTTTTTCTAAAACCTCTCAGCTCCGTTTTTCCACTCAGAATTTGGGCCTGGTAGATTTCGTAGTTACCCTCATTCAGGCCACCTGATGCTCTAAAAGCAAAGGTAACTTTGGCTGGCAACCTGAATGATTGATATAAGCTCAGTGAGGCATTGTAACTTCCAAACGAGTTGGATGATCCTAAGTCATTCATCCATCGACTGCTTTGTTCAAAATAAAGACCTCTGGTAGTGAACATAGGACTATTCCTATTGTCAATACCCCAACTGTAACTGACTCCTGCAAAATTTTTAGTCTTCTCCAGAATGGTTTCAGGCAGTGCAGCATCATAGTCCTTTACAAATCGATTTTCATCCGATCGCTCCAACTCAACAATTTGAAGTGCCGGCCCAAATTTCAAAAAACCATTCGATCCCATCCTTCTCTCTATGTTAAAATTAAGCGACCAATCTTTGAACCTCATTCTGTAATAATCAATGGGGTGATCGATATCCAACACAGGATCATCTTCTATAGTTTTATCAAAAACAGATTCGTTGCCCCATCCAAAGAAGTTGTTGACATAATTGGGGGACTTGATATCCAGATCAAGCTCACCATTCCATTTTCTGATCAAGCCTGTATAACGCCCCTGGTACCTGAAATTAAACGAGCTAGTATTGATGGCGTAACTACCCAAAACCAAATGCCTGGTTTTGTAAGGATCTTTTCTGAATCCGTGCGTTGTAGCCAAAAAACCACCACCTAAAAATATTCCATCATCCACATTATAATTCGCTATTACCAGTGGAGCCAGGAGATCGTATTTAAATTCTTTCCTATTGTATTCGTTCACCGAAGGATCTGAAGACCTCCTGTCTTTCAACTTACTTCCCTCCTCAATTTCAATACCATTTGGCCTGGCATAAACCAGTGGCTTGTGGTTAGCGGTAGCCGAGAATCTGTCATCTCCTTTGCCCGCAATTACCCGCACCTTTATGTGCTTGCCCGACTTGCCATTGAATCTGAACTGATCATTGCCTTCCAATCCATACAGCCTCACTTCTTTTGTAACTCCATATACAAAAGTGCGCCTGTATATTTCCTTGTCGATTTCTCCATCCTTTTTGGTTTTAAAAACCACCACCTCCAGATCGCCATTATCGAGGTACGTTACATCAAATAACTCATGTTTGTTGGATCCCACCACATTCACTGCTTCTGCCAGAAAGTAGTAATGATTTAAGCTGTACTCAACCAACTTTTCTCTCCTGGCCTTTAGCTTTTTGATTATTTCCTCACCGTGTAAATCGAAAATTTCTTTTGGCCATTGTCTAATGGCATTTTCTATTGCCTCATCGGTAAGCACTTTCTGCAAATCCCTGGCCTCCCTTATCCAGTCCTCCTCATCAGGCACGGTAAGGAAACTTCTATCGAAGTACCTTGCATTGTACATGAAACCCGCAGGCCATTTCAGTTCGTAATCAAAACCCTGCAACTTTGGCAAAGACCATTTTCTGCTTGCCATTTTGGGAATTCTCCCTTCATTGACAAAAAAGACCTGATCCCTGTCTCGTGGAATAGGTCGGTACATCTTCCCTCCTTTTATATCATACTCTGCCCACCGCCATTGGTCATCATGCCTGTCCCAATCGCCAATCCATAAATCAAATAACCGGGAACGAAGAACAAATTGCTGATCGACATAATTGTCATTGTCCTCAGCCAGTTTATCGATTACCTTCAACGTGCTCTCGATATCGTCTGCATTCCCAAAAAAGTCCATATCTTTTGCCTCACCCTGTGGACGCTCTTCAAACAACATCAGCCGATTGGCAAAAGTCTTTCTGTATTCGCCTAACCTGGGATCGTCAGCCACCCAAACGACTTTTGGATTGGTATGATAAATACCGGCTGCATCTGCCAGGTAAGGAACCACTAAAGCACCGTAGGGATGTGCTGCCGATATCTGGTCCTGCACAATATCTTTGGCAAATGTTTCACGAAATGCTTCCGGTATAGCTTTCTCCGGATACTTCTCAATAGACCTGAGCGTGAATTGCTTTCCCTCAGGATCTTCCAACCGCAACGAAAGGGTTTGCATGCCTCCTCCCTTTTGTACGATTTTCAATTCCCCATTAGGAGATTTGAAATTAAAAATTGGGGCTTTAATTTCCTGCGCCCACACATCGCGATAATTAGCCCCCATCCACTTCTTTTTATTTTCAGTAGCGTTGTATTGTGTACTTGCTTTTGCTGTAACAAAACCTTCAACAACCATTGGTACATCGTCTACCTCTGGTTTTTTAGGAATTGAGAAGGTTTCTGTATACGCTGGAGTCGTTTCACTGTCTACAAAGTATTCGATGCGTACTGTATTTTCCTTTGTCACCGCAATGCGAACAAAACCCAATGAAGATTGAGCGAATTTCGCATACCCTTTTTGTTTTACATGGGTAGACTTTGATCCCGCTCCACTTACAACATAGTGCACGCTGTCCTTGTTTATGTATTCCAGCGCATGCTCATGACCTGCAGCATAGATGGTACCGGGGTACTGCTTCATTACCTCTTCCAGTGAATTCCGAAAATCCCTGTAAACCGGATGGGCAGTATCCTGAATATTACCAAAGACCTTTCTATAGATGGGGTAAATAGAACCTACCACGGGCAATGGTAAGTACAAACCTTTCTTTGCAACAGTCAAAGGAAAGATATGGTCTTTTAAAGTGGACACACCACCATGCGCTCCGTAAGTGTATAGGGGATGATGTGCTGCAATCACAACCTGTTTTCCCTGATTTCGTTGTAACACATCTGCAACAGCGTCTATAACTTCTGGTTTTGTCTTGTACTCACAGGTACTTGTTTCTCCTTCAGGTTTTTCCCAGGGATGCAACCACCATTGCGAATCGATAATTACAAGGGTGATCTGATCCGAAAGCGCCACTTCCACAGGACCCGGGCATCCATTTTGGGGAAGGAACTGAATTTTTGGATTGCGCAATGAATCAATAAATTTTTGTTGATATCCCAATTGCTGAAGGCCATTTCTTTTTCCCTTTTTCCAATCATGGTTTCCGGGGATAAAATACACATCACTCCTTTCACCAGTGATGGCCACCTGATCTTTCAAAGTTTGCTCTCCTTCTTTCCGGTTTTTATGGTCTTCCTCCTCAACACCTCTTGGGTATACATTATCTCCCAGGTATACAATGGCTGAAGGAACATGAGCGTTATTTGTCAGTTGAGACTGAATGGTGGTACTATAAGGAGCTGAAGCAACCCAAGGCTCACCTGCGTCCCCGATCAGGTAGAGGTAATATTGATCATTTTCATTATTGGTTTGCGCATAACTTATATTCACTGATACAACCAACCAACAAAAGGCAACTAAGAATCTCATTTGATTATAAACGTTCAATTATCAAAAATACTCAACAATACCATACGTACAGAAGTGGAAATGCGACTATAATTCTCCTCAATTTTTAATAGTTTTATATAATATTACCATGATGAATACAGCCCTTATAGAAAAATCAAAAGCATTTGCAGAGGCTACTCTTTCTCAACTCAATGACTCCCATGCCTATCACAATATTTATCACACCAAAAAAGTTGCAGAAGCGGTAAAAGAAATTGGAGAAAAAAGCGGTTTGACGGAAGATCAGATGGAAACCGCTATTATCGCAGCCTGGATTCACGATACAGGGTATATCAAAGGCAGTGAACACCATGAATTGAATTCTGTGGAAGCAGCTAAAAAACTACTCACGGATTGGGGGGCTTCCGATGAAAAGGTTGAGGCTGTGAGCCAGGCCATTCAGGCTACCGAGATGCCTCAAAATCCCATAAATATTGTAGATATGGTGGTTTGCGATGCCGATCTCTATCATTTGTCCCATGAAGACCTGTTGGAAACGGGTCAAAGACTTCGCAATGAGTTGGCCCACATTAAAAAGAAAGAATTTTCCGATAAGGAATGGTTACGATTCAATCTAAAGTTTTTAGAAGATCACACCTACTTTACTGAATACGGTAAAACCGTATTGGAAAAAAACAAAAGAAAAAACATTAAAAAACTTAAGAAAGAGATTAATCCAAAGAGTGACAAAAAGTATTTGGACAACCTGGAAAAAGAAATAGAAAAGCTTCAACGCAAGTTGGAAAAAACCAACAAGCCAGAACGCGGGGTAGAGACCATGTTTCGCATTACGTCACAAAATCACATCACACTCAGTGAGATGGCCGACTCCAAGGCCAACATCATGGTGTCTATCAACGCCATTATTCTCTCTGTAATTGTGTCGGTATTATTTCGCAAATTAGAAGAATTTCCCGATCTATTGATCCCCACCCTTATGCTCGTTGGCTCTTGCCTCCTCACCATTGTTTATGCCGTATTGGCCACCAGGCCCAATATCTCCTCTGGCAAATTCACTAAGGAAGAAATAAAAAAGAAAAAAACCAATCTTCTGTTTTTTGGCAACTTTCACGGAATGGAATTGGAGAATTACGAATGGGGTGTAAAAGAAATGATGAAGGATGCTGATTTTTTATACAGCAGTATTATTAAGGACATTTACTTTAATGGAAAAGTACTGGCCAGAAAATACAAATTATTAAGAATCTCTTATAGTATTTTTATGTATGGGTTTGTGGCCTCGATACTGGCCTTTCTCATCGCCATGTTAGTTTTCTACTACCCTTCGTAAGCTACTTTATGTATTTCGATCTGAGTTTCTAAACCTTTGAGGCGAACCTTTCCGAGAGAAGTAATAGTTACATTTCCTCTTACAACATTTCTACGCACTTCCTCCGATATCAACAGCTGTGTATTGTAGTCTTTATTCAACTGTTCCAGGCGAAAGGCTATGATCACTGCTTTGCCACTGATTGAATATTGCTTTCTGTTTTCGTTACCAATATTGCCGGTGATCACTTCTCCAGAATGAATGCCCATCCCAATTCTTGTTTCAGGGATTACGCCCTCCCTACACAACTGGCTCACCTTCTCTAAAATTTTGAGTGCGGACTGAAAAGCCATGTCAGCGTGAAGTGGGTTGGGGCTGGGCGCTCCGAACGTAGCCATTATACCATCTCCTAATATCTGATTGACAACACCCCGGTGCTGATGGATGATGTCCAACACTGGTCCAAAGAATTTATTCTGAAAATCCTGTATCTCATCCAAACTCAATCCTTCTGCAAATTGTGTAAAACCCCGTATATCCAATGCCAAAACAGTAGCATTCACTTTCATTGGCTTTCCGCCATCCTTAGTTAGTGTGGTTAATATATCCCTTGATACCTGCTGGCCCAGGTGCGTTTCCATTTTGCTTTTTTGAAGTTTATAATCTAGGGCAGATTTTACCCTGCGTTTGACTTCAATGGCTACGAAAGCCGCCACTCCGGAAGCCAACACAAAAATGACACAACGCACATAGAAGGCATTCTCGGGCAATGAAGGCAAATACCTTACTGGAATATCCGCAAAATGATAAACATAGAAAATGATCAGACCAAACTGGGCTGCTGAAAGAATACCACTCAACAATGCAATGCGATAGTCCAGATGGAGTATAGAAAGTATAATGAATAAAAAATAAATAAATTGTATCGGAGAATCAATAAACAAATAGATTTGCTTTATATCTATGATATAAAGAATCAACAAGCTCATATATGTAATCTCAATGGTCGTTTGGAAAACCTTAAATCGCGTGCTTATTCTTTTTCCTACTTCGATTCTCTTTTTAATGAACCAGATGACACTCAGTTCATAAACTATAAAAACCAGGAAATAGGCTATGGTGAAAAAATAAATAGCGCTGCCACCGTAAAATTTAACTACGCTGTTATCAAGTAAGAAAAAATTGAGAGACATAACAACAGCCGCCACAAAAAACACACCCACCAACATTAAAGCACGCTGGTATTCGCTTTTGGCAAGCTCTCGTTCAAATTCGTCAAATACTTTCTCAGGCAGATTCATTCTTTTAGCTTTGGCCATCTGAAGAGCACACAATCCTTAAGCTGATTGTTTTGATTAACAAACCGGAACCATTTGGTCAGCCTGGCTTCTTCCACCATACCCACTTTTTGTAGCACCCTTTGAGAAGCTACATTTTCAACATCCACAAATGTCCATATCCTGTACACTCCCTCTAAGGTAACAAGTTGCTTTATGATATCATTCACTGCTTCCGTTGCATATCCCCTGTTCCAAACGGTAGGGCTCATCACATACCCCAACTGAATATTTCCTCCATCATTAATTACTCCAACAGACCCTATCAATCGATTTTCTTCCTTCGTTCTTATGGAATAATGATAGGCCAACCCTGCACTCCAGGCAGGAACAGCTCGTTTGAGGTATTTATTGGTATCTGCTACCAATTGATGCACAGGCCATGAAACAAATCGTGTGGCCTCTAACTTAGAGGCATAAGCATAAAATATTTCCTCTGCATCTTCGTATTTTAGTCGCTGAATTAAGAGCCTTTCCGTTTCAAGGCTATTTGGTAACTGCTGCATTCCTTATGAGTATCCAATCAAATATCGTACACCAATATTTCAAAAAAGAAATTGAAGGGTCAAAACTTTTGGTAAAGCTGAACCCCATCCATTTGCGTGGACTTGAACTCATCGTCTACAGCAATGGTAAAGTGGAGACGCGAGAAATGGAATTTGATGAGGCTATTTTCGAAGATTTGGAGGCCGATGGCTTCAAAGAAGTATCAGGAATGGAGTTCAACCTTCATCTTTCAGGATTAGCAAAATAGCAGGGCTCATAAGGTTTGTGCTTTGATGCTTATGCCTTACCTTTGCGCCCGGCAAATCGGCACGACCAGCTCCTACTGAACTCCCCCAGGACCGGAAGGTAGCAAGGGTAGGTAGTTGTAGCGGTGCGATGTTCGGTTTGCCCTTTTTATCTCCTCTTCAGATTCCAGATATCCTGCATTTTCTATTAGTTTTGTAGCCAGAAATATCATTTCACTACAACCATACCTCTATGAAATTTTTTATCGACACCGCCAACCTCCAGGAAATTAAAGAAGCTTATGATTTAGGGGTGTTGGATGGTGTAACCACCAATCCTTCGCTTATGGCGAAAGAAGGTATTGCGGGAGCAGACAATATAAAAGGGCACTACAAAGCGATCTGCGGTATTGTGGATAACAATGTGAGCGCAGAGGTGATAGCGACTGATTTTGATAACATCATTAAAGAAGGCAAGGAACTCGCCAAAATTGATGACAAAATTGTGGTGAAGGTGCCGATGATCAAAGATGGTATCAAAGCCATCAAAAAATTTCACAGTGAGGGTATCCGAACCAATTGCACCCTGGTTTTTTCACCTGGTCAGGCTATTTTGGCGGCCAAAGCGGGAGCGAGCTATCTTTCCCCATTTATAGGAAGGCTTGACGATATTTCGCAGGACGGGCTTGATTTGATCGCACAAGTGCGCCACATCTATGATAACTATGGTTTTGAAACAGAAATTCTTGCCGCCAGCATCAGACATACTATGCACCTCATTAAATGTGCAGAAATAGGTGCGGATGTGGTGACGTGTCCGTTAAAAGTAATTATGGATTTATTGAAGCATCCCCTTACTGACAGCGGGTTGGAGAAATTTTTGGCGGATCATAAAAAAGCGAATGGGTGATTGGTTTCAAGTTTCAGGTTTAAAGTTTCAGGTTTAAAGTTTCAGGTTGCTGGTTGCCAGTTGAGGGTTACCTGGTTTAAGGGTTAAAAATTTTGGGGTTTAGGTAAATAAATTGTGATATGTTTTCGTCAGATCCTGTAGTACGCGTAGAAGACGCCACCATTTTTCAGGACCACAACTCTGTATTGAACAACATCTCCTTTGAGATTGCAAAAGGCGAGTTTGTTTTTCTTGTAGGGCGTACCGGGTCAGGAAAATCATCACTGCTCAAGACCCTGTATGGCGATCTTCCCCTGCGACTGGGAGACACCCAGGTTGCGGGTTTTAACATCCGGGAGATCAAACCCAAAGAGGTACCGCTGCTGAGAAGAAAAATCGGGATCATATTTCAGGACTTTCAACTCT
Organism: Flammeovirgaceae bacterium UBA2338; assembly: GCA_002344795.1. GTDB lineage: Bacteria > Bacteroidota > Bacteroidia > Cytophagales > Cyclobacteriaceae > ELB16-189. The sequence goes on along the minus strand of DDUM01000010.1, from coordinate 8,456 downwards.
TTCCTGATCGCACCGTAGGCGAAAATCTCAACTTTGTAATGAAGGCTACAGGCTGGAAAGAAGGAGCCAAAACCAAAAGTCGGCTGGCTGAGGTGTTGATGCAGGTAGGACTTGGTTCTGTGGAAAAAAAGATGCCCCATCAACTATCCGGAGGTGAACAACAAAGGGTAGTTATTGCCCGGGCGCTGATCAACGAACCTGTTATACTGATAGCGGATGAACCAACGGGAAATCTCGACCCTTCCGTTTCGAATGGCATCCTAAAAGTGTTTCAGCAAATCAATAAGAGCGGTACCGCAGTACTGATGGCTACCCACAGTTACGGGTTGATTAAAAAATTTCCGGCTCGTGTCATCAAATGCGAGAACTCTAAAATCTTTGATTCTGCTGTGGAAGAATTCGAATTGAAAAGTGATGATGATTTTTAGGATAAAGTGCTTTTTTCTATTTGTTGGGTAAGTGGTCTTTATTGTTTCACGCAAAGGACGCGAAGGAAAAAGCTGAGATTATAGATTTACCCAAGTCACGCGTGAGCCGCCCCTTAAACCCAGCCCACAACACGCGCGCCAGCTTTAGGGGGTCATCAAATGCGAGAACTCTAAAATCTTTGATTCTGCTGTGGAAGAGGAAGAATTCGAATTGAAAAGTGATGATGATTTTTAGGATAAAGTGCTTTTTTCTATTTGTTGGGTAAGTGGTCTTTATTGTTTCACGCAAAGGGCGCGAAGGAAAAAGCTAAGATTATAGATTTACCCAAGTCACGCGTGAGCCGCCCCTTAAACCCAGCCCACAACACGCGCGCCAGCTTTAGGTTAAAAAATACCCTGCTCGCGTCATCAAATGCGAGAACTCTAAAATCTTTGATTCTGCTGTAGAAGAATTCGAATTGAAAAGTGATGATGATTTTTAGGATGAAGTGCTTTTTTCTATTTGTTGGGTAAGTGGTCTTTTTGTTTCACGCAAAGGGCGCGAAGGAAAAAGCTAAGATTATAGATTTACCCAAGTCACGCGTGAGCCGCCCCTTAAACCCAGCCCACAACACGCGCGCCAGCTTTACTACCCACAGTTACGGGCTGATTAAAAAATTTCCGGCTCGTGTCATCAAATGCGAGAACTCTAAAATCTTTGATTCTGCTGTAGAAGAATTCGAATTGAAAAGTGATGATGATTTTTAGGATGAAGTGGTTTTTTCTATTTGTTGGTAAGTGGTCGTTATTGTTTCACGCAAAGGACGCGAAGGAAAAACGCTAAGATTATAGATTTACCCAAGTCACGCGTGAGCCGCCCCTTAAACCCAGCCCACAACACGCGCGCCAGCTTTAGGGCGGTACCGCAGTACTGATGGCTACCCACAGTTACGGGTTGATTAAAAAATACCCTGCTCGCGTCATCAAATGCGAGAACTCTAAAATCTTTGATTCTGCTGTGGAAGAATTCGAATTGAAAAGTGATGATGATTTTTAGGATAAAGTGCATTCTGGGTAAGTGGTCTTTTTGTTTCACGCAAAGGGCGCGAAGGAAAAAGCTAAGATTATAGATTTACCCAAGTCACGCATGAGCCGCCCCTTAAACCCAGCCCACAACACGCGCGCCAGCTTTATGTTGACGCGTCCGTCTTCTTTTCTGTCTTTCTGTCTTCGAGTCTTTTGATTTGTTGATTGAGCAAATCGATCCGCACCAAAATATTTAAAATGAGTGCATCCCTTACTTTCTCACTCGGATCGGTTTTCAACTGGTCGCGGAGCACCTGATACATGGCGTCCAGTTTTTCAAAGTCCTGCGTAAATTCATCGCCTACAAATGAACCTCCGAAATCGTCAATCAAAGCCACCTTTTTAGCAATCTCATCGCTATAAAAAGACTCCACATCCTGGAACTCTCCCTGAAGCTGAACCTGACTTATTTTTTCTGATGCTGATGCAGCCCTTTTGTTTACGTTATTCAACAGCAGAAAAGCAGACAACCCCATAAACAATACAGCAGCAGCCCTCCACACCATCACCGAATTCCACAGCGACACGTGTTTCATCTGAGGAAGTGCGTCTGAGATTGTCTTCCATGCACTGTCTTTTGGGTGCTTGTGGTCGAAGCCCTCTCTGTTTTTATCAATAAATTCCCTGAGTGAGTCTTTCATTTTAATTATTGTTTATCCACCCCATCTTCAATTCTATTTTCTAATTCAACCATTTTCCAGCAGCTCCCTTAACTTCTTTTTCGATCTGTTAAATTGCGATTTTGAAGTGGATTCTGTAATCCCCAATATTTCGGCAATTTCTCCATGATCGTACCCTTCCAACAAATAAAGGGAGAGCACCATTCTGTATCCATCGGGTAGTCTGTCCATGGCATTTCTCACCTTTTCCACCGTAAAAGGAAAATCCTGAAATTCATCCACCGTCTCTTCCGGTATTTCCAGATGCCCATCCTCCGGAAACCGATCCATTTTTTTCTTCTTTACCGCGTTGATGGCCTTATTCACCACTATTCGTTTCAACCAGGCACCAAACGTGGCATCACCCCGATAATGCTTTAAGTTTCTAAAAGCACTAATAAAACCTTCCTGAAGCACATCCTGCGCCTCATCCTCATCATGCACAATCCTGTATGCTACGTTATACATACTGCGACTGTATTGCTTATACAGGTCATAATACGCCCCTCTGTCTCCCTGGAGGCATTTTTCTATAATATCGGTATGAATATGTTCAGTATGGGCCTCCAAACAAAGTTATAACTCGTATCCAATGACCAGCCTCAACTGAAAGGGTTGCATCTACCCCTTATTCAATTCGGCTAAATTTGAAATTGCAGGCTGGAAATCCGGAGTTTCTTTGATAATGTCTTCAAAAATCTTCTTTGCTCCGGCCTTATCTCCTTTCGCCTGCAGGTTTAAACCTTTAAGGTTCAAAATAGCCAATTTCATAGGAAAGTCCTTTTGTTTGTTGTTGCTATCATTGAACCCAATGTCGTATGTCTCTATATCCGGCTTACTAAGGAGAATGTCTACGTTCGTCAAGGACTCTTCATAACGCTTCAGATCGAATTGCATAAAGGCAATTTTATAAAGTGTAAGGGTACTGTTAGAGAGCAAGTACAAGGTCTCATAATTTTGTAATGATCGATCCAATATTCCCAATGCTTCAAATGAGGCAGCAGACAGTTCCAGGTAGTCCAGGTTTTTGGCATCTCTCGCCAATAACTCCTGACTCACCAGTGTTGCCGAGGCATACTGCCTGTTTTCATAATAAAAATAAGCCAGGTTGAAAATAATTGAATCCGACTCAGGGTTCATGGCAATCATATCGTAAAGCACATCTTTCGCTACCTGTGGATCATTCCAGCGCGATGCCAAAGCGTATTTCTTATAAAAATGTTGCAATAATGGATCAATTGTTTTGGCCGCTGGTTTAGCCTCTACCGGAGGAGTTACTTCAGCTGGTTTTTCTTCGTTTTCTATTGTGTTCTTCTTTTTTCTTTGGGCGCTTGCATCCACCCACCCAAAGAGCATTATAAAAAGCACAACCCATTTTACTAGTCTCATTTTATTCTTATTTATTTATTCTGTTCAATCCTTTTTTCTCTGCAATTTTCAACATCAGCTGGAAGGCCTGTTCTTTGTCATTTTCAATTTCGCCATCCAATATCGCATCTTTTATTTGTTCTTTTATTTCACCCACAATCGGGCCGGCCGGAATATTAAATAATTCTATTATTTCATCCCCTTTAATGGGGGGTTGGAAGTTGCGCACCTTATCCTTTTCCTCCACAGCACCCATCCTTTCTTCCACCAGGTCAAAATTCTTAAGATACTTCGCTACCTTTTCATCGTTCTTGGATGTAATGTCAGCACGGCACAAAAGCATGAGCGCTTCTATATCCTCCCCTGCATCAAATAACAATCTGCGAATAGCAGAGTCAGTCACCGCTTTGGCCAATGCAATGGGGCGAAGGTGTAAACGAACCAGTTTCTGAACAAAAAGCATCCTTTCATCCAGGGGCAGTTTTAATCTGCGAAAAATTTTGGGCACCATTCGCGCCCCTTTGTCCTCATGACCATGAAAAGTCCAGCCGTGTACTTTATCAAATCGCTTGGTGGCCGGTTTGGCAATGTCGTGGAGGATGGCAGCCCAACGCAACCACAAATCTTCTGATGTTTTGGCCGTGTTGTCAAGCACCTGAAGCGTGTGATAAAAGTTATCCTTATGTCCTTTGTTATCAATGTTCTCCACGCCATGCAACTCCTCCATTTCAGGAAAAAACTCCTTCAATAAACCACTGTGAAAAAGCAGTTTAAATCCATAGGAAGGTTTTGGGGTAAGGATTATTTTATTCAACTCATCGATTATCCTCTCCATCGAAACGATTTTCAACCTCGAAGCGTTGGTGCCAATGGCCTCAAATGTTGAAGCTTCAATGTCGAAATTCAGTTGTGCTGCAAATCGGATGGCCCGCATCATCCGCAGAGGGTCATCAGAAAAAGTGATTTCAGGAGCCTGTGGAGTACGTATGATTTTTTTCTTTATGTCGGTCATTCCATCAAAAGGATCAACCAACATTCCCCAACTGCCGGCATTCAAACTTATGGCCATGGCATTGATGGTAAAATCCCTCCGGTTCTGATCGTCCTCCAGCGTACCGTCCTCCACCAACGGTTTTCTCGAATCTTCCCTGTAAGACTCTTTCCTGGCTCCCACAAATTCCAGTTCAAATCCATCCCAATCAATTCTTGCTGTGCCAAAATTTTTAAAAATAGTTACCCGTAGTCCACCCAGTGACCTGGCTACTTCCTGAGCGAGGGCTATCCCGCTCCCCACACAAACAAAATCCACATCCTTGCTAGGTCTTTTCATGATAAGGTCCCGAACGTAGCCACCCACCACGTAGCATGCCACCCCCAGCCTGTCGGCAGCCTTTCCTATTGTGGTAAATACCTGATTATTATCTAGTTCGGAAGAAAAATTCATACCTTAATCAAAAGCAAACAAGCTGCAAAGTTAAGGTTTTAGGGCAACAATGAAGGGCTTTTACGCAATCCTGATGCAGGATCGTCAATAAGAGAAGCGATTACTTTTTGTTAAAAGTGGGGCAGGGAATGTACTTCTGCTTTTTCTTTGTTTTGGAACCCGAGCGGATATCCAGTTTGTATTGGAGGGAAACCTCATGGGTGCCCCCTGAAATCGGACCTAATTCAGACACTGTAAAATCATATCCATAAGCGATTTCCACTTTTTCGAATTGAAACCCTAGAATTACCACCACCGCATCCTGGCTGATGTTGTCTTTCACATTCTGTTTCACCGGAATGCCCCTGTACCAAAGTCCCAGGGCGATAGGATCGTATAAAAAATAGGCGCCCACATCCAACTGACTAAAGTTGCCCTGGTTTTTGTAAACAAAGGAAGGAGACAATACTGAAATATGATCTCTTTTGAACGGTCCCCAATAGAGAGGAATACGAATACCCCCATGTATGGTGGTTTTGATTGGGATATTTGCTTCTTCGTTTAATAGCGAACGGTTCGGCTGATTGATATGGCTGGAAGCAAATCCCAACCAAAATGTTTTGTTATACGCCAACATTCCAGCGTTGAAATCAAAATAGCTGGCGTTGCCCAAATTAAAAAGAGCCGGGTCATCACTGGGTATCGACCCTCCCCCATCAAATTGAAGTTGATCACCGAATAAAAGTTTATTAAAATCTATACTTCTGAACGCATACCCAAAATTAAGTCCGGAAGAAATCACCCATTTGTCACTCACATTCCACTTGTAGGAATACAGAAAATTAAACTGACTTGATTTCATGCCAGCGGTTCCGGCTTTGTCTACTACTGCCATAAAACCTACACCACTGTTGTAATAATCCATATTGTAATCGTAGGAAAATGCATAGGACTCATAACCACGGGCCACGTTTGGCCATTGGTTTCTGTAGTTGGCCATAAAACGATGATCCATGGTAGTGCCGGTGAAGGCTGGGTTTAGATAAAGCGGTGCAGCATAGTATTGAGAAAACTCAGGGTCCTGCGCCTTCGCCAGGCTTACCAACAACAAACACCCTACCAGCAAATATCCTTTCATCGTATCAGGTTTACGTCCCCCACTCTTACTATCCGTTCACCATTTTCGTACAAGGCGGATAATTTATACATGTACACATCCTGTTGACACAGTTTTCCATTATAATATCCATCCCATCCTATGTTGGGGTCTGTACTTCTAAACATCAATTCACCCCAGCGGTTGAACACCATCATCTCGAACTCCACAACACCACGGGTAATGGGCAAGAACACATCATTTTTTCCATTGCTCGGATCATTTCCTCCTGTTGCTCCGGAAAGGTTTGGTGAAAACGCATTGGGTATTAATACTTGTCCACCAATTTCAACGTTGACGATGCTCTCCAGCTTAGTTGTATCCGCACATCCATACTGATTATAGGCTATTAACTGAATATCATATTTACCTACTTCGCTATAGATGTGTTGGGGTTGCGGTGAAAGAGAAATCGTACCATCACCAAAATCCCATTCGTAGTGGGTTGCCTGCAGACTTTGATTTTTTGTATAAAGAATGCCACCCGGTATGTATAACAGTTTGGGTTTAATATCAAATTGTGCGCTCGGTCTTGGAAAAACCTCAATGATCATTTCTTTGGTTTCATTCACCACCGTACCTGTGGCATTGGATGCCGAGAGCGACACCGTGTATTTGCCCGGCTCAAAATAGGTGTAGGTAGGATTGATGGCTTTGGAAGTCGCCTGTCCCTGCCCAAACTCCCACTGGTATTTATCGGGTTCCGCAAACTGGGACAGGTTGGTAAAATTGACTGTAAGAGGCGCACACCCTGAAGCAGGATCGTAAGAAAAATCTACAATTGGAGGGATGGCCAGGATGGTAATTGTTTCCATGGCTGTTTCCACGCACACCCCGTTGGTTACCGTCAATTTAATATTGTAGGTGCCATAGGTGGCATACGTATGAGAGGAAACTCCAGGGTCGATGGATGTATTTCCATCTCCAAAATCCCATTCGTATGTCCATGGGCCGGGATTGGTTGTATTTACTATCGTAACGGTAGCATTGGGCAATGATTGACTGGTGGGTGATGCAGTGAATGAGGTGTTTATATCGTCACGGGCAGGTATTACCACTACATCGGAGCTGACGGGGCTGGTGCAATTGGCAAAATTTCTTGTTTCCAGATTAAACTGAACCGTAACATCAGCCGATCCAAATGCAGGTCTGCTGAGTACGTAGTTCAACTCGTCATTGATGCTATTGATATCAGAGACAACAATTCCATTTTCGCGCACCGTCCAATGGTAGTTGGCTAACCCCTTTTGATTGGCCTCAAGTTGCAGGCGCATCAGTTCGCAGTCGAATTGCAGCGTATCGATATCAAAATTTGAAGTTGGGTTGGGGCTGATGCGAATGGTTCGGGTAGAATCGCCAAAGCAACCCGATGGCAATGTTGTAATCAGTGTGATGAAGTAATCCTTAATGGACTGCGTATTGTTTACAAAGTTGTAGCTAAAGGCAGGTGTTATTCCGGTGCTTGTTTCAGAAATGATTCCTCCGGTATCGCTGACACGCCATCTGTAATCGGTTGGACCTAAAGACTGCGTAAGCGCATCCACCGCGAAGTTGACCGATTGGGGAGAGCAATTATCATTGAACGGAGAATAATTAGTGGATATAAATCCGGATTCCGTTCCTGGAAAAACAGTGATTGTGGAGATGGCTGAAACGCGATCGCAACCATTAACAGTTACCGTACGCATTCGCATATCGAATTGTCGGTTTGCCATTGTGGTGTTTACAAAATTGTGGATGTAGAAAGGTGTAAATCCGGGATCCAATGGATCTTGTGTTGCCACCAGTTGAAAGCCCGAGCCCAGTTTTTCATCTACTTCCCACTCAAACCGGTCAATCGCATCCGGCTGGCCTCCTACCGAATTATTGGCGAATGTCACCGTAAGCACACTGCACCCTGACAGTACATCAGGCGTGATGGAGGCATTTGGAACAGGATCGACAATCACCGGAATTACTAACAAATCACTACAGCCAATTTGATCGGTGGTCACCTGAAGGGCTACCTGATAGGTATTGGCCAGTCCTAAATTTCGGGTGAAAGAGGTTTGGTTGTCGAACGCAGGGTCTTTGGTAAACGTAACCCCATCGTAATCAAAGTCCCACTCCCATAAAACAATTGCCTCTCCATTAATGGCATTTAAAGTTGAGGATTCATTAAAACTTGTATCGTCACCCTCACAAACCCTTGTTGCCGAGAATTGCGGAACCGGGTTTTCGTACACACGCACCTCAACCTCATCGATGGTTTCGCAAGAGGTGATATTATCCCTGATGATGAGCCGAACCCGATAGATCCCACTGTTGGTAAATACTTCGTCAAACGGACCCAGTGGAACCACGGAAAATCCTCCACC
>DDUM01000054.1:160409-160615 GCA_002344795.1 Flammeovirgaceae bacterium UBA2338 | reverse complement strand
GAATTTTACCGCCAAGGCGCTAAGGCGCAAAGTTTGGATGTGGTGTAGAAAAATAGAATTTCTTTATGACTCTACAATAAAAAAAATAAACCCAATCATTTAATTTGCCGCCAAGGCACCAGGACACTAAGATTTTGATGTGGGGTGAACTAGTGCTACCTAACCCTTTGCGCCTCCGTGACTTTGCGGTTAATATATCCTTGAAT